>NZ_JBFUJK010000001.1:0-639049 GCF_056401395.1 Arthrobacter sp. P4_F11
GCGTTTATCGCGGCAACTGTGGCGGTGACAGTCCCGGTGACGGGGGCGGCGCTGACGCAGACCACCGCACCGGCGAGGGTGACGACCAGGACAGTCGAGGCCAGGCGCAGGCCGCGCCGCAGGGAGTTGGTCCCGGCCAACGGCATGGATGCCCCGTCGGCGGCGTACTCATTGGTGATCCGGAATAGGTCAATGAGCCACCAGATGCCGGCGCCGCCGAGCGTCAACAGCTTCAGGGTGCCGGTAACCGGCTTGTGGAGGTAGAACCTGTCCGCGCCGCTGAAGCCCAGGAACAATGCCAGCAGCCACGCCGTGCGCAGGGAACGCATCGGCGGCAGTTCACCGTCGAAGACAAGCCCGTACTGCTCGGTCCTGGGCACATTCCCGATTCTGGAACAGCCACGTCCGGATGTCCACAGGCATCCGGTGTGCGCTTGCGACATGCACCGTCACGGTCCGTCCTGCGACTCGCGTTCCGGAGGCATGGCCGCTGCGTTGGCCGCAGCCGGTTCGGCCGGACGTTTTCCGGTGGCACTCCAGCTGGTGAGGAAGTCGAGCTGTTCCCGGGCTTGGCTTCCGGGTTCGGCGGTGTAGGCGATGAGGGTCAGGCCCTCTCCGGGGATTTCGAGTGCGTCACCGGTGAGTTCGATGTCTCCGATGAGCGGGTTGTGCAGTGTCTTGCGGGCCGAGCGGTGGAAGCGGACGTTGTGCCGTGCCCAGCGTGTCGAGAATTCCGTGCTTCCGGTGGCGAGGTCACCAATGAGGCTGTTCAAGGCTCTGTCGTGCGGGTTGCGGCCTGCTTCAGTGCGGAGGGCGGCGGCAAGGTCATCTGCGAGGGTGTTCCATTCGAGAAAGAAATCCCGGGAACGCGGGTCCAGGAACATGAACCGTGCGAGGTTCAACGGCAGGGTCGCGGGGCTGAGGATGCCCTCGTAGAGGGCGAAGCAGAGGCTGTTTGCAGCCACGATGTCCATGCGGCTGGTACGGACATAGGCGGGCGTGCCGGTCATCCCGGCCAGTATCCGCTCTATGCTGGGCCGGACTTCGGCCCGTACCCGGCGCTTCCCAGGTTCCCGCGATGGCGCGGCGGCCCTGGCCAGATCGAGCAGGTGGGCCCGTTCGGCCTCGTCGAGCTGGAGCGCGGCGGCGAGGGATTCGAGGACGCTCTCGGATACTCCCCGCAGGTTTCCCCGTTCGAGCCGGGCATAGTATTCGGTGCTGACGCCGGTGAGCATGGCCACTTCCTCGCGTTTGAGGCCAGCCACCCGCCTCGTGCCGCCGTAGGCGGGCAACCCGGCCTGGGCGGGGGTGATGCGCGAGCGCCGGCTCATGAGGAACTCGCGGACGTCTTTACTGTTCTCCATGGCCTCTACGCTACGACGCCCCCGTCCGGCCTAACAGGAACTGGCAGTACACCGCACGGCAGGTACTCCCGGGCGCACAAATTGACTGGTTTTCTTGAATGAGTCCCGTATCCCCATCCTGCAAGGACACCATGTCTTTATCCACGCTCAGCCCCTCGAAAATGGTGGCCCGGCCGCGAGCATCGCTGGCGGCAGCCATCAACACCACCCGGCAGGTCGGCGGCTCCCTCGGCGTCGTCATCTATGGCGCCCTCCTCGCCGGGCACAACTTCATGGACTGACTCCGCCTGGGCCTCGGCACCACCGCCGGCCTCCTCTTCATCCTCATCGCCGCGTCCCTGCGACTGCGGCATGGGGAAGCATCCCGGCCCTCAACGTGACAGAACCACAGGCCACGCCACGAGCCCATCCGAAACCAACCGATAACCCGCACAAAGGAAATCCCATGAATAACGTGACCCTCAACAACGGCGTCCAGATGCCGATCCTCGGCTTCGGTGTCTTCCAGATCCCCGACGGCGAAACCCAAGCCGCCGTCGAAGCCGCCCTCGCGGCCGGCTACCGCCACCTGGACACGGCCGCCTCCTACGGCAACGAACAAGCCGTCGGCGCCGCGATCAAGGCCAGCGGGATCGCCCGCGAGGAACTCTTCATCACCACCAAGCTCTGGATCCAGCACGCACCCGCCGGCAACGTCCTGGACGACACCAGGCGCGCCTTCGGAAACTCCCTGGACCGGCTCGGACTGGACTACCTTGACCTGTACCTGATCCACCAGCCGCTCGGGGACTACTACAGCGAGTGGCGGGCCATGCAGGAAATCAACAAGGAAGGCCTGGCCCGCGCGATCGGCGTGTCCAACTTCCACCCCGACCGCCTGGTCGACCTCATCGACCACAACGAGATCGTCCCGGCCGTCAACCAGATTGAAACCCACCCCTTCCACCAGCGCGCCACCGACCAGGAACTGATGCGCGAACGCGGTGTCCAGATCGAGTCCTGGGGCCCGTTCGCCGAGGGAAAGAACAACCTGTTCACCGATCCGCTCCTCAGCGCCATCGCCGAGGCGCACAGCAAGTCCGTGGCCCAGGTCGTCCTCCGCTGGCTCATCCAGCGCGACGTCGTCGTCATCCCCAAATCCGTCCGGCCCGACCGGATGGCCCAGAACCTCGATGTTTTCGACTTCGAGCTCACCGATGAGCAGATGAGCCGGATCGCCACCCTGGACACCGGCGCCAGCCTCTTCTTCGACCACCGCGACCCCGCCATGGTCAGCTGGCTGGGCGGACGCCGGGTCGCCTAACCACACCCGCCTTCCGTCCGGGTGGCCCGACCCGTCACCCGGACGGACCCCTTTGCCCTCCGCCCCGGGCCACCGCCGGCCCGGGGCGGCAAACACGACCCGGGAGACCCGTGATGAACACCAGCCCAGAGACCGTTGGCCGGCGCTCAGCCCTGCGCTCGGCCCTCAGCGGTCTGGGCGCCGCCATGATCACGGCCGGAATCTCGGGTTGCCGCCCGGTAGAACAGGACACCCCCATGCCCCCACAAGTCACGGCCAACTCTCCCTCCGCACAGATCACGCCGGAACCCCGGAAGAGCCGGCGTGTCCTGCTCGCCTACTTCTCCCGCGCGGGGGAGAACTACGACTACGGCGGTCGCACCAACCTCGACGTCGGCAACACCGAAGTACTGGCCGGCATGATCGGCACCCTCATTGCGTGCGACGTGCACCGCATCGAGGCCGCCGACCCCTACTCCGACGGCTACGACGCGACCGTCGCGCGCAACGTCCGCGAGCAGGACGGCAACGTACGCCCGGCCATCGTCTCGCCGCTGCCCTCGATCGAGGACTACGACACCGTGCTGCTGGCCAGCGGGATCTGGAACGTCCGGGCGCCGATGATCATGACGACATTCGCCGAGAGCTATGACTTCACCGGCAAGACAGTCCACCCCGTCACCACCCACGCCATGAGCGGTCTCGGCACCACTGAACGGGACTACGCCCGCTCCTGCCCCGGGGCCGTCATCGGCGAAGGGATAGCGGTGCGGGGCGAGACAGTCCGGGACGCCGGGCCGGCTGTCGAGGCCTGGCTGCGCAGCGCCCGGCTCCTCCAGGACTGTTCACGCACTGCAGGGTAATCTCCCCGCAGTCAATCCCAATCCACTGCTCACATCTCCGGAAGGACTCCATCATGAACGATTCAAACCAGACCCGGGCCCAGCAACTCATCGGTGACTTCGCCCCCAAGCTGGTGGACCTCACCGACAACCTGCTCTTCGGCGACATCTGGGAACGGAGCGAACTCTCCCCGCGGGACCGCAGCCTCATCACGGTCGCCAGCCTCGTCACCAGCGGCAGCACCGACCAGCTCCGCGGACACCTCGCACGCGCAAAGGCCAACGGCCTGACCGAGACCGAACTCAAAGAGGCCATCATCCACCTGGCCTTCTACGCAGGCTGGCCCAAAGCGATGTCCGCCATCACGGTCGCCAGGGAAATATTCACCGCCTGACGGCGTCCACGGACCCGGCATTTAACGCGCCGGCGGCGGTTGCTCGGGTCTAGGCTCAGGAGGCCCGGTCACCGTCAGAGCTTCAAGGGCGCTGGAAAGTTCGTCACGCAGTCCTGTCAGGTCCGGGCAAGTCTCGGGATCGGCGATTGTGGTGATGGTGAGCGTGCCGGCGTAGGAGAGGACTGCGAAGGCAACCGTTACGTTACCGCTGATCGCTCCTAGTGGAATGATCCCGGTTACCGGCCTGCCCGCGATCGCCAGGGCGCGTTCGGGCCCCCGCAGGTTCGTGACGAATGTGTGGACAAGGTGTTGGTGGTCTATGACGAAGCGGTAGGCGCCAAGGTGCGCTGCGACCCGGGATATGGGACCGATGATTGCAGTGGAGGCCCCGGGAGGCCGCTGCTTGACACTCCTCATCGTTGCGGCAACAGTTGCCACCCGTCCCTTGGCCGGACCGACCGCGGGAACGGTCACCGGGATGATGCCGCTCCGGTTCCCCAGATAGGTGATTGTCGTGTGGCGGCGTGCCGAAAACAGCACAGAGATGACGAACTCTTCGACATATTCGCCCCGTGCCAGGAGCAGGCGGTGCAGGGCTGTCGCGACGGCGGTGAGGATGAGATCGTTGACCGTCGCTCCCTGCATGTGCGCGGCGGTTCTGACTGCCTCCATGTCGCAGCGGAGGACGGCAAGCGTCCGTTGCGGACCCGTTGGGCGGTTGAGTGAGGTGCGGGCAGCCCGGGGTTTGCCCGTCTGCCGCAGTTCGGAGGCTCCGGCGGCTGCGGTCCGCAGTGCGGCCGGGAGCCGGGCCAGTGCGTTAAATCGGCTCCTTGCAGCATCAACGGCCAGGTGCAGCGCCGAGTATGGAATCTCTGGCTCCCGGCGACCGTCCCACCCGGCTTCCGCGGCTGCCAGGGCCTCCAGGACGGCGAGACCCCCAATCCCGTCCGTGAGGACATGATGGAAAACGAAAACAAGCGCTGACCGGTCCTGGCTCACGCCGGCGATGAGCTTGGCTGACCAGAGGGGACGGTCGCGGGACAGCGGCGCAGCGAGCATTTCGGCTGCAATGTTGAGCACGGCTTCCTCACCGCCGGGCGCCGGACAGGCGATCACGCCCACATGGTGTGCCGGATCAAAGCCGGAATCATCCGCCCAAATGGGCCGCCCGCAGCCGAAGGGGACAGCGACCAGCCGCTGGCGCAGCCGGGGGACAGTGCCGAGCCGACGCGCCAGTGCTTCCAGGAGGGGTGCCGAATCTCCGCTGCCTTCCGTGCGGAGCATGAGGATGGCCCCGACTTGCATTGGCGCTGAGCCGATGTCCGCGTCCAGGGACATCATGTCCTCGGCGCTCACCCGGTCAACATGTTGTCTTGGCGTCATTTTCGGTCCCCGGAACCAGATCTCTGAATTCTCCGCACTCCTGGGTGGGAAGAAAACAGCAACCCACAAGTTGCTGGGCAGAGACAGCCGGCGACCCGACGTGGTCGTCATGTCCTCACTGTTGGGCGTAGGGGGCTTAGACGCTAGGGCAGAACGTCCCACGTGCCCGTTCTGCGTAACCGAGGAGGCAGCCACCAGCGGCCCTGAATGAATTGGAACGACGACGGCGGCAAGCTCCCGCCGCTAGGACGCTTTCGCGCTGGTGGTACCGGGGCCCGCGTTGACTGCTGCCGCCACCAGGCGGTCGAAGCTGGCGGTTCCGTTCTCCGGAGGCACAACCGTGAAGACCGCAACCCATTTCTCGGGGGCATGTTTCTCCAGCGTTGACGCCCGGGCAACATGCAGGTTCAGCCCGGGTACGCCGCTGACAAGGAGCGGAAGCTGCTCGCCGGTCTTGGTCATGTGCCGGAATTGCCTGACCGACAATTGGTCACCCGGGCTGCTTGTGACCTCCGCGAGGGCGTCATTGACCCTCTTGGTCAACCCCCGCATAAAGCGCTGCTGGGCCATGACGGTGCGCACCGTCAGAAGCGCGGCGAAGAAGAGGGTGAACAAAACCAGGGCACCGAAACTTCTGAGGAAGGGCAGGAAGATCATCAGGAACAGGCACAGGATCAGCCCCAAAATACTCGACATGATGAACTTGAAGACGGGGTTTTCGCCCGGCTTCTTTGACCAGCGAACGAGGGCGACGATGTCCTTCCGGGGCTGATCGCGCCGTGAAATTTCCATGATTAGTACCCCTTCACTTCCATGAGCGCTTCGGCCAGGATGATTGCCTCGCGGGCTTCCTTGAGATCGCCCAGCAACCCCATATCGGGAATGGCTCCTGTGGCCGCGGTGGAGCCGGCGATTTCGGAAAAGATGCTGCTCAACTTTTCGCGGTCCTGTGACAGCATCCGGGACGACGTCAGCTTAATTCTGCTCAGCTCAAGCTCCAGCAGCGACTTGTCGATGGCCTCACGGCGCCCTTGCATGACCGCCAGCTTCTCGGTGACACGCTGGACACGGCCGCGGAGCATTGATTCCATCTTTCCTGCCACGACGTGGAGCTCACACAGCGCTGTGTAGGACTGCGGGGACCCGGAGTGAACGGCGAGCTGTTCATCGACGTAATGGCGCCGTCGTTCCCATTTCCGGACGGCGGACTCAGATGGTCCCAAGAGGAGGGAAACGGCTGCCATTGCTTTGTCCAGCGACGCGGCCCGGGTGCTCAGGCTGCTGGTGGCGGCGTCCAGCCTCGACACGAACGCGTCGTAGTTGTCGTGGGGCTGGGCGCTATCGGGATTCATGAGCCACCCGCGCGGTGGCGCGATTCCCCTCGCCGGAACTTGGCCCCGTCTCCCATGGGAAGAGGATAGAGGCTCCGGGCCCCGTTGGCATAGAGTGCGGCATTGGATCCGGAGCATTTCGGGCCAGTGTCAGCGGCACAACGCACCATAAACACCGGGGAAGCACGGCGTGCGGGTCGTACGGGGCGTGCGGCTCCCGGACGGCGTGCGGTTCGGGTAGGGCGACCGGGTCATGGACTCCGGCGGCGCCGGGAAGGGGGCGGTGGGGTAGTAACGGGCGACCTGTCGCATGTAGTTCGCCCACTGCGGGCCGGCGAGCATGTAGCCGTCAATGGCCTTGTAGAACTTCCCGTTGACGGTGATGTTCTGCCCGGGCCTCTTCTGGCCCTCCAGGGCGTCGCCGAAGAAGGAAGCCGTCGCGAGGCCGCTTGTGTAGCCCACCACCCAGGTGGCGCCATTGGTATTGGACGTGCCCGTCTTGGCCGCGACCGGGAACCGCTCCTGGACCTTGGGCTTGATGTAAACGCCGGACCCGCGTTTCAGCACGTCCTGCAGCACGGCGTTCACGCCGCGGGCGACCTCGGGCTTGATCGCCCTGTGACAGGCGCTGGTCTCGGCCGGCAGTTTCTGTCCCGCCGCGTCGTTCACTGCCGAAATGGCAATCGGTGCGCAGTAGTTTCCGTCGTTGGCGAAGGTGGCAAACGCGTTGGCCAGATGGAGCGGCGCCACGCCGATGGCGCCCAGCAGGTTGCCCAGCTGGTGCATGTTCACCCGGGCGTTGTCCACGCCGCTGTGGATCCCTGCGGCGTCCACCATTTTCTGGATGCCGCAGAAGTCGAGCTGGGTGGCCTCGGCGAAGGTTGCGGTGTTGATGGAGTTGTACAGCCCGTAGTCCACGCGCATGCGGCGGTAGTAACCGGGATCGTTGTTCTGGAGGTCGTCCGCGGCGCCGAGCTGTTTCTGGCTGGTGCTGTAGGCGCCGAGCACCCTGCCGCAACTGGACCTCCATGGAAACCCGAGGGGATAGGAGCGCCGGGAGGCGTCCACCATGGCGGCCAGGGATTTGCCCTCGTTGAGCCATTCGGCAAACGTGAACGGTTTCATGGTGGAACCGGGCTGGAACCCGCCGGCGCCGTTGAGATCGTTGCCGTTGGCGTCCTTGGCATCGACGTTGAAGTTCAGTTGCGTGTCGAATTTGCCAGGTGCCGGGAGAAACACGGTGTTTTGCGCCATCGCCAGGATCTTGCCGGTGCCGGGTGCGATGGAGACCATCGCGGCGCCCCATTTGTCCGGGTTGGCCCCGGCCGTGGCATCGACCTGCGCCTGCGCGGCCAATTGGAGCCGGCTGTCCAGGGTGGTGGTGATGGTCAGGCCGCCGCGGAACAGCTTCCGCTCGCGTTCGCCAATATCCGCACCGTAGGCCGGATTGTTGAGAATGAGGTGGGAAACGTAGTCGCAGAAGTACGGTGCCATTTCCGCGCCGGCGCACCCCTGCCTCCCGGGGGTGATCTTGAGATCCACCGGGGCGGCTACAGCCGCATCATGCTGCGCTTGGGTGATGGCGCCATAGCTGATCATCTTGGCGAGAACCTGGTTGCGCCGCTGGACGGCGTTCTCCGGATGAACGTCAGGATTATAGAAGCTGGGGCTGTTCACCAGGCCGGCCAGCAGGGCAGCCTGGGGCAGCGTGAGGTCCTTGGCAGTGGTGTTGAAGAAGTAGCGGGACGCAGCTTCGATGCCGTAGGCGTCCCGGGCGAAAAACACGATGTTCAGGTACCCCTCCAGGATCTGGTCCTTGGTGTATTTCTTCTCCAGTTCGACGGCGAGCCTCATCTCGCGGATCTTGTCGGCCATGCTCTTTTGCCCGTTGAGGACAATCTGGTCGCCCTTGTCCGCCGACACTAGGGATTCGTTGAGCACGTTGGTGACGTACTGCTGGGTCAGGGTGGAGGCGCCCTGCCTGCCGCCGTTGGTCAGGTTGGACACCAGCGCCCGGAGAATCCCCTGGGGGTCAATGCCGGCATGTTCGTAAAAGCGGCGGTCCTCGATCGCGACGATCGCGTCCTTGATGTACGGGGACATCTGGTCGAGCCGGACCTTCACGCGGTTTTCAGCATAGAAGGTGGCGATCGGTTTCCCGTCGGCGGTGAGCACCCTGGTCGATTCCGACGGCGGATCAACTGTCAGTTCCGAGGGGAGGCTGTTGAACAATTTGATCGAGTCGCTGACGGCGACGCCGGTCGCGGCCACCGTGGGGACCAGAAGGCTGGCGGCCAGGACGCCGCAAACCGCGCTCGCCGTCAGGAAGCCGAACAGCCTCCACAGGGTCGCGGCTACTAGGGATCCGGTGCTTTTCCTGGGCGACATGGTGCCTGGACAGGCTAGGTCAAGGAGTCGATGGCGACGGTGATCGCCAGGAGGAGCGGGACGTCCTCGCCGCCCGCGATTTCGACGCCGTAGGACTCGCGCACGCGGAACCACTTCTTGGAGATCGTGGCGACCGTATGGCCGTCGCGCTCGATCTCGTACTCGTGGTCGACGATGTTGCCGTGCGCCTTCATGTCGGGTCCGCCTTTTACGTCGATCGAGAAGCGGTCCCGGAGCCCTACCAGGGCCTTGTGGACCGTCGCGGCGGTGTCGCTGCCCCGCTCGACGGCGACCTTGTCCCGGATCGAGAGCTTGCGTTCCTGGATGCGCGCCACCTCGTTGCCGGAGGCGTCCTCCAACACGAAAGTGTCCCGCATCCGCAACGCCTTGCCATTGACCTTGTAGGCGCGTCTGCCCTCGCTGTCTTCGATCCAGAAGTCGTCCCCGACCGACAGCAGTTTCTCACGCATTTGAAACCGCTCACCCATGGGTTCGTCGGGCCGGCGCCGTAATAGTCCCATGCCCCGACCATAGGACCGCTGCTCGGGCCTGCGCCTCACCCGAACCGGATGGTCCGGGAAACCAACCGGAGTCATGGGCCGGCCTGGCTCCAGCGCTGCTCGATCCGGCCAAATTTCCAGACGGCGAGCGCGATCAGCCAGATGACGACGAAGAGGCCGACGATGATGTACCCGACGTTTTCGAGGTCCAGCGAACCGATGGCGGCCACCGGCCCCGATTCGAGTCCCAACTTGTCCGCCAAGAGTCCAAGCAGCACGGTGACACCGACCACCAGGGCCACAATCACCGAGAGCACCGTGACTGTGAGGTTGTAGAAGACCTTGCGGACCGGCTTCAGGAACGCCCACCCATAAGCCCGGGACATGAACACGCCGTCGGCGGAGTCGAAAATGCCCATTCCGGCGGCGAACAGCACCGGCAGGACCAGGATGGCGTACCAGGGCAGGGAGAAGGCCGCGGAACCGGCGGCGAGTACGAGCAGGGCCACCTGGGAGGCGGTGTCGAATCCCAGGCCCATCAGCAGGCCGACGGGATAGATGTGCCATGGCTTGGTGATCCGCCGGATGGTTCCGCCGAGGAGCCTTGCCAGGAAGCCCCGGTTGTTGAGCTGGTGCTCAAGCTCAGCCTCGTCCAGTTCCCCGTTCCGCATCCCACGGAACACCCGGGCGATGCCGACCACCGAGACGAGGTTCATCAGACCGATCAGGATCAGGAACGTTCCAGCCACGACGCTTCCCACCAGTCCCAGCGTCTGCACCAGCGCCGAGTCCCCGTCCTGCACGGTGCCGGCCATGGCCCTCGCGCCGAGGGCCAGAAGCAGCGCCGCGCCGAACACCACGGTGGAGTGGCCCAGCGAGAACCAGAAGCCCACCCCCAACGCGGCCTTTCCCTCGCCGACCAGCTTGCGGGTGGTGTTGTCGATGACGGCGATGTGGTCGGCGTCGAACGCGTGCCGCACCCCCAGCAGAAAGGCGGTAACGCCCAGCCCCACCCCGTACACGCCGGAGCGGCCCAGCGCGAAGTTCTGCGGAGCCACGGCCAGGGTCAGCACACTCCAGCCGACCACGTTGAGCAGGAGGACGAAGCCGGTGATGCCTGCCAGATGGAACTTGTCCCGGCGTTCCCAGCGACTGGACGTCGCCCGAACCGGCTGCGCAACAGGCAACAAGTTGCTCATAATCCGTAAGGGTAGGCGCGGGGGTCGCCGCTGCCAAGACCTGGCGGACTGCGGAACTGCGCGTGGCCGTGTTGCTCCCCGGCATCGTCTCCAAGTGCGCCGTTGACACGGCGACGCCCGGCCCTATCCGCCGGTGCGGCCTCCATGCAAGCATGGGGATCACCGATCGTGCACAGTACTCCGATCATGCACAACACTCCGATCATGCACAGGGAGGGGACTCGATGAAATCCAATGAACTGCTGCTGGATGCCTTCGGCCGGATCCGTGAGACGGTGGCCGCGGCCCTGGCCGGGGTCGATGATGCCACGCTGCTCCGACGGCCCGGAGGCAACGGGAATTCAATGGCCTGGCTCATCTGGCACCTCAGCAGGGTCGAGGACGCGCAAGTCGCCTCCGCCGCGGGCCTGGACCAGGTGTGGACCTCGGAGGGGTTTGCCGCCCGCTTCGGCCTGCCGCTCTCCAAACGGGACACCGGCTACGGCCATACGAGCGGCCAGGTGGACGCGGTGCAGGCACCGCCGGAACTGTTGCTCGAATACTACGAAGCCGTCCACCGGCAGACCGTGAATTTCCTGGAGAACCTCGGCGACGACGACTTCGACCGGATCGTCGATACCCGCTGGGACCCGCCCGTCACCCTCGGGGTGCGGCTGGTCAGCACGATTGCCGACTGCCTCCAGCACGTGGGGCAGGCGGCCTACGCAAAGGGCCTGGATTCCGCGCGCGGGCACGGCTAGGCGGTCCCTTCCATGCGGGCGGCCGATATTCGCGGACTCTTCCCCGGACTACAGGACACGATCTATCTCAACACCGCCTCGATGAACGTCGGCTGTGCACCCGCCCGCGAAGCCTACGAGCTGGCCGTCGAGCGCTGGTCCGCCGGCAGGTTCGACTGGATGGATGCCGAGCGGGCAGGGGAGGAGGCACGCACCATGTTCGCGGAGATCGTCGGGGCGACGGCGGGGGAGATCGCGATCGTCCCGGCCGTGAGCTCCGCCGCCGGGATGGTGGCCGCCAACCTGCCGCCGGCGAGGCGCGGCGAGAACGTCGTGGTTGCCGGGAATGAATTCTCCTCGAACTATTACCCCTGGCTCCTGCTCCGGAACCGCGGATACGAGGTCCGGGCCCTGGCACCGGGCGGTGACGGCGTGACGGCCGAGGAATTTGGCCAGGCGGCCGACGGCGGCACCCGTCTCATCGCCGTAAGTGCCGTCCATTCGGCCAACGGCTACCGGGCGGACCTGGCCGCACTCAGCCGGGTCGCGGCCCGCTCCGGCGCCTGGTTCTTCGTCGACGCCTGCCAGGCCGCGGGCGCGGTGCCCCTGGATGTGGTGCGCGACGGGGTGGATTTCCTGGCCGCCGCGAGCCACAAGTTCCTGCTCGGCTCCAGGGGCATGGGTTACCTCTATGTCCGGAGCGGGCTCCTTGACCGGATCCAGCCCGTCGGTCCCGGCTGGAAGGCCGCGCGCAACCCGGCCGAGAGCTTCTACGGACCGGCTATGGACCTCTCACCCACGGCATCGAAGCTCGACGCCTCCTTGGCCTGGTTTCCAGCCCTGGCCGAGCAGGCGGCGCTCGGCATCTTCCGCAGGTTCGGCATCGGGGCCTTGCTCGATCGCAACGCCCGGCTCGCCCTGCGTCTTCAGGAGGCCCTGGCGGCGCAGGGCTCCGCGTTCCGGCCGTTAGCCGAGCAGCACCGCTCCACGATCTTCTCCGTGCCGGTGGCAGACACCGAGGCGGTCCTGGCGCGGTTCCATCAGGCCAACGTGGTGGCATCGGTCAGGGAGGGCAGGATCCGGCTGGCGGTACATTTCTACAATCTGGATGAAGAACTCGATCGCGTGGCCGGGCTGATCGGGCGAGGGTGAGCGGCGGCGGTGCCTCTCTTGGAAACTGGGGCTGCCGCAGCACCGGTACTAGGCGTGCCCGTGGTCCTTGTCGTCGCTGGCGTAGGCGAGGCCGATCTGGCGCCGAACTTCGTCCATGGCCTCCATGACCTGAACGCTCTGCCGGGGCGGCAGGATGTCGTTGGCAATGGAGCCGGCCGCAATGAGCCGCTCCATTTCCTGCGCCTGGTATTGCATGCCGCGGCCGGTGACAGGTTCATCGAATCGCTCGACGACGTTTCCGTCGGCGTCGTACCTGGTGAAGGCCGACGGCGTGTACCAGACTGACGGGATCTCGATCCGGCCTTCGGTTCCGATGATCGAGGCCTGGTTTGGTCCCGCCGTGTCCAGCGCGCAGTGCAGCACGGCCTGCTGCCCGCCACCGTATTCGAAGATCATCGCGGTCTGCCGGTCAACTCCGGTTTCAGTCATGCTGGCCGCTGCCCGGATCCCGGTCGGCGCCCCGAAGACGTCGAAGGCGAAGGAGACGGGGTAGATGCCCAGGTCCAGGAGCGCTCCGCCGCCCAGCGCCGGGTCGTTGAGGCGGTGCGCCGGATCCTTGGGCAGATTCTGGTTGTGGTCCGCGATCACCGTGCGGACCTCGCCCAGTGCGCCGGACCGAATCAGCTCACGGATGCGGACCATGTGCGGAAGGTAGCGGGTCCACATGGCCTCAAGGGCGATCAGCCCCTTCGTCTCGGCGAGCTCCACGATCTCCCGGGCCTGCCAGGCGTTCATGGCGAAGGGCTTTTCGATCAGCACGTGTTTACCGGCGTCCAGGGCCAATAGCGCATTCTCGTGGTGGAACGGGTGCGGCGTAGAAACGTAGACAACGTCGACGTCCGGGGCGGCCACGAGGTCCGCGTAGCTTCCATGGGACGTGGGGATCTGAAACCGGGCCGCGAACTCGGTCGCGGATGCCATGGTCCTGGAGCCAACGGCCTGGACCACCGAGCCGTTGTCGATCAGGTCCGGCGTTTGCAGTCCAGCGATGAACCCGGTGCCGAGAATTCCCCATCTGGCCCGGGGCGTGGAGAGATCTGCGGTGCCGGGTGTGGCGTGCTCTGACATGCGTTTGGGTTCCTTTCGAACATGCGGTCACGAAAGCAATCGGGCGGCTCGTGGAGCGTCCACGGCTTCGCGGGACGTGTTCGTATCCTAATCCCGATGCCGGAACTCATGGTGTGAGCGGACCCCGAAGCACACGCAGGGCCGCGGCGCCGTCACCTTCAATGACGGCGTTCTCTGCCAGGTTGGATCGACCCCAAAGACCCAGATACATCACTGGCAACGGAGCGGAAATCAATGCCACGGCGGCACCAGGTCCCAGTGTCCAGCTGGCGGCGCCTGGCACCCGGAAGGTCACAGCTTTGTCAGGGGGCGGCATCCGGTCCAGTCGCAGCTGCCGCGGCGTGAACATCGCCAGGACCTCGTCGACACCGTCGAGCATGAAGTTGTCCGCCAGCGCGGGGATCTCCAGGCCAAGCGCCTGGCAGGCGTCGACCAGGTGGATGGCATGTTCGTGGGCCTGTCGCCGAAGCCAGAACCGGGCGGAGCGCGGCGGCGGGCCAAAGTTCCAGCATTCGCGTTCGGGATCAAGGCCCGTCATCGTCTCGAGAAAGGGTGCGGTGCCCGCCAGAAACCAGGCCGCGGCGCCCTCGGCCGGCGGTGCAGGTTCCTGGACAAAGGTGCCCGTCCGGACCACCCCGGCTGCCCACCTCTCGATTGAGCCGAGATGCCCGAAGAGCTGCTCGAGCGTCCAGGCGGGGCACGCCGGAATGGCGCTGGCAAGCGTGTCCCGCGGCTGCCGGGCGAGCGTGCCGAGGTGGTCCAGGGAGTGGGCCAGTTCGGCCAGGAATCGATCGGGCGACATGGGAGGAGCCTAACGCGACGCCGGGGCAGTCCGCGGCCCGGGCGGGAGCGCTGCGGCGGCTCCGCCTCTGGCAAGTAGGCAATCGTGTCCGGCCAAGTGCAAGGCAAGTAGCGCCCGGAGGATCACGGGAATCGCCCCCGAAAAGTCGAGTAGCCTCCACTCGCGTGCTCCCGACCCCTCGCTTCTAGGCTCGAAAGCACTGGGTTAATAAAGACAATGTAGGGTCAGAACGGGTCTCAAGCCATGCGCGATCAGACAGAACCTCGCGTTTCGTCCGGCTATTTTCACGGGCGTCTGCGCGGTGGACGTTCGGGTGGGCCGCCGCACCTCCGGCAGCGGACGGCCGCGATGTCCGCAACTTCGACCCGGACGCACAGGCGCCCGAGGCTTCTGGGCGCCTGCGCGTCCGTGCTGTCGGCGACGCTCGCCCTCGCCGGGCTGTCTGTCGGCGGGGCAGCCGTCGCAGACGTGGGGACCATCGCCCATGATTCCCTGCGGACCGGGTGGGACCGCGACGAGCCCGGGCTTTCGCCGTCGGCGGTGGCATCATCGAATTTCGGCAAACTGTTCTCCGCAACCGTGGACGGGCAGGTCTACGCCCAGCCGCTCGTAGTCGGCACCACCGTGATTGCCGCGACGGAAAACAACGCCGTCTACGGGCTGGACAGCGCCACGGGCGCGGCAACGTGGACGCGCAAACTCGGGCCGGCGTGGCCGGCGTCGACGGTGGGGTGCGGTGACCTCACTCCCAACATCGGAATCACGTCCACTCCGGTCTACGACCCGGCGACGAAGAGCGTCTTCCTGCTCGCGAAGACCGACGACGGCGCGACTGCGCAGCTCCCGCACTGGTACATGCATTCGCTCGATGTGGCCACGGGGGCTGAGAAGCCGGGCTTCCCCGTCGTTATCGATGGCGCGCCGACGAACGACCCCACCCGCCCGTTTAACGCCATGACCGCGATGCAGCGCCCCGGGCTGCTGCTCATGGACGGGGTAGTCTATGCGGGATTTGCCAGCCACTGCGACTACACCCCCTTCGTCGGCTATGTTGTCGGCGTGTCGACGGCCGGCCGGCAGACGACGATGTGGGCGACCGAATCAGGCAACGCCATTGCCGAGGGCGGGATCTGGCAGTCCGGTGGGGGACTGGTGTCCGACGGTTCCGGTCAGATCCTGCTCACCACGGGGAATGGCATTTCCCCCAATCCCGGCCCGGGCGCGAATCCCCCCACCACCCTGGCAGAATCTGTGGTCCGGCTCCGCGTCGGCACCAACGGCGACCTGACAGCCACCGATTTCTTCAGCCCGGCCGACAACGCGAAACTGAACCGAAACGACGCAGATCTGGGCTCCGGCGCCCCCCTCGCGATCCCGGACGGCTATGGCACCGCCGCGCACCCGCACCTAATGGCCCAAATCGGCAAAGACGGCCGCATGTACCTGTTGGACCGGGACAACCTGGGCGGCATGGCGCAGGGACCGGGCGGAACCGACGCCGTCCTGGACATGGCCGGTCCGTACAGCGGAGTGTGGGGAAAGCCCGCGTTCCTCGGGACCAGCGCCGGTGGCTACGTCTACGTCGTCGAGAGCAACGGGTACCTTCGGGCGTTCAAGCTCGTGAAGGGCGCTACGGGAGGGGTCAGTCTCGCGGCCGCCGGGACCTCCGCAGGCACGCTCGGGTTCAGCTCCGGCTCGCCGGTGGTGACGTCCTCCGGGACGGACGGGTCCTCGGCCTTGGTTTGGGTGGTCTACGTCAGCGGAGGTACGGGGGCTGGTGCGGAGCTGCGCGCCTACCGCGCAATCCCGGACAACACCGGGAACCTCAAGGAGGTGTTCAACGCCCCACTGGGTATAGGGGCCAAGTTCTCCTCGGTGGCCACAGACAGGGGTCGCGTGTACGTCGGCACCCGGGACGGACACGTCATCGGCTTCGGCGCCCCGACAACATCAGCGGTAGGGGCAACGAACACCGACCTCGGTAACGTCCAGGTGGGTTCCACCGTGACCCGCAGCGTGACGATCACGGCATCGCGGGCGGTCACCATCAGCTCCATTACGGCCGATGCCCCATTCGATCTCGGAGCCATGCTGACGTTGCCCCGCACGCTGGCACAAGGCGGAAGTATGACGGTACCCGTGACTTTCTCGCCGACGGCTCCGGGCCAGGCAGACGGCACGCTGACGGTCAAAACGGCCGACGGCGAGACCGACCTTCTTGGCGTCCGCGGTGTCGGTACGAAGGACGGCCTGGGCGCGATCCCGGCCGTGGTGCAGTTCACTGACGTCCCAACAAAAACGGTTAGCCGGGGGACGGTTAATATCATCAACACCGGTACGACCGTCGCCAAGATCACCGGAGTGACCTTGCCAGCCAACGCGCAGCTCAGTGTCGACCCCGCCACGTTGCCGGTCGTGGGACAGACGATCCAGCCCCTCGCATCGGTTGCGGTGTCCATGACGTTCAGTCCTACCTCGGCCGGTCCGGTAAACGATTCGCTCGCCGTCGTCAGCGACCGTGGCCAGGTGACCGTCACAGTGGCCGCGACCGCCGTCTCAGGCGCGGCGCACCTGCAAATGCCGGGCAGCTTGGACTTTGGTGACGTTCCCGTCGGGACCTCAGCCGTCCGGGCATTCCAGATCACGAACACCGGCAACGTCCCGATGACCATCACGAAGGCGAAAGCTCCGCAGGGAGTCTTCGCAACCACCACACCCATCGCCGAGGGGTTGAAGATCCCTGCTGGTGACTCCGCCTACCAGTCCGTGACCTTCACGCCGACAGCCGTCGGACAGGCCGGGACAGCGGAAACCTACTATCTGATAACCACGGACGACGGCCAGGGCGCGCTGAAGGTGATGCTGACTGGCAAAGGCACCGACGACCCGATTGCCTCTTATGCCTGGACGATTGGCGCGGGCGACCCCCGGTCGGACCTGGGCCGGTCGCTCACTCTGGAGTACGCCGTGGCGGGAGGTAAGTGCCAGGATTATGTCAGGGGCGTGATCTGCTGGTCACCGGCGACCGGGGCCCATTCTGTCATCGGTGAAATATTCAAGCGATACAAGGCGGTGGGCGGTGCCGCCGGTGGCCTCGGCTTCCCGACTACAGACGAGAAGACGACGCCGGACGGCGTGGGGCGGTACAACCATTTCTCCGGCTCGGGCGGGTCCTCGATTTACTGGACGCCTACGAGCGGGGCGCACTCCGTGCAGGGCGCCATCCGGACCAAGTGGGCGTCGCTGGGCTGGGAGGCAGGACCGCTGGGCTATCCGACCACCGACGAGAAGACGACGCCGGACGGAGTGGGTCGGTACAACCACTTCTCGGGTGCGGTAGGGCACTCGATCTACTGGTCGCCAAAGACGGGGGCGCATTGGATCGCCGGTGCTATCCGGGCCAAGTGGGCGGCCCTGGGCTGGGAGGCAGGGCCGCTGGGCTATCCGACCACCGACGAGAAGGCGGCGCCGTATGGAGTGGGTCGGTACAACCACTTCTCGGGTGCGGTTGGGCACTCGATCTACTGGTCGCCGAAGACGGGGGCGCACTGGATCGCCGGTGCTATTCGGGCCAAGTGGGCGGCCCTGGGCTGGGAGCAAGGACCGCTGGGCTATCCGACCACCGACGAGATGGGCTCGCCGGACGGTGTGGGTCGGTACAACCACTTCTCGGGTACGGTTGGGCACTCAATCTACTGGTCGCCGAAGACGGGGGCGCACTGGGTCACCGGCGCGATCCGGGCCAGATGGGGGTCGCTAGGCTGGGAGAGAGGCCGGCTGGGTTACCCGACCAGAGACGAGTACTCGGTTTCCGTCGGCCGGGCATCGGACTTTCAGCGCGGCCGCCTGACCTGGAACTCGACCACCAGGCAGGTTACAGGATAGCGGCGCCCGGCGTCGTTCCGTAGCCCCAAACCCTATTGGCGCCTGGACTCGCTTGGCTGGGACCTGATGGTCCGGAGGCGCGCGACGGCGGCGGCGAAGATTGATGATAGGGCGGCGGCCCGATTGCCGGCGCCATGCTGTCGGCCAACGTGCCGGTGGACGATGGAACGGCTCCCACTTCGCATTCGACCCCGCCTGCTCATGGACCACGGGCACACCGGCAATGCAGTATCGCATCGAACGCACAGTGTGAGCGGAAGAGCGTTGAACTCCGACGGCACAGCCCGTCAGTGCAGCGCCAGGACGACGTCGTCGATTGGTATGTTGCCGCGGTGCCACCGGCCGCGTGGGGGCCTTCATTGCAAGACCCTTGCCGGACATCTGACTTCGGAGGAGGATGATCGGCACACTGAGGAGGCCCGCCATGACCCAGCTTGGCAAGTTTGAGAAGTACCTGATTGAGGAATTCTTCGACGACTACCGCTCCGGCGCCATGAGCCAGCACACGTTCACGCGCCGGGTGGCGTTCATCACCGGCAGCATGGCGGCGGCCTCGGCAGCGATGCTCCTGGTGGGCTGCACGCCCGAGGAGGTTCCCCGCAGTACCGACCCGATGCCGACGCCGACGACGTCCGCGCCAGGGTCCGGCACAGCGTCCGCGGGCGCGGTGCCGGGGGCCAAGAGCCCGTTGTCGGTCCCGGAGGGCGCGGCCGGACTCACGACGGCGACCGTGCAATTCGCCTCGGGCGGCACCGACATCAGTGGCTATCTCGCACGGCCCGACCACGGGGCCGCCGGGCCGGCCGTGCTGGTCTGCCACGAGAACCGCGGGCTGACACCGCATATCCAGGATGTGGCGCGCCGCTTCGCCAAAGCCGGATACGCGGCTCTGGCCCTGGACCTGCTGAGCAGGGAAGGCGGTACCGCGGGCATTGACGCGGATGCTGTCCCGGGAGCACTGACCCAGGCCGGGGCGCAGCGTCACGTTTCCGACTTCACGGCCGGCTTTAACTACTTGAACGCCCAGGACTTCGTTGATCACGGGCGGATCGCCATGAACGGCTTCTGCTTCGGTGGCGGCATAACGTGGCAGTCGGCGACGGCGATCCCGGGCCTGTTGGCGACCTCGGCGTTCTACGGACCCGCGCCTGACCTGGACAAGGTCCCGGCCATCAAAGCGGCCGTCTTCGGCGTCTACGCCGAACTGGACCAGCGGATCACCGGCGCCATGCCGGCGCTCCGGGATGCCTTGGCCAAAACTGATGTCCGGAACGAACTCAAGATCTATCCCGGCGTGGACCACGCCTTCCACAATGACACCGGGCCGCGCTACAACCAGGAGCAGGCCACGGCCGCATGGAACGACACGCTCGCCTGGTTTGGCAAGTATGTGTGAAGGCAAGTTTGTCTGAAGCCTGCCCCGGACATGTCCCGACCGGATGGAGACGCGATGTTCGCAAACCGCAGGACCGCGGCGTTGAGCGCTGCAGGCGCCTTGGCCCTTGCCGGGTGTGGTGCCGCACCAGTGTCCCGGGAACGGGCGCCGGCGATAGACCGTGCGGCCGCCGTGACGGCCGGGACGCAAGCCGCCGTCTCCGACGGGACGCAGGCCGCCGTCGTCCGCGGATGGGGCCCAGTGGTGGCGGGGGACGAATTCAACTACGCGGGGTCGCCTGACCCCGCGAAATGGAGGGTCTTCAAAGGACCGGGGCACGCGGGCAAGGGGATCCGGAGTCCGAACGCGATTGCAGTAGGCGGCGGCGTCGTGACCCTCAGCGGCGACGCCGCGGGCACCACCGGCGGCATGTCCGCCAGGTTTTCCCAACAGCGGTACGGCCGCTGGGAGGCCAGGATGAAAATTGGCCAGCGGGATCTGCAATATCACCCTGTCCTGATCCTGTGGCCGAACAACAACATCTCGTCCACGTGCGCCGAGATTGACTACGCCGAGGGGAGCGCCAATACCGCCCAAATCAAGTTCTTCCTGCACTACGCCTGCGGTGGCCCGAACTTCCAGACCACCGCGGCCAAGACGGTCGACACCACACAATGGCACAACTATGCAGTCGAGTGGACCCCCACCGGAATTACCGGCTACCTCGATGGGTCCTTGTGGTTCGTGGACACGAACCCGGCGCATCAGCCCACCGTGGGCATGCACCAAACGGTGCAACTGGACTGGTTTCCCAACGGGACGCCCACCAAACCCAGCCAGATGCAGGTCGACTGGATCCGCGTTTACAAGTAAGCGTTGCGCCTACTCGCCCGAGGCAAATTCCGGCAGCAACGGGCCGCCAGCCTCCGACGCCCCTTCGCGGTGCCCGTCCAAAGCCTTCAACGCCGCAAGGTGCTCCAGCAGGGCCCGTTCCGGATGTCCGGGATGGGCAGCCAGCTGCTGGCGCAGCAGTTCCCGTGCGCGGGCTTGTTCCGGGGCACTGTCGTCGAGGACGGCGTCAATGATTCTGGCGGCCTGATGTCGGATTCCGGCGGCAGATGCGGCATGTTCCGCACCGGATACCAGGTTCTCGGGATCCTGTTCTTCGAGGCGTCCTGGAGTGGACGACGGCTCCACCGACATGGCTGTTCCTTTGGTCATCGTTCCGGCTGAGTCCGGAACCGGCCTGCCGCCTTCCCCCAATCCCGGGCACTGTACCCGGGTCCTAAGACGGGCCACCGTGACAAACCTACAACGACGCCGGGCCGCCAACCCCACACGGAAGCGAAGTTTTCGCCAAGTTTCATGCACAAGACACCGTGCCGCCGCCCGCGGAATGCTAACGGCCGCCGGCGCCACGGGGCGTATCCGCTGCAGCGCTTGTGTTGGTCATCTGCCCGAAAAGACGCGGAAATACTCGCCGGGTAGCCTCGCACCAACGAATCCGTTCGAAAGGTAGTACGCCATGCGTGTTGGACTGATCCGGGTGATGACGACGTCGGACCGACGCCTGCTCCACGCCCACGGGAAACTCCTCCAGGAAGCATTCGGGTTTACCGTCACTTCCCGCTGTATTCCGGACCAGCCGTCCGGCGTCTACGACCAAGCGTCGCTCGCATCTGCGGCACCCAAGGTTGTCCGCCTGGCGAGGGACATGGCGGGGGATGCTGACGCCCTGATTATCAGCTGCGCATCCGACCCCGGGCTCGCCGCCACCCGGGCAGCCGTGGATATTCCGGTCATCGGAGCGGGCTCCGCGGCCGCGGCCGCGGCTCTGACCTTCGGCGGCCGGATTGGAGTTTTGGGACTCGGCGCACACGTACCGGGCCCGATCTCGGATGCACTGGGCGAACGCATGCTGCTCATTGACGGGCAGGGAAGGACCGAAACACCCGACGCCTTCCTCATGCCTGCCGGGATTTTCGACGCCCTCGCCGCGGCCCACATGCTGGTTGACGCCGGCGCCGACATGATCGTCCAGGCCAGCACGGGCCTGAGTAGCATCGGCATGGCGGACGTGCTCCGCCGCCGGCTCGGGGTTCCGGTGATCGACGCCGTGACGGCGGCCGGTTCAATGCTGGTCTCAGCGGTATCCGCCCGGAACTTCAAGGGGTTTGAGTCCTGCCGCCAGTAGCGGCGAGTCCTCGGCCAACACCAAGGCAGCCCCGCGCCGCAGTACGGCGCGGGGCTGCCTGGCGATTTGCCGGTCCTACTTGTATACGCGGACCCAGTCGACCTGCATCTGTGAAGGCTTGGTGGCCGACCCGTCGGGGAACCAGTCCAGCTGCAGTGTCTGGTGCATGCCCACGGAGGGCAGGTGCGCGGGGTTCGTGTCGGAGAAGGTCTTCGCGCCATCGATGTAACCGGTGATGCCGGCCGGGGTCCACTCCACTGCGTAGTTGTGCCACTGGGTGGTGTCGATCGTCTTGGCCACCGTGGTCTGGAAGTTCGGGCCGCCACAGGCATAGTGCAGGAAGAACTTGATCTGTGCGGTGTTGGTGCTGCCCTCGGCGTAGTCGATCTCGGCGCAGTTGGGGGAGGTGTTGTTGTTGGGCCACAGGATCAGCACGGGGTGGTACTCCGGGTCCCGGGCGTTGGTCCGCATGCGCGTCTCCCACTTGCCGTATTTCTGCTGGGCAAATTTGGCCGACATGCCGCCCGTGGTGCCGGCCGAGTCGCCGCTGACCGTGGCCACGCCATTGGCAACCGACCAGGCCTGCGGGCTTCTGACACCCTTGCCGGCATGTCCGGCTCCCTTGAAGACGCTCCACTTGGTGGAGTCGGGGGCGCCGGCCTTGGAGAACTCGTCACCCGCGACAACCGCACCCCAGCCCCGTGCAATGGCGGCCTGGGAACCGTCGCCGGTCGCGGCGACGGCGGCCTGGGCAGCGACGGGCGCCGTTACCGCCGTCGGCGCCGGAGCGGCTGCCGCTTGGGCGCCGGCTGCCGGAGCAACAGGCGCGGCGGCCCGTGCAGGTGCCGCATCGGCTCCGGGAGCCGCAGGTGCACCGGCGGTACCGGTGGCCGGCTTGGGGGCCGAGGGGACCGTCGGCTTCGGCGCTGCGGCCACCGGGGCCGGGGCCTTCGCGGCAGGATGCGCGGCCTGGGTTGCCGCCGGGGACGTGGAGTCCGCAGCAGAATGCGCGGCCCCGGTGGCCGGTGAAACGGCTGCGGCGCCCGTCGTGGGACCGGCGCTGCAGCCGGTCAGGGACAGTGCGCCCAGGCTCAGCGCAATCGCTACTTTGTTCAGCTGTGGTGCCGTGGAGCGTGCCTTCGGCCGTGCATCTTTGAACGTTGATTTATTGAACAGCGGTGTTTTCTTGAACAACGGACCCCTCCGGGCTTTCGTGGCTGGCACGCACAACCGACGCTGCCAGGGCTGCGGATAATGCGGGAAGTTTCATCCGGCCCCTGCCGCAAGGCATGGGCGAGCAGACGCCGAACGGCGCAACGGGGCCCTGCAAAGGGGCGGTCCGGGGCCCTGCATTAGGGCCGGGCCTCGCGGCCAGCGGCCAACGTTACCGGACCGTTACCTCAGCCCGCAAACCTCCCGGATGCGTGACGTTCCGCACGCCGCCTCCGCCCGGGGTGCCGCGCTACGCGCAGCTGGGCTGATATGCCGGGTTGGCCGGGCGGCCGGCCGGCTGACCTAGAGCGTCGGACACGAGACGCTGGGTGACGGGGTCGTTGGGCGCCTGGTCATGGTCAATCACGTCTGTCGGGCACTTGTCCTGGATGGTGATATTGGTGACCTGCTGGGCCGGCCCGGCGAGGAACTGGCTGGGGTAGGGCGTCACCACCTCGTCGTGCGTCGTGGAGATCACCGTGTAGGCCGGACCAGGAACCGTGTCGCCAATGGAGTTGAGCTCGGTGAGGAACGGAGAACCTGCCTGCTGGTCGGCGCAGGCCTGGCAATTCGACCCTCCCACTGAGGTGGCCGGCGGAACGGCGTCCGGTGTCGGCGTGATGAGCCCGCGGGTTCCGTGGTTGGACGGGGCGATGCCCACAAGGTGGTTCACCTTGTCCGCGCCTCCAATGAATCCGAGGTAGTAGCGCGGCATCATGCCGCCCTGGCTGTGGCCCACGAGATCAACTTTCCTGGCACCCGTCGAGGCCAGTACCTTCTCGACAAACGGGGCGAGTTGACGGGCTGAGTCTGCCACCGGGCCCGTGGCGTCGACGCCGTTGGTCGCACCGTAGTTCAGCGCGAAAACGCAGTAGCCCTGGCTCTTTAGCGCCGGCGACATCGTCGCCCAGTTCTTCGCCATGTTTTCGAAGGTTCCCGGCACCAGGACCACCGGGTAGGGGTGGGCTGCCGAGGGCTTGCAGGACCAGTCATTCGCGCCGGGCGGCGAAACGTCAATGGTGTCGGCCTGGGCCGCCGGCACACCCATCAGGGATGCGCCAAGCAGCGCGAAGGTCGCAGCTGCCAGGGTTGCGAGTGCTGCGGGCGTTTTCGGGTATGGCACGGATTACCTCTTCGGTTGGACGCGTCATCTGTGACGGTCTGTGGGAATGGAAGTGAGGTAGGGGATCAGCCCCCGCTGTGATCCGACTCACGTCTCTCAATTCACGCTAGGGAAGGTGCTCCGCGGATCGCTGCGACATGCACGTTTGTGCATGCATTTTTCGACGGCAGTGGTGCCAGTGGGGGTTGCGTGGGGAGACTGCTGCACAGTTGTGCAGGTACGGGGATGCCGCCCGCCGTCGCCTCCGGTCCCCTCACTCTCCGGCCACCTCACTCTCCGGGCGGAAAATCGTAGGAGGCCTGGATCGTCGCCGGCGCGGTGCCGTAGGACAGGACGATCTCGTCGTGCGCCTTGAACGGGAGGTCCCGGATCCCGGCGTCGAACTTCCGGCCGTTCACGTAAACGGTCCAGCCATCCAGCGAACCCCCACCGGTGCCGGGGGCGCCGTTGCCACCGAGGACGCCCCACTCCGTCAGGAGCTGCCCGAGGGTGAAGGCCTGACCGGCGGTGGGGGACTCGATGTGGACCACGCCCGTGGTGTCGTGGGTGTGCAGTGCTGAGATGCCGTTGGCCCTGTGGTCAGCTCCGGCGGTGATGCCGATATTGGCCGCCACCGCGATGGGCTTGCCGTCCTTCAGCACGTCCAGATGTGCGTGATAGTGGTCCACGTTGCCCTCCGCCGTCAGCACCGTGAGGCCGGCCTGGGCGATCCGGCCGGGCGCCCCCGTGATGTCTAAAGCGAAATCAGGAGCCGGCGCCGCGGATGCCGCAGGTGACTCAGGCGACGGTGCGGTAGATGGCGCAGGGGCAGCGCACCCTGCCACCCCCAGCGTCATGACGGAAAGTGCGATGGCGAGTGTCAGCTTGGTGTGCATGGTTGCGTAAACCGCTTTCGATCGGAGGCTTGCCAGTTCAGTCTAGGCAGATGGTCCGGGCCCACCGCCCAGGACGGCTTGGCACCGCGTTTCCGCCGCGAGCCGCGAGGGGAAAGAATGGAAGGGTGAGTGATGCCGGCGAATTCATCGACCTCTCGCTGCAGCGCGAAGCTTCCTGGCGCCGCGCTGAGCAGCTTCAGGCGCGGCTGGAAACGGAGCCGGCGGGCAGCGGCCTCCGGTTCTACGGCACGTCCGTGGGCGCCGTACGCGGCACGGTCCGGGATGCCGGCCGCCGCTATCCCGGGCTGTCCCGCGATGAGGTCACTTTGCTGAGTTCCGAACTGTGGGGCTCCGGGCCCGGAGGCTCCGGCCGGGGGCCTGCGCCGGTTTTCGAGCGCCGGCTGGCCGCCGTGGTCCTGCTCCAGGCCAACGTGACGCTGCTGACCAACTCCGACCTCACCCGGCTGGAGGGCTTCATCCGGCAGGCGCGGGTGCGGGACCTTGTGGATCCGCTCGCCGTCGACGTCGTCGGACCTCTGGTGGACGGACTCGATGTTCTGGCCAGGGTGCGGGCCGACAGCGTGCTGGACCGGTGGGTGCGCGAGCCCGATGCCTGGCTGCGCCGGGCCGCGCTTCTCTCGCCGTTGCTGGCGCTGCGCGCGGGCGCGGGGGACTGGGACAGGTTCGTCCGGCACGCCAACGCGGTGCTCGGCGAGCCGGGCGGGACGTTCGACGCCGACGGCACAGCGGTCCGGGATGCCGTCTCCCGGGTCCTGGCAGAGATGGCAAAGCGGAGGCCGGAGCTGCAATTCACATCCGTTGGATAATAACCCTCCGAACCTTCGCCGCCGGCCCGGCTTTGGTCCAGGCATGTAGACATTCGGACTGTCAGGCCGTCGGACCCCCCGGATCGCCCTGCCCGACGGCGCTGCCGGAATTTCCGGACTTGCCGCCGGCATTTGCCGGGACCGCGAAAGTCCTCGCCGCCCGTGACCCGGCGACGGCGCTCGCGGCTATGGTGACAAGCGCTCCCACCAGCAGGGCCGCGGCCTCGCCTGGGAGCAGGACCTGAAGCTGCGTGCCGATGCTCGCCGCAGCCACCGGTACGCCAAGCTGGGCCGCCGACAACACCCCCAGCGACAGCGGGAGTCCCAGGAAAGCCAGGTCGGCGTGCGCCAGCAGGGCCCCGGCCCCCAGCAACAGGCCGAGGGCCATCATGTCCGGGTGCCCGGCCAGGTCCTTGAGCGTCAGCGATGCACCCAGCCACACGAAGAAGAGCGGACCCAGGAAGCCGTCGCTGAGCGCGAACAGTTGCCGGGCCAGCCGCCGCGGTTCGCCGACCGCAGCCATCACCAGGCCGAAAGAAAAGCCTGCCATCATCACAGACACATTGCTCCACGTCGCGACACCGGCCAGGGTGAAGAGCACGGCCAACTGGATCCGTAGCTCCAGGGCAAACTTGCGGCTTTCCGAGAGCCGGTGCACGCGCCGACGGATTCCCTGGCGCTCCAGCCAGCGCAAGCCGACAAAGAGCACTACCGCGCACCCGGTCACCACGAGGACACCCAGCGCCGCCTGGACTGCGTGGGGCGGATCCACCAGGAGCGGCAACGCCACAATGCAGGCCGTGTCGGCAATTGCCACCTGCGCTGTCATAGCGACGACATCTGGGCCGCCGAGGCGCAGGGAATCGACGATTGGAAGCACCAGGGCGGCCGACGAGGACGCCAGCAGCACGACGTAGAGGGGAGCATGTCCAGTCCCGAACAGCAGACCGATGCCGGTTCCGACCACCACCGCTGCCGCTGCGGCCACCATCGCCCGGCGGGAGCCTTTGCCGAGGGCGCCACGGATGTGCGGATCCCGCACGGGAACGTGGGTGCCTGCCACGAACATCATCAGCGCAAACCCGATATTGGCCAGCAGGGTGAACGTCGGGTCCGCGGGGTCCACCAGGGCCAGGCCTGAGCGCCCGATCGCGATGCCGGCCAGCAGCTCACCCAGCATGACAGGCAGGTGCCAGCGCGCCGGCAGGGCCAGCAGGGGGCCGGCCAGGGCGATGACGGCGATCAGCGCCAGGGACAGGAAGGTCACGGTTCTCGGCGGCCGGCCGGCGCCGGGCCTGACCGCCGTTCCACCACCGCGTAGGCCTTGCCGTCCAGGAAGGCCCAGTCGTTGACAACCATGTACCCGAGCGCGTCCACCCGGTCATTGAGGATGTGCTCGTCGAAACCCCCGTCACGCGGTTCCGCGTCCCATGTGGTCACGTGGACGTCCCCGCCGTCGAGGATCAGCAGCTCGGTGTTGACGTCGAAATCCTCTTGGGGCTGAGTGCTCAACTGGCAGATGGCGACACACTGGCTGTTCATTTTCGGGCCTCCGCTTCCGGTGGTGCTGATGGCATCATCCTATGTTCGGAAACGGCGCCGCCCTATGGGCAAATTGCGGCCCGGCATCATGGCTCCGTTACCTGAATGTGACTTTCGGGTGCGGTTCGCGCTACGGTTGATGAGTGCCTGTTGTCTCCGATACGGGCGCTCCCCAGCCGATTGCCTAACTCTGCCGCGGCCCGGGGGTAACTCGCATCAACGTCCGGCAGAGACGGGGAAACCACTTTTGACCTGCTGATATGCAGGTCTTGGGGTGAAGCCGCACAGTGCCCGCAAACGACGGGCCCGGGAGTGCGGCCGGGTGCCTCCCATCCGAATCCGACAGCTCACCTCGCAGGCATTGGGAGAGGCTACATTTTTCATGACTTCAGTCAATACTTTTGCGCGCCATGCCGCCGTCCTCGCCGCCGCATCCGGCCTGGTCCTGACCAGCGGAATGGCCGCCAACGCCGCCACCGCCCCGGTGCAGCGTGACTCTGCTCCGGCGTCGAACGTCGACGTCACCGGACAGGTCAGTGCCCCCGTCAGTGCCGATTCAAGCGTCAAGATCAGCTTCGAGCGCCCCGCAGTGGATTCTGTTGCCGCGCCGGTCATCGAACAGCCCGTCGCGCCGGCTCCGGCTCCCGCTGCAGCCCCGGCGGCGGCGCCCAAGGCTCCGGCCAAGCCCGTCATCCAGGTGCAGGCCGCTCCGGCAGCAGCTCCGGCAGCAGCGCCGGCCGCGGCGCCCGCGGGCGGACGCAACGCCATCATGCTCTCGGCCGCCTACAGCCAGGTGGGCATCACCCAGGACTGCACTGCCATGGTGGAAAAGGCCCTTGGCGCCGCGGGTAAGCCCGTTGGCGACATCGGTCCCCGCGCGTTCCTTGGCCTTGGAACCGTTGTAGCGACGCCGCAGCCCGGTGACATGGTGGTCCAGTCCGGCCACGTCGGCATCTACGCCGGCAACGGCCAGGTGGTCAGTGGCGGCATGAACGGCAAGAACCAGACCATGGTCCACCCGCTGTCCTGGCTCACCGCGACCGGCGGCGTGACGTTCGTCCGCGCCTAAGCCGCACGGCCCCGACCCGGGGCCAGGCAGTCCGGAAAGACCGGCGGTCGAGTTCCCTTGGGGGCAACTCGACCGCCGGTCTTTCCTGTCTCCGCATTCGGGGGTCCGGGATCCCGATGGCATAGCTTTCCCCGGCGCAGGGTCCTCAGGGATTCCCGCTGCCCATGAGCGGAAGCGTCAATTTCATGACGGTTCCTTCGCCGCCCGTCGCGGCCACCTCGACGGTGCCCCCGGCCGCGACGGCAATCTCCCGGACCAGGGCCAGGCCGATGCCAAAGCTCCGCTGTCCCTGTGAGGTGCCGGTGCCGGCCGTCCGCACGAACCGGTCAAAGATCCGGGCCTGATCGACGCCGGTGATTCCGGTCCCGGAGTCCGCCACCGTGATCACGGCGCGCTTCTGTTCGATTGAGGTCGTGATGGACACGCGGCCGCCCGGAGGCGTGTGGGCCAGCGCGTTGTCCGCCAGGGCCAGCACGGCACGCCGCAGCGCACTCTTCTCGATCCGGGCCAGCGGCCGGGCAGCGGCATGGAATTCCAGGCGCACCTGCCGCTGCTCTGCCACCTGCTGGAGGCTGCCGGCGACGCTGGCGGCAGCGTCGGCGAGGTCGGCAGGGGGCGCGGAGCGGTCCGGGGCCTCCGCGGTTGCCGCGAGGAGCAGTTCGTTGACAATCCCTGTCAGCGTCGCGGCGTCCTCCCGGATCCGGGCCAGGTCGTGGCTTTGCCTGGAGCCGGGCACAGTGTTGCGCTGGGCCAGCTGGATCCTGGTGTCCAGGATGGTCAATGGCGTGCGCAATTCGTGGCTGGCGTCCTGGACGAAACGCCGCTCCCTTGCCAGGGCATCACTGAGGGGACGAATCGCGCTGCGCGCGCTGAGCCACCCGACGATGCCGGCCAGCAGGATCCCCGCTACCCCGGCGATGATCATGGCTTCGAGGACATCCTTGGAATCCAGGTAGGTGTAGGCCGTCCCGGCCGTCGCCGAGCCCGGCACTTCAGGATGGGCCAGTTGGTTCGTGAGGTACAGCGCCGTGGCGGCGAGCAGCCCGAGAACCATGACCGCGCACGCAGCACTGATCCGCACCGCGACCTTGAGGGAAGCCTTGCGCAGGATGGAGTGGTCCGGATTTCCGCCGGCCGGCCAGCCGTCACTCATGGGCTTCGCCGATCTGGTATCCGAGGCCGTGCACCGTGCGGATCACGGCTTTGGAGATCTTCCGGCGCAGGTGATGAACATAGGTATCGATCACGCCGGGCTGTTCCGAGGCGTGGAAGCACGCCGCGAGGAGCTCATCCCGGGTGAAGACGCGGTCCGGTTCCGCGGCAAGGGCTGCCAGCAGCTGGCCTTCCTTTGCGGTCAGTGACACCGTTTGCCCGTAGACGGAACGGACGGAGCGCTGCGTTGGATCCAGTTCCCAGTCCCCGATCGCCACCGGTGCCGGGGCCGGGGGAGTGAAAGTCCGCGTCAGTGCGCGCAGGCGTGCTGCCAGTTCGCCGGCGTCGAACGGCTTGGTCACGTAATCGTTGGCGCCGGCGTCCAGGCCCCTGACTTTTTCGTCGGCATCGCCCAACGCGGTCAGGATCAGGATGGGCGTGGCAATGCCTTTCGACCGCAAAGCCGTGATGAGGGCGATGCCGTCCATGGCGGGCAGCCCGCGGTCCACCACCATGACGTCCCAGCTCCCGGTCAGCCCCTGGTGGAGGCCGTCGCGGCCGTTGGTGACCAACTGGACCCGGTAGTCCGGGTCCAGGAGCTCGGCGATGAGCGGTCCCAGGACGGCGTCGTCCTCGACGAGCAGCAGGGACGGAAGGTCAGCGGAGGTCATGTCAGCTATTCTTCCGCGGCCATTTCCTCAGTCCGCAGTCCGGCCCCGGGTTCTTCCGCCGTGTCGCCGGCGGCTTTGTCTGCGACTGCGCCTGCGCCGCGGGAGTTCCGACGGCGTTTGATGAGCTGCACCACCCCCGGCACGACGGAGACGAGCACCATGGCCACGACGATGGCGTCGATGTTCCTGGCGATGATGTCAAAATGCCCCAGCCAGGTGCCAAGCATCGTCACGGAGGCCGCCCATGCGACGGCGCCAGTGATATTCCACAGGGTGAAGGATTTGTAGTCATAGCGCGCGGTCCCGGCGGTCAGCGGAGCAAACGTCCGGACCATGGGGACGAAGCGGGCCAGCACGACGGCGGCCCCGCCGTGGCGGCGGAAGAAGTCCTCCGTGGTGGTCAGGTGCGCTGTCTTCAGGATCCGGGCGTCGTCCTTGAACCATCGCCGGCCAAGTTTCCGTCCGAGCATGTAGCCGACCTGGTCCCCGGCGACCGCGGCCGCGGTGACGACGCCGATCAGCACAGGCAACGTCAGTTGCAGCTGCTGGTGCAGAAGTCCTGCGGTGAACAACAGGGAGTCGCCGGGCAGGAAGGGAAAGAGCACGCCCGATTCGATGAAGACCATCACGGCGATCACACCCAGTGCGGCCGGGCCCAACCCGGCGAGCAGGCTTGCCGGGTCCAGCAGGGACAATGTTCCGGCGGCGTGGACGGCCGGAAGGGAGGCAAAAACGTCCAGGACGGGCATTCTCATTTCTCCTCGGCGCCCAGCGGCCGGCTGCCCGAACGGGCCCGGATCCGCGCCGCTATCCGTGGCGCGAGAAGGTTCCACAGTCCCGCGAGCAGGACCACGGCTGCGCTCGAGGCCAGGAACGACGCCGCGACATCCGTGGGGTAGTGGACGCCGATGTACAGCCGTGACCAGGCTACGACGAGGGCCATCACCGCCGCCGCGACGGCCGTGACCTTGGCCCAGCGGGTTCCACTGGCCAGGAAGTACACTGCCAATCCCAGTGCCACAGCAAAGGACACGTGGCCGCTCGGGAAGCTGTTGGAACCCGTTTCCGGAGCCAGGGGATCGAACAGCAGGGCAGGGCTGGGCCGCTGGCGGGCCACGAGGAGCTTGAAGAATTCACTTGCCACCCAGCCGGATGATGCCACGAGGCCGAAGGCAATCGCCTTGGCCAGGCCGCCGCGGAACAGCCAGATGTACAGCGCCGCGGCGCCGATCAGCGCGAGGCCCGCCACCGGGCCAAACACGACATTCAGCGCCATCGCGACGGCGGTCAGGGCGGCGGCGTGGTGCTGGCTCAGGTCCTGATCGACCCCGAGCTCGGCGGCGCTGAAGCCGGGTGTCAGCTGCGCCGCCAGGCCCAATGCCACGACGGCGGCCGACAGCAGGACGCCCAGCACTAACCAGTGGCGGACCTGGGGGAGGGCCCACAGCCGGGGACCCGCGGCGGGGCGCACGGCGTCGGGACGGCTTGGTGCTCCACTTCGGCTGAGTGCTCCAGCACCGCCCAGCGGCGCATCGCTCTTAACAGGGGCAGGTCCAGTCATGGGATCCTCCGGCTCGGGACAAGGGCGCCCGGACAGGCGACGACTCCCACTCTTCCGCCAGCCCGTTAAGAAACGCTTAAGAAAGTGTCGCGGCGCCGGCCGAGGGGCTACGTCTGGATGATCCGTGCCGGCTACGCGGCGTAGCGCAACAGCGCCACCCCGTTGCCGAAGGCGCGCGTCTCCAGCAGCCGGAGCTGGGCTATGCTGTCCGCAGCCTTGAACAGGGGGCGGCCCCGTCCGATCAGGACCGGATGGACATACAGCCAGTATTCGTCGATCAGCCCGAGCCGCCGGAAGGTGTCGGCCAGTTCTGCCCCGCCCAGGGCCAGGTCCCCGCCCGGCTGCTCTTTCAGGGCCAGCACTTCTTCCGGCACCACCTCCCGGACCACGGTGGTGTTCCAGGCCGCAGATGTCAGCGTCCGGGAATACACGATCTTGGGCATGTCCCGCCAAATCCGGGCGAACTCGGCCGTCACTGCGCCGGCGGCCGGGTCCTGGTCCGCGGTGGGCCAGAACCCTTCCATCAGCTCGTACGTGACGCGGCCGTCGAGGAAGGCACCCATGGTGCTGAGCTGCTGGTTGAAATGGCGGTGCAGCTCGTCGTCGACCATGTGCCAGCTGATGTCCCGGTCCGGGCCCTCGAAGAATCCGTCGAGGGACACCTGCATGGCCAGGATGATTTTGCGCATCGCCGCTCCTTACGTTTTCACCAGCGTACGCCGCTGCTTCGGATGGCAGACCCACTTTTTCCCGGAGCCGTGCCCTTGCGCGGGAAGCCGCCAGGGGGAAGAATGCTGGAAGTCTATGGCCCCACCGCGGTCAGTCACCTTCGGGGAAGAATGATGCCTGCGAACGATTCGAACAACAGCACGGGGCCGGTCCCGAAGCCGGCGCCGCGCCACTACCGCTCCGGCGGGCACCGGGTCAACGACGGTTCCCGGCCCGGTCCGCGGTCCCTCGCCCGGCGTGAGGGGAGGGCCCGGCGACAGTATCTGACGGCGGCCGCCGTCGCACTGGCCCTTGTGGCTGCCGGCGTCTATGCAGGCGTCCAGGCGGCGCTACCCGTTGACCCGCCGGCCGCTGCAGCGACGCCGACGGCGCCGGTCACGGATGCCGGCCGGACCGTTCCGCCGGCATCTGACCTGCCCGCAACTGCTTCGCCCGCGGCCGGCGCCGTCTCGGCGGCCGCGGGGAAGCCCGCTGAGGTCCCCGCCGTGCCTGCCGTCGCGGTCCCGGCCATTGACCCGGAACTGGACAGCCAGATCAACGGGATCATCACGGCCAACAGTGCCTATGCCCTGGGGGTGTCCTTGATCGATGTCTCCGACGGCGTGGTCCACGGCTACGGGATCCAGGACAAGTTTGTTGCCGCCAGCACGGCAAAAATTCTGGCCGCGTCGGCGTATTACCACCTCGTTGAGACCGGCCGCGCCTCGCTGACCGCCCCCATGGGCAACTCGACGGCCGGCACCCAGATCCGCCGGATGGTCCAGCAGAGCAACAACGACTCGTGGGCGCTGATCCTGCGGGCGGTCGGCGCGCGGGGCATCACGGATTACGCCGCCTCGATCGGGATATCCTACGACCGCACGGTCAACCTGCTGACGCCCGCAGAAATGGCCAGGACCCTCCAGTTGCTCTACACGGGACAGCTGCTCGATGCCCGCAACACCGCCCAGCTCTTGTCCTATATGCAGAACACCAACTTTGAGACACTGATCCCGCCGGCGGTTCCGCCCGGGGTAGGGGTTCACCACAAGTATGGGCTGCTGTTCGGAAACCTGCATGACGCGGCCGTCCTGGACAAGGACGGCCGGGCCTTCGTGTTCGTCGTGTACACCCGCGGCAGGAATTACTCCGATATGGGCCCCCGCACCCAGATCATTCAGCAGCTCACCCGGACCGTGACCGCCGCCCTGTTCTGATGTTTGAGGTTCTGAGGCCGGCCGCTGTTAGACGGACACCGGCCCGGCGGCAGCGCGTTCCTTCTCCCTGGTCTTCCTGGACTTGGCGAACCGGAGATAGAGCGAGGGCACGATGAACAGATTGAGCAGGGTGGAGGTGACCAGGCCGCCCAGGATAACCACGGCCATGGGGTGTTCAATTTCATGGCCCGGGATGTTGCCCATGACAACCAGGGGTACCAGTGCAAGCCCGGTGGCCATGGTGGTCATGAGGATGGGCGAGAGCCGCTCCGCCGCCCCGCGCATCACCAGGTCCCGGCCGAAAGTTTGGCCTTCATAGGTTTCCAGATGCTGGCAGTGGTTGATCAGCAGGATGCCGTTGCGTGCGGCGATCCCCATCACCGTGAGGAAGCCAACGAGGGACCCGAGGGACAGGACGCCGCCGGTCATGTAGGCGGCAATGACCCCGCCCACCAGGGCGACCGGCAGCGTCAGCAGCGACAGGACGGCCAGCCGCCAGCTGCGGAAGGATGCCTGCAGCAGCAGGAGGATCAGGACAAGTGCCGCCGCGGAGTAGATCATCAAGCGGTTGGTTGCCGCCTCGCGTTCGGTGTATTCGCCGAGCAGCTGCACGCTGTAGCCGGTGGGGAGCTCCAGGCTCTCCAGCTGTGATTTCAACTCACCGACCACTGTTCCCATGTCCGCTCCGTTGGCCAGGAAGGATCCCACCTCGACGCGGCGGGATCCGTTGGTGCGGTCGATCTGGTTCGGCGTAGCCTGCAGGCTCACGTCCGCGACGTCGGCGAGGCGCACCCGCGCTCCGCTGGGCGTATCGATGGGCAGATCCTCGATGCTGGTGACGGAGGAGCGGGTGGCCGGGGTGCTCCAGACCTGGACGTCGTAGGCCCGGCCGTCCCGGAAGACGTCGCCGACCTCCTCGCCGGCCACGAGTGTCGCGGCCGCGCGCCGGACGTCGCCCGGTTTGAGGCCGTACTTCTGCGCCGCGGCCAGGTTAACCGTCACGGCAATCTGGGGGACTTCCACCTCGAGGGACACATGCGGGTCCTCGGTGCCCTCGATCGAGTCCATGATGGTCTTGACCCGTTGCGCCTGTTCCCGGAGCACATTGAGGTCGTCTCCGTAGACCCGGACCAGGATGGGTTCGCTGGCGCCGGTGATGACCTCTTCAATCCGCTCCTTCAGATAAGTCTGGACGTCACGGTGCAGCCCCGGGTAGCCGTTGACCACGTCCTCCACGGCGGCCACGGTCGCGTCGTAGTCGGCGTGGCGGTCGATGCTGATCCAGTGTTCGCCGGCATTGACACCGACGATCTCGTCCGCGGCAAATGCCTGCCCGATGTGCGTGCCGCAGTTCAGGACGCCGGGGACCTTGAGGAATTCCTCACAGCCGCGCTGGGAAATCCTGAATTCTTCGGCGGCAGACGTACCCGGTTCGGAGATCCAGTGCATCAGGAAGTCCCGTTCCTTGAACGTGGGGAACAGGGAAGAACCCATCAGGGGAGCGAGGACCAAACCCACCACCGCCAGCACGCCAAAGCCCGCGTAGCCGAACCGGGGCCGGTTCATGGCCTTGGACAGGGCGGCGTGGTAGCCGCGTTTGAGCACCCGGACCAGCGGCGCATCGCGTTCTTCCAGTTTTGCGTTGCCCAGCAGAATCAGGGCAAGAGCCGGCGTCACTGTCAGCGCCACGAACATCGAGGCCAGGACAGCCAGGGTGTAGGAGACGGCCAGCGGCCGGAAGAAGACGCCGGTCAGACCGTCCAGGAAGAAAATCGGTACGGCGGCGACCACAATGATCAGGGTCGCGTAAACGATCGGGCTGCGCATCTCCAGGGAGGCTTTCAAGACCACCGATGCCGCAGATTCGTCACTGCCCCGGGCGCGTCGCTGCCGCAGGCGGCGCATGATGTTCTCGACGTCGATGATCGCGTCATCGACCACGACGCCCACCGCAATGACCAGCCCCGCAAGGACCATCGTGTTGATGGAGCTGGACGTGAAGTAGAGCACCAGTGCGGCTGTAAGCAGGGACAACGGAATGGCGATGATGCTTATCAAGGCCGTGCGCCACTGGAAGAGGAACGCGACGAGGATCATGACCACCAGCAGGCAGCCCAGCAACAGCGCGATGCTGAGGTTGGAGATCGCCTCCTCGACGAAGCTGGCGGGCCGGAAGATCGTGGTGTCGAAGTTGATACCGCTCAGGCCCGGCTGCAGCTCGTGGAGGGCCTCCTCCACGCCTTTGGTCACGTCCAGTGTGTTGCCCCAAGGCAGCTTCTCGACGATCAGCATGAGCCCGTGACCGTTGTTGATCACGGCGTCACCAATCAGCGGCTGATGGTCCTCGACGACCTGGGCAACGTCGCCAAGGTGCAGCGCCACGCCGTCCTTTTCCCGGATCGTCACCTGGGCCAGATCCGCGGGCGTCTGGATCGGCTGGACGTGGCGGATGCCCATCCTCTGGGTCGGACTGTCAATGAAGCCGCCGGTGCCGATGAAGCGTCCCGGCGAATACTTCAGCAGCCCGGCGTCGAGGGCGCCGGCGGTGACTTCCATGACCTGGTTGAGGGAGACGTTCTGGGCCTTGAGCTTGTCAGGCTCCACCTGGACCTGCAGCATCTGGAGCCGCTCGCCCCAGATGGCCACGTTGGCCACCCCGGGGACCCGCAGCAGACGGGCCCGGATGGTCCAGTAGGACAGCATCGACATTTCGATGAGCGAATGTTCCGACGACGTCATCCCGATCTTCATCACGCGGCTGGTCGCGGACAGCGGCTGCAGCATCACCGGCGGGGCCGCCCACGTCGGCAGCGCCGCGGTCACCGACGCCATCCGTTCCGAGACGAGCTGACGGGCGTTGAGCAGGTCAGTGCCCTGATGGAAGAGCAGCACGATCGAGGACAGCTGGGGCACGGACTTGGACCGTATCTCGTCCAGGCCCGGCATGCCGCTCACGGCGGCCTCTATCGGCACACTGACGAGCTCTTCGACTTCCTGGGCGGTCAACCCGAGGCATGCGGTCTGGATTTCGACGCGCGGCGGGGCGAATTCCGGGAAGACATCCACGGATGCGGCGCCCAACTGCAGGGAACCGAGCAGCATCACGGCGCACGCGAGGGCGACAACAACCGTCTTGAAACGGAGGCTGATCCCGATGAGCCAGCGCATGTCACTCGGCCGTATCGAATTCGGTCCCGAGAAGTTCCTCGGCACCTGTCGTAACGACGACGGTCCCTGCCGGCGGCCCGTCCGTCAGGACGGCAACGTCGCCGTTGATCCGCTGGACCGTGATCGCTTGGCGGACGTAGACCCGGGGCTCAGGGTTGGTGTAGACCCACGCCTTGCCCGAGCTGTCGTACAGGATGGCCCCGTAGGGGGCAGTGAGCTTCCCGGTCTTGGGATCCACTGCAATCACCGCCGTCGCAATCCCAACCCTTTCCACGGCGTGGTCGGTGAGGGTGAGCCGGTGAAGATCCGTGCCCGGGACTTCGGCGATCGCCGCCGGTTCGCCTTCGGACGGTGCGGCCTCCGGTGCCTGGGCGCAACCTGTAGCGGAGAGCGCCGTGAACGCCGTCACGATCAGCGCGGTGATGAAAACCGCGACCTTGTTGCCCCGCGGCGAAGGTGTGGAGTTCATGACCCATCCCGGCTTTCAGTTGGTGCAGCGGTGCCCTGGCCGGCCGGCGCGCCGGGTGCCTGCTGCGGCTCGAACCGAAGCAGCACGGCGGGCACGACAAACAGGGTGAAGAAGGAAGTTGTCAGCAGGCCTCCCCAGATGATCACGGCCAGCGGCAGGATGATTTCCGCTCCGACGACGCCGCCCAGCAGGACCAGGGGCAACAGCACCAGGGCCGTGATCACGGTGGACATCAGGACGGGTCCCAGCCTCTCCCTGCTTCCGCGGACCACCAGCGCGGGCCAGGGCGCTTCAGCATCGGTTGCCCGCAGGTCCCGTACGTGGCTTGCCAGCAGGAGGGCGCCGCGGACGGCGATACCAAGGACTGCGGCGAAGGCGACCAGGGCGACCAGGGCGTTGACGCCCCCGGTGGCCTGGGCGGCCAGCACGCCGCCGGACAGTGCCAGGATCAGGCCCAGGAAGAGCGGGGCGGCGAGCCGCCAACTCCCCGTCGCCGTTTGCAGCAGCACCAGGATGCCGGCTGCGGCGACTGCCGCGAGCAGCCAGAGCCACTGGTAATTGCTTTGCTGCTGGGCGTACTGGGTGAGGATCTCGGCGTGGTAGGACATCGGGAACTGCATATGCTGCAGGGCCGCGTTGATGTCACGCTGGATGTCGCCCAGCGGGCGACCCTGGATGTCAGCTTTCACGTCAATGCGGCGCGAGGTGTCATCGTGCAGGATCACGGATTCGTTCCCGACCATGGTCACCTGCGCGACGTCGCCGAGGCGGGCGTGCCCGCCGTTGGGGGTGTCGATGATCAGGTTGCGGACGCTGTCCAGGCTGCTGCGGGTGGCCGCGGCGCCCTTGACGATGACGGAGAAGACTTTCTGCTCTTCGTACAGGTTGCCGACTTCAATGCCCTGCAGGAGGGCGGCTGCCGCGCGCCGGACGTCGCCGGGGACGACGCCGGCCTTTTGGGCCGCGGCGAGGTTCACCTTGACTTCGGCGATGGGCTGTTCGGCGGGCAGGTCGACGTGGGGATTAGCCACCCCGGCCGTGTGCTCCAGGATTGTTTTGACCTCCGCCGCCTTCTGCCGCAGGATCGCGGGGTCGAGTCCGAAGACCCGGACGGCAAAGCCGCTGTCGGCTTCTTCCCGGATCTGGTCGATGCGTTCCTGCGGATAGGTGGAGACTTTGCTGGTCAGGCCCGCATAACCGGCGATCACGCGGTCGACGGCGGCGGCCGTGTCGGCGTAGGCCGCGTCGGGGGCCACGGTCACCCACAGCTCGCCGGAGCTGACGTCGCCGACCTGATCGGAGGTGATTGCGCGCCCGATGTGTCCGCCAACGTTGGCCACGCCCGGCAACGTGCGCAGTTCGTCGGCTGCCGCCTCGGTGATCCGGCTCATTTCCTGGTCCGAGGTTCCGGCGATCGCGCTCCAGTGCACCACCAGGGTCTTGTCCGCCAGGACGGGCACCACGGGATGGGTCCCGGCCAGCTGCGGTGCGAGTGCCAGCCCGGCGAGCGCCACAACGGCGGCGGCGGCGAACACCCACCGGGTTTTCCCTGCCAGACGCTTCACATAGCCGCCGTAGGCGCCTTCAAGCCGCCTGAGGGACCGCCTCTCCGGGGCCTTGGAACCCGCGGGGAGGACGAACGCGAGGGCGGCCGTGACGGTGAGGGCGACGATCATCGAGACAAGCAGGGCGATCAGGTAGCTCTGCACCAAGGGTCCGAACAGGGCGCCGTTCTCACCCGGGATGAACAGTGCGGGCGTGAGGGCCAAAGCCATGATCAGCAGTGAGTAGAGCATTGGCGTACGGGCTGCCCGCAGGGCGCCCGGGATCACCGAATCACGTGGCTGCCCATCCTGTGCCGGCGTGGACTCCGTCCCGCCGTCGGCCGTTTCGCGGCGGGACCTGGCCTCGGCCCTTCGTGCCCGGGCGATGCCGCTGAGGTCTTCCGCGACATCTCCGACGATGACCGCCAGTGCCAGCACCAGGCCGGCCATGACCATGGTGTTCATCCCGGTGCCGCGCCAGTCGAGCACCAGCGCCGCCGAGGTCAGCGACACCGGGATGGTGATCAGGCTGATCAAGGCGGTACGCCAGGAGCGGAAGAAGGCCCCAAAAAGGGCGACAATGAGCAGCAGCGTCACGAGCAGGGCGGCGCCGAGCGTCCCTATTTCCTCGTCGATAAAGGACGCCTGCCGGTAGACGCTGGTATCTATCGCGACCCCGGGCAGGCCGGGCTGGAGTGCGTGCAGGGCCTCGTCAACGCCCCGGGTCACGTCCATCGTGTTGGTCTCCGGGAACTTCTCGATCACCAGCAACAACTCGGCTTCCTTGCTCAGCAGGGCATCGCCGATCAGCGGCTGGTGGTCTGTTGACACCGTGGCCACGTCTTTGAGCAGGAGATTGCCTGACGCACCCTGGACGGGGACCTGGCCCAGATCCTCCGGCGTGGTGATCGGCAGGACATGCTGGACACCGATCCGCTGGTGTCCCGTCTCGAAGAAGCCGCCGGTGCCGGGTGTGGACGCCTCCAGGTAGCTCAGCGGCGAGACCCACACGGAGTTGCCGGTCGTCTTGATGATTTCATCCAGCGTGACGCCCTTGGCTTCGAGCTGCGCCGGGTCCACCAGGACTTGGAGCTGCTGGTCGCGCTGGCCCCAGATCGCCACGTTGGCGACGCCTGGCACGGCCAGGAGCCCGGGTTTCATGGTCCAGCGGGCCAGGACGGACATGTCGATGGCCGACATGTCCTTGGAGGTCAGCCGGATCATCATGACCCGGCTGGTCGAGGACAGCGGTTGCATCAGCACGGGCGCCGCCGAAACGTTGGGCAGTGCGCGTGCCTGGGTCAGCCGTTCCGAGACCAGCTGGCGTGCGCGGAGGAGGTCGGTCCCCGGCTTGAAAACCATCTGGATCGAGGACAGGCCAGGGACGGATTTGGACCTGATGGCCTCCACCCAGGCGACGCCGTTCAGCAGGTCGGCTTCCATGGGTGAGGTGATGAGCTGCTCAACCTCGGCGGCCGACAGTCCCAGGGCTTCGGTCTGGATCTCCACCTGGGGCGGGGCAAATTCCGGGAAGGCGTCCACGGACATGCTCGGCAGGCTGGTGAGCCCGAAGGCCAGGATTCCCGCGGCTGCTGCCAGGACCAGGAGCCTGAACTGCAGCGTCCAGCGCACAATTGCCCGCATCATGGCCGGCACCCCGCACGCCCTGCAGGAGTGTGCACGTCAAGGTCGTTGAAGCGTCGGCGTCGTCGGCAGCCCGGGCCGTCGGGATGGGCGGAGGGACGGAGCGGGTCGTGGAGCGGTCCTGCCGCGAAACCGATCACCGGGAAAAGGATGCTGACTGCTTTTCCTGCTTGGCCAACTGCACATTTACGGTTCACGGCGCGGCTCCTCAACCTCAGGCCATAGCGCCCCCCAGCCGATAAGAGCCATAATGATCTTCGGGCACACAGGCGTCAATAGGGATACAGGTGATCGCCATGAAGGCAACCGCAGGGGACCGCATCATCATCCGGGGGACGACGGTCGAGTCCACGGACCGGCACGGTCTGATCCTTGAAGTGAAGGGTGCCGACGGTGCGCCGCCGTACCTGGTCCGGTTCGACGACGGCCACGAGACGATCATGTTCCCCGGTGGAGATTTCGCCGTCGAAAAGGCCGCGAGCGGACCCTAAGTCCGTTAGCGCGCCCTAGAAACTCGACGAACTTCCGGACCCGGAAAAGCTTCCGCCGCTGGACCCGTACCCGGTGGTGCCGCCGCCGCGCGCGCTGCTGACGCTGCTGACGCCGCTGCTGAAGCCGGTGTTGAAGCTCGGGACCGAGAAGAAGTAGTAGGACGGGTACACCGTTCCGAGGATGCTCGGCTCGTACGTGCGGCCGTATCTTGCCTTCGTTCCCGCCTGCGCGCTGTCCATTTCCTCGCGCATGAGCCCGGCTTCCTTCTCATTGCGGGCAAAGGCCTGGATCAGGGTGTCGGCGTGATTTTTCAACAGCTCCGAGAGGTGGGTCCGGGCGTCACGCAACCGGTCCAGCGCCGTTTCGGGTGTGATGGAGCCGTCCGCCAGTTCCGTCGACCAACGCTCCATGTCACGCCGGCTTTCATCGCGGAAGGACCGCAGTGCCACCGCCGTCGCTGAGGTTCCCTCGGCGCGGCGCTGGCTGAGCAGGTCTTCCACGCCGTCCAGATCGTTGCGGAACGGCGCGAGCTGGCGGTCCCAGGCGGCAGGCCAGGACGAGCCCCGGTTGAGCAGGGCATTGGTATCGGCGATCACGTCGTCCAGGGCATCGAGTTCGGCCGCGGCATCGGCGTAACGCCGGACCAGTTTGAGGTTGGGCCGGCGGCTCAGGTCCCGGCTGCCAAGGGCGTGTACCTGGTTGGAAAGTTCGGTGGCCGTACCGTAGCGGTTCACGAACGTGCGGTGTTTTTCCAGCACCGTGCTCCCGTACCGGGAGGACTCGGGAATTGTGCTGGCGTTGAGCTCGGTCACCTGCAGGTCCATGCTGACATTGGCGTAGCTGGCGTCGCCCCGGGCCAGTTCCTTCCGGCTGGAGACCCGGGTCCGCCACCGCACGATCAGCCAGGCCGCCGCTGCGCAGACCGCGGCGGCCACCGCCGCCCAGGCTGTGACGAGGAAGGCTGTGGAACGGTACCACGGCTGATTGATGAGTTCGGCGCCGCGGCGGATCCCGGCAATGGTGCCCTCGGTCCACTGCGCATCGCGAAGCAGCTCTTTGGCGGCGTTCTGGATGTCCTCGCGCTGTTCGGGCGAGACCTTCCGGTCCTCACCCATGTACGTCCCCACATGCCGGCCCACCGGATCCAGGGCGAAGATGAACAGTCCGTCTGCCCACTTCTGCCCGTCAGCACTGATCCATTCGGGATGTTCGGTGCGGGCGAACCGCAGGACTTCTTCGTTCAGATTGTCGGCGGCAGTGCCGTTATAGGTGTACACCGCAACTTTGGTGGGCTCATAAAAGTTGGTGGCCTGTACCGCCGGCAGCAGCGTCCGCTGGTCCAACACCCCGGCGCGGTCTTCGACGACGACGGCGGTCGGCGTCGTGGCGAGCGCGGCCGGGGCACCGCCGAGAAGGCCGGCCATCAGTACAACAGCAGCGGCGAGGGCGTTGCGCATGATTCCCATTTTCCGAGCGTAGTGGCTGGCTTCGGCTGCGTCGACGCGGACGCCGCGGAAAGGGGACGAAAGACATCGTGACCGTGCGCTGGACGGCGTCCATACTTGCGCCATGAGGCCGCCGCCTGAAGGACCGCCGGAGGAGCCCGGCCCGGAAAAGCCGGGGGAGGCGGTGGAGCTGCGCCGCACCAGGCCTGGCCGGACCCTGCTGGCCATCATGGCCGCGATCGCGGTGATCGTGATCATCGCGCTGGCAGTGGTCTTCACCCGCGGGGAGCCCGCGCCCCTGGCCGAGTCAACGCCCGCCGGCGTCGCGCAACGCTATGCCGGAGCCGTCATTGCCGGGGATGAGACGGCCGCCTCCGCCTACCTGACGCCGGCCGCCCGGACCAAGTGCACAACCGGGGCCCGCCCTTCGGCCCGGAACCTGCGAGTCACACTGGTGTCCACCACCGAGCGGCCGGAATCCGCGGACGTAAGGGTGCTCATCACTGTGTCCGAGCCGGGCGGTCCCTTCGGCAGCGCCGAATACCAGGTGGAGGACGCGTTCGACCTCGTTCGGGCGGGCAACGGCTGGCTGATCGACACCGTGCCCTGGCCCCTGGCAGTGTGCACCGGCGAGGCGAAGCAATGAGCGCCCAAGGGACAGTGCGCCGGCTCATCACCTACGCGCTGCTGTTCGCACTGGTGGTGACAACCGCCGTCGGGCTCAGCGGACTGCTGGGCCGCCTGCTGGTGGCGGGGACAGAGCTGGCCCCGGACGACGTCGCCGGGCTCGCGCGCTCGCTGGCGTTCGCCCTGATTGGCGGGCCGCTCGCGGCCCTTTTGTGGTGGGCGGTTTGGCGGCGGCTAGAGGACCCGGAGGAGCGGTCCGCCATCGGCTGGGGTCTCTACCTGGCAGGTGCCTACCTGCTCGCCCTGCTCATCGCGGCCACCAACGTGCTGAACACTCTGTCCTCGCTGATCGGCGGGCAGGGCCTTCAGTGGCGGCTGTCCCTGGCCACCGGTCTGGTGTGGGCTGCGGTCTGGGCCTGGCACCGGTGGATGTGGCGTGACCCCCGGAAGAATCCGACAGTCCTCTCCGGGGTCCCTACGGTGCTCGGCTCGGTGCTGGGGCTCGTGCTGGGCGTGGGCGGCGCCGTCGCAGCCTTATCCACCTTGCTGGCTGCCGCCCTGCGGGGAGCCGCGACGGAAGTGTCGGTGGGCAAACCGTGGTGGGTGTCGGCGCTGCAATCCCTGGTCTGGGCCGTCGGCGGAACCATTATCTGGTGGTGGCATTGGAATCACGACGGCGGCCGGAGGCTGCGGACCGGGCTGGCCGACGTCGCGCTCATCACGGTCGGGGTGCTTGGCGCGGGCGTTCTGACCTTGGGCGGAGCCGGCGTGGCGCTCTTCGTGGTGCTTCGCCTGCTGTTTGACCGTTCCGAACAGCTGGAGCTCCTGCTGGAGCCCCTCGCGCCGGCTGTGTCCGCGGCCGCCATCGGCTGCCTCGTCTGGGTCTACCACCGCAACGTCGCGCGCGGCCGCTCAGCGGCCACGCTTCAGGGCGGCAGGCTGGTGACCTCCGGCGTCGCCCTGGTCGCGGCAGCGTCCGGGATAGGCGTGATCGTCAACTCGGTCCTCGCCATGACGGCGACGCCGCTGGCCGGCGCCGGGGCGCGGACGCTGCTGCTTGCGGGAATCAGCTCGCTCCTGGTTGGCGGGCCGGTCTGGTGGCTTGCGTGGCGGCGCGTGGAGCAGGCGGCGGCGACCGGCGCCGGCCTGAACGCGCGCCGGATCTACCTGGTGGCCGTGTTCGGCCTGAGCGCGGTGGTGGCGGTGGTCACGCTGCTGGTGATCGGGTTCCGGATGTTCGAGTTCGTCCTGGGCGAGGTCAGCGGGGGAAGCCTCGTGGACCGGATCCGCGCACCCCTGGGGCTCCTGGTCGCCACGGGACTCGTGTTCGGGTACCACTTTGCCGTGTGGCGGCAGGACCGCGCCGTGTTCGCCGCGGCCGGTCCGGTCCGTCCGCGAACCATCGGCCACGTGTTCCTCGTGGCGGGATCGGACCCCGCACCGCTGCGGCGCGTCATCGGCGAGGTCACCGGGGCCGGCGTCACGGTCTGGAAACGGGCCGACGGCGGAGCCGGCGCCGCCGGTTTTGCCGGTGCTGGTGTTGCCGGTGGGGACGTCGCGGGCGATGCCGGGGCCCAGGAGAAGCGGTTGGCGGCCGCACTGGAGGGTGTGGCGGCGCCCCGGGTTCTGGTCGTTGCCGATCAGCACGGGGGAATTGACGTCATCCCGCTGCAGGGCTGACCGGCCTGTCCTGAGCCTGGTCGGGCCAGGCAACCGAAGCACTCTGGTCAGCCGGTTGCGGCGGCGCTAATCGATCCGTGCCGGCTCCCCGGCCGGCCACAACAACGGAGAAATCAGGGATGCACCATGGCTGGCAAGTATGAGGTCTACAAAGACAAGTCCGGCGGATTCCGGTTCCGGCTTAAGGCCTCCAACGGCGAGGTGATCGCCTCCTCGGAGAGCTACAAGACCAAGGCGAGTGCCATGGGCGGGGTCGAGTCCGTCAAGAAGAACGCGTCCTTGCCGGTGGTCGATCTGACGGAGGCAACCGCTGAGAAGGGGTGAACCCGCAGGGCACGCGTCCGGTTGGGCCGGTCACCGCCTAGGATTGCCGCATGTCTACTTATGAAGTTACCCGCAGCGCAGTCATTCCAGCCCCGGCGCAGGACATCTTTCCGCTGGTCAACAGCTTCCACGAATGGACCAAATGGTCCCCTTGGGAGGCCGTTGATCCGGCCATGGAACGGAGCTACTCCGGCAGCGACTCCGGCGTCGGTGCCAAGTACACCTGGAGCGGAAACCGCAAGGCCGGCTCCGGCACCATGGAAATCGTGGACACGGCCGAGCCGCGCAACATCAAGATCCGTCTGGAATTCACCAAGCCCTTCAAAGCGGTCAACCCCACCACCTTCACGTTCACGCCCTCCGGTGACGGCACTCAGGTCACCTGGACGATGACCGGAGAGAACAAGGGCATCGGCAAAGTGTTCGCCCTGTTCATGAACATGGACAAAATGGTCGGCGCCGACTTCGAAAAGGGCCTGGCCTCGCTGGCCGGCGCCGTGAAACAGCGACAGGCCTGAGCGGCGACGCCGCCGGGCCGGCCCGGCGGCTCGTCATTCCCGGCACGTTGGCCGGTGCGTTGCTGCCGTTCAGGTCTGCCCGGTGGTCCGGACCAATTCCGGGTGATGAATCCGGGCGACCTCGGGGTGGGCCCGCAGCCAGCCCTTGAGCACGTTTGCGCCGTAGGACGCGAGCATCGGATTGTCCGGATCATCGGTGACCCCCCGGGACCGGGCCGCGAGTGCGGGAGGCAGGGGCACTGGCTCAATGACGGCGTCAAGCCGGGGCGAGAAGAAGAAAGGGACCGTGTAGCGGTCGACGCCGGCCGGGGGCGCCTCGACGCGATGGATGGTGGCAGCCAGGTAACCCTGGGTCGCGACTTCGAGCATTTCGCCCAGATTAATGACCAGGGCCCCCGGAATGGGTTCGACCGGAATCCAGCTGTCCGTGCCCGGCGGCAGTACCTGCAGGCCGCCGACCTGGTCCTGGAGCAACAAGGTGACGAAGCCGTAGTCCGCGTGCGCGCCGACACCCTGCGGACCGGCATCAGCGACGACGCCGCCGACGTAGTGGACCAACTTGGCCATCCACGCCGGTGAGTCCCGGAAGGGTTCATCGAAGTATCCTTCGGGCAGTTCCAGCGACACGGCGATGGCGCTGAGCAATTCGGCCCCGACGCCGGACATCCGTTCCGCCCAGGCCATGCACACGGTGCGCAGCTCGGGCAGCGCCCGGTCCGGCAGCAGGTTCGGCCCTTGGACCAGCCAGTACGGCTGATCCGGCGGGTAGTCCCCGACGGCGGGGCGCTCCGGTCCAAAATCCAGCTGCTCCCGCGCGTCGGGCCGCCCCTGGGTGATTTCGTGGCCCAGCCGCGTGTAACCCCGGAAATGGGGCGAGAGCCGGTTGTCCAGTTCCAGCCGTGATTCAAGCGGAAGCTCGAAGAAGCGCCGCGTGACGTCGAAGAGCTCATTCACCTCGGCGTCAGAGGCTCCGTAACCGGTCAGCTGGAAGAAGCCCACCCGGTGCGTGGCGTCGCGCAGTGCATCGATAAACGCCGGGTCAAACGTGCCGTCCCGCCCCCTGGCAGTACTCAGGTCGAGGAGCGGAATGGAATCCGATGGTGCGCCCATGAGTGCAAACTACCACCACGGCTTTCACTACTGAACTCATTCCCAGCAACTGTGCAGGGTCCTCGCGGGTTTTCTTGACCGCAGTGTGAAAGAGTGCAGACACTGAAGCCGCCAAGGCCACGCTGACAGGTCAATCAGAAAGCCGGAATCCATGAACCGGACTGCCACGAAAAATCATCGACGAATCGCCGCGCGGCTGCTTGTTGCAGCAGTCCTGGTGGCCTCGGCGGCGGCGTGCGAGCCGGGGCCGCCGGGCGGCAATCCGGGTCCCACTGCCGGGGGCACCGCCACCACGGGGGCGGCGCCGAAGCCCGGGCACGTGTTCGTCATCAATCTCGAGAACAAGGGCTACAACAAGGTGTGGGGCGCAGGCTCGGAGGCCCCCTATCTGTCGCAGACGCTCCGCAGCCAGGGCGTCCTGCTTTCCAAATACTACGGGATCGCCCACAATTCGAACCCGAACTACCTGGCCCAGATCTCCGGTCAGCCGTCCAATGCCATGACGAGGGAGGACTGCCCCACCTACGCCGCGTTTGAGCTGACGGGGACGGGCGCGCTCGGCCTGGCGGAGGGCGCCGGCTGCGTCTATCCGGCCTCGGTCCCCACGGTCGCCGGGCAGCTCAGTGCCGCAGGCAAGACCTGGAAGGGCTACATGGAAGACATGGGCACCCCGTGCCGTCATCCCGAACTCGGCGGGCAGGACACGAGCCAGGGCGCCAAGGTGGGTGACCAGTACGCAACGCGGCACAACCCGTTCGTGTATTTCCAGGCCATCACCTCGTCACCGGACTGCCAGAGCAACGTGGTGGACTTCAGCGAACTCCGCGGTGACCTCCAGTCCGTAGCCACCACCCCCAACCTGTCCTACATCTCACCCAACCTTTGCAATGACGGCCACGACAACCCCTGCGTCGACGGCAGCGCAGGCGGACTGGCCACCGCCGACACTTGGCTGAGCCAGCAGGTCCCGGCCATCCTGGACTCCCCGGCTTTCCGGCAGGACGGGATGCTGGTGATCACCTTCGACGAGTCCGAGGGCAAGACAGTTGGGCCCTCAGGGCTGCTGCCCGGAGGGACGGCCGGCGGCAGGATTGGTGCACTGGTCCTCTCGCCGCTCACCAAGGGCGGCACGACGTCGGACCGGCCGTACAACCACTTCAGCCTCCTGGCCAGCATCGAAGACGCCTTCTCGCTCCCGCGCCTCGGATACGCCGGGGCGCCGGGCCTGGACAGTTTCGGCGGGGACGTCTTCAATGCGGGGTCCTAGCGCGTCACCGATCTCCTAGCGGCAGCGCCGGCGGTCAGCACCGACCCGGCAGGAGCGGCCGCTAATGCTCCGCGGGTCCCGAACCGTTGGGGGGTGCCTCCTGGCCGTATTCGGCCGAGATCAGGATGGGCAGGTGGTCCGAGGCGCCGCGGGGCAGCGTCTCCACGCTTTCGATCTCCAACCCCTGGGAGGTGGCAAAATCAAAATGGCCCTTGAAGACCTTGTACCGGGTATAGGTCCGGCGGTCACTCATCGTGAGGTCGTAACCGGCGTCCTTCATCTTCTCGGTCAGGGACTTGGTGAAGAACGGATAGTTGAAGTCGCCCACCATCAGTGACATCAGCCCGCCACCCATGCTGAGCAGCTCGGCGTGGGCGGCATGGATCTGGTTCCGCCGCAGAGAGTTCGATGCCGTCAGCGGGGCCGCGTGGAAGGACGCGATGACGAGTTCGTGGTCGGTCTCGTTGTCGGTCACACGAGTGCCGATGAGCCGCTCGTGCGCGGGGGAGAGGACACGGTCGTGCATGGACTTCTTTAGGGCGAAGGTCTTGGTCTCGTAGGCCGTGAAACGGCTCATGCGGTAATAGATCGCCAGGCCCAGCCGGTTGCCCTTGGTGGAATCGGCCAGGTGCAGATCCCCGATGGTCTCCGGCAGATCGTCCGTATCGCACTCCTGGAGGCACAAAGCATCAATCTCGAAATCACGTGCCAGATCGACCAGCTCGCCGCTGGCCGCGTGCTTGCGGAGGTTGTAGCTGATGACTCTAAGCAGGGGGAGCACCTCTTCGGTGAATAGTCGTTAAAACCTCACCCGAGTCTACCCAGTCCGAGCGGATCGGTTGGGAACAAGCGCAACGCGCGTCTTGGGTCCGCGCCGGATCGGAGCCGGAAACACAGCGGCCGGGAACACTGAAAGCGCAGCAGGATAGTGTGTTCTGGAATCACCAGCCATGCGAAAGGGCGGACGTTGACTGCTGCACTACCGGAACTTGCCGAGGGCGATTTCTACTACGAGGTCCTGGGGGACGGTCGGTTCCGCTCCACCATCCACGCCCAAGGCGCTTGGAACGAACACGAGCAGCACATGGCCCCCGCGTCCGGCATTATGGCCGACCGCCTGGCCCGGCATGAGCCCCGCGAAGATATGCGCATGGCGCGGCTCAGCTACGAAATCCTCGGGCTGATCCCCGGCGGTGAATTCGAGATCGTGACCTCCACCCTGCGCCCGGGCCGGACCATCGAACTGGTGCAGGCCGAGCTCGTTTCCGGCGGGCGCACGGCCATTCGCGCCACGGCCTGGCGGATGATCACCTCTGACACGTCCGCCATCGCGGCCTTCGAGGATCCCAGGATTCCGGCGCCGGAGGACTGCGAGCCGTACGACGCCGCGGCCGTCTGGCCCGGCGGCTACATCGCCTCACTGCACATGCGGATCGCCGAGGGCCACCGGGCGGGCTCGGGAACCGTCTGGCTCCGCACCGACTACCCGCTGACAGACCGGGCGGACAGCGGCGACCTCGCCCGGCTGGTCGGCCTCGTGGACACGGCGAACGGCATTGCCGCCCGGGTCCCGCCGGGCAAGGGCAGCTACGCCTTCCCCAACCTGGACCTGCAGATCCACATGTACCGGCAGCCGGAGGGGGAGTGGCTGGGGCTGGACAATGAAGTCACGTTCGGTACGGACGGGATCGGGCTCACCTCCACGGTGCTGCATGACCTCACAGGCCCGTTCGGACGCGCGGAACAGATCCTGACGCTGCGCAGGTCCTAGTTCGAGTGGAAGACGAGCCAGCCGGCCAATGTGGCCAGCGCCGTCAACACGGCACCCCAGAGGATGTCCACAACGATCAGCTGCCACGGCCATGTCTTGAGCGTGGCGGCATTTGTCAGATCGTAGGTGGCGTAGCCAAACACGCCCAGCGCGGCACCGTAGCCCACAGCGCTGAGCCAGCTGCCGCCGTCGAGCGCTGGCGTCAGGGCAAAGAACACGATCCCGGCAATGTAGATCACGTAGAAAACCACCGCGTAACCTAGATTGGGCTTGTCGGCCATCAGGTTACCGATCTGGCGGCGGTAGAACGGGTTCATCGTCTTGAGCCAGATGGCGTCAATGATGGCGAATGCGGCTGCTACGACGAGGAATTGCAGAATGACCATAAGGGAGCATAACAACATGCCGCAGGCGCCAGCCGGGTCCCGGACACTGACGGTGGTGCGGCAGCAGGAATCACTTGGCGCCGCGGCCGACCTCGACTTCGCGCTCGGGCTCCTCCAGAAGGTCAAGACCGGTTCACTCGGTCCCACCTTGCGGCTGTACCGGCCGGTTCCGACGGTCGCCTTCGGCCAGCGCGACACGCACCTGCCCGGCTTCGAGGCCGCCGCCAACGCCTGCCGGCAGCTGGGCTTCGAGCCGCTGGTCCGCAAGGCCGGAGGCCGCGCGGCGGCGTACCACGAGCGAACCCTCGTCATCGACCACCTGGAACCCGATGCGGACGCGATTGCCGGGGCCAAGGGGAGGTTTTCGCGGTTCGGCGAACTGCTCGCCGGGGCGCTGCGCGACGCCGGCGTGGATGCCGGCGTCGGCGAGATCCCGGGGGAGTACTGCCCCGGGGAGTTCAGCGTGCACGGCAGCGACCCGGAGGTCCCTGAACGCCGGATCAAGCTGGTCGGCACCGCCCAGCGGGTGGTCGCCGGCGGCTGGCTCTTCAGTTCCGTGATCGTGGTGGCGGACTCCGCCCCGATCCGCGCGGTCCTGGAGGCCAGTTACGCCGCCCTCGGCCTCGAATGGGACCCGGCGACGGCCGGCGCGGCCGATGACCTGGTGCCGGGCCTCGACGTTGATGCGGTCGAGGCCGCCGTGATCGCCGCCTACGGACGCTACGCCCCGCTCAGCTACGCGGAGTTCTCGAGCCTGCTCTGAGCCTCATCCAGCGGTGACACCGCCGGGCGGCGTCCCTCCACCGGTGCAAGAACGCTGCCCAGGTTGCGGTACTTCGCCAGGCGCAGGGGGAGCAGTTCGTTGACTCCTGCGGTGGAGAGCGTGGCGAGTTCGTACTCAATGGCGCGGCCGAGGCGGCTGCAGAAGGCCAGGGCCTCGTCGGCGGCGTTGGGGCATTCGTCCACGATGTGATCCACAAGTCCGTTGGCGTGCAGCGACGCGACGTTGACGCCCTGGGCCTCGGACATGGCCGCGGCGAAGCCGGTGCTCCGATGGACGATCGCGCTCGCGCCTTCGGGTGGCAGCGGCGACAGCCAGGCGTGCTGCGCGGCGATGGTGCGGTCCGCGGGCAGGAGGGCCAGTGCCCCGCCGCCGGCCCCCTGCCCGAGCAGCACGGACACCGTGGGCGCGTTGGTCCCGATGAGGTCGTGCAGGGAGCGGGCGATCTCGCCGGCCAGGCCGCCTTCCTCGGCTTCCTGGGACAGGGCGGCGCCGGCGGTGTCGATGATGGTGACCAGCGGCAGCCCGAGTTCCTCCGCTAGGCGCATGCCGCGCCGGGCCTCCCGGAGGGACGCCGGCCCCATCGCCGTCTGTCCCAAAGCCGCCGTCGGCCCGTCGGCCCGCGGCCGGGTGTGGCCGATCACGACGCAGGATTCCCTGCCGAAACGGGCCAGGGCCAGCTGAAGGCCGGGGTCCTTTTCGCCCTGGCCGGTGCCGTTGAGCGGCAGCACGTCCCGGGCCCCGTGCGCCAGCAGCTGCCGGACATCCGGCCGGCGGGGGTCGCGGGAAATGCCGATCGACTCCCAGGCACCGGCGCCGGACGGCTTCACGGACAGTGTGGCGGGCGCGGCGACCGGCGGGCGGGGGCCGGTGACCAGGATGCCCAAGGCGCGGTCGACGACGTCGGACAGCTGCGAGGGCGGGACCACCGCGTCAATCAGCCCTTTGTCGAAAAGGTTCTCGGCCGTCTGGACGTTCTCCGGGAACGGGGTGGCGTGGAGGGCCTCGTAGACCCGGGGCCCGAGGAAGCCGAGCAGGGCGCCGGGCTCGGCGGCGGTGATATGGCCGAGGGACCCCCACGAGGCCATGACGCCTCCCGTGGTGGGATGACGCAGGTAGACCAGGTAGGGCAGCCCGGCCTTGCGGTGGGTGCGGACGGCGGCGCTGATCTTGACCATGGAGAGGAACGCGACGGTCCCTTCCTGCATGCGGGTCCCGCCCGACGCCGGACCGGCGAGGAGGGGCAGGCCCTCGCGGGTGGCCCGTTCGACGGCGGTGACGATCCGTTCCGCGGCGGCCTGGCCGATGGAGCCGGCGAGGAACCGGAACTCGCTGACGATGACGGCCACGCGGCGGCCCCGGATCAGGCCTTCGCCGGTCAGGACGGATTCGTCCACGCCGGTCCTGGCCCGGGCGGCGGCCAGTTCCTGCCGGTACTCGGGGCCGGGATCGGGGTCCAGCACGGGCGCGTCCCAGCTGCGGTAGGACCCGGGATCGAGGACCGCGGCGATGAGCTCGGTGGCGTCCAGATGCCGGACCTTCTGCCGGGTCAGCATGCCCGGGGACCTTCCTGGCCGGTGACTGTGGCCGCGCCTGTTCGGGCGCCGGCTGGGGTGCCGGCTGTCAGCCCCAGCCACCGCCGGATCTGCTGCCCGTCCTGGTCCAGCAGCGGCGGTGCGGCGTGGGACGTCAACGTGGTTTCGTTGGTGCCGGCGGCGCTGAAGAACCGCAGCGGCGGGCCGGGCAGGCTCACGGTGCCGAGGATTTTGTGCTCGACGTCGATCACCAGACCCTGCGAGTGGACCTGTTCCCATTCGTAGACTTCGTCCAGGCTTCTGACCTTGCCGGCCGGGATGCCGGCGTCATTGAGTTTGGTCAGCAGCGGCTCCGTCTCGAAATCGCAGAACACCCTCTCCACTTCTTCGATGACTTTCTCGCGGTTGCGCACGCGGTCCGCATTGGTGGCGAACTCCGGCCGCGCGGCGTCGATCCCGAACGTCGTGGCGAACGTTTTCCAGAGCTTTTCGCTTCCCACGCTGATCTGCACCCTGCCCTGCCGGCAGTGGAACAGTCCGTAGGGGGCAATGGACGGGTGGTGGTTGCCCTGGGCCTTCGGCACTTCGCCCGCCACCGTGGCCCGGGTGCCCTGGAAGGCGTGGACCCCGATCAGGGCCGCGAGCAAAGAGGTGCGGACGATCTGGCCCTGGCCGGTCCGCTCACGCTGGAGCAGCGCCGCGAGGGTGCCGAAAGCCCCGTAGATGCCGGAGAGGAGGTCGGCGATGGGGACCCCGACACGCTGCGGATCGTCCGGCCCGGATCCGGTCAGGGACATCAGCCCGGCCTCGCCCTGGAGGATCTGGTCGTAGCCGCTGCGCTGCGATTCGGGCCCGTCGTGCCCGAATCCTGTGATGGAGAGGACCACCAGCGCTGGATTCAGGGCGTGCATCTGCGCGGCGGAGAATCCGAGCCGGTCCAGGACGCCGGGACGGAAGTTCTCGATGACCACGTCGGCGCGTTCCAGCAGCTCACGCAGCACTGCCCGCCCGTCGTCGCTCTTCAAGTCCAGGGCTATGGATTCCTTGTTGCGGTTGCAGGACAGGAAATACGTGGCCTGCGGATCATCCTCGGGGCCCACGAATGGCGGTCCCCAGCCGCGGGTGTCGTCGCCGGTGCCGGGGTTCTCGACCTTGATCACCCGCGCGCCGAGGTCAGCCAGCATCATCCCGGCATGCGGGCCGGCGAGCGCGCGGCTCAGGTCCACTACGAGATAGCCGGTGAGGGGGCCTTCGGCGTCGGGCATGGGTTCGGTGCTCATGGTCGTGTTCCTTCTCTGGTCGGTCGTGGCGGGCGCGCGGTGGGCTTACGCGGTTGGTTGATTTGTCGGCTACATCCAGCGTTCACATCCAGCCCGGGACTACCATGACCAGCCAGGCGACGGCCGGTCCGACGGCGACGACGATGCCGCTGTAAGCCAGGATCTGCTTGTAGAACCTGTCCTTGTCCACGTCCTCGGGCGCGTTGGCCAGGACCAGGGCGCCGTTGGTGGAGAACGGGGACACATCCACGATCGTGGAGGCCACGGCCAGTGCGGCGATCACGCCGACGGCGCCGACCTCGCCGGTGGCCAGGAACGGCACCGCCAGTGGAATGAGGGCCGCAAGGATGGCAGTGGAGGAGGCGAAGGCCGAGACGATGGCACCGATGTAGCAGATCAGCAGGGCGGCGAGCAGGGGCATGCCGAGATCCGCCACTCCGCCGGACACGAATGCGATGGTGCCGGCTTCTTCGAGGACGCCCACGAACGTGAGCATGCCGCAGATGAGCAGGACCGTGGACCAGCTGATCTTGTTGACGGCGCCCTTCTGCGCGGCGGGAGACACGAGGGCGAGGACGATCGCGATGGTGATTGAAACAAAGCCGACGTCCACCTTGAATCCGAGCGAGATGACGGTCAGGGCGATCAGGCCAAGGATGGTGATGAGCTGGGGCATGGATGCACGGGCGCCGCCTGCCGCAGGTGCGCCGGCCGGGACGGGCCCGGCAGCCGAGGATGTACCGGAGCCTGAGGTGCCCTTGGCGGCGACGCCGGCGGCGGAGATGTCGGATCCGGATCCCTGCAGCGTGACGCCGGCGGCGCGGGCACCCACGCTGACAGACAGGCGCTTTTCTGCGGCCTGTTCCACCAGCCGCCCGCCCGGGGTGGACAGCAGTTTGCCGCCGCCGAGGACGACAAACAGCACCAGCGCGATGGCCAGGTTGAAGAGGAAACTCGCCAGGAAGATCGCCATCGGGTTGGCGTCCAGCTCCGTCCTGGCAATGATGCTGTTGACGGTGACGCCATAAACGGCGATGGGGGAGAAGCCGCCGGCCTGCGCGCCGTGGATCACCATCATGCCCATCATGAGCGGATTGATTTTGTGTTTGGCGGCGAAGCTGAGGGCGATCGGCGCGATGATGGCCACGGCGGCCGGGGAGAGGGCGCCGACGGCGGTAATCACCGCGGTGATGGCGAACATGACCCACGGGATCAGGGCGACCTGGCTGCCGACCAGCCGAACGGCGCCCCGGACCAGCAGGTCGATGGTGCCGTTGTTTTGCGCGATGGCGAACAGGTAGGTAACCCCGACGATGGTCAGGAACAGGCCACCGGGGAAGTTGGCCAGGATCTCGTTGGTGGACATCCCCAGCACCACGGAGCCCAGCAGGAAGGCGCCGACGAAGGCCAAGGCACCCATGTTGAGCGGCAGCACCGTGGCCAGAAGGAACATCACCGCCAGGATGATGATGGACAGGACGGGAGCGGACATCGTTGTTCCTCCGGATCGAAGTGGGTCATTACTGGCTTAGTGGCCTAGCCTCCTAGACACTAGGTGTCTTTGTCAATAGTTCTCCGGTAGTCTTAGGAATCAGGACAGGGTGGAAGGACGCGCATGGCAAAGCAGGCGGCAACGCATCAGATTTCCCGCGTTTCGCGGCCCCGGCTTTACGAGCAGCTGGTGGAGCAGATCATGGACTTCATCGAGTCCGCCGAGCTGGGCCCCGGGGACACATTGCCGGCCGAACGGGAACTTGCCGAGCGGTTGGGTGTGTCGCGTGCCACCCTGGCGCAGGCCCTGGTGGCCCTCGAAGTGCTTGGCGTGATCGACGTCCAGCACGGCACCGGAGCGGTGCTGGTCTACCGGCCGAACGTTCCATCCGTGATCAAAGGCCTCCGCGAACATCGGAGCCGTCTGCCCGAGATCGTTGAGGCGCGGAGCACGCTGGAGGTCAAGCTGGCCGAACTGGCCGCGGCCCGCCGCACGGAGCAGGACATGGACGCGATCGATCACGCCCTCGAAGCCATGGCGGCAGAGGTCGCCTGGGGAGACCGCGGCGCACGCGGCGACGAGCTGTTCCACCAGGCCGTCACCGCCGCGGCCCACTCGGCGGTCCTGGCCCAGCTCATGACCTTCATTGCCGGCATGGTCCTGGAAACGCGCCTCGAATCGCTCGGACAGCCCGGCCGGCCGGAGCAGTCGCTCGCCTCCCACCGCAAGATCGCTGACGCGATCAGGTCCCGGGACTCGGCGGCCGCCGCGGCGGCGATGCTGGAGCACATTGATCTTGTCTCCGACGTTGCCCTCCTGAAGAACAGCTAGACCGGAATAAACGTGAACCTTTCCTTCGATCCGCCGTGTGGCCCGATCACCGGATGGCGCGACGGCGCCGTCGTGCGTGCCGCCGGCATTCCCTACGCCACCGCGGAACGCTTTCAGCCGCCCGCGCCGGCACCCGACTGGTCCGAGACGTTCGCGGCGACATCCCTGTCTCCGGCGTGCCCGCAGGCGGCGGTGCCCTTCCTGGATGACGTGCTCGGCACCCGCTACGGCGAACTTCCGGGCAGCGAGGATTGCCAGCGCCTGACCATCACCCTGCCTGCCGATCTCCACGACGGTGAACGGCTGCCAGTAATGGTGTGGTTGCACGGCGGGTCCTACACGTCCGGTTCCGGGGATCTGGCGATCTTCGACCCGGCAGCGCTGGTTGCCGAAACCCGGGTGATCGTCGTTTCGGTGACCTACCGGCTGGGCCTCTTCGGATATTTGTCCACGAGAACCGGCCGTCCCGCCAACCTCGGCCTGCTGGACCAGATCGAGGCCTTCCGGTGGGTGCAGCGCAACATCGGATCCTTTGGCGGCGATCCGGGCCGCGTCACCGCGTTCGGGCAATCCGCGGGCGGCGACGCCGTCGCGCACCTCATGGCGACCCCTGACGCGGCGTCGCTCTTCCAGCGCGCCATCATTCAAAGTGCGCCGCTGGGCATTACCCGGGGGCGGGAAAGGATGACCGCCGCCATGGGGGTGGCCGCGGAGGCGGTTACCGCCGCGACTCCGCCGATGGACGTCGTCGCTATTGAAGAGGACGTGGCGCGGGCGGCGAGGAGGTTCGGTCTGATGGCTGCCATGCCGTTCGGGATCCAGTACGGGCATTCACCCCTGCCCGAGGAATCCGGGCTTGACCGGGCCTGGAATGCCGCTGCCCCGGCGATCGACATCCTGATCGGCTACACAGCGGAGGAAGCCCGGCTGTTTCTGCCGCGCAGCCCGCTCCTGGGCCGGGTGGCGAGGATTCCCGTGGTCGGCAGCGCAGTGCTCAAGGCGGTCACATGGGTGGTTACGGAACTCGTGTACGGCAAAGCGGCCAGACGGTTTGCCAGGCGGCATGTACGTGCGGGCGGCCGGGCCCACAGCTACGTGCTGTCCTGGCGCGCACCGGGAAATCTCTACGGCGCCGCGCACACAGTCGACCTGCCCCTGCTGTTCGGCCACCAACGGACGTGGGAAGGTGCCGGACTCCTGGCGGGGGCGACGTGGGACGAGATCAATGCCCACGGCCGGGCGATGCGGGCGCTGTGGGCACGGTTCGCCTACGGGGAAGGCCTCGGATCCCGGGGAGAGATTCCCGGCTCGCTCCGGTACCGCTCGGTCTGATTCGGCTAGAACAGGACCGCAGCGACTACCCACAGGAGCGCCGCGATGCCGACGGCGATCAATGAGCGGTTCCACGTTGTGGTCACCGTTCCGCCGGAGGAGTGGAGTCCGGCGGCGCGGGCGTCATGCCATGCCTTGGCGATCTCGTCCCGGCCGGCGGTCACCTCCGGCTGCCGGATGCGCTCATTGCTTGGGAGCATGCTGTGCGGCCGGCTCTTCAGATCGCTGACATGCTCAAAGCCGGAACTGAAACTGCCGGGCGGGGTGGGAGCGCCCCAGCTCACGTACTTCTTGCCGGCGGCCTTGACAGCGAGGGCATAGCCGACCTCGATGTCTTCGACCGTATCGAAGGGTATCCAGTGGTCGCGCAGTCCGTTGATCAACACAAACCCGTCGCCCTCAACGCGGAGGCACGGGCGCCACTGGGCTGCATAGGCGAACCAGGACACCAGAACCAGCCAGGGTGCGGCGTCCATCACGGCCCTGGTTTCTCCGCTGGCCGCCAGCCAGTACAGTGTGCCGGCGGCACCGGTCCATACGGTTGCGGCCACGGGCCGGCCCGACGCCGAGCGGTGCGTCCGGGCTCGCCGCGCGGACCGCTGATGGGACGCTCGGCAGTCCGTCTGCGGCGAGTGCACGTTCTCTTTTGACGCTTTCAATGGTCCCCCTCCATCGCCCCGGCCGTCGCCGGGTTGAGAGAAATGTATCGCACGCCGTGTCCGGATCAGTGGTCAAGGGTGAAACCCGGAAACTCGGGAAAGTCGCCCACACGATCGGGGGTGAAGCCAAGTGCCTCGTAAAAGCCGATGGCGGAGGGACTTGCCTGCCAGTCCCGGATCATTGGCTGTGGCCGGGCCCGTGACCAGTCGAAGATGAAGTTCATGAGGGCCCGGCCGGTGCCGGCCAGACGCGTGTCGGGGTCTACAAAGACGTCATGGACCCGGCCCGTCGTGAAGTCAGCCCGCAGGCCTGGCCCGAAATCCTGAGCGAGGCCATAGCCGAGCAGCCGGGTGCGTGCCGGAGCCACCGGGAGGCACCATGAGGCGTCGGCCAGGAACCGGGCGAAACGGCTATGGAAGCTGTGCGATCCGCAGCTTCAGATACGTGTTCAGCCGGAATACGGTTCGCGCCAGGACGAATACCGCCGCCACCGGAAAGGCCCAGTAAAGAGCCGCAACAAGCAGACTAAGGTCCAATTTCAAACCCCCAGAGTTGATGCCGCGTTTGCGACTCAGCGCAGCATAGAGGCTGCAGCGACTATTGACATAGTCAATTTCAGCTGCGGTGACCCGGCCGCAATACGGGAGTGCTTACTCAGTGAGCTCGGCCAGAACTTCGGCCGCGTCCGTATTGCCCGCAGATGCCAGACGCCGAAGCTCATCCAGATCTTCCTTCTCAGCTGCGAGTTCAACCAGCTGATCCTCAGCGTCGCGGCTGCCGCCGTCGGAGAGGCGCCGCAGCTCGTCGAAGTCTTCCCGCTCCGCGGCCAGCTCGATGAGCTCGCCGATGGCGTCGTTGTCACCGCGGGCAGCCCGCTCCCGGAGTGCCGAAAGATCAGATTCTGACATTGCGTGGACCTTTCCAGAAAACGGTTCCGTTCGGCCGGCCCGGTCCGCAGCGGGCGACGTGGCCGGTGGAGGCCGACACGGTGTTAATGCAGGGTACCGCGCTGACGGAATCGGCCCTAGTGTGATGTCAGCCAAGTGCTCGACCGGCCGGGGCTGCCGTTGCGATTGCGGAGGAGGAATCGGGGAGGAAGCGTCCCAGCCCCGGCCGCCCAAGACGTGGCCTTGGGCTTGGGCCATCCTGTTGGTGATCGCCGTCGACGCCTTGCTTCTCGGCTTTCGGACAGGCGAGTGCATCGACTACACGGCGGAATCCGGCGCCGCCAGCACCTGCACGAGCGGCCCGGCCCTTGGATCCGCGGGCACGTGGCTCCTCGCCGCAGCCAGCATCCTCGTCATCGGCTACCTTGCCCGCCGCCTCGCGCGCGCCGCCCGGCACCGGTGACCGCAGTTGATAGATTCCGGACCATGACCACACCGGACATCAGTGTCAGGGCCGCAACCGTGCACGACGCCGCACGGCTGGCCGAGATCCACATCGCGGCCTGGCGGGCCACTTACCGCGGCGTCATGACCGATGAGTACCTGGACGGTCTCGACGTCGACCGCGCGGCATCCGCCTGGCGCCGAAACATCCTCGAACCCAGGCAAGGGACCATTCACCTCGTCGTCCAAAGCGCCGATGCGGTTGCAGGGTTCGCCATCCTCGGCCCTGCTGCCGGCGACCCGGACCCGGGAACCGGTCAGCTCCACGCGATCAACGTGCATCCGGACTGGTGGGCGCAGGGCGTAGGTTCCGTCCTGTTCGCGGCCGCGGAACAACAGTTGATCGAACTCGGCTATGACCGGGCATTTCTCTGGGTGGAGAAGGGCAACGATCGGGCTATCAGCTTCTACACCAACCGCCGTTGGCTCGACGACGGAGGGGCTCTGGAAGATACGAGATTCGATCCGGCGGTGGCCGAGAAGCGCCACAGCCGGATCCTCCCCGCCGGGCGCTAGCCGAGGACTCCCCGGCGTCAGGCTCCCGTCCAGCGCCGTGTTCAGAGCCAGCGCCTCAACCTGACGAGTCCTTACTCCCCGATCTGGTCCTTACTCCCCGATCTGGGCCAACGTTTCCGTCAGCTTCTTGAGGATCTGTCCGCGCCAGCCGCCACCCATAATGCGGTGAGCGATCACATGGCTCGGCTCTTCCGGGTCGAATCCTTCGTGGATGAGGAACAGTCGTGTCCCTGCCCCCTCGGGGACCAGGGTCCACGTGACTGTGCTGTTCAGGTCGTTGCCCGCTTCTGCGTCCCGCCAGGAGATCCGCAGGAGCCGTTCGGGGTCAATTTCAAGAACTTCACTGGCGACAAGACCGCTGAAGCCTACGGCCGGGACAGGAGTCCCGCGCATGGTGTAGCGGTGCCCAACGACGGGTTCAAAGTCGTTTTCCATCAGCCACGCCGCGATCAGGGCCGGTTCCGTGAGCGCCCTCCACACCTTTGCGGGCGGGTGGGGGAGAAATTCGTCGAGCTCTATGGCCGTCAACGTCAATGACATCAGGTGTCCTTCAGGTTTTCGAGAGTATGGTTCAGGTCTTTTAGGCGGGCGCGCCAGAACTTCTCGAAAGGCGACAGCCACGAGGCAACGTCGGCAAGAGGCTCGGGTGTCAGTAAATATCGAATTGTCCGTCCCCTCCGCTCCTCCGAGACGAGGTTCCGATCGAGCAGCACCCTCAAATGCTCGGACACGCTTGGTCGGGCCATGTCATATCGTTCGGCAATCTCGCCAGCGGTTCGTGGCCCCTCCAGGAGGAGCGTCAGAATGTCCCGCCTGGTGGGGTTAGCCAACGCTCCGAAGAGAAGGTCAGCGGGAGAATCCTTCGTTCTGACGGGCACGGACCAATAATAGGTAGGATATTTCCTACGGGTCAAGTTTTCTGGCTGCCTGTCAGCCTGCCGGGTCCGCTGGTGCTGGGGTCCGGAAGATCGGGGCCGTGGAGTTCGCCGGGTTCGGCTGGGCCCGGCGGCATGCCGCACCGGTGACTGCCGCCATCATGCGAAGAGACCTTCGCCGATGAAGCCTCCCGCCCGGATGCCAGGCGGAACCGCGAACAGGCCCGAGCCGGTGTGCTTGAGGTATTCCAGGGCCAGCGTGTCCTCCTTCGCCATGGCCAGCTGCATGGGCACATAGTGGGTCCTGGGGTCCGTGACGAACGCGATGAAGAACAGTCCGGCGTCGAGGTGCCCCAAGCCGTCCGAGCCGTCGGTGTAGTTGTAGCCGCGCCGGAGCATCTTGACGCCGTCGTTCTGGCTCGAGTGCGCGAGCCTGACGTGGGCGTCCAGCGGGATCAGTGGTTCCCCGCCGTGACCCTGGATCTGGAAGTCGGGGGCGGTGAATTCCTCGCCGCCGGAGAGCGGGGCCCCTGCGCCCTTGGTGCGCCCGATCAGCGCTTCCTGTTCCCGCAGTGAGGTGCGGTCCCAGATTTCGATGTGCATCCGGATCCGACGCGCCACGACGTACGTGCCGCCGGCCATCCAGCCCTCTTCCGGGCGCGTTCCCTGGCCTGCCCACACATGCTCCTCGAGCAAAGCGGTGTCCTCGGCCTTGAGGTTGTTGGTGCCGTCCTTGAAGCCGAAGAGGTTCCGCGGGGTGGCCTGTGACCTCGACGTGGAGGACGTCCGCCCGAAGCCGAGTTGGGACCAGCGGACGCGCGTCAGCCCGAAGCCGATGCGGGCAAGGTTGCGGATCGCGTGGACGGCCACCTGGGGGTCGTCGGCGCAGGCCTGCACTACGATGTCGCCGCCGGTGCGTCCCGGCTGGAGGTCGTCGCCTGGGAAGTGTGGCAGGTCGATCAGGGCGTCCGGGCGGCGCCCCTCGAGTCCGAAGCGGGCTTTGCCGTCCTTCTCGAACAGGCCGGGGCCAAACCCGAAGGTGAGGGTGAGTCTGCCGGCCCCGAGGTCCAGGGCCTCACCCGTGTCCTCGGGCGGGGCGTCGTAGGGGCCATCGACGGCGCCGCTGCCGCCCGTGCTGCGACCCTCGGTCATCGCCGCGGCGGCGGCCGTCCAGTCTTTCAGGAGCCGGGTGAGCTCTGCACGGTCCTCCGTGATGAGGTCGAAGGCTGCAATGTGAAGGCGGTCCTGGGCCGGCGTGACGATGCCGGCCTGCCGGTCACCGTGGAAGGCGATGATGTCGCCGGGCTCTGCCACTGGGACTGCCGCGGCCTCGACGGCGTCGTGGCTGAGGAAGCCAGCCGCCAGACCGGCGACGGCGCCCGCGCCGCCGGCTCCTGCCAGGGACAGGAGCCCGCGGCGGGACAGCCCGCCCTTTCCCGAACCGGGGGCTGCCGGCGGCGCGGGCATGGCGGCGGCTCCCGGCGCCTTGGCTGGTTCCGGTGCGCAAGCTGATTCGGGGGCACCGCCGTCGGGGGCCCGGCGGGGGTTGGCGCCGAAGGGGCAGCCGGTCACGGGGCTACTGCCGAAGTGAGCTTGGCCAGGGGCTCGCCCAGGGCATCAACCAGGGAGGCGAGCTGCTGCACCTGGTCCTGGCTGAGGTCGTTGTAGTAGGCGAAGCCTGCGCCGGTGGAATGCTGCTTGAGCCCGGCCTGCAAGGCAGCGAACTTGGCCTCGAGCGCTTCGGCCAGGTCCGGGTCCTTCTGCTGCAGCGCAGGCAACAGGCTCTCGAAGGCGGTCCGGGCTCCGTCAATGTTGGCCTGGAAGTCCCAGAGATCGGTGTGGGACCAGATTTCTTCTTCCCCGGTAACTTTGCCGGTGGCCACCTCGTCCAGGAGCTCCTTGGCGCCGTTGCCGATCTTGTCCGCGGAGAGTTCCACAGTGCGGGTCCGCTGGGCCAGGTCCTCGGTGTCGGCAACAAGCTGCGTGGCGATGGCGGCACGCTCCGCCGGTGCGAGGGGCGTGTAGCCGGCCGGCGGGAACAGGTCCTTCTCGGCCCGGTGCCAGCCGGTCCATTCCTGGCGGGGTTCGAGGTCGGCTTCACGGGCATCGAGCTTGGGGTCCAGGTCCCCGAACGACTCGGCGACCGGCTCGATGCGCTCCCAGTGCGTGCGCGTGGCGGCATAGAGCCCGCGGGCCTTCGTCGCATCGCCGGCGGCGTAAGCCGCCGCGAATGCCCTCGTGCCGGTAACCAGCTGATCGGTCTGATCCACGACGAAAGCGGAGTATTGCCGGGTGCCGGTGTCCAGCAGGCCCTGAAGGTGGGCGTCGACGGCGGGACTGCTCGTGACCTGGATGGGTCCGGCGGCGCCCGGGTTCTTTGGGGTGCCCATGCAGCCGGCCAGGGCCAGCGGAACGGTGGTTGCCGCGGCCAACAGGGCAAGCGTCTTCCGGAACCGGGGGGCGTTTTTGGGCAGGGGGATGCTGGGCATGGTGTTTCCTTGGATCGGTGGGGTGGAGCGGTGCGGTGCGGTGTGGGGGAGCGGAGGCAGGGGTGCGGGACCGTGTGGGCTGTCCCGGCAACATCGCCGAGGCAGACCCGACTTAGGTACACCTAAGTAAGGAGGATACCGATTCGCGGCGATTACGCAAACCTTTCGTACCCTAATTTGGATTAGGTAAGCCTAATCTAATAACATCGTCCGGGTGACCACGCAGCTTGACTTCATGCGGGTGCCCTTTGCCGCCGATCTTGCGAGCTACGGGGACAGCCCAGCCATCCTTACTGACACCCTGGCAATGACGTACCGGGAGCTGGCGGAGCGGGTCGATGCCTTCGCCCGCCGGCTTGGCGCCACGCGGCGCCTCGTGGCGCTCGCCGCAGCCAACGACGTCGACTCTCTGGTGGTCTATCTGGCGGCCCTGGCCGGCGGCCACCCGCTGATCCTCCTGCCGGAGGACAAGCCGGCCGCCCTGGAATCCCTCGTTGCGGCCTACGACCCCGACGTCGTTGTCCAATCCGGCAACGGTCAGCTCCTGCTGGACGAACGCCGGACCGGCACCCGCCATGAGCTTCACCCGGACCTCGCGCTCCTGCTCAGCACGTCCGGATCCACGGGCTCGCCCAAGCTCGTGCGGCTCTCGCATGCGAACCTGCAGGCCAACGCCGAGTCGATTGCCCAGTACCTGAACATCGGGCCCGACGACCGGGCCGTGACGACTTTGCCGATGTCCTACTGTTACGGGTTGTCCGTGATCAACAGCCACCTGCTCCGGGGCGCCGGGCTGGTCCTGACCGGCCTTTCCGTGGTTGATCCGTGCTTCTGGGAGCTCTTCCGACGCCGGGGAGCCACGTCCTTCGCGGCCGTTCCATATACCTTTGAACTGCTGGAACGGGGCGGGTTTGCGGACATGGATCTGCCCGGCCTGCGCTACGTCACCCAGGCCGGGGGCCGGCTGGGGCCGGAATCGGTGCGGAAATACGCCGAACTCGGCCGCCGCAGCGGCTGGGAATTTTTCGTGATGTACGGCCAGACCGAAGCGACGGCACGGATGGCATACCTGCCTCCTGAACTGGCGGCCGAGGTGCCGGGCGCGGTGGGTATCCCGGTGCCCGGCGGCTCGTTCCGGATCGACCCCGTGCCGGGGCTGGAGCACGGCGAACTTGTCTACAGCGGCGCCAACGTCATGCTTGGCTATGCCGAATGCCCGGCGGACCTCGCCGCGGGCCGGACCGTTACGGAACTCCGCACCGGCGACCTTGCCCGGCGGCACCCGGCGGGCGTCTACGAAGTGGTGGGCCGGCGCAGCCGGTTCGTCAAGATCGTCGGGCTGCGCGTTGACCTGGGGCAGGTGGAGCGGCTCCTGGCGGACCTCGGTGTGCAGGCGGCCAGCGCCGGGACGGACGACGGCGTCGTCGTCGCCGTTGAAGGCGACCACGACGCGCACCTGCTGGGCAAGGTCCTCGCCCAGGGCATGGGGCTGCCGCGAGCCGCCCTCGAGGTCCACGCCGTCGAACATCTCCCGCGCCTGGCCACGGGCAAGCTCGACTACAGGGGCGTCCTGGCCCTGTCCGCGCCGAAACCAGGGCCAGCACCCGCCCCCGCGACGGAAACCGCCGCGCCGGACAATAATGCTCCGGACAGCGTTCGGAAGATTTTCCAGGACGTGCTGGAGTGCGCCGACATCGCGGACAGCGACACGTTCGTGTCCCTGGGCGGGGACTCACTGTCCTACGTGGCCGCATCGGTACGGCTGGAACAGGCGCTGGGCCATCTCCCGCCGGATTGGCACGTGACCCCGGTCCGGGCCCTGGTGCCGCCGCGAACTGCACCGGGCCGGACGCGTCGACGCTTCTTTGCGCCCGTGGAAACGAGCATCGTGCTGCGGGCCGTCGGGATCGTCCTGATCGTCAGCACGCACGTTGGGCTGTTCAGCTGGCAGGGTGCGGCCCACGTGCTCATGGCGGTGGCAGGCTACAACTTCGCACGCTTCCAGCTCTCTGGGAAGCGGATCCCGCGGCTGCGGAGGCAGCTGTCCAGCGTGGCAAGAATCATCGTGCCGAGCATGGCGTTCATCGCGGTGGCCTTCCTGATCACCGACAACTACGCGCCCGCCAATATCGTGCTGCTCAACGCCTTCCTCGGGCCGGAGGGGGTGAGCACCCAGTGGCACTTCTGGTTCATCGAAATTCTCGTCTACCTGCTTCTCGCGGCGACGGCGCTTCTGGCCATTCCGTGGGCGGACCGGGCCGAGCGGCGCTTCCCCCTGCTCTTTCCGCTGGCGCTGACCGGCGTGGGGCTCCTGACCCGGTATGAGCTGGTCAACCCGGGCGTGCCGCACACGGCGCCCGCGCTCTGGCTCTTCGCATTGGGCTGGGCTATCGCACGGTCCCGGACCGTCGCACAGCGTGGCCTGGTCTCGGTCATTGCAGTCCTGACCGTTCCAGGATTCTTCGAGAACCCCGGCCGGGAGGCCACGCTCCTCGCCGGGATCCTGCTGCTCATCTGGCTCCCCAGCATTCCGGTGCCGCAGGTCCTCCGCCGCCTCCTGGTGGTACTCGCCAGCGCCTCCCTCTACGCATACCTTGTCCACTGGGTGGTCTATCCGCCGCTGGCCGGGATCAGCCCCGCCTTGGCCGTGGCAGGCTCGCTGGCCGCGGGGGTAGCCTACTGGGCGCTCTGCCTGCGGGTGGTCAGTGTAGTTGGCCGACGGCGGGCAGGCGCCGGCAACGATCCGGGTACGAATTCAGCACAACAGTAGGCGCCGACTGCTGTACCAGCGACACTGACGGCATGGTTTCTTGTCTGCAAGACAGCGGGCGGCGCTCCGCGATCCGTGCCACGGTTGGCGCATTGGTACTGACTGCCTTGATATCGGGGTGCTCGTCCTCCACGGGCGGGGAGCCGCCATGCTTTCCGCCCACCTATTCGCTGACCCCGACGACGGCCGCACCGGGGCAAAGCGTGACGGTGGCAGCCCCGGACGCTGGCTGCAACCCCCGTTACGGCAACAACGCGCGCATCCAGGTAAGCGTCACCGACGCAACCGGGGTGGAAGTCGTGAATACCACCAGCGCCATGAACGACGCCGGCGGGTTCACCTACACGTTTGTCGTGCCCGCCCGGACAGCCGCGGGGGATGCCGCCGTAACCGCGGTGCCCTACAACATTGACTGGTGCGATGACACCGGCAGGAACAACCGCGTGGCGGGCGCTGGCGACGTCCGCCTCGAACGGGTGTCCTGCGTGATGCCGATGAAGCCGCTGACCGTCACCCGCTGAAGTGCATTTTCCGGGCGACGGTCGGCAGGGGCTTACCCGCTGAGGTCCCGGGTGAGGATCTTGGCAGAGCAGCTCCTGCTGGTCCTCAACGGCACGCTGTCAACGGCCGCCGTGCTGGGGGATGAAGGCCCGGCCAGGCAGGGCCTCGCCCTGGCGCGGCAGTTGATCGCCGCCGCGTGCAGCTAGCCCGTCGGCTGCCCGGCCAAGGGCGAGTACGCCGTCGATGTCTACCCGGAGGTGGGAGGGGCCGCGCAGGAACGGGCTCGGCCGGTACGGCGGTGGGTCCGAAACGAGCCGCGGGTTCTCCAGCCTGGTGGCGAATTCGATGAGTGCGATCTGCGCTTCCAGCCGGGCCAGGGGCGCACCGAAGCAAAGATGAACCCCGCCGCCAAAACCGAGGTGCTGGTTGTTGGCCCGGTCAGGGATGAAGAGCCCGGGGTCAGCGACGTGGGCGGGGTCGCGGTTGCCCGCAGCAAGGACCAGGGTGAGGGAGGCGCCTGCCGGGATGGTGGTGCCGGCGATGTCGATGTCGTCGAGGGCGGTGCGGAACGGGACGAAATGCACGGGCGGCTCGTAGCGGAGCAGCTCCTCGACCATCGGGATGGCCAGGCCGGGGTCAGCGCGCAGCCTGTGGAGTTCGGCCGGGTGGCGGAGCAACGTCAGTACGCCGTTGGAGATGAGGTTCACGGTGGTTTCATGTCCGGCGATGAGCAGGAGGAGCCCGGTGCTCACCAGTTGTTCGTCCGGCATGCGGCCCTCCGGGCCATCATCGGTGGCCATCGCTGAAAGCAGGTCATTCCCCGGGGCCAGCCGGTGGGCGTCGACCAGCTCTTGCATGAACGCGCGCAGTTCCGTGCCGGCCTCAATCCTCTTCTTTTGCTGGGTTTCGGGATCGAGTCCGGGATCGGTGGACTGCAGGGCGAGGTCCACCCAGACCCGGAAGCGCTGTTCATCGCCAGGGGGCACACCGAGAAGTTCGCAGATCACCGTGACGGGCAGGGGATAAGCCAGATCATCGACGACGTCGATCCGGCTGCGGTCCGCCATGTTGTCGACCAGATCGGTGACAATTTCCGCCATCCGCGCCTCCATCCCGGCCACCCTGCCAGGCGTCATGGGCGGCCCGAAGTGCCGCATGGTGATCCGCCGGAACTTGTCGTGATCGGGGGGATCCATGCTGAGGAAAGTCGGCGTCATGCCAGCGCCGTCCCCGTCCTCACCAATGGTGGCGCCCGCCGCGGCGGCAGCCGGGTTGCGGGTTATGTCGGAGCTGACCCGTGGATCGTGCAACAGGGCGGCGATCTCCGCGTAGGTGCTCACGAGATAGCTTCCGTCCGGAAGTCGTCTCACGGGGGTCTTGCGGAGTTCGTCGTAGAACGGGTAGGGGTTAGCCCGGTTGGTGTAGTCGAGGATCTGCTCCCAGGTGCTGGGCTCGGCCATGGCGAAGGCTCCTTGGGTCGTGCGCCGGTCGCTGCCGGTCTCCGGTGCGGCGCTTTACGGGAGGCGGCGGTCAGTCAATCTGGCGCGACGCTCATTGGGATAGTGACCGGTCACGACGACGGTCGCATCCTGGGTGGGGTTGGCGGCGGGCTGGAACCCGGCCGGCACGGGCTGCGCATCCCCGGGCTCGTCAATATGGTGGAACGACGGCGGGAATGACGCCGCCTGGTCAATCAGCGGTTCATAGAAATCAAGCCATTTGTTCTGGTTGAACGCCACTGCAGCCACGATGCGGCCCTTGTAGCCATAAACGGCCAGGAACCGCCGAGATCCGACCGATCCTTGCACGATGGCGACCTCATCGGCGACCGAGGGCACGCCCACGCTCTTGATTTCGGTGCCGAACTGGACGGACCAGAATTTGGGCACAGCCAGGTGCGGCCACCGTTCCGTTTCGCCGCTGACCATGTTATGCGCTGCAACCTCGGCCTGGGAGATCGCGTTGCCCCAGTGCTCGACGGCGAGGAACTGGTAGCCGAACATCGGCTGCGGGGCGCGGGATACGTCGCCGGCGACGAAGACGTCATCGGTGACCAGCCCGTTGACGTCGAAAGCCCGGCAGCCGGCGTCGCACGCGACACCCCACACGCCGCTCGCCAATCCGGAGCCGGCGAGCCAATCACCGCTACGAACGGTCCCGAGCGCGGCGACGGCGATGTCCACGTCAAGTGTTGTGCCATCGGAGAGGCGGGCGCGGCGCAGCTGTCCGCCGGCATCGCCTTCCAGTGAAACGACCCTGACGCCGCAGCGCAGATCCACGCTGTTCTCGATCTGCAGCTCTCCGGCAATTGCACCGATCACGCTGCCGAGCGCCGCGCCGAGCGGTGCCGGGCCCGCCTCCGCCACAGTGACCGGCAGGCCAAGTTCGCGGCACACCGAAGCGACCTCGCAGCCGATGAACCCGGCCCCAATGACCAGAACCCGGCGGGGGCGCGCGGCCAGGAGCTGCCGAAGCGTTGCCGCGTCCTCCCGGGTCCGCAAGGTCAGCACGCCTGCCAGAGCGGCCTCCGCCGCGTTTGGCCAGGACCGGGCCCGCACGCCAGTGGCGATCAACAACTTGTCGAATCCGATCCGGCCGCCGTCGGCGAGATGCACCTGCCTGGCGGCGAGATCCAGACCCGTGGCCGCGACGCCCAGACGCCAGTCGGCGTCGATTGCCCGGCGGCGCGGCAGCGACGTGTCATCGGACCGCACCGACCCGGCCAGGACCTGTTTCGACAGCGGCGGCCGGTCATACGGCTCGTGCGTTTCCTCACCAATGAGAGTCAGCGAGCCCGTGAACCCTTCCTCGCGCAGCCGCTCCGCCGCGCGCAGCCCGGTCAGTGACGTGCCCACGATGACAATCCTGCCGGATCGAAGGAACGTGCCCCCGTTGCCCCCGGCGGCAGCGGCCGTTCCCGGGGCTTCTACGGGAGGCCGCGGCCTGTGCGGCTCCTCAAGCTGGTCGAGTCGGATGGCCTGGACGGGACAGGCCGCGGCGGCCCGCCGGATCCTCGTGCGCTGCGCCTCGTCCGGGTCCGGGTCGTAGGTGAGTGCCTCGTCCCCCTGGATCGTGAAGACCTCAGGGGCGAGGAAGGCGCATTGTGCGTAACCCTGACACTTAGTGAGATCGACGACGAGCCTCATGCCGAACTTCTCCCTGTTTGCTCAAGCCAATCGAGTCTAAGTCTCGCGGGCTGGCCGCGGAAGAGGCCTGCGGCCGGGTACGACGAGGCTGCGGAGGCTCTCGGCGAGGGAACTTGAGCGCCGCGTGTCCTATGTCCTGTCCGGTGTCCGGTGTGGCTGTAGGGTGGACGCCGATGACTCTTTCTGAAGAACTTCTTGTGGCGTACGACCAGCAACTCCGGACAGCTGCAGAGACGCCCAGTGCCAGCGGCGTGGAACGGCTGGGTCCGCTGCGGCTGGTGACCTTCGCAGGCGGCAGGGGCTTCGTGACCTATCAGAACCTCGATGGGGCCAACGCCCTGACGATCGCGCAGTGGGTGGCCGAAGCGCTCGCGTTTTACCGCAGCGATCCCGCAATCGTGCGGGTCGAGTGGAAAACCCGTGGTCATGATCATGCGCCCGGACTCCACGCGGCACTGCTCGACAACGGATTTGAGCCTAATGAGACCGAGTCGATCATGATCGGACCGGCAAACGCCTTGACGGTGGACGTCCAGCTCCCGCCCGGCGTCAGCCTGCGGCCGGTGAGCGCAGAACGGGACATCCGCGCCATGAGCGCGATGCAGGACGAGGTTTTCGGCGTTGACGACTCCGACGGCAACGCCGACGCAATCCTGCAACGCATGGCGCGCGATGACGGCATGGAACTGTGGGTAGCCGAACACGAAGGACTGATCGTGAGCGCGGGCCGCCTCGAGCCGGTGCCGGGTACGGAATTCGCGGGCATCTGGGGCGGGGCGACGCGGCCAGAATGGCGTGGTCAGGGTATCTACCGTGCCCTCACCGCCGCCCGGGCCCGGGCCGCGCTGGCGCTCGGGAAGAAACTCATCCACAGTGACTCGACTGAATATTCGCGACCGATCCTGGAACGCTATGGATTGCTGCGAGTCTCAACGACCACCCCGTACCGGTGGCGGCGCTGAGGGCACAAGCGCACTGGCGCGGTGCGTCCTAGCCCCCGGGATGGAAGGCCGCCGGCGGTCCGGGGAACGGTCCGCCCATGCCCTCAGAGTCGCCTCCGGCGCCGCTGCCGAGGAGGCTTCGGGTGAGCGCGGCGCTGTCGGCCATCAGGTCATCCACAGCCTTCTGAAGATGATGGTCCGCCACCGGCACGCCTTCCAATGCGCCGGCAACGACCGCACGGCGGACGAGTTCGCGTGCGAACGAGGCGGTGGTTCCTTCGGTGCGGGCGGCGGCGTTTTCAATCGCGTTCGGGCTGAGGGGAATACCGCGGGCATACAGTTTGATCAGCGCAACCCGCTCCGCCTGGGCAGGCATAGGAATATCCACCGCCAGGTCCACACGGCCGGGACGCTGTGCCAGGGCGCGTTCCAACATGTCCACGCGGTTGGTGGTGAGGACGAACGCGACGTCGGCGTCGCTGGCCAAACCGTCCATGGCGTCCAGCACCTCGAATAGCAGCGGCTGGGGTCCGTGCCCGAAGCTGCGGTCCTCGGCGATGAGGTCGCAGTCCTCAAGGACCACGATGGAGGGCTGGAGCGCCCTGGCCATGGTGGCGGCTTCTGAGATCCTGGCGAGCGATCCTCCCGAAAGAAGGATTGCTGTGACACCTACGCTCCGGCTCAACAAATAACGCACCGTATGGGTCTTGCCCGTCCCCGGCTTGCCATAGAGCAGGACGCCGCGTTTGAGGTGTTGGCCGTACCTGATCAGAGACTCACGGTGCTCGGCGATACCTAAGGCGTGGTCCGACACTTTCTCCAGCAGGCCATCCGGCAGGATGACATCCGACGCGGCAAGGACGGGCCGTGCATGGAACGTCACCCCGGCCGCGCTGGGACCATACTCTCCCATCGCCAGGGAAATGACCTGTCCCTTGAGCACGCTGCGGTGCTGCATCCGATTGCGGAACTCCGAGAGGAAGCGTGCGGCCTTATCTGTAGCGTCGGCCAAAACCTCAAGGGACGCTGACTGCCGGCCATACCGGGGGTTGGCGTCCCGCTGCAGCACGGCGATGGGACTGCCTCCATGGCTGAATAGCCAGAGCCCCAGTGCCACGGCCTGCCGTTGTTCGTCCGGCCCGACAGCGAGGTTGGCGTAGTCGGGCTGGGACAGGGGGAACTGCGGATATAGCTGGGACTGCTGCAGCATGTCGCTCAGCGAGTGATGGTGGCGTTGGTCGCCACCGCCGATGCCCACGAGCCGGAACTCAGGATCCTCTGCGGCGAGCTCTTCCATGAGGATGTCTGCGTCCACGAAACGGTGCGGCGGAATCTCCTCAACCACTACCGACACTGATTCGGCCCGGACCGCCAAATGCTCGGTGAGCGTAGTCAGCAGCTGGGTTCCCGGTTGCCCCCGACGCTGCCCGGACTGCGCAAGCTCCACGAGCCGCGCGAAATCGTCGATGAACTTCCCCAAAATTTCATCCATGGGCTGACCCTACCAGCGCCGCAAAACGGTGTGGCGCTCATGCTCTCCAGCAAGCGTCAGCCGGTGGTTGCGCTGACCGCGATGGTGCCGCCCTGGGGGTCCCTGATCACGGCGCTGCGAAATCCCGGCGAGTCCATTGGCGCCATCAGGAGGCTGCCACCCAGTGTTACGGCCTGCCGGGCAATGGCGTCCGCGTCGCGGACTGCGAAATTGACGCTCCAATGCGGCGGGACCGCGACGCCATCCGTGGCTGCCACCACCGCCACTACCCGGCCGGAACGGAGCCACCGCGAGAAGGGGGCGTCCGGGACGGGTTCGAGTTCCCAGTCGAACATTGCACCGTAAAACGCCTGGGCCCGCCCGACATCTGTGGTGTGCAGCGAGCTCATGGCCCAGGAATTCGGCTCATTGGCCAGCTGGGCGCCGTCGTTCCCTCCTGCCCGCCGCAGGCAGAACGGGATGCCGGTGGCATCGGCGAGCACAGCAATACGGTCATCCGGGCCGGCACCAAACGGCGCCAGGCGCTTGCCCCCCGCCCGCTCGGCACGAACCAAGGCTTCCCCGACGTTTACGACACGCACGTGGGTGATCCACCCCGGCGGCGATTGCGGCGGCGCCTGTCCGATTCCGGCAACCAGTTGACCGCGGAGGCGCGCAGCGTAGTAGAAGCCGTCGAGCCCGGGCGGCATCGGAACGGGGTCGTCGAAAGTCCAGCCGAAGAGCGGACCGTAGAAGTCCTTGGCCTCCTTGGGGTCGGGCTGCCAGGTGTCGACCCAGCACGGAGCACCGACTGAGGAGGTATCCCGCGCTGTCATTGAAACCCTTTCTCCGGGGCCCGTTACGCCGCGAACATTGTTTCCCAAGACCGCGGAGTGGAGCAAGACCCAACTGCGATTCCGGCGAGGCAAACTGCCGAACCTCCACGACCGAGGGGAAATCACCGTCGCTCGGGAAACCTGGCACCCGTGCGGTAGGCTCGCCAACATATTTCTGGCCAATTGCGGAACCATGAATAAAGGAATGAAAACCCGCCAGGCTGAACGATCCGAATGACTTCTGCTACCGAACGATCGGACCGTGGAACAGCACCCGGTCCTCGGACGAGGAAGTCCGGAGCATGATGTCCGTTGAGCGAATGGTGAGGGCCGGCAAGACCGTTCAAGAGATCCAGCGCTACTACCCGGAATACGCCCCGTCCACGAAATGACGGCCAGCGCAACGGCCGGTTGACCTCATCCGCATCCCACATCTGTCTGGACGGGTGGTTCTGACAAAAACCGTGGGCCCTGGAGACGGTGAGCGGCGGACCACGGGGGACACCGACCGGAAAAGCCGCATATTAATTGTTACTCTCTTTTCCTTTTGTACGGCAAATGCAATTGCTATTCTGAATTTGGTCAGGCAGAGGCTGCAAACTTCGTTGCGGGAGTTCTTATCTCATGGCCACCAGAGTCGTTGTCCCCGGAAGTGCCGTAATCCCGTTCACGGCGTTCGGCTTTAGATGGGGCACGACATCCGGCCGGCCTGGTTCCTTGCGCGCCCCCGCTGTGGTGTCTGAGCTGATCGGGGCGCGATTACGCCGCCGGCACGCGGGACCAGAGCCTGAACCCGGGCTTCCCTAGACCAGCGCGGATGCGGCCCTGTTAAAACCAATCGGGGGTGGCCGCATCCGCGCTCACCAGCATCCATTGTTCAATGCCGCTCTTCTGGTTTAGAACCTTGATCCGGGCGGCCGTTCCGTCAAGTGCGCGCAGCGAGGATCTGCTCGCGCAGAATATCCGCGTGGCCGCAGTGCTGGGCGAGTTCCCTGAGCATGTGCAGGTAGACCCACCGCAGCGGCAGCGGGCCGCGCCGGTTTCCTCTGACAAGGTCGTCAAGGCCGAGCGAAGCGGCCCGACGGCGTGAGTCCTCGCAGGCCTGGAGGTAGGCGGCCTGGAGGCCCGCGATGGTGTCGTCATCCGCCAGGATGAACGATTCGTCGGGGGTGGCCGGAATGCCGATCTCCGCCCGGGGCCGGCACGTGATGGCCTCGTCAAACCAGACCTTCTCCACGAAGGCGGCGTGCTTGACCAGCCCGAGGAGGGTGGTCCGCGACGGCACCAGCGAGGCCCGGGACTCCTCTTCGGTGAGCCCGTCCAGACAGGCGTGCAGGTCCGCACGATGCTCATCGAGGAATGCATCGAACTGGGTACGCAGGTCCGCGGCCAGTGTTGCCGGATCCATGCTGGGGCGAGAGCTCATGGCCCCACATCCTATGGCGGAAAGGCCCGGTCCGGAAGCAGCGGACCGGGCCTTTCCGCGGACGCGGTCAGTGGCCGCGGGCGATCCATTCCTCAAGGTGCGGTGCTTCGGCGCCGATCGTTGTGGGATCCCCGTGGCCGGTCCGGACCGTCGTGTCGGCCGGAAGCGGCAGGAGCCGGGTTCGGATGGACTCGATGATGGTCGGGAAATCGCTGAAGGAACGGCCCGTCGCCCCGGGGCCACCCTGGAACAGCGTGTCCCCGCTGAACACTGTTTGTTCGCTAAGCACGGTGCCTTCGCTTTCGAGAAGGAAGCACACGGACCCGGGCGAGTGGCCGGGGGTGTGCAGTGCCACGAGCCTTGCCCCTGCGACGCCGAACGTGTTGCCGTCGGCAATGGCGTGGTCCGGCTCGGTGCCGGGGAACACCCGCTCCCACAACATCCAGTCGTCCCGGTGCAGGTACACGGGCGCGTTCACGAGCGTCCGGACCTCGCCCACGGCGCTGATGTGGTCATCGTGGCCGTGCGTGAGCAGGATTGCCGTGACCTTCCTGCCCGAGACGGCCGCGGCCACGGCAGCGGGATCGTGGGCCGGGTCGATGATGACGCATTCGGCGTCGTCCCCGAGGATCCAGACGTTGTTCTCAACATCCCAAGTGCCGCCATCGAGGGAAAACGTCCCGGAGGTCACCAGCCGGTCGATCCGGATGCTCACTGGGCCGGCGTTCACAGCTCCACCACCGAGCGCAGCACGGCGCCGGCGTGCATCTTCGTGAAGGCTTCCTCGATCTGGTCAATCGTGATCCGCTCCGTCACGAAGGCGTCCAGGTCCAGCTTGCCCTGCCGGTAGAGGCTGATGAGCGTGGGGAAGTCGCGCGAAGGCAGGCAGTCGCCGTACCAGGAGGACTTCAGCGAGCCGCCGCGGCCGAACACATCCAGCAGCGGCAGTTCCAGGGTCATCTCGGGGCTCGGCACACCCACCAGGACCACCGTGCCGGCGAGGTCCCGGGCGTAGAAGGCCTGCTTATACGTTTCCGGGCGGCCGACGGCGTCGATCACCACATCGGCGCCGAAACCGCCGGTCAGTTCGCGGATCGCTTCGACGGGGTCGACGGCGGAGGAGTCCACCGTGTGGGTGGCGCCGAGATCCTTGGCGCGCTGGAGCTTTTTGGCATCGATGTCGACGGCGATCACGGTGGTGGCGCCGGCGAGCGCCGCGCCGGCGACGGCCGCCGTGCCGACTCCGCCGCAGCCGATCACGGCGACCGAATCGCCGCGCTGGACGTTTCCGGTGTTGATCGCCGCGCCGATGCCTGCCATGACGCCGCAGCCGAGCAAACCGACGGCCGCGGGATCGGCGTCGTCGTCCACCTTGGTGCACTGGCCGGCCGCTACGAGGGTCTTTTCAGCGAAGGCACCGATGCCCAGCGCGGCCGTCAGCTCGGTGCCGTCCTCCAGCGTCATTTTCTGGGTGGCGTTGTGGGTATTGAAGCAGTACTGCGGCTGGCCCCGGCGGCAGGCGCGGCACTCGCCGCAGACGGCCCGCCAGTTCAGCACCACGCGGTCCCCGGGGACGACCTCGGTGACGTCCGGTCCCACGGCACTGACAACGCCGGTGGCCTCATGGCCGAGCAGGAAGGGGAAGTCGTCGTTGATGGCACCCTGCTTGTAGTGCAGATCGGTGTGGCAGACACCGCAGGTGAGGATGTCCACGAGGGCCTCGCCGGGGCCGGGGTCCGGCACCAGGATCGTCTCCAGGGTGACGTCGGCATTCTTGGACCGGACTACTGCGGCTTTGACTTTATGGACCATGAAACAAGCTCCTTTGCTCTGGAACGCGGATTGCTGGCACAACTTACTGGTTACTGGTTACTGGCACAACGGGCGACGGCGCGGCCCTTGGGAGGCCGCGCCGTCGTGGTTTGGTGGTGTCCTTGGATGCAGGAAGGGCCTAGGCGGCGAGCCGGCTCTTGACCTCAGCTGCGGAGGGGTTGGTGGCGGCGGTGCCGTCCGGGAACAGCACGGTGGGGACGGTGCGGTTGCCTCCGTTGAGCTGCTCGACGAGATCGGCCGTGCCTTCGACTTCCTCGATGTTGATCTCGGTGTACCCGATGCCCTGCGCGTCCAGCTGCTTCTTCAGCCGGTTGCAGTAGCCGCACCACGTGGTCGAAAACATGGTGATGGTGCCGGATTCGGGGGTGAAGTCCACGAAGTTCTCCTCAAGTAAGTGGTTGGGTCCGGCATGTCGGGCCGGGCGCCCACTGAAGTCGTACGTTACTGCCAACAACCGTACCCCGCAGCCCGCTATTCCCGCAGAGAGCGCTGCCACCTATGCCGTCGGACGCGAATTCGCGGTAAAGATGCGAAGTCGCCGGAAAGTTCCGGCGAGTTCGCAGGTTTCCGGCGACCTCGGCGGGCCCAGGATGGTCTTCCCGAAGAATGCGCGACGGCGGCCGGGCGGATGACATGGGATGGGTGCGGTGGCATGCTGGTGCCATGTGTGGACGCTACGTGATGGCCCGGGCCGTCGGAGACCTGCTGGCCGAATTCGATGCCGGGCTGGAAGATGAGATCGCGATTCCGCCGTCGTGGAACGTGGCCCCGACGGCGGATGTGCCGATCCTGCTCGAACGGCTGGTGGAGGGAGAACCGGTCCGCCAACTGCACATTGCGCGCTGGGGTTTAGTGCCGTCCTGGGCCAAGGACCCGGGCATCGGGTCCAAGATGATCAATGCCCGCAGCGAGACCGTGCTGGAGAAGCCCGCCTTCCGGAAAGCGACCCGCGCCCGTCGCTGCGCCGTCCCGGCTGACGGCTACTACGAGTGGAAGGGTGAGGGCCGCACCAAGCAGCCCTACTACGTCCATCCCAAGGACGGACGCCCCCTTGTCTTCGCGGGACTCTATGAATGGTGGCGGGACCCGTCCAAGGAAGAGGGCGACCCGGAGCGCTGGATGCTCTCGACCTCGATCATGACCACCGACTCGCCGCCGGAGGGCTACGCCGGGGGAATGCTGGCCGAGCTGACCGCGTTGCATGACAGGGTTCCGCTGCCCATGAACCGCGAGACCATGCAGACGTGGCTGGACCCCCAGGCCGATGATGCGGCCGGGCTCGTGGATCTGGTCCGGGCCGGGGCGCACGACGTCGCGGAAGGCTGGACGATCGACGCCGTCGGCACCGCCGTCGGGAACGTCAGGAATGACTCACCGGAACTCATCCAGCCGGTGGGGAGCCTGTTCTAGCGGGTGCGCTGCCCTGTCTGGCGGCTGCCCGCCGGCTGCCAAGGCACGGGGCGGTAGTGGTCACCTGAGGTCAGAGCGTGACTTTGCCGCCGCCGTCGACCGACCAGTCGGGGTTGAACGCGACCTCCCAGCGGTAGCCGTCGGGATCGGCGAAGTAGCCGGTGTAGCCGCCCCAGGGCTGGGTCTTCGGTACCGCAACGATGCGGGCTCCCGCGGTCCCGGCTTCGGCCATCACCCGGTCGACGTCCGCCGTGCCGGCCAGGTTGTGGCTGAGCGTGATGCACGCAATGCCGGCAGGGGGATCGGTGGCCGCCTCGGACTGCATTTGACCCGCGTCCCAGAGCGAGAGGATGAGGCCGTGGTTGACCTGGATGAAGAGCACCTCCCCGGGGACTTCCCGGTGGACCGGCCATCCGAGGCCATCGACGTAGAAGCGGCGTGAGGCGTCAACACTGCGGACACCTAGCGATATGAAGTCGACTCGTGGCTGCATCTTTCGATACTGTCATGCACATGCCCACAAATCACGCAGACGACAAGGCCGCCCAGGCCGACCGCGAACAGCTCGCCGCCGTGCGGGTGGCTGTTGACGAGGTGGACGAGCAGATCGTGTCCTTGATCGGGCGCCGGGAACGGCTGATCCGGATCGCCGGGACCCTCAAGGCGGACAGCGCCGAGGTCCGCGCGCCCGGGCGTGTGGAGCGGGTCATCGAACACGTCCGCGCCACGGCGGAAAAGAAGGACATCGACGTCGAGCTTGTCGAGAAGACCTACCGGGCGATGATCGATGCCTTCATCACGCTCGAGCTGGAAGTGTACAAGTCCAGCTCCTAGAAGGTGCCTAGAGGGCTTCTTCGACAGGCACGTTGGCCTGGTAGTCCCGGCCGTCACAATCGCTGAAGGCCGTCATGAGATGGCCCTTGGGCAGGCCAAGCACAGTCGCGATGGGGAAGTTTCCCGTGATGGTGTTTCCTGAGTGTTCCACGCCTTTGAGGTCGAAGTTCTCTTCCGTGCCGTCATGGTTGAAGTAGTAGAAGGACACGGCCTCACCGTTCATGAACTCAATGCCCAGTCTGCGCTGATGGGAGTAGTCCGGCCCGGCCGCCAGCAGGCCCACCACGTAGGCGCCTTGCCCCGGGATATTTCCGTCTATATCGAAGGTCGCCACCAAGGTTGAATTCTTGGCGGCGATCTTTACGTGCTTCAGGAGTGCGATATGGGAGCTCATGGCTCAATCCTGCTACCTGTGCAATCGTCCGTCCACCCCCGATCTGGGTTTTGTCGGCTCCGCGACGTAGACTGTATTTATTCGAAGATATGTTCGAATAAATACAGAGCGTTGAAGTAGAAGGCGTTGAAACAGAGGGCATTGAAGTAGAGGGCGTTGACACAGAAGGCGCCGGAAGCGGAATGGACGTAGGAAGTCGAAGCGGGGACTGGGCCGGCTCCAGCCCGGACTGGGTCGGGAGGCAACGTGGGTATTTTCAGCGAGTCCGTGGATGTCGTCTGCACGCCCTCCGGCCAGCCCCTGCGCCTCGACTGGGCCGGCCGGCGCTACACGGTCTGCGCTGACCCCGTCCGCTGGTACGAACGCCGCCAGTGGTGGGCCGAGGAACGCCGGGCGCCACTGGGAAGCGGGCCGGGCCTGGTGGATCATGAGATCTGGCGGGTCCAGGTGCGTGCGGCCGGGGATCACGCCGCGGATTCCTCGCTCACCCTTGACCTGACCCGGCATGTCGGCAGCGGCCGGTGGCGGCTCCTGAAGATCCACGACGCCCTGCAGCCCCTCCGGAAGCCCGAATCAGCATGAGCTTCACCCATCTGCACGTCTCCACCGCGTTCAGCGCCCACTATGGCGTCTCCTGGCCGGATGAACTTGCCGCCGCGGCCGCCGCTGACGGTGCCACCGCGCTGGCCTGCACGGACCGCGACGGCTTGTACGGAACCGTCAAGCACCTGAAGGCGTGCATGGCAGCCGGGCTGGATGCAATCGTCGGGGTGGACCTTGCGGTCTTTGACGACGACGGCGACCACCGCACCCAGCTTGGTGGCCGCGTCCTCGTGCTGGCGCACGGACACAACAACGGTGCCGGCTACCGGGCGCTGTGCCGGCTGATCTCCGACGCCCACGCCCGCACCACGGGCAAGGCGCAGGGAATAGTGCCGGTGGCCGTCACCCGTGCGGAACTGGCCTCCCGCACCCTGCACCCGGACACCCTGAAGCCGGTCCTGACAGTGCTGATCGGCCCGGACTCCGACGTCGGCCGGGCCATGGGCGGCCGGCGCTACCTGCGGCCCCGCACCCTGTTCAAACGCTGGCTGGACGCCATGCCCCCCGGAACGCTGGCGGCAGAGGTTGTGTCCCAGCTCAGCCCGCCCGGGGAACCGCTGAGCACCGCCCACGCGGTGCGCATGCTCAAACTCGCCGCAGAACACGGGGTGCCCGCCGTGCTGAGCAACGCCGTGCGGTACGTGGCTGAGGACGGCGCGGCCACCGCCGATGTGCTGGACTCGGCCCGGACGCTGAAATCCCTCCCCGAGCTCTCCGCCGCCCCGCTGCTGCAGCCCAACGGGCAGGGCTGGCTCAAATCGGCGGCCCGGATGCTGCAGCTGGGCAAGGAGATCATCCACGCCGCCGGCTACGGCACAGCGGACCTCAAACGGCTCCTGGCCCAGACAGAGGCGCTCGCGGACCGCTGCCGCATGGATCCGGAAGCCGACATGGGCTGGAAACAGCCCGTGGTCCCGGAGGCATCCGTGATCGGGATCGACGGCGACGCGCTCGCCGAACTGACCCTGCGGTGTGAGGCCGGCATCGGCCGCCGCTTCCCGGGCATTTCCGGGCAGCGGGAACAGCAGCTGCGGACCAGGCTGGAGCACGAGCTCCGGATCATCGACTCGCTGGGCTTCGCCTCGTACTTCCTGACCGTCGCAGAGGTCTCCCGGATGATCCTGGCCCTGGGCGTCCGGGCCGCCGCGCGCGGTTCGGGCGCCTCCAGCCTGGTCAACTACCTGATCGACATCAGCCAGGTGAACCCGCTCCAGCACGACCTCATCTTTGAACGCTTCCTCTCCCGCGACCGTGCCACGCTGCCGGACATCGACATCGACGTCGAAAGCGCCGAACGGCACAACGTCTACCGGAAGATCTTTGAGCGCTTCGGCGCCGAGCGCGTCACGCTGATGAGCATGCAGAACGGTTACCGCGCTCGCGGTGCCGTGCGCGACGCCGGCCTGGCCCTGGGCATGGACGACGGCGAGGTCGGGGAAATCGCCAAGCAGCTGTGGCGGTTCTCGGCCCGGCACTTCCGCGAAGCCCTTGTGGAGAAACCCGAGCTGAAGGAATTCGCGGACCGGGTGGAGCAGCGCGGCTTCTCCGAGAACCAGCAGCTGGACCTGCTGGTGGACCTCACGGAGCGGCTGGACCGGCTGCCCCGCCACATCTCCATGCACCCGTGCGGGGTCATCCTCGGCGACGCCACCCTGCTGGACCGCACCCCCGTGCAGCCCAGTGGCCTGGGCCTGCCCATGAGCCAGTTCGACAAGCACGACATGGACCCCATGGGCATGCTGAAACTCGACGTCCTTGGCGTCCGGATGCAGAGCGCGATGGCCTTCGCCGTCCGGGAAGTGATCCGTCTGCATCCCTCCAAGGCCGAGGTGGTGGCCGCCGGCGCGCATCCGGCCGGCCCGGACGGGACGGGCCCGGATTACATCTCAGGGGACGGGCACATCGACCTCAACGCGGTCCCGCTCGATGACGAGCCCACCTATGAGCTGATCAGGAGCACCCACACCCTGGGCTGCTTCCAGATCGAATCCCCGGGCCAGCGCGAACTGATCGGCAAGTTGGCCCCCCGGGAATTCAACGATCTCATCATTGACATCTCGCTGTTCCGCCCGGGGCCGATGAAATCCGACATGGTCCGGCCCTTCCTGGAGCACCGGCACGGCTTCGCCCCCGAGGTCTACCCGCATCCCGACCTCAAGCCTGTCCTGAAAGAGACCCACGGGGTCACGGTCTTCCACGAACAAATCCTCAAGACCTTCGACGTCATGACCGGGTGCGGGCTGGCGCGGGCCGACGAATTCCGCCGTGCCCTCGGCAATGACGTGCTTGAAGCCAGGGTGGAGGAGTTCTTCCGGAAGGAGGCGCGTGCCCGGAACTACAGTCCCGAGGTGGTGGACAAGGTCTGGGGCACGCTCAAGGCCTTTGGCAGCTTCGGGTTCTGCAAGGCCCACGGAGCCGCCTTCGCCGTGCCCACCTACCAGTCTGCCTGGCTGAAGGCACACCACCCGGAGGCGTTCCTCGCCGGGCTCTGGGAACACGACCCCGGAATGTACCCCAAACGCCTGCTCGTGGCCGAGGCCCGCCGGCTGGGGATCCCCATCCTTCCCCTCGACATCAACCGGAGCCAGGCCGAGTACCGGGTGGAGCGGGTGGAATCCGGGCCGGACCGGGGCAGGCTGGGCATCCGGCTGAGCCTGAACGGCATCTTCGGGCTCTCCGGCGCCGAGCTGAAACGGATTGTGGCCGGCCAGCCCTACGACTCGCTGGCGGACCTGCGGGCGAGGTCGCGGCTCAGCCGGCCCAGCATCCAGCGCCTGGCCCAGCTGGGCGCCTTCGATTCGCTGCACCGGGCGTCCGGGGGAGACGCCAACCGGGCGGACCTGGTCCAGCACCTGCAGAAACTCCAGGCCCGCCCCTTCCGGAAGGGCGTGGAAGTCATTGAGGGCCAGCTGGCGTTGCCGCTGGGGGACGTGGAGCTGACGAACCTCAAGGCGGCACTGCCCGCGCCCAGCATGGTGGATAACGTCCGGGCGGAACTGGACCTGATGGCCGTGGACGTCAGCGAGCACCTCATGACCAGCCACCGCCCGCTGCTGGACCGGCTGGGCGTCACCACCGCGGACAAGCTGCTGGGACTGCGCAATGGCACGGAGGTGCTGGTTGCCGGGGTCCGGGTGGCCACCCAGACCCCGCCCATGAGGGGTGGCCGGCGGGTGGTGTTCATCAGCGTCGACGACGGCACGGGCTGCGTGGATTCGGTGTTCTTCCACGAGGCACAGGAGCAGTCCGGACCCTTGCTGTTCGGCACCCGCCTGCTCCTGATCCGCGGCACCACCCGCCGGACCGGGCCGCGGGGGATCAGCATCAGCGCCTCCATGGCCTGGGACCTCAGCCGCCCGGAGACCCTCCCGTTCCCGGCATCGGCTCCCAGCGCCGCCGGCCGGCAGGAGCCTTACCTGTCCGGCCCCCTGCCCGGCCCCCTGGACGGGATCAGCAGGAACCTCGCCATCACCGGGCTGGGCGGCTGACCGGACGGCGGTGCGGCTCGCTCGTGGCGCGTTGGTTGGCCTCTGGAGAAACCGATAGCATGGACGAGGCTGGCTGTGGTCCCCGTACGCCACAAGCTACGAAGCCTTAACTTTGAATAGGAGACACCCGTGTCAGATGCCCAGCAGATCACCCTTCTCGTCGACGGCGAAGAGACCAAGGTGACTACCGGGACCACCGGCGCGGAACTCTTCTTTGAGCGCCGCGACGTCGTTGTGGCCCGCGTTAACGGCGAGTTGAAGGACCTGGACCAGCCCCTTCCCGAGGACGCCAATGTCGAGGCCGTCACCATTGATTCCCCGGACGGGCTCAACGTCCTGCGCCACTCCACGGCCCACGTCATGGCCCAGGCCGTGCAGCAGCTGCGCCCCGACGCCAAGCTCGGCATCGGCCCCTACATCACGGACGGCTTCTACTTCGACTTCGACGTCGCGGAACCGTTCACCCCGGAAGACCTCCGCCAGCTCGAAAAGATGATGCAGAAGATCATCAACCAGAACCAGAAGTTCGTGCGCCGCGTGGTGTCCGAGGACGAGGCCCGCGAAGCGATGAAGGACGAGCCCTACAAGCTCGAACTGCTGGGCAGGAAGAATGACGCCGCCGAGGCCGGAGAAGGCGTCAACGTTGAGGTCGGCGCCGGCGACATCACCATTTACGACAACGTGGACCGCAAGAGCGGCGACAGCGTCTGGTGCGATCTGTGCCGCGGCCCGCACCTGCCGAACACCAAGCTGATCTCCAACGCCTTTGCCCTGACCCGTTCCTCGGCCGCCTACTGGCTGGGCAACCAGAACAACCAGCAGCTGCAGCGCATCTACGGCACCGCCTGGCCCACCAAGGACGCGCTCAAGGCCTACCAGGAGCGCATTGCCGAGGCCGAGCGCCGCGACCACCGCAAGCTCGGCGCGGAACTGGACCTGTTCTCCTTCCCGGACGAGCTCGGCTCCGGTCTGCCGGTCTTCCACCCCAAGGGCGGCATTATCCGCAAGGCCATGGAGGACTACTCCCGCCAGCGCCACGTCGATGCCGGCTACGACTTCGTCTACACCCCGCACATCACCAAGGGCCACCTCTACGAGGTCTCCGGCCACCTGGACTGGTACCGCGAGGGCATGTTCCCGGCGATGCACATCGACGCGGAACTGAACGAGGACGGCACCGTGCGCAAGCCCGGCCAGGACTACTACCTCAAGCCGATGAACTGCCCCATGCACAACCTGATCTTCCGGTCCCGCGGCCGCTCCTACCGCGAACTGCCGCTGCGGCTCTTCGAGTTCGGCTCGGTCTACCGCTACGAGAAGTCCGGCGTGGTGCACGGCCTGACCCGCGTCCGGGGCATGACCCAGGACGACGCCCACATCTACTGCACCCGCGAGCAGATGAAGGATGAGCTCACCAGCACGCTGAACTTCGTCCTGGGCCTGCTCAAGGACTACGGCCTGGACGACTTCTACCTCGAGCTCTCCACCAAGAACGAGGACAAGTTTGTCGGCGACGACGCCACATGGGACGAAGCCACCCGCACCCTCGCCGAGGTGGCCGAAGCCTCCGGGCTCGAGCTCATCCCGGATCCGGGCGGAGCCGCATTCTACGGCCCCAAGATTTCCGTCCAGGCCAAGGATGCGCTCGGCCGGACCTGGCAGATGTCCACCATCCAGCTGGACTTCAACCTGCCCGAGCGGTTCGAACTCGAGTTCCAGGCCGCCGACGGCACCCGGCAGCGGCCCGTGATGATCCACCGCGCCTTGTTCGGCTCGGTGGAGCGCTTCATGGGCGTGCTCACCGAGCACTACGCCGGTGCCTTCCCCGCCTGGCTGGCACCGGTCCAGGTGGTGGGAATCCCGGTGGCGGAGGCATTCAACGACTACATGTTCGACGTCGTGGACCAGCTCAAAGCGGCCGGTATCCGCGCCGAGGTGGACATCTCCTCGGACCGTTTCCCGAAGAAGATCCGCACGGCCAGCAAGGACAAGATCCCGTTCGTGCTGATCGCCGGCGGGGACGACGCCGAGGCCGGTGCCGTGTCCTTCCGCTTCCGCGACGGCAGCCAGGACAACGGCGTGCCCGTGTCCGAGGCCGTGCAGCGGATCGTCGACGCTGTCCGAAACCGGACCAGCTAGGAAGACGGAAGGGCAGCGCGTGCAGGAAACCACAGGGGCCGGGCCGGAGTATCCGGGCGACCACGCCGTGACGGACGACTTCAGCCTGGCCGGGGTCCCGGACGCTTTCCAGCGCCTGTGGACCCCGCACCGGATGGCGTACATTAAGGGCGGCCAGCACCAGTTCAAGAACCCGGACGACTGCCCGTTCTGCGCCGCGCCCGAGCGGGGCGATGAGGACTCCCTGATCGTCTACCGGGGAAGGACGAGCTACGTGGTGCTGAACCTCTTTCCGTACAACCCGGGCCACCTGCTGGTCTGCCCCTACCGGCACATCCCGGACTACACGGACCTCACGGTCGAGGAAACGGCGGAATTTGCCGAACTGACCCAGACGGCCATGCGGGTGCTGCGCAAAGTCGCCAACCCTTCCGGTTTCAACCTGGGCATGAACCAGGGCGTCACCGGCGGGGCGGGCATCGCCGGCCACCTGCACCAGCACGTGGTGCCGCGCTGGGGCGGTGACGGAAATTTCTTCCCCATCATTGCCCAGACCAAGGCGGTCACGCAGACCCTCGGTGAGGTCCGTCAGCAGGTCGCCGACGCATGGCCGCAGGAAATGCCCGCGCCGCAGGACACAGCCGGGGAGAAGGATGCTTAACAGGCACGCCCGGGGCTTCTTCACCGCCCTGTTTTCCCCGGTTGCCCGCTGGCTGCTGAGGATCGGGGTCTCTCCCGACGCCGTGACCGTGGTCGGCACGCTCGGCGTCGTGATCGGCGCTCTCGTGTTTTACCCGCTCGGGCAGCTCTTCTGGGGGACCGTGTTCATCACGGCGTTCATTTTCTCCGACGTTATTGACGGCATCATGGCCCGGATGCAGCAGCGCGGCGGCCGGTGGGGCAATTTCCTGGACTCCACCCTTGACCGCGTGGCCGACGGCGCCCTGTTCGCCGGCGTCGCCGTCTGGTTCTTCACCGGCGGCGCCAACCCGGCCATCGCCGTCGCCGCCATTCTCTGCCTGGTGCTCGGCATGGTGGTCTCCTATGCGCGGGCCAAGGCCGAGGCCCTGGGCTTCCACGCCAACGTGGGCATCGCCGAGCGCGCCGAGCGCCTCGTGTCCGTGCTGGTGGTCACGGGGCTCACCGGACTGGGCCTGACCCCGGTGGTGCTCTTCGTGACGCTGTGCCTGCTCGCGACAGCGAGCCTGGTGACGGTGATCCAGCGCATCGTGACAGTGCACCGCCAGTCGCTGGCGGAACCCGAAGGTACCGCCACGGAACGTCCCGCCTGACGGCGCCACACGGCACCCCGGCGGCCGCGCCGAATCCCAGTCCCCGCGCGAGATTCGACTGCTGTAACCCGAATTCTGCCGCGCCCCGGCCGGGGGATAGTATTAGCTTTACCGGCCAATGGATCCGGTAATCCGGTGTGTGCGAGACGCGGCATGAACGTGCCGTCCGCGCCCCGGCGAGGTCATCTATCTACCCATAGGGGTTTTTGTGTCTACACCTGATGTAAGCAGCGAAGCCGGCGCGTCCGCGAAGAACGTCACGGGCAGCAGCCGCGTCAAGCGCGGCATGGCTGAGATGCTCAAGGGCGGCGTCATCATGGACGTCGTCAACGCCGAGCAGGCCCGCATCGCCGAAGACGCCGGTGCCGTGGCCGTGATGGCGCTGGAACGCGTTCCGGCCGATATCCGCGCCCAGGGCGGCGTGTCCCGCATGTCCGATCCCGACATGATCGACAAGATCATCGCGTCCGTGTCCGTGCCCGTCATGGCCAAGGCCCGGATCGGCCACTTCGTCGAGGCGCAGGTACTGCAGTCCCTCGGCGTGGACTACATCGACGAGTCCGAGGTCCTGACCCCGGCSGACTACACCAACCACATCGACAAGTGGAACTTCACCGTTCCGTTCGTCTGCGGTGCCACCAACCTCGGTGAGGCCCTGCGCCGGATCAACGAGGGCGCGGCGATGATCCGGTCCAAGGGCGAGGCCGGCACCGGCGACGTCTCCAACGCCACCACGCACATGCGCCAGATCCGCGCCGAGATCAAGAAGCTCGCCGGCATGGCCGAGGACGAGCTCTACGTCGCGGCCAAGGAGCTGCAGGCCCCGTACGAACTGGTCAAGGAAGTTGCCGCGACCGGCAAGCTCCCGGTGGTGCTGTTCACCGCCGGCGGCATCGCCACCCCGGCCGACGCCGCGATGATGATGCAGCTCGGCGCCGACGGCGTGTTTGTCGGCTCCGGCATCTTCAAGTCCGGCAACCCGGCCCAGCGTGCCGCCGCCGTCGTGAAGGCCACCACGTTCTACGACGACCCGGACGAGATCGCCAAGGCCTCCCGGGGCCTGGGCGAGGCCATGGTCGGCATCAACGTCGACGAGATCCCGCAGCCGCACCGCCTCGCCGAGCGCGGCTGGTAACGTTCGACTGATTCTCCACAGACTCGGCGCCAAGGCGCCTCGTCCATGGAGCCTCTGCAGTCTCTCTTATTAGGCCAAGAGAGTCGGGCGCAATTGTCGCCAAAGTATTAAGTACGACGCCGGCCGGTCACCTTCTTAGGTGGCCGGCCGCCTTCGCTCTGTGAGGGGTCAGTCGAGGCCGCGGCGCTTCAGCAGCGGCGCGAGATCCGAGTCCCGGCCGCGGAAGGCGCGGAAGGACTCCAGCGGATCCCGGCTGTTGCCGCGGGAAAGCAGTTCGGCGCGGAAGAAATTGCCGTTGGCGCGGCTGAGGCCGCCGTTTTCCTTGAACCATTCCACGGTGTCAGCGTCCAGGACCTCGCTCCAGATGTAGGAGTAGTAGCCGGCGGCATACCAGCCTCCCGCGAAGATGTGCTGGAAGTAGCCGGTCCGGTAGCGCGGCGGGATCAGGCTGTGCGCCACGCCGGCCGCGGCCAGCGCCTTCGCTTCAAACTCGACGGCGTCATCCGGGATGTCGGAGCCGTCCAGGACATGCCACGCCAGGTCCAGCAGGGCAGCGCCGAGGTATTCGGTGGTGCCGAAGCCTTCGCCCCAGAGCTGGGCGGCGTTGAGTTTGTCCACTGTCTCCTGCGGCAGGGGCTCACCGGTGGCGTGGTGCCGGGCATAGTTGGCCAGGACCTCGGGCCACATGATCCACATTTCGTTGACCTGCGAAGGGTATTCCACAAAGTCCCGCGGCACGTTCGTGCCGGAGAACCGAGGATAGGTGACGGCGGAAAACAGGCCGTGCAGGGCGTGGCCGAACTCGTGGAAGGTGGTGCGGAGCTCGTCCAGCGTCAGCAGGGTGGGTTCGCCGGCCGGCGGCTTGGAGATGTTGAGGTTGTTGATCACCACGGGTCGGGTGTTCAAGAGCCCTGACTGCTCCACGAGGGAATTCATCCACGCGCCCCCGCGCTTCGTCTCCCGTGTGTAGTAATCGCCGAGGAACAGGCCCAGGTCCGTGCCGTCGGAATTCTTCACCTCCCAGACGCGCACGTCCGGGTGGTAGCCGGCGAGGTCGGCGCGTTCGTGGAAGGTGACGCCGTACAGGGCGTTCGCCGCGAAGAACACACCATCATTCAAAACCCGGTCCAGCTCGAAGTAGGGGCGCAGGGCCTGTTCGTCCACGGCATACCGCTCCCGCTTGACCTTGGCAGAGTAATACGCCCAGTCCCAGGCCTCGAGGGGGTGGCCGGCGGCCCCGGCCAGTGCCTCGGCCTCTGCGTCGGCATTGCGGACGGCGGCCGGGGCCAGCCGGCTCATCATTGCCTGAACGGCCTGGAAGTCCGGTGCCGTCTGCCGGTCCACGCTAAGTTCGGCGAAGTTCGCGAACCCGAGAAGGCTGGCCTTCTCGGCGCGGAGCCGGACCATGTCCTTGACCAGGTCGAGCACATCGAAGCTGCCGCCGTCGCTGCCGCGGCCGATGGAGGCCTCGTAGAGGCGACGGCGGATCTCCCGGTTCGCCAGCGCGGCCATGGCAGGCTGGTTGCTCGGCTGGATCAGGGTCAGCAGGAACTTTCCCTCGTGCCCGGCGGTCCGGGCGGCCTCGGCGGCGCTGGCGACGTCGTCGGCGGGCAGGCCTGCGAGGTCGGCGGCGTCATCCAGCAGCAGGGCAGCGGACTTCATGCCCTCCTTGACGCGCTGGCCGAACTCGGTGCCGAGCCGGGAAAGTTCGGCGTTGACCTCCTTGAGGCGCTCCTGGCCGGCGTCGTCGAGCTGGATGCCGGAGGCCCGGAACTCCTTGAGGTATTCCTCCACGAGCCGGGCGGACTCCGCGTCCAGGACCGCTGCGTCCAGCGCCGCGAAGCGCTCGTAGAGCCCGCGGTTGAGATAGACGGCGTCCTGGTGGGCGGCAAAGAGCGGGGACAGACGGGTCTCGAGGTCGCGGATGGTGTCTGAGGCGTCTGCGGACACCAGCGTGAAAAAGGACGCGGCGGCCCGGTCCAGGAGCCGGCCGGAGCGTTCCATGGCGAGGGCCGTGTTTTCGAAGGTCGGGGCCGCCGGGGTGTCCACGATGGCCTGGATTTCGGCAAGGTGCTCGGCCAGGCCGGTCTCGACGGCCTCGGCGTAGTGCGCGTCGTCGATATCCGCGAACGGCGGCAGTCCATAGGGCAGGGTGCTGGGGCTCAGGAGGGGATTGGTCATGAAATGACTCTTTCATGCAGGCGGCCGCTTCTCAACGATCGCCTCCGTGTGTTGTGATGCCGCCCACCATAGGATGAGCGGCATGGAGAACACGACCGCGGGGCCGCGGGGCCGGATCCTGACCGCAGCAACGGCCGTTGTTCTCGCGTCGTTGCTGGCATCCTGCGGACTCCTCGCCGGGCCGGATAACCCCCCGGGTCCCACGGCAGGCGGTACCGGCGGAACATCCGACGTTGCCCAGCCGCCGTCGGGCACCCCGACGCCCACACCGACACCGACACCCACACCGACGCCGACGCCCGGGAAGGGTCCAGGCTGTGCGGCCGCCCGGTGCACTTCCGTCCTCGTCACCGGGGACATGCTGGTCCACCCCCAGCTCTGGCAGCAGGCCCGCGAGGACGCCCGCGCCGCCGGCGCCGCGGGGCTGGACTTCGGGCCGCTGCTGGAGGGCCAGCGGCGCTACATCGAGCAGAGCGACGTGGCGATCTGCCATCTGGAGACCCCGGTGGCCGGCCCGGGCGGACCGTTCTCCGGGTATCCCTCCTTCAACGTTCCGCCGCAGATCATCACCGCCGTGCGGGGCGTGGGCTATCAGGCCTGCACGACCGCCAGCAATCACACCGTTGACCGCGGCACCGCGGGACTCATCCGCACCCTGGACGTCCTCGACGCCGCCGGACTCCGGCACACGGGCTCGTACCGAACCGAGGTAGAGTCCCAGGGCATCCTGATCCTGCAGACCGCCGCGGCCAAAATCGCCGTCATTGATGCCACATACGGCCTCAACGGGCTGCGCGCCGAGCAGCCCTGGCAGGTCGACCTGCTCGATCCCGATGCCATGATTTCCAAGGCACGCAAGGCCCGGGCTTTGGGCGCGGACATCGTGCTGGGGGTCATGCACGCCGGGGAAGAGTACTTAGCCGAGCCCAACACCCAGCAGCGCGACGTCGCTCATGCGCTCGTGGACAGCGGCCTGTTCAGCCTGGTCTACGGCCACCACAGCCACTCGGTGCTGCCGATCGAGAAGTACAAGGGAACCTGGATTGTGTACGGGCTCGGCAACGGCATCACCGAGCTCTCGCCCTCGTTCGTGGTCAACAACGAGGGCCTGTTGGTCCGGGTGCAGTTCAGCCAGGACGCGGCCGGGTCCTGGGCCGCCTCGGACCTGGCCTGGGCGCCGTCGGTAATAGTCCGCGGACCCTACCGCTGGTGTTCGGTGGCGGCCGACGCGCCGCAGGGCCGTTGCGCCGGAACGGCGGCGGACGCGGCCACGCGCCGGCGCACCACGGCCGTGCTGGAGTCGATGGGCGCCGCGGCGGCGGGCGCCCATGAGCTGATTCTCACCCCGGGGCCCTAAGCTTGGGCGGCATGGAGATGATCAACGAACGGCGGCGCACCGTCGCGTCCAGCGGGGCCGAGCTTGCCGTCTTCGAGTATGGCAGGGAGCCGGGTCCCGAAGTGCCCACGTTGCTGCTGGTACACGGCTATCCGGACGATCATCAGGTCTTCCTGCCGGCCATCCGTGATCTGGCCCGAAGCTACCACGTAGTCGCCTACGACACCCGGAACGCGGGCGCGTCCGTCGTCACGGGCCTCCCCGGGGACTTCACCCTGAAGACGCTCGTGGATGACATGTTCGCCGTGCTGGCCACCGTCGGAGCCGCGGATGTCCATCTTGTGGGCCATGACTGGGGCTCGATCCAGGGCTGGGCCGCCGTCCAGGACCCCCGGGCCGCGGGCCTGATCGGCCGGTACACGTCCATCTCGGGCCCCGACCTGCGGCACTTCTCCCGCTGGGTGCGGAGCCGGTATGCACGTCCCCGGGCGTGGCCGCAGCTGGCCGGACAATTGGCCCGCAGTTGGTACATCGCCGCGTTCCTTGTACCGAAGCTGCCGGAGGCCGCCTGGCGCCTCTTCCTCACGAAACGCTACGGGCAGACGGCCAAGCGCGACGTCGGCGATGATCCCATCCGCGGCCTGGCCCTTTACCGCGCAAATTTCTTCTCGGCGGTGAACTGGCCGGCCGGCGGCCGCGTGACGCTGCCCGTCCAGGTGGTGGTGCCGCTGAAGGATTCCTTCCTGTCGCCGGACCTCGTGGACGGACTGGATTCCTGGGTGGATGATCTCACGGTGATCCGGGTGGACAGCGGCCACTGGTGGCCGGCATCCCGGCCGGCGGAGTTCGCGGAGCTGCTCCGGCAGCCGCAGCCGATGCCGCAGCCGACGACGCAGATAACACCGTAGGCCGGCGTCATGGCCCGGGCAAACCGGCGGGATCGGGAATCCCGGAGCGGGACGTTCAGCAACGGGATGGAATACCTGACGTGGGGCCGGGGCCCGAAGACGCTCTTGTTCGTCCAGGGCGGACCGGGGAGCTTCGTGCCCCAGGGGGTGCTGCGCGGACTGTTCCGGCGGGAGTTTGCCGCCTATCAGGAGGCCGGGTACGCCATCTGGATTGTCACCCGCCGGCGGAACATGCCGGCGTCGCACACCAGCGCCGACATGGCGGACGACTACGCCCGGCTGATCGCCGAGGAGTTCGGCGGCCGGGTCGGCCTGGTGGTGGCCGAGTCATTCGGCGGGATGATCGGGCAGTACCTGGCCGCCCGCCATCCCCAGTCCTTCGGGCACATCGCGATGGTGGTCACGGCGGCCGAACTGAGCGCGTGGGGCAAAGACGTGGACGAGCGGATGGCCGCCGCCGTCGCTGCCGGAGACGCAGGCCGCGCCGGGACGGTCCTGGCCGAGTACCTCTTCCCGGGGCCGCGGACCCGCTGGCTGCGGGAACTGCTGGGACCTGTCGTCGGCCGGCGCGTGCTGGACCCCTCCGGATGCCCCGCCGCGGACGTGCTGACGGAGGCGCGGGCCGAGTTCACGTTCGATGCGCGGGCGGTACTGCCGCTCATTCGTCCGCCCGTCCTGCTGCTCTGCGGCGGCCGGGACGCGTTCTTCCCGAGGACGGTTGCGGAGGAGACCGCGCAATTGATTCCAGACTGCACCCTGATCGTCTACGAACGATGGGGCCATATCCGGGCGGGATCGAGCCGGCGGGTGCCGCGCGACGTCCTGGCCTTCGTCCGGAGCCGATGAGGGCAGGCGGGGCCGATGGAAAGCTGCCCGGCAGCTACCCGGCGTCCAGAAGCAGGGACATGAAGACGCTGTTGGGGTCGGCTTCGTAGCCGGCAAACGGCGGGCAGTCCGTGAAACCGTGCCGCTCGTACAGCCGCCGCGCGGGGGCGAAGAACTCCTGGCTCCCCGTCTCCAGGAACAGGCGTTCGTAGCCACTGTGCCGGGCCTCGGCCAGGAGGTGGCGGAGCAGCGCCGACGCAACGCCGCGCCCGCGGGCTGCATTCGCGGTGCGCATCGACTTGATCTCGGCGTCGCCGGGAGCCAGGTGTTTCAGCGCCGCGCAGCCCAGGAGCCGGGAGTCCTGCCGGGCGGTCCAGAAGCTGATGCCGGGTCCGGCCAGCGCGGCGGGATCAAGGGCGTGGACGCTTTCCGGCGGGGAGGTCGCGTACATGTCGGCGAGGTGTTCGCCCAGGAGCCGCAGGACGTCCTCGCGCTCCGGGGTGTCGCGCCCAATCCGGACCGTGCCGCCCTCGGCGCCGGCCACCCGGGTCAGCGGGGCCGGCGGGCGGCGTGTTCCCGCGCCAGCACCGCGTAGGAGTCATCCGGCGTGCCCGGGGTGAAGCTGCCGTATTTACGTTCGACGGCGGTCCGGATCAGGAAATCCGCGAGAGCCGGGTTCTTGGGCAGCAGCGAGCCGTGCAGGTAGCTCGCCACGATGTTGCGGTAGCGGGCGCCCTCCTGACCGTCCGTGCTGTTGTTGCCGGTGCCTTTGGCCGTCGTCCCGAGCGGTTCGACGCCCGGTCCCAGAGTGGTCTGGCCGCTGTGGTTTTCGTAGCCGAGGATGCTGCCGAATTCGGGGGAGGAGACCGTGACGTTGCCGATCAGGCGCTCGTCGGTGCCGTGGGTTTCCACGTCCAGGATGCCGATTCCCGGAAGGACGGACCCGAGCCGGGTCTTGAAGAATTTCCCGAACAGCTGGTACAGCCCGCAGATCACGAGCATCGGGGTGCCCTCGTCGGCCATCTGCTTCAGGGTGGACTCGCGCGAGAGGAGGTCGTCCTGGATGACGAGCTGTCCGCTGTCCTGGCCGCCGCCACCGACGATCAGGTCCACGTCTGCAGGGAACGGGTCACCAACGTTGTACTCGAGCAGTTCCGGCGTGTAGCCGTGCCAGCGCAAGCGCTGCGCGAGGACCAGGGCGTTGCCCCAGTCGCCGTAAATGTTCATGTCCCGCGGGTAGAGCTGCAGGACCCGGATGGTTCCCTTGCTGGGGGCCGCGGAATCTTCGGGCGGAAGTTCGTGCCCAAAGGACAGCTCGTTCGGGGTTTCGGGGGACCCGGGGGTCATGAGACCACCTCCACTGTGGTGATTTTGGACAGCTCGCGGCGGATAGCCAGCATGGCCGTGTAGGTGCAAAAGATCCTCTTCGGCTTGCCCTCGCCGCCGCGGATGAACGCTGCCAGTGCCGGCGCAATGTCCGTGTCGACGGCGCCGATCGCGACGTCGTCGTACTGGAGCCGCAGCGCCATGTCATACGCGCGGGAGCCCGTGAGCTGGTCCACGCCGCTGGCGCGGAGCGTGTCGAATTCGACGTCCCACAGCCAGGACATGTCCCGGCCGTCTGCGTAGTTGTCGTTGATCGCGATCATCGTGGCGTACCCCCCGGCCGGGAACGACTTGAGGCCGAGCCGGAAACCGCTGGGGTTCTTGACCAGCACCAGTTCCAGCGGCAGGCCATCGACCACGAGGCTTTCGCCGCGGCCGAACGCCGGCGCCACCTTGGACAGCGCCGTGAGCAGGCCGGCCTGGTCGGTCCCGGTGCCGCGGGCGCCGGAGACGCCGCGGGCCAGGGTCAGCGCGGCGGCGGCATTGAAGATGTTGTAGACGCCGCGCAGTTTCATCCCCGTGGTGACCGTCGCGCCGTCGTACTCGAAATCGGCGTCGTCGGCGCCCACTCGGCGCAACACGACGTCGGCGGCGGCCCGGGCGGGGGCGGCCGGCACCGGGCTGCCCGGGGCGGCGCGCATGTCGTCGTCGTTGGGGAAGGTGCTCAGCAGCGAATCGTCGAGCCCGAAGTAGAGCACCTCCGGCCCGTCCAGGGTCTGGGCGATCCGGGCAACGCGCGGGTCTTCCCGGTTCAGGACCACGGTCCCGGTGGTCTTGGACGCGATGTGCTGGAGCAGTTCGGCGGTCTTGTCGATCTCGCCGAACCGGTCCAACTGGTCGCGGAGGACATTGAGCAGGAGGCTGTACCGCGGCGGGACCTTGTTGACGAAGTGGACGGCATGCGCCTCATCCAGTTCCAGGACCGCGACGTCGGCATCGAGCCGGCCCCGCCAGTCGACCTCGCCCAGGAGGGCCGCGGCCACGCCTCGGGTGAAGTTGCTGCCAGTGCGGTTGGTGAAGACCTTCAGTCCCTGGCTCTCGAGCAGTTCCACGACCATCTTGGTGGTGGTGGTCTTCCCGTTCGTGCCACTGACGACGGCGACCCCCAGCGGCAGCGTGGACAGCGTCCGCCGCATGAAATCGGGGTCGATTTTTTCGACCACGAGCCCGGGGAGGGCCGAGCCTCCGCCCCTGAGCCGGGAGACCCGGCGGACGAACTTGCCGAGCGGAACGCTGAAGTAAAGCATGCTCTGTAATATATCCCAGCAGCGGCATGGAACCCGGACGCCCGGTGCCGCTGCATGCGTCTTCCGTGCGTACTGTGCAGCGCAGAGCATTATGCTGTGGGGATGACCACCCCCTCTTTTTCCCCTGAATCCCGCGCGGGAACGGGGCTCCGGATCGGCGTCCTGGCGCTGCAGGGCGATTTCCGGGAGCATCTGCATGCCGTGGAAGCCGCCGGAGCCGCCGGCGTCGGGATCCGGCGTCCCGCCGAACTCGACGGCCTGGACGGACTCATCATCCCCGGCGGCGAATCGACCACGATCGACAAGCTCTCCCGGATCTTCGGGCTCCGGGATCCGCTGCGCGAACGCATCCAGGCCGGCCTGCCCGTCTACGGCTCGTGCGCCGGGATGATCCTGCTGGCGGACGAGATCGCGGACCCGGCGAAGGACCTGGCCGGAAACCCGCAGCAGACGTTCGGCGGACTCGACATCACCGTGCGCCGCAACGCCTTCGGCCGGCAGCGCGAGTCCTTCGAGACGGACCTGGACTTCAAGGGACTGGGCTTTAGCGACACCGGCTCCGGCGTGGCTCCCGTCCATGCGGTGTTCATCCGCGGCCCATGGGTGGAGCGTGTGGGTCCAGGGGTGGAGGTCCTGGCGCAGGCGGAACCCGCGGACCCGGAGCATGCCTCGCATGCCGCTGTCCTGGACGGGACGGCTAGAATTGTTGCAGTGCGTTCCGGCAAGCTGCTGGCCACCTCCTTCCACCCGGAAGTGACGGGGGAGAAGCGCGTGCATGAACTGTTTATTCGAATGATCAGAGGAGAAGCGTAAAGCATGTCAGGCCACTCCAAATGGGCGACGACCAAGCATAAGAAGGCCATCCTTGACAGCCGCCGGGCCAAGTCGTTCGCCAAGCTGATCAAGAACATCGAAGTCGCCGCGCGCATGGGCGGCCCCGACCTCTCCGGCAACCCCAGCCTGGAACTGGCCGTCACCAAGGCGAAAAAGACGTCGGTGCCCGCCGACAATATCGACCGCGCCATCAAGCGCGGCGCCGGGCTCACCGGCGAAGTCGTCGACTACACCGAAATCATGTACGAGTGCCGCGGCCCGCAGGGTTCCGCCCTGCTGATCGAGTGCCTCACGGACAACAAGAACCGTGCCGCCTCCGAGGTCCGGCTCGCCATCTCCCGCAACGGCGGCACGATCGCCGATCCCGGCTCCGTCAGCTACCTCTTCTCCCGCAAGGGCGTCGTCTCGCTGCCGAAGAACGGCCTGACCGAGGACGACGTCCTGATGGCCGTGCTGGATGCCGGGGCCGAGGAAGTCAAGGACAACGGCGACAGCTTCGAGATCCACTCCGAGCCGACCGACCTCCAGGCCATCCGCGATGCCCTCAAGGAAGCCGGCATCGAGTACGACACCGACGAGGCCGAGTTTGTGCCGTCCATGCAGGTGCCGCTGGACCTCGATGCCGCCAAGAAGTTCATGAAGCTGGTGGATGCCCTGGAAGAGCTCGACGACGTCCAGAACGTGTACAGCAACGCCGACCTCAGCGACGAAGTGCAGGCCGCACTGGAAGCCGAGTGACGCACTCACCCAAACGTGACTTTGGGGCCCGGTCTTGACGGCCCAACCGTGACGCTGCGCGTGTTGGGGGTCGACCCGGGCCTCACCCGGTGCGGGATCGGCGTTGTCGACGTCGAGCGGAACCGGCGGGCCACTTTGGTGGCCTTCGGTGTTGTGGGCACGTCTCCCGAGGAGAGCCTGGACCAGCGGCTGCTGGTCATCGCCACGTCCATCGACGAGTGGCTGGACCGCTACGAACCCCAGGTCCTCGCCGTGGAGAGGGTCTTTTCCCAGCTCAACGTCAGCACGGTCATGGGGGTGGCGCAGGCCTCCGGTGTGGTTATTGCGGCCGCCGCGCGCCGTGGCATCCCGGTGGCGCTGCACACCCCGTCCGAGGTCAAGGCCGCCGTGACGGGAAGCGGGACCTCGAACAAGGACGCGGTCACCAAGCTGGTGACCAAGATCCTTCGGCTGGATGCGCCTCCGCGCCCGGCCGACGCCGCCGACGCCCTCGCGTTGGCCATCACCCACGCCTGGCGGTCCGGCGGCGGCACTTCCACCAAGGATGCAGTGACGACGGGGCCGGGCAGCCAGTCCCTCACTCCGGCGCAGCGGGCGTGGGCGGACGCGGAGGCAAAAGCGCGCCGTGCGCGCTGAATGTCCGGCTGTGAAGCCGCGGGGCTTGGTAGGGTATTCGTAGATATGTTCGGATAGCCGGCGTGCCCGGCTGTACGTTCTTTCATCACCCAGTTGTAGACGTCAGTTAGACCAGGAGCCCGGCCTTGATCAGTTTTCTTCGCGGAACCGTTGCGCATGTTGGCCTGTCCTCCGCCGTGATCGACCTCAACGGGGCCGGCATGAGCGTCAATGCCACACCGCAGACCCTCAGCGGCCTCCGGGTGGGTGAGGAGGGGAAGCTGTTCACGTCCCTGATCGTGCGGGAAGACTCGCTGACCCTGTTCGGCTTCGCCAGCGATGACGAACGCGAGGTGTTTGATGTGCTCCTCAGCGTCAGCGGCGTCGGTCCCCGCCTCGCCCTGGCCGTGCTGGCCGTCCACGAGCCGGAAGCCATCCGGGTGGCCGCCCACTCCGGCGACGGCAAGGCCTTCACGAAGGTCCCGGGCATCGGACCGAAGGTGGCCGGCCGGATCGTGCTCGAACTCGCCGGCAAGCTTGTGCCGCACGGCACCGCCGGCGCGCCTGTCGCGGCCGTTTCCGCGGAATCCGTCTGGAAGCCGCAGGTGGTGGCCGCGATGACCAGCCTGGGCTGGTCCGAAAAGGATGCCACGGCCAGCATCGACAAGTCCCTGGCCGATTCCCCGGACCTGGCCGCGAACGGCAATGTGGCGGAGATTCTCCGCGCGACGCTGCGCTGGCTGGGCCAGGACGGCGCCCGCGCCGGGAACCGGGTAGGCGCGCGTGGCTGAGCCGTCGATCGTCGCCGGGGGAGAGGAACCGGAGGAGCGGGTCATCGAAGCCGCCCTGCGGCCCAAGAACCTGCACGACTTCGTGGGCCAGCACCGGGTCCGCAAGCAGCTCTCCCTCGTGTTGGAGGCCTCGCGTATGCGTGGGCGCAGCGCGGACCACGTGCTGCTCTCGGGCCCTCCCGGCCTGGGCAAGACCACGCTGTCCATGATCATCGCCGCCGAAATGAACGTCCCGCTGCGGATCAGCAGCGGCCCGGCCATCCAGCACGCGGGCGACCTTGCGGCCATCCTGTCCTCGCTCTCTGAGGGCGAGGTCCTGTTCCTGGATGAAATCCACCGTATGTCCCGGCCGGCCGAGGAAATGCTGTACATGGCGATGGAGGATTTCCGCGTCGATATCGTCGTCGGCAAGGGCGCCGGTGCCACGGCCATTCCGCTGGAGCTGCCGCCCTTCACCCTGGTCGGCGCCACCACGCGGGCCGGCCTTCTTCCCGGCCCGCTGCGGGACCGGTTCGGTTTCACCGGCCACCTCGAGTTTTACTCCGTCGAGGAGCTGGAACTGGTCCTGCGCCGCTCCGCCGGTCTGCTTGACCTCAAGGTCAACTCCGCCGGATTCAGCGAGATTGCCGGCCGGTCCCGGGGCACGCCACGCATCGCCAACCGGCTCCTGCGCCGGGTCCGGGACTGGGCGCTCGTGCACGGCATCGAGCAAATCGACGCGCGGGCGGCCTCCGCGGCCCTGGACATGTACGAGGTGGACAAGCGGGGCCTGGACCGGCTGGACCGTGCCGTTCTCGAGGCCCTCATCACCAAGTTCGGCGGCGGGCCGGTAGGCCTGTCCACGCTCGCGATCGCCGTCGGCGAGGAAACGGAGACCGTGGAAACGGTCGCCGAGCCCTATCTGGTGCGGGAAGGACTCCTGGGCCGGACGCCGCGCGGCCGGATAGCCCTGGCGCCGGCATGGACGCACCTGGGCTTTGCCATTCCGGCCGGCGCCTTCGGCCAGGACCCGCTGGAACTGTTCCAGGCCGACGAACTGGGCGAGAGCCCGATCGTCGGGTCCGGCGGGGATCTCGGCGAAGAAACCGATCCTCAGTGGATCCGAAACAGCCGCTAGCACCGTTCTTTCAGCTTTTCCCTTTAGACTGGTATGACGCTCGGCACGTCCGGGTTTTGTTTCCGTGGGCGGAGAGCAGGTCGCCGCCGGCGGTCTGGGGGACGGTCTCGCTGCCAGTTTGCTGCGCAGACCCCTGCCCGCGCCGCCAGGAGCAGACGGACGTTGCTGAAAAACAGCTATGCAAGTACAGAACGGAACTTTCCCCTTGGATCCAATGACAATTCTCCTGTTCGTGATGCTTGGCGTGTTCGTCTTCATGATGTTCCGCCGCAACAAGAAAACGCAGCAGCAGCAGGCGCAGCTCCAGTCGAAGTTCGGCCCCGGCGTCGAGGTCATGACGAGTTTCGGGCTGTTCGGCCGGATCGTCGACATTGACGAAGCGGAGAACAAGGTCACGCTTGAGCTTTCCCCGGGCAACACGGCCACGGTGCACCGCCAGGCCGTCACCAAAATTGTGGAGCCGGTTGTCGCCGCCGAGGAGCCCACGGTCGTTCCCGACGACGCGTCCTCGCTGACCACCGAGAAGCTGGGTGCTGAGGGGACCGACGCCAGCGCCCCCGTCCACGACGCACCGCGCGCCGAAACGCCCGAGGAAACCCTGCGCCGCCTCAACGACGAGGGCAAAAAAGACAGCTAGTCTGCCTACCTGAGCTATCCCGCGAAGCAACGGTTGCGGGCATCCGTCGGCGGGCCCAGAGCCCGCGCCGGCGGATCCGCCGTAAATAATAGAAAGATCGACAATGGCACGAACTGGCCCCAAAAACTCAGCCATCAGGATGCTGGTCTGGCTTGGCGTAATCATCGCCGTCATGACGGCTGTCCTGGCGGGCGGCACGATGGCCGGCCAGGCGGGTTGGGCTCCAAAGCTCGCACTGGACCTTGAAGGTGGCACCCAGATGATCCTGGCGCCCAAGGTTGAGGGCGGTTCGGGTATCACCGAAGACCAGCTCAACCAGGCCGTGGCGATCATTCGCCAGCGCGTGGACGGCTCGGGCGTCGCGGAAGCGGAAATCAGCACGCAGTCCGGCCGCAACGTCGTCGTCAGCCTCCCGGGAACCCCTGCCAAGGAAACCCGTGCGCTGATCCAGGCTTCCGCCGACATGAACTTCCGCCCGGTCATCCAGACCGGCCCCGGCGCAGCAGTTCCCGCCGCCTCCAGGACCCCGGATGCCCAGCTGCCGAAACCGACAGCCGCCCCCGCCAACAGCAGCGACGAGAACTGGATTACCCCCGAGATCTACAAGCAGTTCGAGGCCCTCGACTGCGACAACCCCTCCCAGGACAAGCAGCAGCGCTCCGACCCGACCAAGCCGTTGGTGACCTGCGAGCCCGCCTCGGCCAAGTCGCCGGCCATCAAGTACATCCTCGGTCCGGTGGAGGTGAAGGGCTCGAACATCAAGTCCTCCTCCTTCCAGCTGCAGCGCGGCGCCCAGGGTGCCGTGACTAATGAATGGGCCGTCAACATCCAGTTCGATGACGCGGGCACCGCCAAGTTCAAGGAAATCACCGAGCGCCTGTACCAGTTCTACGCCGCCGGCGGCGGCCAGACCGGCTCGGATCCGAAATCCCAGTTCGCGATCGTCCTGGACGACCAGGTCATCTCCGCCCCGCGCTCCCTCGCCGTCATCACCGACGGCCGGCCGCAGATCACCGGCGGATTCACCGAGGAGTCGGCCAAGGCACTCTCCGACCAGCTCCGTTTCGGTGCCCTGCCGATCAGCTTCGAAATCCAGAGCGAACAGCAGATCTCGGCAACCCTCGGCGGTGAGCAGCTCCGCATGGGTATGCTCGCCGGCGTGATCGGCCTCCTGTTGGTGTTTGTCTACTCGCTGTTCCAGTACCGGGCTCTTGGCCTCGTGACCGTGGCATCCCTCGTGATCGCCGGGGTGCTGACGTTCCTGGCCATTGCCATCCTCGGCTGGACCGAAAACTACCGGCTTTCGCTCGCCGGCGTCGCGGGCCTGATCGTGGCCATCGGCCAGACAGCCGACTCGTTCATCGTCTACTTCGAACGCATCCGCGATGAGCTCCGCGAAGGCCGCGGCCTGGTCTCGGCCGTGGAAAACGGCTGGAAGCGGGCCAAGCGCACCATCCTCGCGTCCAAGGCCGTGAACCTGCTCGCCGCCGTCGTGCTGTTCTTCGTGGCAGTGGGCAACGTCCGCGGCTTCGCGTTCACCCTCGGCCTCACCGCGATCGCCGACCTCATTGTCGTCTTCATGTTCACCCACCCCACCCTGCAGTTGCTGGCCCGCACCAAGTTCTTCGGCGAAGGCCACCGGTTCTCGGGCCTGGACCCGAAGCGCCTCGGCGCCGTCCCGCTGTACCGCGGTGCAGGCCGGGTCCGTACCCCGGAGGACAAGCCCGTGGCAGTCGTGCGGGCGAAGAACACCGGCGCCGCCGCCGAGGCAGAACGCCGGATGACCATTGCAGAACGCCGCCTCGCCGAAAAGCAGGATCAGGCACAACAGGCACAGCTCGCCGGTACCTCCAAGAGCGCGTCCAAGGAGGGCAAGTAAATGGTCAACTTCTCAACATTCGGCAATGAGCTGTACACGGGCAAGCGCTCGTACGATTTCGTCGGCTACAGGAAGCTGTGGTTCCTGATCGCCGGAATCGCCGTCGCCCTCTCCATCCTGATCCCGGTCGCCAAGGGTGGGTTCAACCTCGGCATCGAGTTCCGCGGCGGCTCCGAGTTCACGGTCTCCAACGTCAAGACCACTGAGGCCTCCCTCGGCGAGAAGGCCGTCAAGGACGTCGTGGCGGGGTCCGTGCCGCGCGTGGCGAATGTCGCCGGCACCACCATGCGTATCCAGATGGACAAGCTCAGCGACGACGAGACGCTGCAGATCAAGGAGGGCCTCACCAAGGCCTACGGCGTGACGGATAACGAAGTCACCTCGACCTTCGTCGGCCCCACCTGGGGTGCGGACGTCACAAAGCAGGCGCTGATGGGCCTGGCAATCTTTGTGGGCCTGGCTGCCGTCCTGATGGCGCTCTACTTCCGAACCTGGAAGATGTCGCTCTCGGCACTTGTCGGCATGGCCGTCACGATGTTCGTGACCGCCGGTGTTTACGGCCTCAGCGACTTCGAAGTGACGCCGTCGGCCATCATCGGCTTCCTCACGGTGCTCAGCTACTCGCTGTACGACACCGTGGTGGTGTTCGACAAGATCCGGGAGAACACCTCGGACATGCAGGCCTCCACCCGGCGGACCTTCGCCGAAGAGGTCAACCTCGCCATCAACCAGACCCTGGTGCGGTCCATCAACACCATGGTGGTGGCCATCCTGCCGGTTGGCGCGATCCTCTTCATCGGGGCCGGGTTGCTCGGTGCCGGAACGCTGCGGGACCTGTCCCTGGCGCTGTTCGTGGGCATCCTGGTGGGCACCGCCGCCACGATCTTCATCGCGGCTCCGCTGTACGCCGCGCTGCGGCAGGGCGAACCCGATCTGGTAAAGCAGGCAAAACGGGTGGAACAGAGGCGTGTTGACGCGGCAGCCAAGGCCGAGTCGCCGGCGTCGCCCGCCACCGCCTGAACCGTCCCAAGCGGCCATAAACGGGCCGGAGACCGTCGTTTTCGACGGCCTCCGGCCCGTCGCCGTATCCCCGCCGGTTATCGAAGTATCCTGCTGCGGGAATACACTTGAATAATTAACCGGTCGCGAGAGGTGCTCCATTGGAAGAACGTTCGACGCCGGTGCCGGAGGCACCTGCGGACAAGGGCCAAGGCCAGGGTTCACAGACTGGCCTGGTGGTTCCCGGACGCCCCGATGTTCCCGTGCCGGTGGACAATTCCGGTGCCCGGCCCACTTTTCCCGGCCGGCGCGAGCGCACGAGGTCCCGCCTTGCCCGGCTGACGGGTCGTGGTGCTCCGGCCTACTCGCCGATTTTGGAGCCGTTGCTGCGCACTGTGCGCGCCAACAACCCCAAAGAGGATTTCGATCTCATCCAGCGCGCCTTCGTGGTCGCCGAGCGCTGCCACCGGGGCCAGAAGCGCAAGAGCGGCGACCCGTACATCACCCACCCCGTCGCAGTGGCCACCATCCTCGCCGAACTCGGCCTCAGCGGCACCACGCTGGCCGCCGCACTGCTGCACGACACCGTCGAAGACACGTCCTACACCCTCGCCGACCTCAAGACCGAGTTCGGCCCGGAAGTGGCCATGCTGGTGGACGGCGTCACGAAGCTGGACAAGGTCAGCTTCGGTGAGGCGGCCCAGTCCGAGACCGTGCGCAAAATGGTCGTCGCCATGGCCAAGGACATCCGCGTCCTGATGATCAAACTCGCTGACCGGCTCCACAACGCCCGCACGTGGCGTTTTGTCTCTGCTGAGTCCTCGGCCCGCAAGGCCCGGGAAACGCTGGAAATCTTCGCGCCGCTGGCCCACCGGCTTGGCATGAACACCATCAAATGGGAGCTGGAGGACCTGTCCTTCGCTGCCCTCTATCCCAAGGTGTACGAGGAAATCGTGCGCATGGTGGGGGACCGGACCCCGGAACGCGAAAAGAACCTGTCGGTCATCCGCAACCAGATCACCGAGGACCTCAGGGCCGCGAAGATCAAGGCCACGATCACCGGGCGGCCAAAGCACTACTACTCGATCTACCAGAAGATGATCGTCCGCGACAAAGACTTCGACGACATCAACGACCTCATGGGCGTGCGAGTCCTGGTCGATTCTGTCCGGGACTGTTACGCGGCCCTGGGCGCGATGCACTCGCGCTGGAACCCCCTGCCCGGGCGGTTCAAGGACTACATCGCGATGCCCAAATTCAACATGTACCAGTCGCTGCACACCACGGTGATCGGCCCCGGCGGCAAGCCGGTGGAAATCCAGATCCGCACCCACGAGATGCACCGCCGGGCCGAGTACGGCGTCGCCGCGCACTGGAAGTACAAGGACCAGCCGAACCGGACGGCGGCCGGCCCCGGCAGCCCGCGCGACGGCGACATGGGCTGGCTGCGTTCCCTCGTGGACTGGCAGCAGGAAACGTCGGACCCCGGCGAATTCCTTGACTCCCTGCGCTTTGAAATCAACGCCCGGGAAGTTTTCGTCTTCACCCCGAAGGGCGAGGTCATGGCCCTCCCCGCCGGGTCCACGCCCGTCGACTTCGCGTACGCCGTGCACACCGAGGTGGGCCACCGGACTATCGGCGCACGCGTCAACGGCAAGCTCGTTCCGCTCAACAGCGAACTGAACCACGGCGACTGGGTCGAGATCTTCACCTCGAAGGCCGAAGGCGCCGGCCCCAGCCAGGACTGGCAGCACTTCGTCAAGAGTGCCCGGGCCCGGAACAAGATCAGGCAATGGTTCAGCAAGGAACGCCGCGAGGAAGCGATTGACCGCGGCAAGGACCTGCTGACCAAAGCGATGCGGAAGCAAAACCTCCCGCTGCAGCGGCTCATGACCCACGACGCCCTCGCGGCGATCGCCGAGGACTTCAAATACGCGGACATCTCCGGGCTCTACGCCGGCGTGGGCGACGGCCACACCTCCGCCCAGTCCGTGATGGAACGCCTGGTGGAGAGCCTTGGCGGGAACGAGCATCCGGATGATGCCCTCACCGAGGTCTCCATCCCCACCCAGGTCAGCAAGGCCCGGTTCTCCGATTCCGGCGTCGTTGTCCGCGGTGTGGACGACGTCTGGGTCAAGCTTGCCCGGTGCTGCACGCCGGTCCCGCCGGATCCGATCCTGGGCTTCGTCACGCGTGGCTCCGGGGTCTCCGTGCACCGGACCGACTGCACCAACGTGAGCGGCCTGATGGACCAGCCGGACAGGATCGTGGAGGTTGACTGGGCCCCCACACAGTCCAGCGTGTTCCTGGTGGAAATCCAGGTCGAGGCGCTGGACCGCAAATCGCTGCTCTCCGACGTCACCCGGGTGCTCTCGGAAAACCACGTCAACATTCTGGCGGCGAGCGTGCACACGTCCACGGACCGGGTGGCAATCTCCAAGTTTGCCTTCGAGATGGGCGACCCGAAGTACCTCAGCCACGTGCTCAGCGCGGTCCGCAGGATCGACGGCGTCTTCGACGTGTACCGCACCACCGGAAACCGCCGCCGCAGCTGACCCGGCAGTTCAGGCCTCGGTCCACCGCTTTCTGCACGGGATCAATCTGGCGCCGCAAGCTCTGCCGCTAGGGCGGCGAGCTTCGCCAGGGCCGCCCGCTTATGCGGAACGCGCGGACTCGCCTCCACGGCGAGCCTGAGCAGCCGCAGGCGGACGCCCAGCCCGGGACGAGCCAACAGCGCACTGAGGGCCGGCACGGCCCGCTCCGCGTCCACGTGCATCGCCACGTCCACGGCCGTGCGCAGCGGGCTGGACACCATCATGCCTCCCATGCTCACGACGTCGTACGGCCCCAGCCGAACTTCGTGGAAGGTGCAGCCGCGCACGGACCGCAGACTGGAGATCCGCCGGTTGGCGTCAACCAGCAGCGCCAGGCGGTCCGGCTCCGTGGCACACCCATAGATCCATGCCGCGGTCATCCGGCCCGCCACGACCCGCTGCCGGATCGCCGGGGCCACCATCAGGGACGCGGCCCGCGCACGAAGCTGCGGACTGGCATGGGACCCGGGCGGCAGGTAGCCGCGCTGATACAGCTGCGTCAGCACGCCGTCGGCGGCCATGGCCTGCAGCTCCGGCCAGGAGAACAGCGCGCCGGGGGAGTAGAGCTCGCAGTGATCCGGCCCCGCACCTGGACTTGGAGCCGCCGGCACCGGATCTCCCGGCACCAGGGCGTGCCGGCCCGGAACCGGCGGAGCGGTGGGAGCGCGGGGCATGATTACCATTCCGCCATCGTTCCCGTTTCCCCGGACATAGAACAGGCCCCGTACCGGTCATGTGGATAACCGAAACGGGGCCCGGACTGGCGTCCTGGATGCGGCTAGGAGAGTTCGCTCGCTGAGCGCTCGAGCTGCTCCAGCCAGGCCTGGCGTGCCTCGAGGGCTTCCCGGGCGGCCTTGATCTTGCGCTCGTCGCCGGCCTTCTCCGCCTTGGCCAGATCTTCCTTGAGGCCGGCGATGGCGGCCTCGAGCTGGGTGAGGGCGCTGTTGGTGCGCGCCTTCGTCTCCGGGTTGGAGCGCTTCCAGTTTTCGTCCTCGGCGTGGCGGACAGCGTCCTCCACCTTCCGCAGGCCGGCCTCGATGCGGCCCATGTCGGCACGCGGCACCTTGCCGGCTTCTTCCCAGCGGTCCCGGATGGACTGCAGTGCCCTCTTGGCTGCCGCGAGATCCTTGATCGGCAGGAGCTCGTTGGCTTCCACCAGGAGCGCTTCCTTTACCACCAGGTTCGCACCGTATTCCTGGTCGATCTCGTCGTTGGCTGCCTGGCGGTTGGTGAAGAAGACGTCCTGTGCGGCGCGGAAGCGGGCCCACAGCGCGTCGTCGTCCTTGCGGCTGGCGCGGGGTGAGGCTTTCCACTCATCCATCAGGCGGCGGTACTCGCCGGCGGCAAAACCCCAGTCGGTCGAGGACGAAAGGGCCTCGGCCTCGGTGATCAGCTTCTCCTTTGCGGCCTTGGCCGCCGAATTGTTGCTGTCCAGCTGGGAGAAGTACGCGCGGCGGTGCCGGTCAAACACCGTGCGGGCGGCGCGGAACCGCTTCCACAGTGCGTCCTCATTGCTGCGGCCGAGCCGGACGCCGCTCTTCTGGGCGGTCTTCCAGCTCTCGAAGAGTTCGTTCATCCGCGCGCTGGAGGTCTTCCACTGGATCTGCGCCGGATCGTGGCCGGCAATTTCCTCGGCCTCGGCCACGATGGCCTCGCGGGCGGCAAGCTCAGCGGCGCGGACAGCGTCGTGCTCGGCCTTCTCAGCCTTTTCCAGCTCGCCGATCTGTGTCACCAGAGCGTCCAGTCGGGCCTCGGCGGAGCGGATGTCGCCCACCATGTTCCGCTCGGCGAGCTGCTCGCGCAGGTGCGTGACGGTCTTCTGCATGTCCGCGGTGGGCGCCTTGGAGCTCACCCGCTGTTCCAGCAGGACGATCTGGGCCACAACGTCCTCGAACTTCCGGGCGAAGTAGCCCAGGGCCTCATCCTCGCTGACCCCCGGGTACTGGCCTACGGGGTATTCCGTGCCGTCAACGGTCAGGAAGACGTGGCCGTCGCCTTCAACACGGCCCCAGCGGGCCGCTTCGGCCAGTGAGGCTGCGGAGGACACGGCCGCCGGGGCCGGAGCCGGTGCGGCCGTAGACGGCTTGGCCTTCGGCCGGCCGGCAAACGCTGCCGGGCTCGGTGCGGGACGGGCGGCCGGCGCGGGAACCGGGGCGGCGGTGGCTTCGGCTTGGTCAACAGGCTCCGCCTTCGCCGCCGGCTCGGCGGGTTCCGCCGGCTCGGCAGGTTCTGCCGGAACGGTGGGCACAGTGGGCTCGGATGCCTCGGTAAGTTCCTCACCGGCTGCGGCGGGTTCCTCGCCGGCCGCGGCTGGTGCCTCGGGTGCCGCAGTCTCGCCGTCGGCGTCTACGGCAGCGCCTGCACTCTCGGCGGGGGTTGCCTCGGTTTCGGTTTCGTTGGCAGCTGCTGTTGCCAATGTTTCGTCGGATTTCTGACTGTCTGTCACCGCTAGAAGTCTTTCGCTTGGAGGGAAATACCGGGACCAGGGCCTTGAGGGCCGCGGCTGGTTACTTCAGTGAGAACGAGTCTATCGTGACTGGTTCCACAGGTGCGCCGTCGGTGGCGTTGTCGCCGGGCTTCAGTCCGGCGGCGGCAATACCGCCCACCACGTCGAGTCCAGAGGTCACCTTGCCCACCACCGTATAGCCCCCGGCGGCATCCGCTGGAATGACGGTGTCCTTGTACACAATGAAGAATTGGGTGCCGTTGCCGTTGGCGTTCCCGCCGGTCCGGGCCACTGCGATGGTTCCGGCGGGGTACTTGTTGTCCGTCGGGGTGTTTTCCAGCGGGCCCCAGGTGTAGCTCGGGTCGCTGCTGCCGTCGCCGGCCTTGGAACCGCACTGGAGTACGCCGAAGTTCTCGGCCGTGGTCAGCCGGTGGCAGCTGACGCCGTCGTAGAACTTTTGGTCGGCAAGGGATTTGAAGACCGCCGCGGCCTGGGGGGCCTTCGTGCCGTCGAGTTCGACGCCGAGCGTGCCGCGGTTCAGCTTGAGCTCGCCCGTGAACGTCTTACCCGCGGCGGTCTCCGGCTTGGGGATGTTCGCGCCGTTCGTCGGGGCCGCTGTGGGTGAGGCGGATGCCGACGGGCTGTTCAGTCCCTCCTGCGCGGCCGCGAATTCCTCTTCGGTCGGGTTTGAGGCGAAGGCGGTCAGCTGAAGCACCAAGGCCAGGCCAATTGCTGCCGTGCCAGCGCTGATGGCGAAGACGTTGTCGCGCTTGCGGCGCTTGTCCTGGTCCCGGCGCAGGCCGCGCCTGGCCTCCATCTGCTGGACGCGCCGCTTCGCCTCGCGTGCGCTGCGTGAACTGGCCGCCAAAGGTCCTCCTGGTTGTATGGCCGCCACCATGACGGGGCCGTAGGCGCCGTCGCGGTAGCAGCAGCAAGCTGCCGGCAGTCCCGCCGGGTCCGGCTCCGTTGGAAGAAGCAGGCGCCGAACGCATAAACTGACTGCCGCACACAGTTTATGCACGACTGGCCGGTCTGCCGCTTATCTTCGTTACGTTTCGACAGAGAGAATGCCGCCTGACGCCCGCGCCCGAAGATACTGCAGTAGCAACGAGATACCGCAGTGGTAACCAGAGGAGAAATTTCACCATGGCACGCACAGCCTCCCTGTCAGGATTCCCCGAGTGGCTTCCCGAGGAGCGGCTGGTGGAACTCCATGTGCTGGACACGCTGCGCCGGACCTTCGAACTCCATGGTTTCTCCTCGATCGAGACCCGCGCCGTGGAGACGGTGGGCCAGTTGCTGCGCAAGGGCGAAATCGACAAAGAGGTCTACGGCCTCAGCCGGCTCCAGGACGATGAGGACTCCGCGGCCAAGTTCGACCCGCACGCCCTTGCCCTGCACTTCGACCTCACCGTGCCCTTCGCCCGGTACGTCGTGGAAAACGCCGGCTACCTGGCGTTCCCGTTCCGCCGCTACCAGATCCAGAAGGTCTGGCGCGGCGAACGTCCCCAGGAGGGACGGGCCCGCGAGTTCACCCAGGCGGACATCGACGTCGTCGGCGACGGCGAACTGCCGTTCCGGTACGACGTCGAAATCGCGCTGGTGATTGCGGAGGCGCTCAACGCGCTGCCCATCCCCGACTTCCTGCTGCGGATCAACAACCGCAAGCTGGCCGAGGGCTTCTACACCGGGATCGGCCTCACGGACACCGCGGGCGTCCTGCGCAGCATCGACAAACTCGAGAAGGTCGGGCCGGCGAAGGTGGCCGAGTTGCTCAAGGAGGAACTCGGCGCCACTGACGATCAGGCGCAGGCTGCCCTGAAGCTCGCGGGCATCCGCACCACGGACACGTCCTTTGTGGAGCAGGTCCGGGCGCTGGGCGTCACCAACGAGCTGTTGGAGGAAGGCCTGAACGAGCTGGAGCAGGTCATTGCGGCCGCTGTCCAGCACGCGCCGGGTCGGGTCGTCGCCGATCTCAGCATCGCCCGCGGCCTCGATTACTACACCGGCACCGTGGTGGAAACCGTCCTGGTGGGGCACGAGCAGCTGGGCTCGATCTGCTCCGGCGGCCGCTACGACGCGCTGGCGAGCAAGGGCAACCGCAAGTTCCCCGGCGTCGGACTCTCCATCGGCGTGACCCGGCTGGTGTCGCGGATCCTGAGCCAGGACCTGGCCAAGGCCACGCGCTCCGTGCCGACCGCCGTGCTGGTGACGCTGAACAACGACGACAGCTGGGCCGCCGCACAGGATGTCGCGGCGCAGCTGCGCAGCCGGGGCATCGCCACGGAGGTCGCCGCGAAGGCCGAGAAGTTCGGCAAGCAGATCAAGTTCGCCGACCGTCGCGGCATTCCGTTTGTCTGGTTCACTGACGACGACGGCAAGCACCAGGTCAAAGACATCCGTACGGGCGAGCAGTACGACGCCGACCCGGACTCGTGGACGCCCTCCGGGGAGGACCTGCACGTGCGCGTAATCGCCGCGAGCTAGGTCTTCCGGGCAGGCCCGTTAGTGTCCCGCGTCCTGCGCACCAGCAGGACGAGGAACCGCCCGGCCACCCCTGCCGCCAGCACCGCCGCCATGAACAGCACGGAGGCCGGCGGCAGGGTGACGGCCAGGACCAGGCAGCCGATGAAACCCAGCACGTTGAGCCAGCGCGGCGCATGCCAGGGGCGGCCGGCCAGCGTGAAAGCCGCGGCGTTCGTCACGGCGTAATAGACCAGCACGCCGAAGCTGGAAAATCCGACCACGGTCATCACGTCGGTGCTCAGCAGCAGGACCACGACGGCGGCCGCGACGGCCAGTTCCGCCGTGAACGGGACGGTGCGGGCGCGGCCCACCCTGGCCAGCGGGGCGGGCAGGTCCCGTTCCCGCGCCATCGCCAACGTGGTCCGGCCGACCCCGGTGATCAGGGCCAGCAGCGCGCCGAGGCAGGCCGCCGCCGCTCCGGCCTGGACGAACGGGACGCCGGCGCCGAGGCGGGAGACCGCCACCGCGTCCAGCAGCGGCGCCGTCGAACCCGCCAGCTGCTGCGGGGGCAGGTGCCACTGCAGCAGCGCGGCCAGGCCAAGGTAGATCACGAAGGCCCCGGCCAGTGCGGCCAGGATGGCCCGCGGGATGGTACGGGCGGGATCCTTGACCTCCTCGCCGAGGGTGGCGATCCGCGCATAACCCGCGAAGGCGAAGAACATCAGCCCCGCCGCGGGAAGGACGCCCCAGCCGCCGGAGGGCGGCGCGGGATAGGCCGGCGCCGCCGACACGGCGGGGGCGCCCTCCGGGTGCGGACCGAGCAGGGAGGCCACGGCGACGAAGACGAGCGTGGCCAACACGACGGCCAGCAGGATCCTGGTCAGCACTGCGGTCCGCGTGATGCCGAGCAGATTAACTCCCGTGAGGACGACGACGCCGGCGACCGCCAGCGGCGTGGCATAGGCCGGCGCCACGTAGTGCCCGAACGTCAGCGCCATCGCCGCGCAGGACGCCGTCTTACCCGTGATGAAACCCCAGCCAGCAATGAAGCCCGGCCACTGGCCGAGCTGCCGGCGCCCGTACACGTAAGTTCCCCCGCTGTCGGGGTACCTCGCCGCCAACTGCGCCGACGCGACGGCATTGCAGTAGGCGATGACGCCGGCCACGGCCACGGCAAGTGTCAGCAGCGGCCCGGCCAGGGCTGCGGCGGGGGAGAACACGACGAACACGCCGGCGCCCAGCATCGAACCCAGGCCAATTGCCGTGGAATCGAACACGCCGAGGCGGCGCTGCAGCCGCTGGGGTGGCCGCTGCGGGCCGGGGCGGCCGCCGGGCTGATCGCGGGGCTGGTCACCGGACTGGCCGGGGGGCTGGTCACCGGGCTGGCCGGGGGGCTGGTCACCGGGCTGGGTTCCGTTGTGCCGGGTTGCCATGGCAAAAGGGGCCTTTCCAACGGGTAAACTCGAACGGGATCGTTCCCGTAGCGATCCTATTAGAACGTCATTGTTTTGATATCGCTTTTGATTTTCCCTCTGTCTTCTTCAGAAAGGCGTGCTGTGCTGCGCACACATGACCTCGGATCACTTCGCTCCGAGCACATTGGACAAACCGTAACCCTCGCCGGCTGGGTCGGCCGGCGTCGTGACCACGGTGGTGTCGCATTCGTTGACCTGCGCGACGCGTCCGGCGTCGCCCAGGTTGTGGTCCGCGAAGAAGAGGTCTTCCACGGACTGCGCAACGAGTATGTGCTGCAGATCGTCGGCACCGTCTCCCAGCGTCCCGAAGGCAACGAGAACCCGGCGCTTCCCACCGGCGAGATCGAGGTCATGGCCGAGAAGGTAACGATCCTCAACACCTCGGACCCGCTGCCGTTCCAGATCGACGAACACGTTGAGGTGGGCGAGGAAGCACGCCTGAAGCACCGCTACCTGGACCTGCGCCGCCCCGGCCCCGCCCGTAACCTGCGCCTGCGTTCGGAAGCCAACCGGGTGGCCCGCGAACTGCTCCACCAGGACGGCTACGTGGAGATCGAAACCCCCACGCTGACCCGTTCGACGCCGGAAGGCGCCCGCGACTTTGTGGTTCCCGCCCGCCTGGCGCCGGGTTCCTGGTACGCGCTGCCGCAGTCCCCGCAGCTGTTCAAGCAGCTCCTTCAGGTGGGCGGCTTCGAAAAGTACTACCAGATCGCCCGTTGCTACCGCGATGAAGACTTCCGCGCGGACCGCCAGCCGGAATTCACCCAGCTGGACATCGAGGCCAGCTTCGTGGAACAGGACGACATCATCCGTCTGGGCGAGAACATCGTCAAGGCCCTGTGGAAGCTGATCGATGTCGAGATCCCGACGCCGATCCAGCGCATCACCTACCATGACGCCATGGCCCGCTACGGCTCGGACAAGCCGGACCTGCGCTTCGGCCAGGAGCTCACCGAGCTGACCGAATTCTTCAAGGACACCAATTTCGGTGTCTTCAAGGCGCCTTACGTCGGCGCCGTCGTCATGCCCGGCGGCGCCTCCCAGGCCCGCCGGGCCCTCGACGCCTGGCAGGAGTGGGCCAAGCAGCGCGGCGCCAAGGGCCTGGCGTACGTCCTGTACAAGGAGGACGGCGAACTCGCCGGTCCCGTCGCCAAGAACCTCACCGAGGCCGAGCGGGCGGGCCTCGCCGACGCCGTCGGCGCCAAGCCCGGTGACTGCATCTTCTTCGCAGCCGGCGAGAAGACCCCGTCCCGCGCGCTCCTCGGCGCTGCCCGCGTCGAGATCGGCCACCGTACCGGGCTCATCAACCCCACTGACTGGGCCTTCTGCTGGGTCGTGGACGCGCCGATGTTCGAGCCGGCCGCCGCCGCGGTCGCCTCCGGCGACGTCGCCGTCGGCGCAGGCAAGTGGACCGCCGTCCACCACGCGTTCACCTCGCCCAAGCCCGAGTTCATGGACTCCTTCGACACCGATCCCGAATCGGCGCTGTCCTACGCCTACGACATCGTCTGCAACGGCAACGAAATTGGCGGCGGCTCGATCCGTATCCACGAGCGCGACGTCCAGGAACGCGTCTTCGAGCTCATGGGCCTGGACAAGGAAGACGCCCAGACCAAGTTCGGCTTCCTGCTGGAGGGCTTCAAGTTCGGAGCCCCTCCGCACGGCGGCATCGCCTTCGGCTGGGACCGCGTCGTTGCCCTGCTGGCCGGCGTGGAGTCCATCCGCGACGTCATCGCGTTCCCGAAGTCCGGCGGCGGCTTCGATCCGCTGACCCAGGCTCCCGCTCCCATTACGGCGCAGCAGCGCAAGGAAGCCGGCGTCGACTTCAAGCCGCAGCCCAAGAAGCCTGAGGACGGTAGGGACTAGCCTGCGAGCTTCAGCGGCAGGGGCTCCCCGGGCAGCCGGGGAGCCCCTGCCGTCTGTCATTTGTTGCCCGCATTCGTCCCGGACGGAGTAGCTCAATGAACCTGGACCCGCACCCCGGGCTGATACTTGGATCCATCCCCGGGCTGGAGACGCTGATGGATGCAGCGTGGCCTGCCGTGGAGCGCGAGGAATCCGGCGGGTGGGTGCTGCGGGCGGCATCAGGGGTGACCCAGCGGGCGAACTCGGTCTGGCCGAGGGACCCCGGCGAGGATCCGCACCGGCAGCTCGCCGCAGTCCGCGACGCCCGGCTTTGGTACCGCAGCCGGCGGCTTCCGCTCATCTTCCAAATTTTTGAGGGCCCACGCCATGCGGCGCTCAACGCGGTGCTCGACGCCGAAGGGTTCACCCGGCAGTCCGAAACCCTGGTGCTCGTCCATGTTCCCGGTGCTGAGCCCGGACCGGAGTCCGGCGCGGACTCCGGCGGCCCCGAACCTGCCGTGGAAATTTCGGCCCAGCCGTCGGCGGAATGGCTGGAACTGTGGTGGAGAGTCGACGGCCGCGGGGGAGCGGACGAGCTCGCCGTGGCCCGCGGCATTCTCGAAGGGTGCCCCTCGCTGTACGCTCTGGTGCGGGACGACGGCGGCGCACCGGCCGCCGTCGCACGCCTCGCCTTGCCCAACGCCGGCCCGTCCGGGCACGGGTGGGGCGGGCTGTACTGCATGGCCACGCGTCCGGATGCGCGGCGTCGGGGCTATGGCGGCCGGGTGGTCCGGGCGCTGCTGCACGAGGGCGGGGCCCGCGGCCTGGCGGGGTACTGGCTGCTGGTCATGGCCTCCAACGCCGGTGCCCGTGAGCTGTACGCCGGCGCCGGCTTCCGCGAGGCCGGCGGCTACCTCTACCGTCAGGACAGGCCCAAGCGGCATTTGACCGGCTGCTAAGGATTCCGGCACCGCCGTTCAGGTCACTCCGGTGTCGCGGGATGTCCCTCGGCTCAATGCTCACGCTCGAGGACAGCCTATGTCGCTATTTCTGTCGGTGCCTCCTGAGATGATCTGAGTGTGGAGAGCAGGACAGTGTTGAGTGCGGAGAGCGGGGCGGCCGTGGAGGCCGTCGCCGCCTCTGTTGCCGCGCTGGCTGCCTTGGCCGGATCGGCCGCTAGCGCCGATGCGCCTGCTGCCGACCCGGTGGGAGACGGCGATCCGTTGCGGCGGCTGGCGGACGGTTGCCTGGACGGGCTCGCCGAGGTCGCCCGGATGGAGGCCCGGATGGCCGCGTTGAGGGTGCGGCTGGCCGCCGACTACGCGCACGCAACGAGGCTTTTGGCGCCGCCGGCGCCGTCCCCGCGGGATCGTGCCGTTCAGGAGATGGCCTTGGTGGCCGAGGTCGCCTGTGTCCTGACCGTCAGCGAACGCACCGCCGCGGCCCTCCTCGCCGAAGCCCGGGCCCTGACGACGGCGCTGCCGCTGACCCTGGCCGCCCTTGGGTCCGGGGCGATCTCCTGGGCCCACGCCCGGATCCTCGTGGACGAAACCGCGTCCCTGGATGCGGCCGGGGCGGCCGCGCTCGAGGCGCACTTCCTGGACCCAGGTGCGCCGAACCCGGCCCGCGGCTGCCCGGCCGGGGAGCTCGTTCCGTCCCGGTTCCGGGCCAAGGCCCGCGCCTGGCGCGAACGCCACCACCCGGCCGGCATCGAGGAACGCCACACCAGGAGCGCCGCGGACCGGCGGGTCGAGTACACCCCGGACCGGGACGGCATGGCCTGGCTCTCCGCCCACCTTCCGGCCGACACCGCCGCCGGGATCTGGGACCGGACCACAGCGGCGGCCCGCGCCCTCCAGGGCCCGGACGAGTCACGGACCCTGGCCCAGCTCCGCGCCGACATCACCGCCACCTGGCTCCTCACCACCGGCACCGGCACGGGTGCGGGAACGGACGACGGCGGCACCGGTGGATCGGCCGACGGCGGCACCGGCGCCGGCACSGGTACGGGGGCGGGAGCTCGTGCGGGGGCGTTTGTTCCGGTCCCGCGGGCGCAGGTCCTGGTCACCGTCCCGGTCCTGTCCCTGCTCGGCGCCACCGACGAACCCGCCATCCTGGACGGATACGGTCCGATCCCGCCGTCGATGGCCCGCCGCCTGATCGCCGACGGCGCCGGCTCCTTCCACCGGGTCCTGACCGACCCCCGGGACGGTGCCCCGCTGGAAATCGGCCGGACCAGCTACCGCCTCACGACGGCCCAGCGCCACTGGCTCCGGCTCCGCGACGGCCGGTGTCCCTTCCCCGGCTGCGGCAACCACTCCCTGGACAACGAGGCAGACCACCTCCTGGCCTGGGCCGACGGCGGCACCACCGGGATCTCCAACCTCGGCCAGCCCTGCCCGAAACACCACCGGCTCAAACACGCCTCCGCCTGGACACCGGACCGGGCCAGCAAAGACCACCCGCCCGGCTGGACCTCACCGTCCGGACGGCACTATCCCAGCGAACACCAGGACTGGGAACCACCCCACTGGCCCGAGGACTGGCTGCCCCACACCGAGGCCACGGACACACGCCCGGAACCCGACCCCGACACGGGCCCGGATCAAGGCTTGCCCGCGTATCCAGGACATCGTTGCGAACCGGAACCGTTCCCGGACTGCCATCCCGGCCAGAATCCCGTCCCGGAGCCCGAAATTGAACTGCCTCCGGACCCGTTCCCGGACTGGCATCAATTCACCGCTGGACACCCATTTGCCGACACGGAAGCGGACGATCCGGGCTGGCCAGCACGCGCGGACGGTCTTTCCGCGGACGGCGGCCTGTTCCACTGTGTGTGATCTACCCCCGGTCACACTTACGTTGGCGCCCGAAGAGCAGCTGCGGCCAATCGGGCAACTGCTACGCCTGCTGATCCGTTACCAGGATGCGCACCGAGCACAGCTCCGCGGCAGCCTTCTTCAGCACTGCGGCGCGCGGATCCGGGACGTCGAGGAACGCCAGCCGCGGCCGTGCCGCGTACTGCTTCAGAACCGGTTCGGCGAGGACCTGCTCGGCAAGGGGCCGGTCGCCGCCGGGAGCCAGATACTCGATCGGGTGCTCCGCGAAAATCCGCCCGGCGTGCTCGGCGACGGCCTCCACCAGGGCATCGGCCTGGTTGGCGCGCCGCCGGGCAAAACGTTGCTGGGACCAGCCGCCGGCAGCCGTCCGCGACTGGACGTGGCGCGTGCCGGTCTTGGACGCCAGCACGGTGCCGGCGCTGACCACAGCAACCGAATATCCGCCGCGGCGGACCAGCACGGTGCCGATGCTCCGCGACTGGGACGCCAGGGAAGCGAGGCGGGCGACGGCGTCGCCGCCGCTCCCGGGCCGGCCGTCCGCCGGCCACGGCGCCTGGAGCAGGGCTACGGCGCCGTCGGCGGCGCGCAGCTGCAGACCGGCGTCGAGCTCCTCCTCCACCAGTGCGCCGTGGCTCGCGGCGAAGCGGTCCACCCAGCCCGGCAGCCGGTCGCCGGAGACGAAGGCCACACGGGTGTCGGGGCTGGACATGGCAGGTACTCCGTTGCTGGGATGAGGGTGAGAAGGCGTCAGGAACTACAAGTAGCCTATCTATGTGGATGATCTCTTTGGTGCAGGGCGGGACAACGCCGACGGAAGCGACGACTTCGGCGCAGCGGACGGTGCCGCCGACGATTCCGGCGACGCTGGCCAGACCGGCGAGAGCCGCCGGGTCTCCCCGCGCAGCCCGCTCGCCGTCCGGATGCGGCCTCGGACACTTGATGACGTGGTGGGCCAGCAGCACCTCCTCGGCCAAGGCTCGCCGCTGCGCCAGCTCGCCGCCGGCACGGACGCCACCGGCCCCGCGGGTCCCAGTTCACTGATCCTCTGGGGCCCTCCGGGTACCGGCAAAACCACGCTCGCGCACGTCATCGCCAAGGGCCCAGGGCGGAAGTTCGTCGAGCTCTCCGCCATCACCGCCGGCGTCAAGGACGTCCGCCGTGTCATGGACGAAGCCCTCACCGCCCGTGACCTGTTCAAAACCACCACTGTGCTGTTCCTGGATGAGATCCACCGCTTCAACAAGGCCCAGCAGGACGCCCTGTTGCCCGGCGTCGAGAACCGCTGGGTGGTCCTGGTCGCCGCGACCACCGAAAACCCCTCCTTCTCCGTCGTTTCCCCGCTGCTATCGCGCTCCCTGCTGTTGACGCTCAAACCGCTCACCGACGCCGATGTCGAGGGCCTTCTCCTGCGGGCCGCAACGGATGACCGCGGGCTCGGCGGCAAAGCGGAACTCAGCGACGATGCCCTGGCACACCTCGTCCGGCTCTCCGGCGGGGACGCCCGCCGCGCGCTGACCGCGCTTGAGGCGGCGGCCGGTGTCGCGTTCGGGGACGCGGACGACACTGACGCAGTCGTAGCCGGCACAGCCAGCGGGGCGCCCGAGACGGCCCCGGTGAAGATCGAGCTCAAGCACACGGAGCGCGCCCTGGACGTCGCCTCAGTCCGCTACGACCGGGCCGGGGACCAGCATTACGACGTCGCCAGCGCGTTCATCAAGTCGATCCGGGGTTCCGACGTCGACGCGGCGCTGCACTACCTTGCCCGGATGCTGGAGGCGGGCGAGGACCCCCGGTTCGTTGCCCGCCGGATCGTGATCTCGGCGGCCGAGGACGTCGGCATGGCGGACCCGACGGCGCTGCAGACCGCCGTCGCGGCTGCCCAGGCCGTACAGATGATCGGCATGCCGGAAGGCCGCATCATCCTCGCCGAGGCCGTGGTGCATCTGGCCACTGCGCCGAAGTCCAACGCCGCGTACATGGGGATCAACCAGGCGATCGCCGACGTCCGCGCCGGGCTCGGGAACGGCATCCCGGCCCACCTGCGCGATGCCCACTACCCGGGCTCGAAACAGCTGGGTCACGGCAAAGGCTACAAATACGCCCACGATGCCCCGCATGCCGTTGCCACCCAGCAGTACCCGCCGGACGACCTCGTCGGCCGCAACTACTACGAACCCACCGGCAACGGGGCCGAACGCGACATCGCCACCCGGCTCGAGCGGCTTCGGAAGATCATCCGCGGCAAGTGAACGCCCATGACCTGCGGCTGGTCGACAGCGGTCCGTTGCGCCGGAATCCGCCGTTGACATAGGGGCCAAGAGGTCTAACGTGGAATTACGGCAGCATGGATCTGCTGACCGTCCGTGCGGCGCAGGGGACAGCGCGGTCACATGCCGGCTCCCGCTACCCGGAGCCCGGAACGGCAGCCGGCTTCGCTCCATCCCAGGTCATCCACCGCGAGCGTTCCCGCCCCGTCCCCAGCAGGTGCCCCATGAGTATTAACTTCGTGACAGCCATGGCAGTGAAGTCCTTCGATGTGCCGGACAAGAAACGGTGCCCGGACAAGGCCGAATTCGACCTCTGCACAGTGAACGACTACTCGGTGGCCCGGCTGATCCTGGGACCGGGCTGGCGGTGGTCGGAGAACACCAGACCCTACGAGCGGACCGACGTCTGCCTGCACCACCATCTCGGCTTCTGCATCTCCGGTGAAATGGAAGTCGAAACGGCCGAAGGGCTGCGCTCCACGATCCACGCCAACGACACCTACGCGATTCCGCCGGGACACGACGAATGGGTGGTGGGCTCGAAACCGTTCGTGGCCGTGGAATTCCTGGGCGCGGCGTCCTTCGGGCGCAGCGGTGTCCGGGGAGCGCACGCCAGAATCTGACTTCGGTCCGCCGGCCGGATCTGGTAGGCTGGACCGTTGTCTGGCAAGGCACGGACGCACAATCCATGGAAACTTCGGTTCGATGAGGGTTGCCCTGTGCCCAGTAGCAAAAGGCAGCGGTTGGCCGATGCTCTCCATCGTGGAGGCCAGTAACACTGACACACCGCAGATATTGGAAGGACACAAGTGGCTAACAACACTCGTGCTCGCCGTACCGCACGCCTTTCGCGTGCACTCGGCATCGCTCTGACCCCCAAGGCCGCCAAGTACATGGAGCGCCGCCCGTACGGCCCCGGTGAGCATGGCCGTGCCCGCAAGAAGCAGGACTCCGACTACGCCGTACGTCTGCGCGAAAAGCAGCGTCTGCGCGCCCAGTACGGCATCCGCGAAGCCCAGATGACCCGTGCCTTCGAAGAAGCACGCCGCACCAAGGGCCTGACCGGTGAAAACCTGATCGAACTGCTCGAAATGCGTCTCGACGCCCTCGTGCTGCGTGCCGGCTTCGCCCGCACCATCGCCCAGGCCCGCCAGCTGGTTGTGCACCGCCACATCCTCGTTGACGGCATCCGCGTTGACCGCCCGTCTTTCCGCGTCGGCGAGGGCCAGCTGGTCCACGTTCACAGCCGCAGCGAGACCATGCCTCCGTTCCAGGTTGCAGCAGCCGGCGCTCACCGCGACGTCCTGCCGATCGTTCCGGCCTACCTGGACGTCAAGCTTGACGCCCTGCAGGCCCGCCTGGTGCGCCGCCCCAAGCGTTCCGAGATCCCCGTGACCTGCGAAGAGCAGCTCGTCGTGGAATTCTACGCACGCTAATTCAAAAGGCATCACCTACAAAGAAGCCCGTGGCAAGCGCCGCGGGCTTCTTTGTATGTAAGGTACTTGGGGGAGTTCCCCGGGAGCCGGTTCTGCCCAACGGTTGAAACCGTCGGAACCCGACGCAACAAGCAGGTATCCCCTGCACTTCAAGGAGATGAGTGTCTATGTCTGGTGGCGATATTGCCGGCCTGATCGCGGCTGGAGTGTTTGCACTGCTGGTCCTGCTGCTCGCCGTGCCCATCCTGAAACTTGGGGGAGTGTTCGACGAAATGCGGACCACCATCCGCTCCATCAGCGACGGCGCCACCCCGCTCATGGACGAGGTCACCGCCACGGTGACCACCACCAACGAGCAGCTGAAGAAGGTTGACGGCATTTCCTCCAACGTCTCGGACGCCTCCGCCAACATCTCGGCGCTGTCCTCGCTCATGGCAGCCACCGTGGGCTCGCCGCTGATCAAGGTCGCAGCCTTCAGCTATGGCGTGCGCTCTGCCTTCAGCACCAGCAAAAAGCCCGCCACCGGCCGCCGTAGCCGCTAAATCCTCCAGGAGCACCTGACATGAACAGAATTATCTGGATGGGAATCGGCGTCGCGATCGGCGTTATCGCCTTCCGCAAAGTCACCGAAGCGCAGTCCGCCCTCGGCCCCGAGGGCCTGAACCGGGCCGTGGGACGGCTGACGGACGGCCTGCTCGACTTCGCCGATGCCGTCCGCGATGGCATGGGCGAGCGGGAGTCAGAACTCCGTACGGCCCTCGGGATCGAGACGGCAACGGACCTCGCTGCTGGCGGCACTGTCGCCCGCCGGGATGCGGTCCGGCGCTAGCCGGGAGAGAATTAGTAAGCAAGGTGCCCGTCACCGGGGGGCGACGGCGTGCCGACGCCCCGGTGTCGGGCACCAGATTGACGGGCCCGGATCAGTGCCGGTCCTCAGCTTGTCCCGCGCAGCACAGACGCGGGCCACCTAACGCAGTGAATATTGAAGGGTAAGAAAACAGCTCATGAAGTCGCAGGAGATCACCAAGCGCTGGATCGACTTTTTTGTCAGTAAGGGGCACACCGCTGTGCCCTCCGCCTCCCTGGTCTCCAGCGACCCGTCCCTGCTGTTTACGGTGGCCGGCATGGTCCCGTTCATCCCGTACCTGACCGCCCGTGAGGAGGCCCCCTACCAGCGGGCCACCAGTGTGCAGAAGTGCATCCGGACCGGTGACATCGAGGAAGTGGGCAAAACCGCCCGCCACGGCACGTTCTTCCAGATGTGCGGCAACTTCTCCTTTGGCGACTACTTCAAGGAAGACGCCATCAAGTTCGCGTGGGAGCTCCTGACCACCAGCGTGGACGACGGCGGGTACGGACTGCCGCCGGAGCGGCTCTGGGTCACCGTCTATGAAGAGGACGACGAGGCCGAGCAGCTGTGGCTGAAGAACACCGGCATGCCGGCCGAGCGGATCCAGCGCATGGGCAAGTCCGACAACTACTGGTCCACCGGCCAGCCCGGCCCCGCCGGTCCCTGCTCGGAGATCTACTACGACCGCGGCCCGTCCTACGGCGTCGAGGGCGGCCCCATCGCCGATGAAAACCGCTACGTCGAGATCTGGAACCTCGTGTTCATGCAGTACCAGATCGACAACGTCCGCTCGAAGGTGGATTTCGACATCACCGGAGAGCTGCCCAAGAAGAACATCGACACGGGCCTGGGCATGGAGCGCCTCGCGATGATCCTCCAGGACGTCGAGAACATGTACGAGACGGACCAGGTCCGCCCCGTGATCGACCGGGCCGCGGCCCTTTCCGGCCGGGAGTACACCTCCGCGGAGTCCGCCGAGGACCCGCACCACACGGACGACGTCCGCATGCGCGTCGTTGCCGACCACATCCGCTCGGCCCTCATGCTGATCGCCGACGGCGTGACCCCCTCCAACGAGGGCCGCGGCTACGTGCTGCGCCGCCTGATCCGCCGGGCCGTCCGCTCCATGCGCCTGCTCGGCGTCGAAAAGGCCTGCCTGCCGGAACTGCTGCCCGCATCGCGGGACGCCATGAAGGGTGTCTACCCGATCGTCGAGACCGACTTCGAACGCATCAGCCGGATTGCCTACGCCGAAGAGAAGGCGTTCCTGCGCACCATCGCCTCCGGCACCGCCCGCCTCGAGGACGCCGTCAAGGAATCCAAGGCCGCCAACCAGCCGCTCTCCGGCGCCGACGCCTTTGCCCTGCATGACACCTACGGCTTCCCGATCGACCTGACCCTGGAAATGGCCGAAGAGGCCGGGCTGAAAGTCGACGAGCCCGAGTTCCGCAAGCTCATGCTCGAGCAGCGCCAGCGCGCCCAGGCCGACGCCAAGGGCAAGAAGGGGTCGCACGCTGACCTCAGCGCGTTCCAGGAGCTGCTGTCCGCCGGCGAGACAGTCTTCACCGGCTACACCGAGCTTCAGGGCGAGTCCAAGGTCCGCGGCATCCTCTCCGGCGGCCGGAAGGTCGCCCAGGCCTCCACCGGCGATGAAATCGAACTGGTCCTGGCCGAGACGCCGTTCTACGCCGAAGCCGGCGGCCAGGCTGCCGACACCGGGCTGATCACCGGCGACGGATTCGTCGTCGAGGTCCTGGATGTCCAGCGCCCCGTCAAGGGCCTCAGCGTCCACAAGGCAATCGTCCGCGAAGGCGAAATCGGTGCCGACTCGCTGGTTCAGGCTGCCGTGGACCGGGAACGCCGCCACGCTGCGGAGCAGGCCCACACCGGCACGCACATTGTGCACGCTGCCCTGCACCAGATCCTCGGCCCGGAAGCCCTGCAGCGCGGCTCCTTCAACAAGGCCGGCTACTTGCGCTTCGACTTCGCCTGGGGTGAGGGCCTGAGCGCCGCCACCCGGTCCGAGATCGAGGAAGTCTCCAACATCGCCATCCGCAACAACTTCCGGGTGGAGACCAAGATCATGGGGCTCGCCGAGGCCAAGGCGCTCGGCGCCATGGCACTGTTCGGCGAGAACTACGGCAACGAGGTCCGCGTCGTGGAAATCGACGGCGCCTGGTCCCGGGAACTCTGCGGCGGCACCCACGTCGGGAACACCTCGCTGATCGGCAGCCTGTCCCTGCTCGGCGAACAGTCGGTCGGCTCAGGAAACCGCCGTGTCGAAGCCTTCGTGGGCATGGACGCGTTCCGGCACCTGGCCGCGGAGCGGGCGCTTGTCACCGAGCTCACGGAAATGCTCAAGGTTCCGTCCGGGCTGCTCGCGGACCGGATTTCCAGCACCCTGACCAAGCTCAAGACGGCCGAGAAGGAACTCGAGCGGCTGCGCAAGGAGCAGCTCACCGCCGCCGCAGCCCAGCTGGTCGGCACCGCCCAGGATGCCGCCGGCGTCAAGGTCATCGCGCACGACGCCGGCCAGGTCAGCGGCGCGGACGACCTGCGCGGCCTGGCCCTGGACCTGCGGACGCGTCTCGGGTCCGAGCCCGCCGCCGTCGCGGTGGCCGGTGTCAGCAACGACCGTCCCGTGATCCTGATTGCCACCAACGAAGCCGCCCGCGCGGCCGGAGTCAAGGCCGGTGCCCTGGTGCGCCTCGCCGCAGGCATCCTCGGCGGCGGCGGTGGCGGCAAGGACGACGTCGCCCAGGGCGGCGGGACCGACGCCGCCAAGGTCGGTGCTGCGCTCGGCGCCGTCGTGGACGCCATTACCAGGCGATAGCGGATCCCACGTGTCTGAAGCTACTGTGGCCGGCGTCTATCCCCGGGGCGTGAAGCTCGGGGTGGACGTCGGCACCGTCCGTGTGGGGGTGGCCGTCTGCGACCCCGACGGAATCCTGGCGACGCCGCTGCGCACGCTGGCTCGGAACGTGAAAAAGAACACCGACGTGCGAATCCTGGCCGCCCTGGCCGCGGAGCTGGGCGCCGTGGAGATTTTCGTGGGGCTGCCGCGCACCATGAAGGGCGAAGAGCACGCCTCCGCCAGGATGGCGACCGAGTACGCACAGCTGCTGGTACTGGCCCTGCAGGACGCCGGATCCGAGGTGCCCGTGCGCCTGGTTGACGAGCGGCTCAGCACCGTGAGCGCCCACCGCAACCTGCACGAAGCTGGCATGAGCAGCAGGAATCACCGTACAGTTGTTGATCAGGTTGCGGCGGCAGGTATTCTGCAACATGCGATTGATATGCAAAAGGCCAGGGGAACGGAGGTCGGAAACCGCGTGTACGCGGAGTCTGCGCCGGGGCCGACCGGAGGCGGCGCACAGACCGGCCCGGCAGTACAGACGCACTCTTCAGAACATGGAAGGCTACAGTGAGCCCGGTCAACAGTGATGACTCCTCCGGTGACGCCCTTGGTGGCACCGGCCGACCGCTGACGCGCAAAGAAATCCGGGCCCGGGAAAAGCTCCTGGCCACCCAGGGCCACAACGTGATCCCGCCGCAGGCTTTTGAGACGGGACCGGACGTCCCCACGCCGGCAACGGCACCGGCACAGGACAGCGAACTGCCGCGGTCCGCACCGGAACTTCCCGACGCGGCACCGACCGTGCACGAAGAAGCCGTTCGGGAAGAGCCCGTGCACGAAGAAGCTGCTCGGGAAGAGCCCGTGCGTGAAGAGCCCGCGCGCGACGAGCCGGTGCATGAAGAAGCCGTGCACGAAGAGCCCGTGCGCGAAGAGCCGGTGCGCGAAGAGCCGGTGCATGAAGAGCTTGTGCGTGAAGAGCCCGTGCAAGAAGACTTCACGCAGCTGATCCCTGTCCGCGATGTACCTGTCCACGAAGTACCTTCCCGCGACGAGCCCGTCCGCGAAGACGCCGGCCACGAGGACGTCGTCTATGCGTCAGCGGGCGGGCTCGGCTACGGATCCAGCCACGATGCGGCTGCCCATGACGCCGGCGTCCACGATGGCTACGCTCCGCACCCCCACGACGAGGCCCACCATCTCTACGACAACTCCGGTGACCCCCAGGCACAGCCGCAGCCGCACCCGGAAGCCGAATACCACGGCGACCCGGGCGAGGAGCTGATGGCCGGAGCGGCCCGCTACGACAAGGGACCGTCCAGGAAGGTCCGCCGCCGGCGCCGCTTCCTGGCCCTGGTGCTGACCCTGACGGTCTTCGTCGTCGCAATCGCCGTCGGCGCACAGTTCCTCAAGCCCCTCCTCGGCGGGGACACCATGGCCGACTACCCCGGCCCCGGAACCGGTGAGGTCACCATCACGATCGAACCCGGCACCGGAACGCGGTCCGTGGCCACCGAACTTCAGTCGAAAAAGGTCGTCGCCAACGCGGACACCTTCCTCAAGGAGTTCACCGCCTCCGGCGGTGCCCTGAACCCCGGCACGTTCTCGATGCGCCAGGAAATGAAGAACTCCGATGCCGTGGATGTCCTGCTCAACAAGGGCCAGAGCAAGGTCATGTACTTTGCGCTCAGCGCCGGGCTGCGGATCGGCGAATCCCTGCAGGCGATTTCCGAGGGCACCGGGATTCCTGTTCAGGACCTGAAAGCGCTCAGCGATGCGCCCGCGCAGTTTGGCGTCCCGGCCAAAGCCAAGAACCTCGAGGGCTACCTGGCGCCGGGGGAGTACCGCTTCCCCTTGGGTTCCTCCGCCAAGGACATTTTGCAGAAGCTCGTCGGCAGTACCCAGGATGAACTCAAGGCCCAGGGCGTTACCGATCCCGCGAAACAGTACGACGTCGTGACGGTGGCCAGCATCGTCCAGGCCGAAGGCGGCCAGGCCGAATATGGTGACGTCGCCGGCGCCATCTACAACCGCCTCAAGCCCAACAACACCGAGACCAACGGGCTCATCCAGTCCGATGCCACCGTCACCTACGGCCTGGGCATCCGCAGCTTCCACATCGACGAGGCCCAGAAGGCTGACAAGTCGAACCCTTACAACACCTACGCCAACCAGGGGCTGCCCGCCGGACCCATCGGTTCCCCCGGCAAGACGGCCATTGACGCCGCCGCCAAGCCCAAGTCCAACAGCTTCCTCTACTGGGTCACCATCAACCTGGACACCAAGGAGACCAAGTTCTCCAAGACGCTGGCGGAACACAACGGCTACGTGGCGCAGTACAACGCCTGGTGCGAGGCCAACCCGGGACGCTGCGTATGACGCTGCGGGCGGCCGTCCTCGGGCATCCCATCAGCCATTCGAAGTCGCCCGCGCTGCACCGGGCCGCGTACGCCCACCTGGGCGTGGATATCGCCTACTCCGCCATTGACGTGACCGAGGCCGCCCTGCCCGATTTCATGCGGCAGGTCAGGGACGAGGCGCGCGCTGACGGTTCCTGGCGCGGCCTGTCGGTCACCATGCCGCTCAAATCGGCCATGGTGGCGGAAGTGGACGACGTCCGGGGCATCGGGCGCGTACTCGGGGTCGTCAACACGGTTGCGTTCGAATCCGACGGCGGCAGTGCTGGCCACACGCGATTGGTCGCGTACAACACCGACGTCACCGGGATCGTCAACGCGCTCCGGCACGCGGGGGCAGCCGCGGCGCCCACCGCCGTGATCCTCGGCGGGGGCGGGACCGCGGCAGCAGCCATCGCGGCGCTCAAGGAACTGGGGGCGGTGTCCGCCGACGTGTTCGTCCGCGATGTCAGCCGTGCGGCAGAGGCCCGCGCGGCCTCCGCCGCCGTAGGCGTCCCCATCCGGGTGCTTCCCCTCGCCGGGGCGGCAGCCGCCGTCGCCGCGGCCGACGTCGTCATCTCCACGCTGCCGCCCCGCGCTGCAGACGCACTGGCCGGGGAACTGGCCGAAGAGCTGGCGGCGAAACGGCCAGGAGAACTGCCTCCGCATGGCAGCCCTGGCGTCCTCCTCGACGTCGCCTATGATCCATGGCCCAGCCGGATCGCCGCGGTCTGGCAAGACGCCGGCGGGACGGTGGTCCCCGGACTGGAAATGCTGATCTACCAGGCCGTGGAGCAGGTACGGCACTTCACCGGGCTGGGCGAGGCCCTCCCTGCCGGTGTCACAGATGTGATGTGTGACGCAGTCGGGGCGCCCCGACGGGTGTTCTAACCGCCCGACATGGCAGGATGGAATGTATGTTGCGTTGGTTGACTGCCGGAGAATCCCATGGCCCGGCACTGGTCGGAATAATTGAAGGCGTGCCCGCCGGTGTGGAACTCACCAGCGCCCACATCAGCGAGGCGCTGGCCCGCCGCCGGCTCGGCTATGGCCGCGGCGCCCGGATGAAATTCGAGCAGGACGTGGTCACGATCCTCGGCGGAGTCCGCCACGGCCTGACCCAGGGCGGCCCCGTCGCCATCCAGGTCGGCAACACCGAATGGCCCAAGTGGGAACAGATCATGTCCTCCGATCCCGTGGAGCCCGAAATCCTGGCCGACCAGGCCCGGAACGCCCCGCTGACGCGCCCGCGGCCCGGCCACGCAGACTTCACCGGCATGCAGAAATACGGCTTCGATGAGGCCCGCCCGGTCCTGGAGCGCGCCAGCGCCCGCGAGACGGCCACGAGGGTGGCGCTCGGCACGGTCGCCGCGGCCTTCCTCAAGCAGCTCGGCATCGAGCTCGTCTCCCACACCGTATCCATCGCCAGCGTCGCCGTGCCGGAGGGCCGGCCGCTGCCGGTGCCGGGGAACGTGCTCGCCCTGGATGCCGACCCGCTGCGCTGCTTCGACCGCGAAACCTCGGACGCCATGGTGGCCGAGGTCGACGTCGCGCACAAGGAAGGCGAAACCCTCGGCGGCGTCGTCGAAGTGCTTGCCTACGGCCTCCCGCCGGGACTCGGCAGCTACGTGCACTGGGACCGGCGCCTCGACTCGCGTCTGGCGGCGGCCCTCATGGGCATCCAGGCCATCAAGGGCGTTGAAGTAGGCGACGGCTTCCTGACCGCCGCGCGCCGCGGCTCCGCCGCCCACGACGAGATCGTCAAGGACGCGGACGGCAAGATCATCCGTACCTCCAACCGCGCAGGCGGGATCGAGGGCGGCATGAGCATTGGCGATGTCCTGCGCGTCCGTGCCGCCATGAAACCGATCGCCACCGTGCCCCGCGCGCTCAGGACGGTCGACGTCAGCACCGGGGAGGCCGCCAAGGCCCACCACCAGCGCTCCGACGTCTGTGCCGTGCCGGCCGCCGGTGTGGTGGCCGAGGCCATGGTGGCCCTCGTGATCGCCGAAGCGGTTGCGGAAAAATTCGGCGGTGACTCCGTGCAGGAGACCGCGCGCAACATCAAGGGTTACCTGGACAGCATTCCGGCGTCCCTGGACTCGATCGGCCACTAGTGCCGGCCGGGAAAACCGACGGGCCCTCCGCTGCGGCGCCGCCCGCGGCAAATAGCGTTGGCCCGGTGGTCCTGATCGGACCGATGGCCGTGGGCAAATCGGCGATCGGACAGCAGCTCGCCGAGCACTTGGGGTGCGCCTTCATGGACACCGACGCCCTGGTGGTGGCCCAGCACGGGACGATCGCCGAGATCTTCGCCAGCCGGGGCGAGCACGCCTTCCGCGAAATGGAGGCCCGGGCCGTGGCCCAGGCCATCGAAGAGGCACAGGGCGGCACCGCCGTCATTTCGCTCGGCGGCGGGGCCGTCCTTGATTCCGGTACCCAGCAGCTCCTGGGCCGCTGTACCGTTGTTTACCTCGAATGCGACGCCGAGACTGTGGCGGAACGCATCGCCAGAAATTCGGGCCGGCCGCTCCTGGCCGGCGACGCCATGGGCCGGTGGCGGACCTTGTTCGCCACCCGGCAGCCGGTCTACGAACGGCTCGCCGACCTCGTCCTCGATGTCCGGCGCGGCAGCGTTCCGGAGCTGGCTCACCGGCTGGAAGATGCGCTGGGGGAGCGCGCCGCGGCTAAGGCCGCGGCGGTGCCCACTCCGGCGTCGACAAAGGAAGTTGAATAGTGAGTACCGAATCAACCGTCATCAAAGTCACCGGACAAACGCCGGGTGAGAACTACGACGTCGTAGTGGGCCGCGGCCTCCTGGCAAGCCTGCCGGGCCTGCTGGGTGAGCGCGTCAAGCGCGTCCTGGTCATCCACCCCCGTGCGCTGCGGTTGACCGGGGACACCGTCCGGGAAGAGCTGGCCGCCGCCGGGTTCACCGCGCTGACCGCAGAAATCCCCGACGCCGAAGAGGGCAAACACATCGAGGTCGCCTCGTTCTGCTGGCAGGTGCTGGGGCAGAACGACTTCACCCGCTCCGATGCCATCGTCGCCGTCGGCGGCGGCGCCGTCACCGACCTGGCCGGCTTTGTCGCCGCGACCTGGCTGCGCGGCGTGAAGGTCATCCACATGCCCACGAGCCTGCTGGGCATGGTGGACGCCTCGGTCGGCGGCAAGACCGGCATCAACACCGCCGAGGGCAAGAACCTGGTGGGCGCGTTCCACCCGCCGGCCGGTGTCCTCGCGGACCTCGACACGCTGGAGACGCTGCCGAAGAACGAGATCATCTCCGGCATGGCCGAGGTCATCAAGTGCGGCTTCATCGCCGACCCGGCCATCCTGGACCTGATCGAGAAGGACCCGTCCGCGGTTTCCGATCCGCGCTCGGACATCCTGCGCGAACTGATCGAACGCGCCATCAGCGTCAAGGCCCGGGTGGTGTCCGAGGACCTGAAGGAAACCGGTCAGCGCGAGATCCTGAACTACGGCCACACCCTGGGCCACGCGATCGAACTCGCCGAGCGCTACTCCTGGCGGCACGGCGCCGCCGTCTCCGTGGGCATGATGTTCGCCGCCGAGCTCGCCCGCAGCGTCGGCCGGCTCAGCGACGCCGACGCCGACAGGCACCGGAGCATCCTGGAAAGCCTCGGGCTTCCCATCACGTACCGCCGCGACCGCTGGCAGGCCCTCCTGGACGGCATGCGCCGGGACAAGAAATCCCGCGGTGACCTGTTGCGGTTCGTGGTGCTCGACGGCGTCGGCCGCCCCGGCATCCTCGATGTCCCGGACACGTCCCTGCTGTTTGCCGCGTACCAGGAGATTGCCTCCTGATGCACATGGTCAAGGGCGGCACGAGCGAGTGGCCGGACGCGGGATTTCCCGGGATCCGGATCAACCCGCAGTCCCTGATGCCCCAGATCGTCAATGACGAGGTCATGGCCGAGGCGCTGGCGGCCTCGACGGACCCCGGGGATCTGATCCTGGTCCGGCTCGTAGAAGGGCATGCGGCCGAAGCTGCCGAGCTCCTCGCCGAGGCCCGCTACAAGGACCCCGGCTCGCTCCGGCTGCGGATCTTCGAGGCGGACGTGCTCCGGGTCTCGAACCGGTTCGACCGGGCGGTGGAGGTGTTCCGCCAACTCCTCGCCGAGACCCAGGGCACCCTGGAGGAGGCCGCGGTCCGCCAGCACCTCGGCAGGGCCTACTTCGCCGGCGGGAACGTCGGCGGCGCCGTAGAGTCCTTCGCCAAGGCACTGGATTTGCGCGTGGCCGGGTCCGCCGACGCGGCCCTCATCTACGCCTCCACGGTGGCGCTGCAGCGCGCCCGGGACGTGCTGGAACAGCAGTCCTGAGCCCGCGTCAGCCAGCTGTCCGCCGGAACCGGTAGAATAGAACTTGGATTTTTGACAAACACGCGTTGGCGGCCACTTGGCATGCCGGCCCGGCATAAGCGTCCGACCGCTAGCACCGGTCGAATGGAACCATCGAGAAACTAAGAGGATACTGTGGCAACCACTAACGACATCAAGAACGGAACCGTCCTTAAGCTTGAGGGCCAGCTTTGGAACATCATCGAGTTCCAGCACGTCAAGCCCGGCAAGGGTGGCGCGTTCGTGCGCACCAAGATGCGCAACGTGATGTCCGGCAAGGTGGTCGACAAGACCTTCAACGCCGGACTGAAGATTGAGACCGCCACGGTGGACCGCCGCGACTACCAGTACCTGTACCAGGACGGCGCCGACTTCGTCTTCATGGACACCTCGGACTTCGACCAGCTCACCGTTTCCGCCGCCACCGTCGGCGACGCCACCAACTTCATGCTCGAGAACCAGATGGTCAACATCGCCATCCACGAGGGCAACCCGCTCTACATCGAGCTGCCCCCGAGCGTCGTCCTCGAAATCACCTACACCGAGCCGGGCCTGCAGGGCGACCGCTCTTCGGCCGGCACCAAGCCCGCCACCCTCGAAACCGGATACGAGATCCAGGTGCCGCTGTTCGTCGAGAACAACACCAAGGTCAAGGTCGACACCCGCGACGGCAGCTACCTCGGCCGGGTCAACGACTAGTGAGTGCGCGCGGTAAGGCCCGGAACCGGGCCCTCGATGTGCTCTTTGAGGCCGAGCAGCGCTCAGCCTCCGCGTTCGACGTGCTGAAGTCCCGCCGCGAGCAGACAGACCAGATCGTCAACCCCTACACCCTCGAAATCGTCGAAGGCGTGGTCTCGCACCAGGTGGCCATCGACGAATTCCTGGAGACCTATTCGCAGGGCTGGTCCCTGGAGCGCATGCCCTCCGTCGACCGCATCATCCTGCGGATCGGCACGTGGGAACTGCTCTACAACGACGACGTCCCGGACGGCGTGGCGGTCAGCGAGGCCGTGGCCTTGGCCAAGACGCTCTCCACGGACGAGTCGCCGTCGTTCATCAACGGCCTGCTGGGCCGGCTGCAGCAGCTCAAGCCCTCGCTGCTGGCGTAAGCTCCCAGCGCCCCGAAGTACCCCGGCCAGGACATCCTGGCCGGGGTTCTTTCTTTGCCCCGGTTGCCCACGCTGGGTTGCCCCACTGGGTTCCCCGGTCCCTAGCCGATGACGGCGGCCCGGAGCGCAGCGATCTCGGCGAGCTGCTGGTGCTCATCGCGCTGATGTGCCGGCACGTCCCGGCCGCCGAGAATCCGTTGCCGGGTGAGGGCGAGCTGGGTGGCGGCATCAAGCAGCGCCTTCATCTGCACGCCCCGCCCCGTGGACCTGGCCCAGCGCAGCGCGGAACGGCGGCCGGCGGCGGTGGCCAGCATGTCGACCTCGGCCGCGGTAAACCAGCCCGCGGCCGCGTATTCCGTTAGCCGCTGACGGGTGAGCCTGCGCTCAGCCACCCGCAGCAGCACGATCACCAGCACCGCCAACAGGAAGATCGGCACCTGCACCATCACGTATCGGCCCAGGAAGTCCCTGCCCATGCTGTTCCAGGCGCTGTGCAGCAGCATCGCGGGGACGAGGCCGGCGAAGAACGCCAGCACGGACAGCCCGGTGTTCCCGCGGCCGGCGGCGAAACCCATCACCAGACCGGTCGTACCCGTGAAAATGGCGTGGGCGAAGGGTGAGAGGACCCCGCGGAGAAAGAAGACCACCGCGAGGTCCGTGCCGGGGTCGCTGGATTCGGCGATGGCGCGGCCGAAGTAGAGGATGTTCTCGGTGAACGCGAAGCCCGCCGCGATCGTGACGGCGAACACCACACCGTCGACCGGTCCGTTGAAGTGTTTCGGGGCAAAGAGCACGAGCAACAGCAGCCCCAGGGACTTGGCGAATTCCTCCACCACCGGCGCCTGGACCGTCACGGCGAACGTCGTATAGTCCAGTCCCGAGGCAGGCCCGGCCATCAGTGAGAAATAGGGCTGGATCAGCATCGTCACCGCGATCGAGACGACGGCTCCCCAGGCAAACGCGAAAAGCAGCAGGGGTTTCGGCTCGGGTTCCCACCGGTCGATGAAGCGCACCGTCAGCAACACGGTCCCCAGGGGAACCAGCGAGGCCACGAAACCAATGGCAAAGCCGGTGATTCCGGTCCTTTCCAGCACGAAGGGCACCACCAGGAAGAGGCAGAGGACCGCGAGGAATCCGCCGGCCATCACGAGGCCAAAAACGCCGGAACCGCGGCCGTTCTTCCAGCGCGGGCTGCCTCCCGCCGGCCCGGCGGGAGGCAGTGCCGGCTGCAACTGCCCGCCGTCGTTGGCCGGGGCCCGCTGGTAATTCGCTGGCTGGACCCGCCCCAGCCACGTCGGGTTGGCCTGCCGGGGCAACGGCCCCTGGCGCGGGCCGCCGGGGTGCTCATGCCCCGGCCGCGGTCCGTTCATCGTCATGGAACCGAGCCTATGTCGGTGTGAGGTTAAACGCATTCCGGCAGCGACGGGGCGGCAGTGCCGTTGTGGTAATTTGAAAGAGCAAATAATCCTTTTTTAATTCCGTCCCGTGAGGCGGGGAAAGGGGAGACGAGCTTTGACTTCCGTGCCTTCAGCACCGGGTCCGGCGCAGGTGGTGCTCACCCGGGTTGTCCTCAACCAGGCTGACATCGACCGCGCGCTCACTCGTATCGCCCATGAAATTCTTGAGGCCAACAAGGGCTCCCAGGACCTCGTCCTGCTGGGCATCCCGCGCCGGGGCTATCCCCTCGCCGTCCGCCTCGCCGCCAAGATCGCCGCCGCGGATCCCACCGTGGACGCCGCCGCCATTGTCGGTCAACTCGACGTCACGATGTTCCGCGACGACCTCTCGCACCAGCCCACCAGGCCGCCGTACCCCACCCAGCTGCCGCGCACCGGCATCGACAACAAAGTTGTGGTGCTGATCGACGACGTCCTCTATTCCGGGCGCACCATCCGGGCAGCACTGGACGCCATCATCGACCTCGGACGGCCGCGGATTGTCCGCCTCGCCGTGCTGATCGACCGCGGCCACCGGGAATTGCCCATCCGCGCCGACCATGTCGGCAAGAACCTGCCTACCTCCTCATCGGAGAAGGTCCGGGTCCGGCTCGAGGAAACCGACTCCGTGGACGGCACCCCCGACGGCGCCCCCGTAAATGAAGTCGTCATCGAGGCCACCGCATGAGGCACCTGCTCTCCACCGAAGACCTGAGCCTGCACAACGCCATCCGCATCCTTGACACCGCCGAGGAAATGGCTGCGGTGGGGGAGCGCGAGGTCAAAAAGCTCCCAGCCCTGCGGGGACGCACCGTGGTCAACCTCTTCTTCGAGGACTCCACCCGTACCCGGATCTCCTTCGAAGCCGCCGCCAAGCGGCTCTCCGCCGACGTCATCAACTTCGCCGCGAAGGGCTCGTCCGTCTCCAAGGGCGAGTCGCTGAAGGACACCGCCCAGACCCTCGCCGCGATGGGCGCCGACGCCGTGGTCATCCGGCACTGGGCCTCCGGTGCCCCGCACCGGCTCGCCGCGACCGACTGGATCGACGCCGCCGTCATCAACGCCGGCGACGGCACCCACGAACACCCCACCCAGGCGCTGCTGGACGCGTTCACGATGCGCCGGCACTGGTCGAAGCTGGCCGGCACGCCGTCGGCCGGCGCCGACCTCAAAGGCATGCGCGTCGCCATCGCCGGTGACGTCCTGCACTCGCGCGTTGCCCGCTCCAACGTCTGGCTGCTGCGCACCCTCGGCGCCGAGGTCACCCTCGTCGCGCCGCCCACGCTGCTCCCCATCGGCGTCGAAAAATGGCCGTGCGCCGTCAGCTTCGACCTCGACGAGACCCTCGCGCAGGGCGTGGACGCCATGATGATGCTCCGTGTCCAGGGCGAACGGATGAATGCCTCCTTCTTCCCCACCACCCGCGAATATTCGCGGCGCTGGGGCTTCGACGACAACCGGCTCCGCGCCCTCGACAGCCTGGGGCTCAAGGACACCATCATCATGCACCCCGGTCCCATGAACCGCGGCCTGGAAATCTCCGCGGCCGCGGCCGACTCGCCCCGCTCCACCGTGCTCGCGCAGGTACGCAACGGCGTCTCGGTCCGGATGGCGGCACTGTACCTGCTGCTGTCCGGGGAGAACCGCGAGCCGGCCGCCGCACCAGTTTCTGCCGCCGCCTCTGCCTCTGCGGCCGCGTCCGCGGCGCACGCCGCCATTCCGAACCTCACTTATTCCCACCAGGAGAGCCACTGATGGCCGATCAGCACCAGAACGCAGACAACAGCGGCGCCTACCTCATCCGGGGGGCCTCGATCCTGGGCGGAGCAGCCGAGGACCTCCTGATCCGGGACGGCGTGATCGCCGCCCGCGGCCGTCAGCTGGACGCCGACGGCGCCGGGGTGCGGGACGCAACAGTAATTGACGCCGCGGGCCTCGTCGCGCTCCCGGGCATGGTGGACATCCACACCCACCTGCGCGAACCCGGCCGCGAAGACGCCGAAACCGTCGAAACCGGCACCCGGGCCGCCGCCCTGGGCGGCTACACGGCCGTGCACGCCATGGCCAACAGCACCCCGGTGGCGGACACCGCCGGCGTCGTGGAGCAAGTCCTCACCCTTGGCCGGACCGCCGGCTGGGTGGACGTCCGCCCGGTGGGAGCAGTCACCGTGGGCCTCGCGGGGGAGCAGCTCGCCGAGCTCGGCGCCATGGCCGACTCCCGCGCCCACGTGCGGGTGTTCTCCGACGACGGCATCTGCGTCCACGATCCGGTGCTGATGCGCCGCGCGCTCGAATACGTCAAGGCATTCGACGGCGTCGTGGCCCAGCACGCGCAGGAACCCCGCCTCACCGCCGGCGCCCAGATGAACGAGGGCGAGGTCTCCGCCGTCCTCGGCCTGGCCGGCTGGCCGGCCGTCGCCGAAGAGAGCATTATCGCCCGGGACGTGCTGCTGGCCCAGCACGTCGGGTCCCGCCTGCACGTCTGCCACGTCTCCACGGCCGGGTCCGTGGAGATCATCCGCTGGGCCAAGTCCCGCGGCGTCAACGTCACGGCCGAGGTCACCCCGCACCACCTCTGGCTCACGGATGAGCTCGCCCGCAGCTACGACCCCGTCTACAAGGTCAACCCGCCGCTGCGCACGGACGCCGATGTCCAGGCCCTCCGGGCCGCCCTGGCCGACGGCACGATCGACGTCGTCGGCACCGACCACGCCCCGCACCCGAGCGAACACAAAGAATGCGAGTGGGCGCAGGCGGCCATGGGCATGACCGGGCTGGAAACCGCGCTCTCCGTGGTCCAGCACACCATGATCGAAACAGGCCTGATGGGCTGGGAGGATTTTGCCCGCGTGACCTCCACGGCGCCGGCCGCCATCGGCCGGGTCCAGGACCAGGGCCGCCCGCTCGAGGCCGGGGAGCCTGCCAACGTCATACTCGTGGACCCGGCTGCGCGCTGGACCGTGGACCCTTCTAAGATGGCAACCATGGGCCGTAACTCTCCGTTTGCCGGCCGGGAACTGCCGGGGAAGGTAGTGGCGACGTTCTTCAAGGGCCACCCGACCGTTCTCGACGGAAAACTCAACACCCCGTACCGGTGGCCGGCCGAAGCGCTCGACGCAGGACCGGCGGGCCGCCGCCCGTGAGTGTCAAGGACCTCTCCCTGCTCTTCACGCTCGTCCTGATCGGCGTCGCGCTTGCCCTCATCGCCGTCGGCTGGCGTAACCGCCTGCGCCGCCAGTCCGACGTCGAGCCCCTCCCCGAGGTTCCCGCCGAACTCGGCGCTCCGCTGGCCGCCGCCGACGGCCAGTACGTCGCCTCCACCACCGCCGGCGACTGGCTGGACCGGATCGCCGTACACAATCTGGGCATCCGCACCAACGCCAAGCTCTCCGTGCACCCCGAAGGCGTGCTGTTCGAGCGCGCCGGCGCCGGCCCGGTGTTCATCCCGGCCGGACGCCTGACCGGTGTGCGGCAGGAAAGCGGCATGGCCGGAAAGTTCGTGGAAAAGGACGGCCTGCTGGTGCTCAGCTGGATGCTCGGTTCCCACGAACTCGACACCGGCTACCGGACGCGCCGCGCCGAGGACAAAGCCGTGCTCCTCACCACCCTCCAAGATTTGATCTCCGCAGCCCCTCAGGCAGAAGCCGATAGTGGAAAGTAACGACGTGACGGAATCCAACGAAGTGTCAGAGAAAACAGTGTCAGAAGAGACAGTGACAGAAAAAACAGTGACAGCAGCAGCATCCACCCCCGCAGTTCTCGTGCTCGAGGACGGCCGGATTTTCCGCGGCACCAGCTACGGCGCCACCGGAACGGCCCTCGGCGAGGCAGTCTTCGCGACCGGCATGACCGGCTACCAGGAGACCATCACCGACCCCTCCTACGCTCGCCAGCTCGTGGTCCAGACCGCGCCGCACATTGGCAACACCGGCGTCAACACCGACGACGCCGAGTCCCGCCGCATCTGGGTGGCCGGCTACATCGTCCGCGACGCCGCGCGCCGGCCCTCCAACTGGCGTTCCGAACGTCCCCTCGACGACGAGCTCGTCGAGCAGGGGATCGTCGGCATCCAGGGCGTCGACACCCGCGCCATCACCCGCCACCTGCGCGAACACAAGACCATGCGCGCCGGCATCTTCTCCGGCGACGCCGCCCGCGCCACGGACAAGGAACTGACCGGCGCCGTCCTGGCCAGCGCGCCGATGGAAGGCTCACGGCTCGCCGAGGAAGTCAGCGTGGACGCCGCCTACACGGTGGAGCCCAAGGACTTCGGCTGGGACGGCGAGCCGCGGTTCAGCATTGCCGCTATCGACTTAGGCATCAAGCGCATGACCCCGGTCCGGTTCGCCGAGCGCGGGGTCCGGGTGCACGTGCTGCCTGCCACGGCAACCCTCGCCGACGTCCAGGCCGTCAACCCGGACGGCTTTTTCATGTCCAACGGCCCCGGCGACCCCGCCACCGCGGACAACCAGGTGGCGCTGCTGCGCTCCGTGCTTGATGAGAAGATCCCGTACTTCGGCATCTGCTTCGGCAACCAGATCCTCGGCCGGGCCCTCGGGTTCGGCACCTACAAGCTCCGCTACGGCCACCGCGGCCTGAACCAGCCCGTGATGGACCGCCGCACCGGCAAGGTCGAAATCACTTCGCAGAACCACGGCTTCGCCGTCGACGCCCCGCTCAACGGCGCCACCCAGGCCCCCGAGGAGCGCTTCGGCCGCGTCGAGGTCAGCCACGTGAGCCTCAACGACGACGTCGTCGAAGGACTGTCCTGCCTCGACATTCCGGCCTTCTCCGTGCAGTACCACCCCGAAGCGGCCGCCGGCCCGCACGACGCCGCCTACCTCTTCGACCGCTTCATCGAGCTGATGGCGGACGCTTCTTCAAAGACAGAGACCGGCACAAAGACTGCCACCGATTCCAAGACTGAGGACACGAAGTAATGCCCAAGAGAACTGACCTCAAGAGCGTCATGGTCATCGGGTCCGGCCCGATCGTGATCGGCCAGGCGGCCGAATTCGATTACTCCGGCACCCAGGCGCTGCGCGTCCTCAAGGAGGAAGGCCTGCGGGTCATCCTCGTCAACTCCAACCCGGCCACCATCATGACGGACCCCGAGTTCGCGGACGCGACCTACATCGAGCCGATCACCCCCGAAGTGGTGGAGAAAATCATCGCCAAGGAACGCCCCGACGCGCTCCTGCCGACCCTCGGCGGCCAGACGGCCCTCAACACGGCCATCGCGCTGGATAAGAACGGCGTCCTGGAGAAGTACAACGTCGAGCTGATCGGCGCCAATATCGCCGCGATTGAGCTGGGCGAGGACCGCGAGAAGTTCAAGGGCGTCGTCGAGCGCTGCGGCGCTGAGTCGGCCCGCAGCCACATCATCCACACCATGGACGAGGCACTCGCCGCGGCCGGTGACCTCGGTTACCCCATGGTTGTCCGGCCCTCCTTCACGATGGGCGGCCTGGGCTCCGGACTGGCCTACGACGAGGGGGACCTGCGCCGGATTGTCGGCCAGGGCCTGCAGTACAGCCCCACGTCCGAGGTGCTGCTCGAAGAGAGCATCCTCGGCTGGAAGGAGTACGAGCTCGAGATGATGCGGGACAAGAACGACAACGTCGTGGTGGTCTGTTCCATCGAGAACTTCGACCCGGTCGGCGTGCACACCGGCGACTCGATCACCGTCGCCCCGGCGCTGACCCTGACGGACCGCGAATACCAGCGGCTGCGCGACATCTCCATCGCGGTCATCCGTGAGGTCGGCGTCGACACCGGCGGCTGCAACATCCAGTTCGCCGTCGAGCCGGACACCGGGCGCGTCGTCGTGATTGAAATGAACCCCCGCGTCTCCCGTTCCTCCGCCCTCGCGTCCAAGGCCACCGGCTTCGCGATCGCCAAGATCGCCACGAAGCTGTCCCTTGGCTACACCCTGGACGAGATCCCGAACGACATCACCCAGAAGACCCCGGCGTCCTTCGAACCGACCCTGGACTACGTGGTGGTGAAGGTCCCGCGCTTCGCTTTCGAGAAGTTCCCGGCCGCGGACCCCACCCTGACCACCACCATGAAGTCGGTGGGCGAGGCCATGGCCATGGGCCGGAACTTCACCGAGGCGCTGCAGAAGGCCCTGCGCTCCCTGGAGCAGAAGGGCTCCCAGCTGGACTTCAGCCACGTCCCGGAATGGGAAGTCGCGGAGCTGATCGAGAAGGCCAAGCGTCCCACCACCGAGCGCCTGCACCAGGTGCAGCGCGCCATGCTCGGCGGCGCCACCGTGGAACAGCTCTTCGAGGCGACCAAGATCGACCCCTGGTACCTGGACCAGCTCCAGCTGCTGAACGAGATCTCGCTCGAAATCCGCCAGGCCGCGGCGCTGACGCCGGAGATGCTGACCCGCGCCAAGCGCCACGGCTTCTCCGACGAACAGATCGGTGCGCTGACCCATAACTCCGAGGACGTCGTCCGCGGGGTCCGGCAGGCCCTGGGCATCCGTCCCGTCTACAAGACCGTGGACACCTGCGCGGCCGAGTTCGCCGCCTACACCCCGTACCACTACTCCTCCTATGACGAGGAGGACGAGGTTGCGCTGCACGCCAAGCCGTCCATCATCATCCTCGGGTCCGGCCCCAACCGGATCGGCCAGGGCATCGAGTTCGACTACTCCTGCGTGCACGCCTCGATGGCGCTGCGCAAGGCCGGCTACGAGACCGTGATGGTCAACTGCAACCCGGAAACCGTCTCCACGGACTACGACGTTTCCACCCGGCTCTACTTCGAGCCGCTCACCCTGGAGGACGTCCTCGAGGTCATCGCGGCCGAGGAGCGCACCGGCGGGGTCATGGGCGTCTTCGTCCAGCTCGGCGGCCAGACCCCGCTCAAGCTCGCCCAGCAGCTCGCCGACGCCGGCGTGCCGATCCTCGGCACCTCGCCGGAGGCAATCGACCTCGCCGAACACCGCGGCGCCTTCTCCCGCGTCCTCGACAAGGCCGGGCTCGTCTCGCCGAAGAACGGCACCGCCGTGTCCTTCGAGGACGCCAAGAAGATCGCCGACGAGATCGGCTACCCGGTCCTGGTCCGGCCCTCCTACGTCCTCGGCGGACGCGGCATGGAGATCGTCTACGACGAGCCCAACCTCTCCCGCTACATTGCCAACGCCACCGAGATCACCCCCGACCACCCTGTGCTGATTGACCGCTTCCTCGAGGACGCCGTCGAGATCGACGTCGACGCCCTCTACGACGGCACAGAGATGTACCTCGGCGGCATCATGGAACACATCGAGGAGGCCGGCATCCACTCCGGCGACTCGGCCTGCGTCCTGCCGCCCATCACCCTGGGCGGCAACGTGCTGGAACGGGTGCGGACCGCCACTTTGGCGATCGCCGAGGGCGTGGGCGTCCGCGGCCTGATCAACATCCAGTTCGCCCTGGCCTCCGACGTGCTCTACGTCCTCGAAGCCAACCCGCGCGCGTCCCGCACCGTCCCGTTCGTGTCCAAGGCCACCGGTGTGCAGATGGCGAAGGCCGCGGCCCTGATCGGCACCGGCGTCACCATCAACCAGCTCCGCAGCGCCTACAAGATGCTGCCGGAGACCGGCGACGGCTCCTCCCTGCCGCTGGACGCGCCGGTCTCGGTCAAGGAAGCCGTGCTGCCGTTCAGCCGCTTCCGCACCCCCGAGGGCAAGGTGGTCGACTCCCTGCTCGGCCCGGAAATGCGCTCCACGGGCGAGGTCATGGGCATCGACAAGCACTTCGACACGGCCTTCGCCAAGAGCCAGGCGGCCGCGAACAACGCGCTGCCCACCGAGGGCAAGATCTTCGTCTCGGTGGCGAACCGGGACAAGCGCTCGGTCATCATGGGCGTCAAGCGGCTTTCGGACCTCGGCTTCGAGATCGTCTCCACCGGCGGCACGGCCGACGTGCTGCGCCGCAACGGGATCCAGGCCACCCCGGTCCGGAAAGTCGCCGAAGGCTCCAGCGCCGAAGGCGAAGGCACCATCGCCGACCTCATCATCGCCGGCGAGATCGACATGGTCTTCAACACCCCCTCCGGCGGCGAGGCCCGCAGCGACGGCTACGAACTCCGTGCCGCCGCGACGTCGATCGGGATCCCGTGCATCACCACCGTGGCCGAGTTCAACGCCGCCGTCCAGGCCATCGAGGCGCTGCGCACCTACGAATGGTCGGTCACGAGCCTGCAGGAACACGCCGCGAACCTGAAGGCGCTCCAGGATGCCTGAGGCATCCACCGCCCCGGCGGCCGGCCGGGAGACCTTCGGCTCCCGGCTGGGGCGGGCCATGGCGGACCGCGGCCCGCTGTGCGTCGGCATCGACCCGCACCCGGCGCTGCTGCAGCGCTGGGGGCTCACTGACGACGCCGCCGGGCTGGAACGCTTCTCGCTGACCGTCCTGGAGGCCGTGGGCTCCCTCGCTGCCGCGGTGAAACCGCAGGTGGCCCTGTACGAGCGTCAAGGATCGGCTGGAATCGCCGTGCTCGAACGCACCCTGGCCGCGGCGGCAGAAGCGTCCGTGCTGACCATCGCGGACGCCAAACGCGGCGACATCGGCTCCACCATGGCCGCCTACGCGGATGCCTGGCTGCGGGACGGCTCGGCCCTGGCCGCGGATTCGGTGACGTTGAGCCCGTATCTGGGCTTTGAGTCGCTCCGGCCCGCCCTGGACCTGGCGGCCGAGACCGGGCGCGGGGTGTTCGTCCTCGCGTTGACCTCGAACCCGGAGGGCGCCTCGGTCCAGCACGTCGGCGGGGCCGATTCCGTCGCGCGGCGGATCACGGAAGCTGCCGCGGTGGAGAACCGCCGCTATGACGGTTCGCTCGGTTCCGTGGGACTGGTGGTCGGTGCGACAGTGGGCTCGGCCCTCTCCGCACTGGATCTCGATCTGGCGGCGGTCCGCGGGCCCATCCTGGCCCCCGGGCTGGGCGCGCAGGGCGCCACCGCCGCGGACCTGCGCCGCACGTTCGGTGCGGCCTATCCCCAGGTCCTGGGCACCTCGAGCCGGGACATCCTCGGCGCCGGACCGCAGCTGCAGTCCCTCCGGGATGCCGCGCGGCGCACCCTCGACGAACTCCTCGAGGCCTAGCGGCAGCCGCCTCGCCGGCCCGGGACCGGAGCTGCCGGACCCGGGCCAGGGGCTGTTCCGTTCGGGATTGCGCTCTTCCCGATCCCGAACCGGCCGCCGCGCAGATTTCCATTGATTTCTGCCGCCGCCTGAGCGTAGGTTCGGGGCAAGGGCATGAGTGCCCCGTCCCGCCATGCAGGGAGGCCTTCCGTGAGTTTGAGACCACTCACTCCTCAGGAGCGTTCCGACGCCCTTCGCAAGGCCGCTGCCGCAAGGGCCACCAGGGCCGAGGCAAAGGAGCGGCTCAAGACGGGCGAGCTGACCATCGCCAATGTCATCAGTGCCGGCGAATCCGACGACGCCATTGCCCGCATGAGAATCGTGGAGCTGCTCGAGGCCCTGCCCGGGATCGGCCGGGTCCGGGCGGCGGCCATCATGGACCAACTCGGCATCGCACAATCCCGACGGGTCCGCGGCCTGGGAATCCACCAGCGCCGGGCGCTGGTAGATTTTATTGACGACAAGTAGCCCGGTCCGCCGAGCTGCCCACCACCGCCCAAAGGAATATGTGAGCAAGAAACCGGGACTGACAGTCCTCGCCGGCCCGACGGCTGTTGGCAAAGGCACCGTGTCCACCTACATCCGGGACAACTACCCCGGCGTCTGGCTCTCCGTGTCGGCCACCACGCGCCCGCCGCGGCCGGGGGAGCAGGACGGGATCCACTACTTCTTCAAATCGGCCGAGGAATTCGATTCCCTGGTCGAAAACGGCGAACTGCTGGAGTGGGCCGTCGTCCACGGCCGGAACCGCTACGGCACGCTGCGCAGCACGGTTGACGCCGCCATCGCCGAGGGCCGCTCGGTGCTGCTGGAGATCGATCTGCAGGGCGCCCGGCAGGTCAAGCAGGCCGTCCCGGATGCCCAGTTTGTGTTCCTGGCGCCCCCGAGCTGGGACGAAATGGTCCGCCGGCTGGTTGGCCGCGGCACGGAAAGCGCCGAAGAACAGCAGCAGAGGCTGGAAACCGCTAAACTAGAACTTGCCGCTGAACCGGAGTTCGACCACACCGTCATCAATGATGACGTTCGTCGGGCAGCGGACGAGCTTGTTTCACTCATGGGGCTGACCCCGAACCCGCGCTAGGCGCCGGGACGTACCGGCCCGTTAGAATTTGGAGAATTCGTGTCCACGAACCTTGAAGGCATCATCAACCCGCCGATCGACGAGCTGCTGAAGGCCGCCGACTCGAAGTACGGACTGGTGATTTTTGGTGCCAAGCGCGCACGCCAGATCAACGCGTACTACGCCCAGCTGCATGAGGGCCTGTTTGAGTACGTTGGCCCTCTGGTCGACACCAAGCTGAACGAGAAGTCCCTGTCGATCGCCCTGCGCGAGATCAACGAAGGCAAGCTCGTCTCCACGCCGATCGAAACCGCAGAGTAATTCCCCCGCGGGAAGAGCCAAGTAAACAGACTGCCTGCTGACGGAGATCACGTGCGCATAGTCCTCGGAGTCGGGGGAGGGATTGCCGCCTACAAGGTGGCATCGCTCCTCCGGCTTTTTACTGAAGCCGGGCATGACGTCACGGTCATCCCCACCGAGGCGGCCACCCGCTTCGTCGGCGTCGCCACGTGGGAGGCCCTGTCCGGGCACCCGGTGAGCAACAGCGTGTTCGACGCCGTCCACACGGTCAACCATGTCCGGCTCGGCCACGAGGCCGAACTGATCGTCGTGGCCCCGGCCACGGCCGATCTCCTGGCCCGTGCGGCCAGCGGCCAGGCCGATGACCTCCTCACCAATACCCTGCTGATGGCCGGCGACTGTCCGGTGCTCATGGCCCCGGCCATGCACACCGAAATGTGGCAACACCCCGCCACCGAAGCCAACGTCGAAACCCTGCGCAGCCGCGGCGTCACGGTGCTGGAACCCGCGAGCGGGCGGCTGACCGGCGCCGACTCCGGGCCCGGCCGCCTGCCCGAGCCCGAGGCGATCTTCACCGCCGCCATGGCCCTCGCCGGCGCCGGCGCAGCCGCCGCTTCTGAGGCGATGCCGGCCGTTGATCCGGACGTGACCACTGCCCTGGCTGCCGCGCCGGCAGCGGCGCTTACGCCGTTGGCCGGACTGACGGTGACCATCAGTGCCGGCGGCACCCGGGAACCGCTGGACCCCGTGCGGTTCCTCGGCAACCGCTCCTCCGGCAAGCAGGGCGTGGCCCTGGCCGCGGCCGCCCGCGCAGCCGGCGCCCGCGTCCGCCTCCTGGCCGCCCACATGGAAGTCCCGGCGCCCGCCGGCGTCGAACTCGTCCCGGTCGAAACTGCCCTGGAACTGCGGGAGGCGGCGCTGCACGCGGCCGCCGACTCCGACGTCGTCATCATGGCTGCCGCGGTCGCGGACTTCCGGCCGGCGGACGTCGCCGGGACCAAGATCAAGAAGCGCGACGACGTCGCCGATCCCGTGATCAACCTGGTGCGCAACCCCGACATCCTGCGCGAACTCGTCGAAGTCCGCGACGCCGCGTCCCGGAATCAGCTGATCGTCGGCTTCGCCGCCGAGACGGGCGATGCCGACGGCGATGTCCTGGACTATGCCCGGGCCAAGCTGCACCGGAAAGCCTGCGACCTGCTGGTCGTCAACCAGGTGGGCCGGGACCTGGTCTTTGGCGAGGACACGAACACAGTAGTCATCCTTTCCCGTGACGGCTCCGAACCCCAAGAGGCGTCGGGTTCCAAATCCGACGTCGCGGCTGCCGTGATCGACCGGATCAGCGCCGAGCTGAGCCGGGCTGTACCGCCGGCGTAGCCCGGCGTAACCAACATCTCCTTAGCACGGGGACACACGCCGCCGGACGTCCGTTATCCAACCAGTAAGGTAGTTGAGTGACTTTACCGCTGCACATCCCCGCCTTCCACGGGTCCACGCCCGCCGCGCTCCGGCTCTTCACGTCCGAGTCGGTGACGGAGGGCCACCCCGACAAGATCTGTGACCAGATCAGCGATGCGATCCTCGACGCACTGCTCGACAAAGACCCCGAGTCCCGGGTAGCCGTGGAGACGCTGGCCACCACCGGGCTGGTCCACGTCGCGGGCGAGGTCACCACCGACGCCTACGTCGAGATCCCCCAGATTGTCCGGGAGACCATCCTGGGCATCGGGTACGATTCTTCGGCCAACGGCTTCGACGGCGCCCGGTGCGGCGTCTCGGTATCCATCGGCCAGCAGTCGAACGACATCGCCGGCGGCGTGTTCAACTCCCTCGAAGCGCGTGAGGGCCGCCAGGAGGACGACTACGACCTCCAGGGAGCCGGCGACCAGGGACTCATGTTCGGCTACGCCAGCGACGAAACGCCGTCCTACATGCCCGTGCCGATCTGGCTCGCGCACCGGCTCTCCGAGCGCCTGACCGAGGTCCGCAAGAACGGCGAACTCGCCTACCTGCGCCCGGACGGCAAGACCCAGGTCACCGTGGGCTACGACGGCGACCGCCCGGTCTCGGTCGAAACCGTCGTCATCTCCAGCCAGCACGCCGAAGGCACCAGCCTGGACCAGCTCCGGGCCGACCTCGCCGAGCACGTGGTGGGACCGGTCATGGCCCTGTCCAACCTGGACACCTCACGGACCCGCAACATCCTCAACCCCGCGGGCGCCTTTGTGATTGGCGGCCCGGTGGGCGACGCCGGCCTCACCGGCCGCAAGATCATCGTCGACACCTACGGCGGCATGGCCCGCCATGGCGGCGGCGCGTTCTCCGGCAAGGACCCGTCGAAGGTGGACCGCTCGGCCGCCTACGCCATGCGCTGGGTCGCCAAGAATGTGGTGGCCGCCGGCCTCGCCAAGCGGGCCGAAATCCAGATCGCCTACGCGATCGGCCAGGCCCGCCCGGTGGGAACCTACGTTGAGACATTCGGAACCGAAACCGTGGACCCGGCCCGTATCAGCGCCGCGATCGCCGAGATCTTCGACCTGCGCCCGCGGGCCATCATCGACGCCCTCGACCTCAAGCGCCCGATCTACGCCAAGACCGCCGCCCACGGACACTTCGGCCGCGAAGACCCGGACTTCACGTGGGAACGCCTGGACCGGGTGGACGAGCTGAAGGCGTTCTTTAACGCCTAAGGCCCGGCCAAACCGTCCGATGCTGTCTTGTCGGTTTGTTGTGACAGTGAGTTTGTCAGTCCTGCGTGATGCACTGTAGCCAGGCCGCCCTCCGGTGGCCTGGCTACAGTGCATTAGGGAATACAGTGCATTTCGGAAATCAGTGCATTTCGGAAAACAGTGCATGTGTCGAACGATCCTCAGGGGAGGTGCGAGCCGTGAGTCCCAATCCTGCCGGCGGCGCGCCCGGTGAACCCCAGCAGCTGTCCCTGCTCCAGGGTTTTCCCGCCTCCGCCGCGGAAGCGTCCGGCCCCGCCCTTGCGACCCACCTGCCGGTGGCACGGGTGCTGATCGAGTCCTCGCTGCCCCACCTGGACAGGCCTTTCGACTACAGCGTCCCCGCCGCCCTCGACGCCGACGCCATGCCCGGAGTCCGGGTCAAGGTCAAATTCAACGGGCAGGAACTGGCCGGATACCTGCTGGAGCGCACCGCCGGATCCGACGCCGGCCACCCCCTGGTGCCGCTGCACAAGGTGCTCTCCGCCGTCCCGGTCCTGACCCCAGCAGTGGCCGAGCTCGCCGGCCGGATCGCCTCGCGCTACGCCGGAACGGTCAGCGATGTCCTGCGCGTTGCCGTGCCGCCGCGCATGGCCAAGCTGGAAAAGGAATTCGCCCCGGACGGCCGGCTCGATCCCGCGCTGTTCGGCACGGAGACGTTCGGTCTGGCGACCGACGTGTCGCTTCCGTCGCCGGCCGCCGGCAGCGTCTGGACCCGGTACCGCAACGGTCCGGCATTCCTCGCCCACCTCGCCGCGGGGGAGTCGCCCCGGGCCGTGCTGACAGCCCTGCAGGGGTACGGGCCCGCCGGCTGGCCGCGGATGATCGCCGAAGCCGTGGCCGCGGTACGGATCTCCGGCCGCGGCGCCGTCGTGGTGGTGCCCGACTACCGGGACCTTGACCGCGTGGAATCTGCCCTGCTGGAACTGCTTCCCGCCGGCGACGTCGCCCGGCTCACCGCGGACGACGGCCAGACGCCGCGCTACCGCAGCTTCCTGCGCGTGCTCAGCGGCGCCGCCGGGGTCGCCGTGGGCACGCGGTCCGCGGCCTACGCACCGGTGCCGAACCTCGGGCTCGTCATCTGCTGGGACGACGGCGACGACCTCCACATCGAGCAGCGCTCCCCGTACGCGCACACCCGCGAAGTCCTCCTGCTCCGGGCCGGCCAGGAAGGGGCCGCGTGCCTGCTCGCGGCCCATTCGCGCAGCACCGAAACGGAGCGGCTGGTCGCCTCCGGCTGGGCCCAGGCCGTGGAAGCTGACCGGGCCGTCGTGCGGCGGACGGTCCCGCGGGTCCTGAACACAGCCGACAGCTACGAACTCGAGCATGACCCGCTCGCCCGGATCGCCAGGCTCCCCGGTGCGGCCTGGCGGGCCGCCAAGGAGGGCCTGGAACGGGGTCCGGTCCTGGTCCAGGTGGCCCGCGCCGGCTACGCCCCCTCGCTGGTGTGCGACACCTGTCGTGAACCGGCCCGCTGCACCGCCTGCAGCGGCCCCCTGGCGATCGCCGGCCCGGCCGGGAGTAGCGCCGTGCCGCAATGCCGCTGGTGCTCGGCCCCGGCCCCGGCCTGGCGCTGCGGCACGTGCAACGGCGCCAGGCTAAGGCGCGGCGCCACGGGAGCCCTCCGCACCGCGGAGGAGCTGGGCCGTGCGTTTCCGGGGAAACCGGTCATCACCTCCTCCGGGGACCAGATCAAGGCCACTGTTGCGGAGACCGCGGCTCTCGTGGTGGCCACCGTCGGTGCCGAACCGGTGGCCTTCGGCGGGTACGCCGCAGCCCTGCTGCTCGACGGCGACTCGCTGCTGCGCCGGGAAAACCTGAGGGCGGGGGAGGACGCGGTCCGCCGCTGGTTCAACGCCGCGGCCCTGGTCCGGCCCGCTTCCGAGGGCGGCCTGGTAGTCATCACGGCCGACGACGCCGCCGGGGTTGGCGCCCTGCTGCGCTGGGATCCCGCCGGATACGCCAGCCGGGAACTGGCACTGCGGCAGGAGCTGCAGCTGCCGCCCGCCGTGCGGGTCGCCTCCGTCACCGGCGGCAGGACCGCCGTCGGCCATTTCACGGATGCCATTCAGCAGCGGCTGGCGGCGCAGGGAACCGTCCTCAGGACCGCCGGGCCCGCGCCCGTCATTCTGCCGGCGGCCGCGGGGGCCGGCCGCACGCCGCCGCGGGATGCTGTGCCACGGGATGCTGTGCCGCGGGACTCCGGCGAGGAGGTCCGGACCCTGCTGTTCATCCCCTACGCCCAGGCCGCGGCTGCCACGGCCGCCATGCGGGCCGTCAAGGCGGCGGCCGCAGCCAAGCGCAGCGACGACCCGGTGCAACTGCGCCTGGACGGCGTCGACGTCCTGTAGGACATTCCATTGCGTCCCCGCGGCTCACGTGGCCCCACCGGACTTACAGCCGTTCCGGCTATTTCCGGTCGCGGGGCCGGTCCCGGAGCGCGACGGCCTCTTCGGCGACGGCCACGAGCCGCCGCGCCGACTCATCCCAGCTGAAGTCTGCGGCCCGCTCCACTGAACGGCGGGACCGTGCCTTCCACAGGGCGGGGTCCTCGAGCGTGCGCACCGCCTCGGCAAACTCCGCCGGGGAGTCCGGATGCACGTAGCTGACGGCGTCGTCACCGACCTCCCGGAAGATCGGGATGTCGCTGGCGATCACCGGCGTGCCGTGGGACATGGCCTCGACGAGCGGCAGTCCGTAGCCCTCGGCCCGGGACAGGCTGACCAGGGCGGTGGTGCGTGCCAGGAGGGCCTCATACTCGGCGTCGGTCACCCCGTTGTGGAAGACGATGCTTGCGCCGTCCGGAGCCAGGGCCTCGAGCTCGGCCCGCCGCTCGGGCGTGATGCGGCTGAGCAGATGCAGGGTCATCTCCGGGAGTTCCGCCATGCCGCGGACCATGGTCTCCACGTTCTTGTAGGGCATGAAGGAACCCATGTAGAGCAGCGTCTTGTCGGCTCCCGCCCCGGGATCGCGCGGGGTGTGGCCGTGCTGGGGGGCGTTGCCGACAATCCTGACCGGACGCCGGGTGAGCCGGTACTTCGCCATCAGGGCCGCCGTGGTGGAGCTGATCGTCGCCACGATGTCCGCCCGGTTCAGCAGGAGCCGCTGGGGCCAGAAGGCCTTGTGGTACAGGCGCCACAGGACCCTGACGGGGGCCGGCAGGAATCCGGGAGGGGTGGGGTGCTCGTAGTAGATGAGGTCGTGCAGGGTGAGCACCAGGGCGTACTTCCGGCCCCAGCTGCCCATGGTCTGCATGGGGCATACCACCACGTCGGCGCCCAGCTTGTTGACCTTGGCCGCCACGAAGAGTTCGGCCGGGGAGAGCGGGCTGTTGATCAGGGTGTACGGAACGTCGGGCAGGAGCGCGAGCTGGCGGGTGTCGCTGATCAGCATCGAGACGTCGGCGATCCTGGCGGCCGCCGCGATCAGGCTGGCGCCGTAGCGGCTGATGCCGTCGTGGTGGTCCAGCCGGGTGAAGCGGGCATCAATGAGAATTTTCACGCGGCGTGGTCCTTTAGGAAGCGTCGGATGTAGCGGGCAGCGGGCTCGGGGGTTTCGTAGTGGATCAGGTGCCCGACGCCGGGAATGACCTCCAACTTCCCGTCCGGCAGCCGCGCCGCGAGTTTGTACTGGTCCGCCAGCATGGCGATCTCGTCCTTCTCTCCCGCGATCAGCAGCACCGGCAGCGTCAGGTCCCCGGCCACCTCGGTGACGTTGCTGCCCACCGAGGCCTTGAAGGCCTGAAGCAGGCTCTCCCGGTCCGCGAAGGAGGAAAAATAGGCACTGTGCTGGGCGTGCACGAACCGGCGGATGTCCTTGTCCCCGGTCTTGGCCATGGTTACGCTCATCACCCGCACGATCGCCTGGCTGCGCAGCAGGGCCAGCCCGAGCCGCTGGGGAAGGCGTGCGGCGGCCTCGTAGTAGAGCACCGCAAGCTTCGTCATCAGGCCCTTGGGCCCTTCGAGGGCGGGCGCCGCGATGGGATTGACCAGGATCAGTTCGGCCACGGCACCCGGGTTGGCCGCCACGAAATGGCTGGCGATGATCGAACCGAACGAATGCCCCAGCAGGACCGTGTCCGCGCCCAGTCCCAGAGCAGCCATGAAACCGCCAAGGAACTGGCTGTAGCCGGCAACGCTGTGCCCGGTTCCCGCGAAGGCGGCCGAGCTGCCGAAGCCCGGCAGGTCCGGCATGATCAGGCGCATGTCCGTCAGCTGGTCGGCTACCCGGAGCAGGCCGTGGTGGTCGCCGCGGAACCCGTGCACCACCAGCATGGTGCGCGTTTCGGTGGTGACCTCGGCGGGTTCGTAGACCCAGTACGCGATCCGGGCCCCGTCAACCTCAACGGACGCGGCCCGGGTGCGGGCGTCGAGTCCGCCGCTGAAGAGGGGCGTGCGTGAGGACCCGGTATCCACTTGTTCCATTTGTTCGAATCCTATGCGACGTTGTCGGGGTGGGAGCCGGTCCGGAGGCCGCGTTCGAGGCCGCCGACCTCCGTCATGTCCAGCGGGGAGAGCTCAAAGTCGAAGACCTCGAAGTTCTCGCGGATCCGCCCGGACGAGCTGGCCTTGGGGATGGCGATATTGCCCAGCTGCAGTTGCCAGCGCAGGATGATCTGTGCCGGTGTGCGGTCGTGTTCGGCCGCCAGGGCCAGGATCACCGGGTCCTTCAGGACCTGGCCGCGGCCCAAAGGACTCCACGCCTCGGTGCGGATGCCCAGCAGCTCGTGCTTTTCCCGCAGTTCATCCTGCTGCAGCCAGGGATGAAGTTCGATCTGGTTAACGGCGGGCACCACTTCGGCCGTTTCCAGGAGCCGGTCCAGGTGCTGCGGCTGGAAGTTGGAGACGCCGATTGCGCGGACCTTGCCCTCGCGGTACAGCGTCTCCAGGGCCCGGTACGTTTCCGGGAAGAGGCCACGGCGCGCGCATGGCCAATGGATCAGGTAGAGGTCGATGTATTCCAGGCCGAGGTTGGACATGGAGGTGTCGAACGCACGCATGGTGGCGTCGTAGCCGTGGTCGTCATTCCAGACCTTGGTGGTGATGAAGAGGTCCTCGCGGGAAACGTAGGGTGCGGTTTCCCCGGGCCCGCCTCCGGTGCCCTCAAATCCGGACAGGGCACCGATTCCCTTGCCGACGCCGGTCTCGTTGCCGTACATGGCGGCGGTGTCGAAGTGCCGGTAGCCGGTCTCGACCGCCATGGTCACCAGGCTGGCGGCGTCGCCCGGGGGGACCTTGTACAGCCCGAACCCCAGCCGGTCGATCAATACGCCGTTGTTCAGGGTCAGCCGGGGGGAGAGTCTCATGACAAAGACTTTACCCACTGGCGCTGGCGAGTGCCGGACCGCCGTTGCCGCCGCCGCACCGGTCATGCTGCCCCGCAGCCGCTCAGCCCAGTCCGTCGAACCGGACGAGCCTGCGGGCGCTGGCCTCGTCCAGGATCAGGTCGGTGGCCAGTCCTGCCGCCAGCGCGCCCCTGAGCCCGTTGATTTTGGAAGCACCGGACACCACGCAGATGCGGCGCCGGACCTGGCGGAGCTGGGCCAGGTCCGGGCCGGTGGACCGCGCGTTGAGCGTGATGCCGTCCGAGGACCCGTCGGCGCGGAAGAACACCGTGGCAACATCGCCCACCACATCGGAGTTCGCCAGGACGTTCAAGTCGTCTTCATCGAGGTAGCCTCCCGCGTAGACGTGGCTGGGGTAGTCGGCATCGACCGATCCGACACCAAAGATCGCGATGCTCATCCGGGCCTGCAGCTCCAGGATCCGCTGAACACTCCGCTCATTCCACATGGCCCTTTTGGTCGCGGCGTGGTCGAAGAAGGCCGGCACGGGAAACTGTTCCACCCGTGCTCCGTAGGCGCTGCCGAACCGCCGCATGATGTCCGAAGCATACGTGATGCCGGTGGTCTGCATATTCCCGGCGCCGTTGAGCTGGACGATCACGCTGTCGTGGGTGATCTTGCGCGTCAGGTGCCGGCTCACCGCGCTCAGGGTGGAGCCCCATGCGACGCCGATGATGGCGTTGGAGTCCACCAGCGGCCCGATCGTTCGGGCGGCCTGCATGGCCACACGGTCCAGTGTTTCCGCCTCATTGAGGGTGTCCACCACCGGAACGACATGGACATCCACCTTGTATTCGGCGCGGATCATGCCCTCGAGTTCGGGCCCGGTGTCCAGCGGGCTGCGGATCTGGATCTGCACCAGACCCGAATCGCGCGCCGCGGACAACAGCCGGGAAACCGTGGACCGGGACGTCCGGAGCTCGCGGGCGATGGCGTCCATGGTCAGGTCCTGCAGGTAATACAGCTGGGCCGCGCGGAGGGCGTCGGACTGGCGTGAATGCATCATGACATTTCCCATCTGCACGTTTGTGCATAGTGCTTGACTCCATTTTCCATTAGTCCAAAGAATAGTGTTGAACGGCGCCGCGCCACGGGCGTGCCGCACAGAATCAAACCCAAGGGAGCAATTTTGGGACAGAAGGACTCAGTCGGCACACCGGCGAACGATCGCGCCTCGGTGCAGAAGCTGCGGACGCGGCGGCACGCGCAGGTTCTGATCATCGGAGGCGGAATCAACGGGGTCGGAACGTTCCGTGACCTGGCGCTGCAGGGCGTGGATGTGGCGCTCGTTGAGCGCGGCGATTACTGCCAGGGTGCCAGCGGCGCCTCTTCCCACATGATCCACGGCGGCATCCGGTACCTCGAAAACGGCGAGTTCCGCCTTGTCCAGGAGTCGGTGACCGAACGCAACCGGCTTCTGCGGATCGCGCCGCACTACGTCAAGCCGCTGCAGACCACGATCCCGATCTTCAGCACCTTCTCCGGGGTCCTGGCCGCCCCCATGCGCTTCCTGACCCACAAGCAGGGCAAGCACACCGAACGCGGAGCGTTCCTGATCAAGCTCGGGCTGAGCATGTACGACTTCTTCTCCCGCGACGGCGGTTCGGTGCCGCGCCACCAGTTCCGCGGACGCAAGCGCGCGCTGGCCGAGCTGCCCCGGCTGCACCCCGGGATCAAGTACGCGGCCACTTACTTCGACGCCTCCGTCCACAACCCCGAGCGACTCACCCTCGACGTGCTCCAGGACGGCGAGAAAGCCGGCGGCGCGGACAGCCACGCCCGCGCCAGCAATTACGTCTCCCTGGTCTCGCTGGGCGGCTCCGGAACCTCCGGCACCCCAGGAACCCCCGGCACTCCAGGAACTACTGTCCAGCTGCGCGATGAACTGACCGGTGAGGTTTTCGACTTCACTGCCGACGTCGTCGTGAACACCACCGGCGCCTGGGTCGACCTGACCAACGAGGCCATGGGGGCGGCGTCGTCGTTTATGGGCGGAACCAAGGGTTCGCACATCGTGCTGGACCATCCGGAGCTGCTCGCGGCGTGCAACGGCCGCGAAATCTTCTTCGAGCACACCGACGGCCGGATCGTGCTGATCTACCCGATGGGGGACCGCGTCCTGGTCGGCACCACCGACGTCGACGCCGACATGGCCCAGGACGCCGTGTGCACCGAGGCAGAAATCGACTACTTCTTTGACCTGATCGGCCACGTGTTCCCGGACATCCCGGTGGGCCGGGACCAGATTGTCTACTCGTTCTCCGGTGTTCGCCCGCTTCCGAAGCACGACGCGACCCAGCCCGGCTTCGTCAGCAGGGACTACCGGATCGAACGCCGTGCGGCGGCGGGCGGCGCCGTTCTCAGCCTCGTCGGCGGAAAGTGGACCACGTTCCGGGCCCTCGCCGAGCACCTGAGCAACGACGTCCTGGCCGAACTCGGTATGGAACGGAAGGTTTCGACGGCGAAGCTCGCCATCGGCGGCGGCGCCGGCTTCCCGGACAGCGAGGACGGCGTCCAGCGCTGGATCAAGGCCCACATGTCGGCCGGCCGCGACGCCGCCCGCGTCACCGGGCTGCTGACCCGCTACGGGACCCGCGCCGAAGAAGTCATCCGCTACCTGGACGGGGCCGCGGCCGGCGAGCCGGACAGGCTGCTGCATTCCACCCGCGAGCTGAGCACCCGGGAACTGGAGTTCATGGCCGCCCATGAGCAGATCGGGCACCTCGTGGACGTCCTCATCCGCCGCACGTCCCTGGCCTTTCGCGGCCTGGTGACCGGGGAACTGCTGAATGAAGTTGCGGACATCCTTTCCGGCCCGCTCGGCTGGGATGCGGCACGCCGGGCCACAGAAATCAGCCACGCACAGGAGGTGCTTCAGCGGTTCCACGGTGTCCGGGTCCACAGCCTGGTCGCCTGATTCGGCTTGCGTGCCCGGGCAGGGAAGCCCGGGTGCAAGCACTGCGCGGTCCGCCCCGGCGGCCGGCGCAGTGGCTGGCCGGCAGCACGAACATGCTGCCGGCCCAACGGCTTCCAAACTCGCGGAGGCCGACAACAGAAAATAGAGGAGTCAAAGATGTCTCTTGGAATTGTTTTCCTATCCGAATTATTCGGTACCGCCATGCTGACCCTGCTGGGTTGCGGCGTGGTGGCCAACGTTGCGCTTAAAGGCACCAAGGGCAACAACGGCGGGTTCCTGATGGTGACCTGGGGATGGGGCATTGCCGTCTTCTCCGGTGTCTATGTTGCTTCCATCTCTGGAGCGCACCTGAACCCGGCCGTGACTTTTGGCTTTTTGCTCAACGGCAAGAAGTTGTACGCTCCCGGTGTCCCGGTCGACTTCGCCTCGACCCTGACGTACTTCGGCGGCGAACTGACCGGTGCCTTCCTCGGCGCCGTCGTCATGTGGCTGGCCCACAAGCAGCACTTCGATACCGAAACCGAGCCCGCCAGCAAGCTGGCCGTCTTCTCCACCGGCCCCGCAATCCGCTCCAACCAGTGGAACCTGATCACCGAAATCATCGGCACCTTTGTCCTCGTGTTCGTCATCCTGACCTTCGGCGGGACGCCTTCCGGACTCGGCCCACTGGCGGTCGCCCTGCTGGTTGTCGGCATCGGTGTTTCTCTCGGCGGCCCCACCGGCTACGCCATCAACCCCGCCCGCGACCTCGGCCCGCGCATCGCGCACGCCCTGCTCCCCATCAAGGGCAAGGGCTCCAGCGACTGGAGCTACTCCTGGATCCCGGTCGTCGGACCCCTCATCGGCGGCGGACTCGGCGGTCTCGTGGCAGCAGTCGTGCCGTTCATCATCCCCGTCATCCCTCACTAACAGTCACTAACTGCCAGTTCAACTGCCACGCTAAACAGACAAGGACGTCAATATGAACCAGTACGTAGTTGCCATCGACCAAGGCACCACGAGCACCCGTGCCATCGTGTTCGACCACAGCGGCAGCATCGTGTCCTCCGGCCAGATGGAGCATGAGCAGATCTTCCCTCAGCCCGGCTGGGTGGAGCACAACCCCGCTGAAATCTGGAACAACACCCGCGAGGTGATCGGCTCGGCCCTGTCCAAGGCGAACCTGACCCGGCACGACATCGCCGCCGTCGGCATCACCAACCAGCGCGAAACAGCGGTCGTGTGGGACAAGACCACCGGCGAGGCGATCTACAACGCCATCGTGTGGCAGGACACCCGCACCCAGCCGATCGTGGACGAACTCGCGAAGGACGGCGGCGTAGAACGCTTCAAGCAGAAGGTGGGCCTGCCGCTGGCGACCTACTTTTCGGGCACCAAGATCAAGTGGATCCTGGACAACGTCGAGGGCGCCCGGGCCAAGGCGGAGGCTGGCGACCTCGTCTTCGGCAACACCGACTGCTGGGTGCTCTGGAACCTGACCGGCGGGACCGACGGCGGAGTGCACGTCACCGACGTGACCAACGCCTCACGGACCATGTTCATGGACCTTGAGACGCTGTCGTGGGACCAGGAGATTCTGGATGCGTTCGGCGTCCCGGCCTCCATGATGCCGGCCATCAAATCCTCCTCCGAGGTCTACGGCACAGTCCACACCTCGCAGCTGCTGCGCGAGGTTCCTGTGGCCGGCATCCTGGGCGACCAGCAGGCGGCCACGTTCGGGCAGGCGGCGTTCGATGCCGGGGAAGCCAAGAACACCTACGGCACGGGCTGTTTCCTGATCTTCAACACGGCCGAGGAGATTATCCACTCTAAGAACGGGCTGCTGACCACTGTCGGCTACAAGCTCGGCGACGCGGCGCCGCACTACGCGCTGGAGGGCTCCATTGCCGTCACCGGTTCCTTGATCCAGTGGTTGCGGGACAACCTCGGCATGATCAGCAGCGCCCCGGAGGTCGAGACCCTCGCGGCTTCGGTGGAGGACAACGGCGGCGTGTACATTGTGCCGGCGTTCTCCGGCCTCTTCGCGCCGTACTGGCGCTCGGACGCCCGTGGCGCCATTGTGGGCCTGACCCGCTTTGTTACTAAGGCCCATATCGCCCGCGCGGCGCTGGAGGCCACCGCCTTCCAGACCCGTGAGGTGCTGGACGCCGTCAACGCCGACTCCGGCGTACCGCTGACGGAGCTGAAGGTCGACGGCGGCATGGTCGCCAACGACGCCCTGATGCAGTTCCAGGCGGACATCCTCGGCGTGCCGGTCATCCGTCCGAAGGTGGTCGAGACGACGGCGCTGGGCGCAGCCTACGCGGCCGGCCTGGCGGTCGGATTCTGGAAGGACCTGGGCGAGTGCTCGGCCAACTGGGCCGAGGACAAGCGGTGGGAGCCGCAAATGGACCAGGTCGAGCGGGAACGCCAGATGCGTCTCTGGAAGAAGGCCGTCAGCAAGTCCATGGACTGGGTTGACGACGACGTGAAGTAGGCGCGCACAAGGAGCCCCGGCCGGGAACAACCCGGCCGGGGCTCCTTTGTGTATTGCCCTGGGGCGGCAGGGCCTTTAGTGGTAGTGGTGGCCATCGTAGCCACGTGCCACCTCAGCGCGCGGCGTCTTCGCGTAGACGTCCTTGCTGACCGTGTAGCCCCGGCGGTCGATCTGCAGTGCCTGCTCGTTGACGCTCTTCAGCCCGGAGCGGCTGAGCTTCTTGATCTTGACGAGATTCAGGAACTCCTGGTCCTCTCCGCCCACGGCCGTGACCTTGATCAGACCCGTGTGCCTGGAATAGAACTTTCGCTGGTGGCCGGCGCTTGGCGGGTCCAGCGGGTTGAACTCATCGATGACCAGCACATCGCTGTAGCAACCCGTGGCGACGCAGACGCGTTGGTCCTTCGCGAACACATCACCGCAGTCCAGGAAGTCCACGCTGGGTGCGTAGGCCTGGGGGTAGGCGGGGGTCTTCAGGCGCGGGTGGCTCTGCATGGCGATGCCCGCCCGGGCCTTGTCGATGCCGCTGATGAACGTACTTGGCGCGCCCACAAGCTTCCCGTTCTCGTACTCCTCCGGATATTCGCCGAAGAGCCACACGTCTCCCTTCCGTGTCTCGGCGAAGAAGGCAAGTTCCGATTCCGCGAGCTCACCGTCGGAGTAGTCCCGGTCCCAAATCGCGATGGTCTTCACCCCGTCGATCACCTTGGTCAGCCCCGTGACCGTGCTGACAACCTTGCGGGTGATTGTCCCGTCCGGGGAGACTACTTTGCCGGTGGTGGTGTACTGCATTCCGGGTTCGAGGGGAAACCACTTGTTCTCAATCTCCGGCCTGGACGGGAAGGCGTTGCGGTCTAATTTGATCGCCGAGCCGGGGCCGCACAGTTCCTGGGAACGGGCGGCCGCCGGCACGGTGGCTGCCGTCGCCGCGGCCGCCGTCGCCGCCGTCAGCGAAGCCACCACCAGCAAGACCGCGGATCCGTAAGCGGTAAATCTCTTAGATAGTGGAGTCATCTGACTGGCCTCTCATTGTTGGTAGTTGTTGCTATACGGCTGATACAGGTTCCGGCTCGCGGGGCTGACGGTCATGACGTGCCGGACCCTTCTTGGCGAACCGCAGGTAGAGCGATGGAACGATGAACAGGTTGACCAGTGTCGATGTCACCAGTCCGCCCAGGATCACCACGGCCATGGGGTGCTCGATCTCATGGCCGGGCCGGTTGCCCATCACCACCAGCGGGACCAGGGCGAGGGCGGTGGCGAGCGTGGTCATCAGGATTGGTGACAAGCGTTCGGCTGCGCCCCGCAGGACCAGGTCCCGGCCGAACGGCACGCCTTCGAACTGCTCCAGGTGCTGGCAGTGGTTGATGAGCAGGATGCCGTTGCGGGCGGCGATGCCCATCACTGTCAGGAACCCGACCAGCGACCCGAGGGACAGGATTCCGCCGCTCATGTGCGCGGCGATCACCCCGCCCACCAGTGCCACCGGCAGCGTCAGGATGCCCAGAACGGCAAGCCGCCAGCTCCGGAATGCCGCCTGGAGCAGGAGGAACACCACAACCAGGGCGCCCATCGCGAAGAGGAGAAGCCGTTGCGAAGCGGCCTGCCGCTCCGCGTATTCGCCCAGGATCTCGGCGCTGTATCCGGTGGGGAACTCCACGGACTTGAGATCGGATTCGAGCTTTTCGACGACTTTGGCCAGATCGCCTTCCTTGACGTTGGCGCTGACATCGAGGCGGCGGGACCCTTCCGAACGCTCAATGACGTTGGGAGTGGGCTTTACCGTGATCTTGGCGACATCGGCCACCCGGATCTTCTGCCCGCTGGGAGTGTCCAGCGGGAGGTTCTCGATGCTTGTGACGCTGGTCCGGATCGCCGGAGGACTCCAGACCTGGACGTCATAGGCCTTGCCGTCCCGGTAGACGTCGCCGACCTCTTCGCCGGATACCAGGGTGGCTGCGGCACGGCGGACGTCACCGGGCTTCAGGCCGTAGCGGTTGGCGGCGTCCAGGTTCACCTCGACGTCCACCTGCGGAACGTTGACCTGGAGTGCGACTTTGGCTCCGATGGCACCCTCGATGCCGGCCAAGGCAGTCTTGACCTTGTCCGCCTGCTTCTTCAGCGTGTCCAGGTCGTCGCCGTACACGCGGACCACGATCGAGTAGCCCGTTCCGGTGAGCACCTCGCGGACACGTTCCTTGAGGTAGGTCTGGACGTCCCGGTGGATGCCGGGATACCCGTCCACGACCTGCTGGATGGAGGCCAGGGTCTTGTCGTAGTCGACCGAGGGGTCAACGCTGATCCAGTTCTCGCCAAAGTTGACTCCCACCACCTCATCGGCGGCGAAGGCCTGACCGATGTGGGACCCGCAGTTGTTGACGCCTGGAATGGTCATCAGCTCCTGGCAGGCCAGTTGGCTGACGCGCACTTCCTCGGCGTTGGAGGTGCCGGGTTGCGTGACCCAGTGCATGAGGAAGTCACGTTCCTTGAACGAGGGCAACAGTGACTGGCCCAGGAGCGGGGCCGCTATTATTCCGACGACGCCGAGTGCCGCCACCGCGAGGTAGCCCGGGAGCGGGCGTTTCACAATGGGACGCAGGGCAGCGCCGTACCAGCGTTTGAGAACCCGGACCACCGGCGGATCGCGGTCTTCCAGCTTGGCATTGCGCAGGAAGATGTACGCCATGGCCGGCGTGACCGTGAGGGCCACCAGCATGGACGCCATCACCGCCAGGGTGTAGGCGGTCGCCAGGGGCCTGAAGAAGGCGCCCGTCAGGCCGTCCAGGAAGAAGATCGGCACCGTGGCGGCAACGATAATCAGGGTGGCGTAGACGATGGGGCCGCGGACTTCCAGGGAGGCGTTGACGACCACGCGGGCGGTGCTTTCGGTCCCGCCGCTGGCGCGGTGGTGCCGGAGCCGCCTGACGATGTTCTCGACGTCGATGATGGCATCGTCCACCACGACCCCGACGGCAATCACCAGCCCCGCAAGCACCATCGTATTAATCGTGCCTCCGGTCCAATACAGCACCAGGGCCGCTGCCATCAGCGACAACGGGATCGCCGTCACGCTCACCAGGGCTGTCCGCCATTGGAACAGGAAGACGCTCAGCACCAGGACCACCAGGAAGCAGCCCAGCAGCAGTGCGAGGCTCAGGTTGCCGAGCGACTCCTCGATGAACGAGGCGGGCCGGAACAGGGTGGTGTCGACTGCGATTCCGGTCAGGCCGGGCTGCAGTTCCTTGAGCGCTTCCTCGACCCCGCGGGTGACTTCGAGGGTGTTGCCCCACGGCAGCTTTTCGACGATCAGCATCAGTCCGGGGCCGCCATTGATGACCGCGTCACCGATCAGTTGCTGGTGGTCCTCCACGACGGTTGCCACGTCGGCGAGCTTCAGGGGAGGCAGCCCTTCGCGTTCCTCCAGGGGCACCTGGGCAAGGTCCGCCGGAGACGTGATGGGTTGTACGTGCCTGATGGACATGCTCTGGCTGGGTGTTTCCAGCGCCCCTCCGGTGCCGATCAAGGCACCGGGGGAGTACTTGAGCAGGCCGGCGTCCAGGGCGTCTGACGTGGAGTTCATGACGTTGTCCAGCGTCACGTTGTTGGCTGCCAGCTTGGTCGGATCAACCTGGACCTGGAGCATCTGAAGGCGTTCGCCCCAGATAGCGACGTTCGCCACGCCCGGCACCCGCAGCAGGTGTGCCCGGATGTTCCAGTAGGAAACCATGGACATTTCGATCAGGGAGCGGGTCTCGGAGGAGAGCCCGATCTTCATGACACGGCTGGTGGAGGACAGCGGCTGGAGCATCACCGGCGGCGCGGCCCAGGTCGGCAGGGTCGGTATGACCGTTGCCATCCGCTCTGACACCAGCTGCCGGGCGGTGAGCAGATCGGTCCCGGGCTTGAACTCCATCACGATGGCGGACAGCTGCGACACAGACTTCGACCGCATCTGGTCCAGGCCGTCTATGCCGTTGAAGGCCTGCTCCATCGGAACCGTTACGAGTTCCTCGACTTCGGAGGCAGTGAGACCCAGACATGCCGTCTGGACCTCAACACGGGGCGGTGCAAACTCCGGGAAAACATCCACCGAAGCGCTGCTGAGTTGCGCGCCGCCCACGATCATGAGGGCGGCCGCCATCGCAATGATGATCGACCGGAACCTCAGGCTTGCAGCGACAATCCGGCGCATGTCAGTGCGCCGTATCGAATTCAGCGCCGAAGAGTTCAGCCGCGCCGACGGTCACGATTGCGGTGCCGACCGCGGGCCCGGCCGAGGCCGTGACCACTCCGTCCTCCACCTTGGCTACCGTGACCGGCTGCCGCTGGTAGACCCGCGGGGCCGGGTTGGTGTACACCCAGGTTTTTCCGCTGGCGTCGTAGAGCAGGGCTGAGTAGGGCACGACGACGTCCTTACCCTTTCCGGCCTTGACGGTGTCGGTCTTCAGGTCGAGGCGTTCGATTCCCTTCTCCGTCAACGTCAGTTTCGCGATGCCCGTTGCGGCATTCTTTTCCACCTTGGCGGGTTCGTTGGCCGAAACGGCGGCGGGGGCCGCCGCCGTCGTCTGGGCACATGCGGGCAACGCGAACAGAAGTGCTGCGCATACAGCGGCCGCCAGGGGCAGGCGCCGCGAGGGCTGTTGGCTGGTCATTTTGCTTCCACCTTTTCCTGCGTAACGGGCTGGACGGGAACTTCGGCCTCGTACACTTCGGCCCACTCTTCCGGGGCGGACCTGGGCCCGAACCAGAGTGCGAGCAGGGGGAGTACGAAGATCCCGATGAGAGTTGTCGTGATGAGTCCGCCGACGATGATCAGGGCCATCGGGCCCAGGAAGGACCCGCCGACGGCGCCGCCGAAGAGTCCCGGCGGGATCAGGATCGCCACCGTGATCAGGGCTGCCTTCAGGATGGGCGAGACCCGGTCCCGGGCCGCCATCATGATGACCTTGTCAGGGGATTCGTGCGGGGCGGCCCGCCACAGTTCATCCGTCCGGGCGGAGAGCAGCGCCGCGTTGCGGGCGGCAACGGCCAGCACCGCGGCAAAGGCCGTGAGCGCGAGCACAGTGATGGCGCCTCCCGCGATCCACGCGGCCACGGCGGCCCCGGCCAGCGCGGCCGGCAGGGACAGGAAGATGGCAAGCGCCAGCTTCCAGCTCCGCACCACTGTCTGGAGAAGGAGCAGGATTCCCAGGAGGGCAGCCGCGCCGATCCACAGAACCATGGCGTCCCCGGCGAGCTGTTCACTGTACTTCGTGGGGATTTCGGCGTGGTATTCCAGCGGGAACTGGATCTGCTCGATCGCCGCGTTGATGTCGCGCTGGATATCCGCGAGCGGACGTCCGCTGACCTCGGCCACCACGTCGATCCGGCGTGAGGTGTCATCGTGCAGAATCACGACTTCATTGGGAACGAGCCGGATGTCGGCGATTTGGCCCAGCTGGACCTGGCCGCCGCTTGGCGTGTCCAGCAGGAGCTCACGGATGCTGGTCAGGTCATCCCGGACGTCCACCGCGCCGCGCACCACCACTTCGAAGACCTTTTGCTGTTCGAAGAGGTTGCCGACGACGATGCCTTGCATCAGGGCGGCAGCAGCGCGGCGTGCGTCGCCGGGTTTGATGCCGACCTTCTGCGCCGCCTCGAGGTTGACCTCGACTTCGACGATGGGCGTCATGGCGCTGGCGTTGATCGTCGGGTTCTTCACGCCGTCGACCTTTTCTATGGCCTTGCGGACCTCTTCAGCCTTCTCGCGCAGGACCGGCAAGTCTGTTCCGTAGACGCGGACGGCGAATCCGGAATCCATGCTGCTGCGCTCCTGGCCGATCTGCTGCTGGGAGTAATTCACCACGTTGTGGGCGATGCCGGGGTAGCCCTGGACGACGTCACGTACCGCCTGCTCCGTTTCGCTGAAGTCGGCATCCGGGGTGATGGACACCCAGAGTTCCGCGGAACTGTTCCCGACAACCTGGTCGGAGGAAATGGCGCGGCCGATGTGGCCTCCAACTCCCGAGACACCCGGCAGGGTCCGCAGTTCGTCGGACGCCTTGGACGCCACCCGACGCACCTCGTCGTTGGACGTGCCTGCCATCGAGTCCCACTGCACCAGGAGTGTCCGGTCCGGAATCGTCGGCACGACCGCCCGGTTCCCGACCAGCTGCGATGCCGCGGCGAGTCCCAGCAGTCCAACGACGGCGACAGCGACAATGCCGAGGGTGCGGCGGGAACGTGCCCCCTCGAGTGCCCTGTCGTAGGTGGACCTGGCCCGGACAACACCGGGCGAGTCCGCCCGCCGGGCTTTCTCACCGGGAAGCAGGAGATACGCCAGGACCGGGGTCACGGACAAACCCACCAGCATTGACACGGCAAGCGCCAACGCCAGGGACCAGAAGAGGGGCTGGAAGAACGCACCGCCGACTCCCGTGACGAACAGCGTCGGTACGAGCGCGAGGGCCATGATGAGGGACCCGTGGAATAGCGGTGTGCGGACGCTGCGGACAAGCTGGACCATGCGGAACCTGATGGTGGCATCTGTCTCGGTCTCGGTGGTCCGCAGCGGCCGGCGCCGCTGCGCCTGCACATCCTCCACGATGTCTCCGACAATCACAGACACGCCCAGCAAGATGCCGGCGAGGATCGAGATGTTCAATGTGGAGTCGAGCAAGTAGAGCACCACTCCCGCCGCCATGACGGTGGTGCTGATCGCCACGAGGGCGATCACGGCCACCCGCCAGGAGCGGAACAGGGCCCAGAAGAGCAGCACGGCGATCAGGAGGCTCACGAGCAGCGCCAGGCCGAGTCCGTCCACGGCATCCTGCAGGAACGAGGCGGGCCGGAAGACGGACGTATCCATCTGGATCCCGGAAAGCCCGGGCTGCATGTCGTTCAGCGCAGCCTCGAGGTCCTTGGTGACCTGCAGCGTGCTGGCTCCGGGGAACTTCTCCACGACCAGCAGGAGGCCCGCATCCTGGCCGACGACGGCATCGCCGATCAGCGGCTGGTGGTCCTCCTTCACCTGGGCAATGTCACCCAGGAGCATGGGAGAACCGGCGTCTTCGACACTGACTTTGGCCAGGTCCTCCGGCGTTCGGATGGGCAGCACGTGCTGGATGCCCAGGCGTTGGCTCGGCGACTCCACGAACCCGCCCGTGCCGGGGGTGGACGCCTCAAGGAAGCTCAGCGGCGACACCCAGACTGCGTTGCCGGTGGTCTTGATGACCTGTTCGAGCGTGATGCCCTTGTCACGCAGCTGCGTGGGGGTCACCTCTACCTGGAGCTGCTGCTCGCGCTGTCCCCAAATGGAAACGTTGGCGACTCCGGGAATGCCGATCAGCCGCGGCTTGATCTTCCACCGGGCCAGAACCGACATTTCGATCCCGGATAGCTCTTTGGAGCTCATCCGGACCATAAGGACGCGGCTGGTTGACGACAACGGCTGCATGATCAGCGGCGGCGCTGAGACGTTCGGCAGCGCGTGGGCCTGGGTCATGCGTTCGGCCACGAGCTGGCGCGCGCGCAGGAGGTCGGTGCCCGGCTCGAACACGAGCTCGATCGAGGACAGGCCGGGAACTGATTTGGACCGGATTTCATCGAGCCACGCCACTCCGTTAAGGAGGTCGGCTTCCATCGGAGCAGTGATGAGCTGTTCAACTTCGGCAGCTGAGAGGCCCAGGGCCTCGGTCTGGATCTCGACGTGGGCCGGGGCGAACTCGGGCATGCTGTCGATGGCGACGTGGGGGATGTTCACTACCCCGAAGGCAATGAGTCCGGCCGCCATGGCGAGAACCAGGATGCGGAACTGCATACTGAAACGGGTGATCCAGCCGAACATGGCTAGCCCCGTTCCAGGGAGCCGGCGTCGCGGGTGCGGCCGGCGGTGGATTTCGGCAAGTGCACGGAATAATTGCGCAAGTGATACATGACAGGCTCCTCAACCCGAGACCATTTGCGAATCCCCCCAAGAGATCCCATTTCCTGCTGATCTTTATCGAATAGTGTTCCCATTTGAATCGTTTGGCAAGATCAAAATTTTAGGTTTGCTTCCCGGCTTTTCACGGGTTTCTCCCAGCCTGGAGGCTCACAATGCGCTCTCCGAACAAACTTCGTGGAAGGGCACCGAGGCCCGCGGCTGGCCACCCGGGTGCTTGCTGTCTTTCTACCCTGTCTTCCGTGCCGAGCTACCCAAATTTCTGTCGTAGTTACGTGCCTGATACTTCGGTCAATTGACAGTAAGTACCGCTATTCCATAGGTATGTCGTTTGTAACAATTGCGGACATAACAGCCCGCGCAGGGCGCCGGAGCGCGAGGCGACTGCGACTACCGGGCCGCAACCGGCCCGTCGGTTCAGCGCGAACCAGCCCGAGGGGCTAAAGTGGTCCTATGCGCGCCGTGCTCCTGCTTAGCTAGCCGCCCGGCATCCCGGCGAGACCTCGATTCCGAAGAGTCCCCGGATTGCCGAGCGGCGGCCCCTCCATGTCGAGGGGCTTTTGTGTGTCCGGGGTACATTCCGGTCCGAAACGCACGAAGTAACAGCAGGGGTACCACGTACGGACAGTATGGAGTCAGGGCCGGGCAGCCGGCGGTGACAGTGCAGACTTGATGGTGAACAGGCCTGGCGGCAGGCAGGCCTGAAGGTAGACAGGCCTGGGTGACAGGCCGCACAGAACAGAAGAGGCCAGCAGTGAGCGTTCAGCCGGAAACACAGACCGGATCGCCATCAGCCGCGGCGGAGGGGCCTGAGGAAGGTACCTACAGCTTCGCGGCAATGGAAGCCAAGTGGCCGCAGGTCTGGGAAGACCTGAAGGTCTTTACGCCGCTCGACGACGGCTCAAAGGAACGCCGCTACGTGCTGGACATGTTCCCGTATCCGTCCGGTGACCTTCACATGGGCCACGCCGAGGCGTTCGCGATGGGCGACGTTGTGGCGCGCTACCTGCGCCAGCAGGGCTACGACGTGCTGCACCCGATCGGCTGGGACTCCTTCGGCCTGCCCGCGGAAAACGCGGCGATCAAACGCAACGCGCACCCCAGTGAGTGGACGTACGCCAACATCGACACCCAGGCGGCGTCATTCAAGCGCTACGCAATCTCCGCGGACTGGTCCCGCCGGCTGCACACCTCGGACCCGGAGTACTACCGCTGGACCCAGTGGCTGTTCACGCGGTTCTACGAGCGGGGACTGGCCTACCGGAAGAATTCGCCGGTCAACTGGTGCCCCAAGGACCAGACCGTGCTGGCCAACGAACAGGTGGTCAACGGCGCCTGCGAGCGGTGTGGCACTCCCGTGACCAAGAAGTCCCTGAACCAGTGGTACTTCAAGATCACCGACTACGCCGACCGCCTGCTCGATGACATGGACGAACTGCGCGGGCACTGGCCCGAACGCGTCCTCGCGATGCAGAAAAACTGGATCGGCCGTTCCGAGGGCGCCCACGTCAACTTCGTGATCGAGGCCGACGGCGGCAAAGCCGCCAAGGACGTCACCGTCTTCACGACGCGCCCGGACACGCTCTACGGCGCCACGTTCTTCGTCGTGGCCGCCGACGCGCCGCTCGCCGTCGAACTGGTCACCGACGAGCACGCGGCCGCCCTGGACGCCTACCGGGAACAGGTCAAGGCGCTTTCCGAAATCGAGCGCCAGTCCACCGAGCGCGAAAAGACCGGCGTCTTCACCGGACGCTACGCGACCAACCCGCTCAACGGCGAAAAGCTGCCCGTCTGGGCCGCCGATTATGTCCTGGCCGACTATGGCACGGGCGCCATCATGGCCGTCCCGGCCCACGACCAGCGCGACCTCGACTTCGCCAAGACCTTTGACCTGCCCGTCCGGGCAGTCCTGGACACGGGCGAGGAAGACCCCGCTGCCACGGGCATCGCCACCACCGGCGAGGGAACCCTGATCAATTCCGGCGGCCTCGACGGGCTGCCGAAGGCCGAGGCCATCCCGGCGGCCATCGAAATCCTGCGCGAGTTGGGCACCGGGGAGAAGTTCGTGAACTTCCGGTTGCGTGACTGGCTGCTCAGCCGGCAGCGGTTCTGGGGCACACCGATCCCCATCATCCACTGCCCGGCCTGCGGGGAGGTCCCGGTCCCGGACGATCAGCTGCCCGTGACCCTGCCGGCGGACCTGCGCGGCGAGGACCTGTCCCCGAAGGGCACGTCACCGCTCGCCGCGGTCGAAAGCTGGGTCAATGTCGAGTGCCCCAACTGCCAGGGCCCGGCCAAGCGGGACACGGACACGATGGACACCTTCGTGGATTCCTCCTGGTATTTCCTGCGCTTCGTCTCCCCGCAGTACACCGGCGGTCCGTTCGATCCGGAGAAGATCAACGACTGGATGCCGGTCGGCCAGTACGTGGGCGGCGTGGAGCACGCCATCCTGCACCTGCTCTATGCGCGGTTCTTCACCAAGGTCATCCACGACCTGGGCATGATTGAGGCGGACGAGCCGTTCAGCGCGCTGCTGAACCAGGGGCAGGTGCTCAACGGCGGCAAGGCCATGAGCAAGTCCCTGGGCAACGGTGTCGACCTCGGCGAGCAGTTGGACAAGTTCGGCGTGGACGCTGTCCGCCTGACCATGATCTTCGCCTCCCCGCCGGAGGACGACGTCGACTGGGCGGACGTATCGCCGTCGGGCTCCGCGAAGTTCCTGGCCCGGGCCTGGCGCCTCGGCCAGGACGTCACAAGCGCACCCGGCGTCGATGCCGCCACCGGTGACCGTGCGCTGCGCACCGTCACCCACCGCACGATCGCCGATGCGCAGGCCCTGCTGGACAACAACAAGTTCAACGTGGTTGTGGCAAAGCTGATGGAACTGGTCAACGCGACCCGCAAGACCATAGATGCAGCCAGCGGTGCCGGCGGTGCGGACCCAGCAGTCCGCGAGGCCGTGGAAGCCGTAGCCGTCATCCTGAGCCTGTTTGCGCCGTATACCGCCGAGGATCTGTGGAACGTCCTGGGGCACCCGGCATCGGTCGCCAACGCCGGCTGGCCCACGCACGACGATGCACTGCTTGTGGAGGACACGGTCACTGCCGTCGTCCAGGTGCAGGGCAAGGTGCGGGATCGGCTGGAGGTTTCCCCGGACATCTCCGAGGAGGACCTGCGCGAACTGGCGCTGGCATCGGAAAATGTCCAGCGCGCCCTCGACGGCCGTGCCCTGCGCACGGTGATCGTACGGGCGCCTAAACTGGTCAACATCGTCCCGGCCTAGCCGGACGTACCAGCCTGACACTGGCCGCCGGCTGATCCCGGCGGCCAGTGCAGACAACCAGTGCAGACAATGGGACGGGCGCAAGTGCCCCCGCCGGAGAAGAAAGTCCACGCGTCCCCACAGCAGGAGGTCCTTCGTGCCACACCGCGAGCCGTCAGGCTGGCCATGGCTGCGCGAGCGGCTTGTTCGCCTGCGGCAGGGTTCCCGGGACAGCATGCCGGAAGCGCCTCCCGCCGCCGTCGTGCAGGTTGCGGTGGTCACGGACTCTGCCGCCGCGCTGCCCGCGGACTGGGTCCGGGCTTTCACTGCTGATGGCCGGCTCACCGTGGTCCCAATGCCCGTGATGGTCGGCGCCGAAATCTACGGCGAGGGTGAGGACGACATTGCGGAGACCATCGCCGTGGCCCTGGCCAGCGGCAAACCCGTCAAGACCTCGCGTCCGTCACCGGGGCAGTTTGAACACGCCTACCGGGAGGCCAGCGAGCGTGGCTTCCAGTCCGTGGTCTCCATTCACATCTCCGCGGGGCTGTCCGGGACAGCCGACGCCGCCCGCCTGGCAGCCCAACGGGTCGGCATACCCGTAGAGGTCCTCGACTCCCGGACGGTCGGAATGGCCCAGGGGATGGGCGTGCAGGGCGCGGTGGTCGCGGCCGCCGACGGCAGGAGCGCGGCCGGCGTCTTGGCCTTCGCGCAGGACCGGCTGGACCGCACCAAAGTGTACTTCTATGTCCCGACCCTGGAGCAGTTGCGCCGGGGCGGCCGGATCGGGGCGGCGGCCTCGCTCTGGGGGACCATGTTCTCCATCAAACCCATCCTGGCGGTGGAAGACGGCCGGATCATCCCGCTGGAAAAAGTCCGGTCAGCGGCGAAGGCCATCGCACGCCTGGAAGAAATCGTGGCCGCGGATGCCTCCGGCCGCCCTGCCGGGCAGGCGCGGCTGGCTGTGCACCACTTTGGCAACCAGGCCGAAGCTGAAGACCTTGCCCGGCGCCTGGCCGTGGCATTGCCGGCATGTCCGCCGGCCCAGATCAGCGCTCTCCCGGCAGTCCTGGCGGCCCACGCCGGGCTCGGTGTGCTCGCCGTGATCGTGGGGGAGGGCAGCACCCCTGCTGCAGCGAAACCCGATGCCTTCGCCGGGGACATCGCCAACCCGGACAGCGGGGAAACGCCCCCTGGCAGGGCGGAGGCCGAAGCGACGGAAGCCGGCGACTAACGCGGCGGGTCCATGTGCTCTATCTGCGCCGGCGCTGGACTCTGGCCGTGAACGGGCGGCGGCGGTAAAGTCACTCCACCGAACCCAGAGAACCAGCGAATCCGGAGGCCGCCATGGCAATGCAGGTGCACCACGTAGCCCAGCTCGATCGCGACGTTGCCGAAGAGGTGACCAAGTGGCTGAAATACCTCAAAGGCCAAGTGACCAGCGTTCAATTCCTCACCACCACGGTCCCGGATCCCAAGGCCGCGGACAAATGGCGGGTTCAGTACGAGGCATACATCACCTACCAGAAGTGAACCCCAGGCTGCAGCTGCGTTTTAGGGGGTAGGCACGGGCGTTGTCCGTCCGGGCGTTGGCGATGCTGTAAGCGCGGGAGTGTCTGTTTCCGTTGGCGCTGTCTCTGGCGTTGTCGCTGGCACGGTGGTTGGTGGGCTGGTCGTTGGCGGGACGGACGGCACGGACGTCGGCGGGATGGTTGGTGGGGCGGCCGGCTCGGACGTTGGCGCGGCGGGCGTTGCCGGGACCGTCGGTGGGGCGGCCGGCTCGGACGTTGGCGCGGCGGGCGTTGCCGGGACCGTCGGTGGGGCGGCCGGCCCGGACGTTGGCGCGGCGGGCGTTTCCGGGACCGTCGGTGGCGCGGCCGGCCCGGACGTTGGCGCGGCGGGCGTTTCCGGGACCGTCGGTGGCGCGGCCGGCGCGGACGTTGCCGGGACCGTCGGCACGGTGACTGGCGCGGACGTTGGCACGGTGGTCGGTATGACGGTTGGCGTCGTGGGCGCGGGTGGCGACGCTGACGTTGGTGGGGTGGTTGGCGTTAGGGAGGCCGGCGGGGCCGTTGGAGGCGGAGTCGTTGGCGGCGGCGTTGGCCCGGGGTCTGGCTGATTCGGCCCGATAGTGTAGCTGGGCTGCTGGCCTGAGCCGTTGACCCACAGGGCGGCCTGCACCCTGCGGGCACTTCCGGGCTCCAGCCACCAAAGCACCTGCACGTTGCAGTGGTAGACAATCGTGACATTGGCGACGGCGCCCTGCGGCGGAACTGCGTGGATCGAGGTGGCGGCCGTTTGGGTGGTCCAGATGAAATTCTGGTCGGCAGTCATTCCCGCCGTGCCGTCGACCGAAACATGCGCTATGCCGTACAGACCGTACTGGGGGCAGAAACTGCTTTCCAGAGAAAACTTGACCACCTGGGTTGAGGTGGCTTGCGTTGTGTCTGCCACGACCGGCGGGGCTGGCAGCATGGTGCCGCCAAGCGCCAGCACCGCCGCGGGCCCAAACAACCACTTCATTGCACACCAGCTTTCGACGCCTGATATTTACATCCAGGCGATCAGGGTTGCCCCCAGCCGGCAAAGTCTTCTCGATTGGATGCAGACGTTACCACCGGGTCCGGGCGGGCACCAGCGTAGGGAATACTTGCCTGATGCCGCGGATCTACGCGTATTACTCAGGTATTTCCACATACGCCCGGTCTCCGGTATCAGCGGGGGTGAGGGCTGCCTAGAGTCGTTCCATGCCGCGCCGCAACCCGGGAACTGAATCCGCCACAGGCGTCAGGGTTGCCCGTGAACGCCTGGCAGCGACGCGCTGGGCTGCCCGGGGTGCGGAAGATGCTGCGGATCCGGGCGAATCCGCGGATCCGGGCCGGGAACCAGGCGACTCGGCGGGGCTGCTGGAGTTGCAGGTTCCGGCGCCAGGCAGCCCTGTCCCGGTCCGGGCAGCTGATGCCGTCCTCGCCGCTGGACGGCGCGTAGGGGGCGGCACTTCACACCATGTGGATGAAACCCGCGGGTACCGCCGGGCCGGGAGACAGGCGCTGGCTGTACGATTTCGGGCCAGGACAGGGGTTAAGGCTGCTGCCCTGCTGGGCGTCCTCGCCGTGGTCCTGGGCGGCTGCTTCTGGTGGCAGGCCGGGACCGGCGGCGCGCAGGTGGTGGCTCTTAGCGACTCCGCCCCGGCCGCCGAGGAAGCACCCGATCCGGCGGATGGCGCGTCAACCGCGCCGCGGGGAGATGATGCCACCGCGGAGCCGGAAAGCATCGAGGTCCATGTTGCCGGTGCCGTGGCCAGCCCGGGGGTGGTTCAACTGCCGGCGGGAAGCCGGCTGCATGAGGCGCTTGCAGCGGCGGGCGGCCCCACGGTTCTCGGGGATCCGGACCGGCTCAACCTGGCCGCCGTGCTGGAGGATGGGCAGAAGGTCCTGGTACCCATCCGCGGCGAACCGGGTCAGGCCGATGCGCCCATGGACGGCTCACCTGCGCCCGTTTCCGGTACGGGCGGCACAGGGCCAGTCAGCGGTGCCGGGAAAGTCAACCTCAACACCGCCGGCCTCGAGGAACTCGGGACCCTCCCGCGCGTCGGGCCGGTGCTGGCGCAGCGGATCGTGGATTGGCGCCAGCAGCACGGGCGGTTCAAGACAGTGCAGGAGCTCGACGCCGTCGATGGGATCGGTCCGAAGTTGCTTGAGGCCCTGCTCCCGTTGGTGGGTATCTGACGTGGCAAATCCTGAGATCGAAAAGCCCTGCACTGCACAGCCTGGCGCTGCACAGCCTGGCACTGCACGGCGTGGCGTGGACCGGACCGGCCCGCTGGGTTCTGTGGCGGTCCCGCAGAGCCGCTGGCAGCGCTACGTCGATGCGGCCGTCGATTCCCCGGCGCGTGCGGAGCACGGGGACCCGGTGGCCTCCGGCCGGATCCGCGGATCCGGCAAACCCGCGCGCTACACCGCCGCGCGTCAGCGCCCGATCGAACGGACACGGCGGACGGACCTTCGCCTGGTGCTCCCGGCACTCCTTGTCTGGGGGACCGCCGTTGCCGGAAACTGGCTGTCCCCTGCAGGGCTGGCCGGTCTCTGCACGGCGCTGGCGGCGGCCGGAGGCATGCTCATCGTGGCCGGTCGCGTCATCCTCGGCCGTTCTGGGCTCCGCCCGTCGAGGGAGCGGGGCGCCAGGAGTGGGCGGTGTGGCCACGGGTGCGGCCGCAGTGCCGGGCAGACGGTTCCGCGCAGCATTCGCGCCACGGTGGCCGTGGCGCTGTTGCTGTCCCTCGCGGCAGGCTCGCACGCCGCCGTCGAGGCCTCCCGGCGGCACGACGGCGCCATCGCTGAAGCTGTGGCCGCCCGCGCGGCCGTCGTCGCGGAACTGGAGATTGCAGGCGCCCCGCGGCGGCTCAGGATTCCCGGGGCCGGTGGCCTGCCGGACCGCTGGGCAGTTCCCGTGATCCTGACGGCGATGACCTTCGGCGGCCACAGGGTCGCCGGGGACGCGCGGTTCGTCGTCATGGGCGGGGCCACGTGGGGAGACGCCGTTCCGGGCCAGCTCCTGCGCGCCACGGGCAAACTCCGTCCCTCCGCGCCAGGGGAGCCGGAGGCAGGACTTCTGTCAGCGACGTCGGCGCCAGCCCTGTTGCGGGGACCCGGGCCCTGGCAGCAGGGCCCCGGGGAGCTTCGCCTCGCCTTCACCGCCGCGGCGGCACGGTTCGGGGGCGACGCCGGCGGGCTGCTGCCCGGGATGGTCACCGGCGACACCAGCGCCCTGGACCCCGAGCTGGAAGCCGCCATGAAGACCGTCGGGATGACGCACCTGACCGCCGTCAGCGGGGCCAACTGCAGCCTGATCCTCGGGACGCTGCTGCTCGCCGCCCGCACGCTCCGGCTTCCGCGCGCGCCAGCCGCCGCGGCCAGTCTTGCGGGGCTGGCGCTGTTCGTCCTCATGGTGGGACCGGATCCGAGTGTGCTGCGGGCCGCCCTCATGGGCAGCATCGGCCTCGCGTCCGTAGCTTTTGGCCGGGCGGGGCGCGGACTCAGCCTGCTCTGTGTTGCCGTCATCGGGCTGCTGCTGGCGCAGCCGGTCCTGGCTGCCAGCTTCGGATTCCTGCTCTCGGTCCTGGCCACGCTGGGAATCGTGGTCGCCGGACGCCGCATCATGGACTGGCTGCCACCTTCGGTGCCGCGCTGGGCTGCAGCCGGCGTCGCCGTACCCCTGTCCGCCCAGCTCTTTTGCGGCCCGGCGATCGTGTTGTTGCAGCCGCAGTTCGGCGCCTACACGCTGCCCGCGAATGTGGCCGCTGCAGCGCTCGTGGCGCCCGTTACGCTCCTCGGCACGGCCGCCGTGGTGCTCCTGCCCGCTCTCCCGGCCGCCGCGGGCCTCCTCATGGCCGCAGCTGCTGTCTTCGCAGGCGCGGTGGCGGGGGTCGCCCGGCTGTTCGCGGCTCTCCCGGGCGCCGCCTTGCCATGGCCGGAAGGAGTCTTCGGTGCAGCCACCATGGGAATCTTTTCCGCGGCTGTGCTGGCGGCGGCGTGGCTCGGCCTGCACCCTGCCGCGGTCGCCCGTGGCGTCCTCGCGGCACACTCGCGGGTAGTCGCCGTCCTCGATGGACGGTCGCACGCGGCGACACGGTCAGGCGCCCGGCGGCCCGTCGGCCGCGGCTTGGAGCACCGGTCCGGGCGTGGGACGCTTAGAGTCCGCAAACCAACTTCCGGGAGGAATCACGAGTGGCTGCTGCCCAGACCCAACGGCCCAGGACCTCGGCGTCGAACACCGCCACCTGGCGTGACGTGACACCTGCTGCCGTCGTCCTGGTGGGCGGTCCGGAAGACTACATAGGTGCCCGGGCCATGGACCGTATCCGCGCGCAGGTCCGCGCAGTGGCGCCCGACGTCGAAATTACGCGGCTCAATGCCGGCAGCTACACGGCCGGGTCCCTGGCCATGAACGTCAGCCCTTCGCTGTTCGGCGAACAAAAGCTCATCGAGGTTGACGGGCTCGAGGCGATGAACGATGCCTTCCTTGCCGATGCCCTGAAGTATGTGGTCCAGCCGGAACCGGAAGCCTTCCTGGTGCTCCGCCACGGCGGGGGAGTCCGCGGCAAGAAGCTGCTGGACGCCATCAAGGCCGCGGGCTGGCCCGTTGTCGACTGCCAGCCGCTCAAGAAAGACGCCGAGAAGATCGCCTTCGTCACTGCCGAGTTCCGGGCGGCCTCCCGTCGTATCGACCCCGACGCCGTGCACGCCCTCGTTAATGCGGTTGGCGCGCAGCTCGCCGAACTCGCCGCCGCCTGCAGCCAGCTGATCGCTGACGCCACCACCGGCGTGGACGCGGCCATGGTGGACAAGTACTACGGCGGCCGGGTCGAGGCAACAGGTTTCAAGGTCGCCGACGCCGCGATGGCCGGCAACGGCCCGCTGGCCCTCTCCACTCTTCGCCACGCCCTGGCCACCGGCGCGGACCCGGTGCCGATCGTGGCTGCCCTGGCGTCGAAGTTGCGCTCCCTGGCCAAGGTGGCCGGCGCGCAGGGGTCGTCCTCGCAGATCGCCAAGCAACTAGGTATGCAGCCTTGGCTCGTCGAACAGGCCCAGCGGGAAGTCCGGCGCTGGACGCCCGAGGGGCTGGTCCGCTCCATCCAGGTCACCGCCGAGGCAGACGCCCAGGTCAAGGGCCTCTCCCGGGATCCTGTCTATGCCGTGGAACATGCGGTAACGGTGATTGCCACCTCGGCCAGGAGTTCCTGACACCCGCGTTCGAACCCAGTGGCCCGGCGTGTCGGCCCTGCGGGTCCGGCCGGACCAGGTGCGGCGTGTCGGCCCTGCTGGCGCGGACCCGGCTGCGGGCAGCCTGCGGCGTACCGGAGTCGTACCAGAACGGGTCCGGAGCCGGCCCGTTGCGGAACCGGTTTAACTGGATGTGGCCGGCGCCCAAGGGGTGCCGGCCACAATCATCAGTTCAAGTGAACTGGAAACCTTAGAGCGCGTTGACCTTCTTGGAGATGGCCGACTTGCGGTTTGCAGCGTTGTTCTTGTGGAGAACGCCCTTGCTGACGGCCTTGTCCAGCTTGCGGCTGGCAGAAAGCAGTGCAACAGCCGCAGCATCCTTGTCGGTGGACTCAACGGCGGTGTTGACGGCGCGGATGGCCGTCTTCAGCTCAGACTTGACTGCGTTGTTGCGCAGGCGAGCCTTTTCGTTGGTCAGGATGCGCTTCTTCTGGGACTTGATATTAGCCACGTGTGAACTCTCTTTTTCAATGCGGAAAATGGTCTAGAGGGCTTTCAGATTGGCCATTGACTGAGCGGCGTGGGGATACCTATGGCGACCAACCATCTGTGGCCGTCGACCTGCACGGACACACAGCTGTAAATAATAGCAGAGATCAACGTGCAGGCACGAGTGCGGGTGGCGATCCGTCGCCGCGCACGGCGTCCGCCGGGTCAGCTCCAGCCGTGCCGCTGCCGCAGCGCGGCCGCGATGAGGTTAAAGCGGCCTGCGTCCAGGATCGCTCCTTCGCGCCGGATGTCCTTCGCGTTGATCTGCAGAACCCGGTCCAGTTTCGCTTCGCTGGGCCGCCACTGACGGTCCCAGGGTCCCGTGCCGATGTCCACGTAGTCATCCGACCGGCGGGAGTCGCCGTCGTGGTCCTTGCTCGTCAGCATCAGGCCCAACAAATACCTGCCGCTGGCGCCCACCAACAGCACCGGACGGTCCTTGCCCTGGGAGTAGTCCTCTTCGTAGGGCACCCAGGTCCAGACGATTTCGCCGGGCTCGGGCAGGCCGTTGGGTGCGGGGGCATAGCGGACGGCGGCCCGCCCCCGGAAGTCGCCGGGATATGTCCCGGTCAGTCCGGCGGCCGGGGTGCCGCCTGTGGAGCGGGCCGGGGTACCGGGACGCGCCTGGCCCGGCCGCCGCTTCGCCGCAGGCTTTCGGGCAGGTTTTGCCGCCGGCCCACGGGTGGTTCCCGGTGCGGAGCCGCCAAGTTTATCCAGGAAGCGCAGGGCATCGCGGACCGCGCCGCTGATCGATCGTAAGTTCCAAGCCATGGGGAAACCATACCGGCAACCCCCGCAGGGAAAGGGGCAGGGAAACAGGGAGGGAGAGGTGGGGCAGAGGGTGGCCGGCAGTCGGCGGGCGGCCAGGCGCCGGCGGTCCCGGGAACGGCGCAGCACGCAGCCAGAGCCGGGGGGCCAACCGCAGCCGAACCGAGGCCAGACCGGCGGGCGGAATGCCGCCGAGAGTCCACCGGACCCAGGGCAGCGCGCAACGCAACGCAGGGATGCACTGCCACTGGCCCGGACGTGGGAGACTATAGGGACAGAATTGCGCCACGTCGCAGGATGGCATACGAGCATCCGCACCGAGCCGTGGAAAAGCCAACAGTAATGCCAACAGTAAGGACCCTGCGTGTCTCCCATGGCCCGCACCGCCCCGGTGCCCGCCGCAACAGATCCGGCCATCATCCGGAACTTCTGCATCATTGCGCACATTGACCACGGCAAATCCACACTGGCCGACCGGATGCTCCAGTTCACCGGTGTTGTCCAGTCCCGTGACATGAAGGCCCAGTACCTGGACCGCATGGACATTGAGCGCGAACGCGGCATCACCATCAAATCCCAGGCCGTCCGCATGCCCTGGGAACTCGACGGCACCAGCTACGCGCTGAACATGATCGACACCCCCGGGCACGTCGACTTCACGTACGAGGTCTCCCGCTCGCTCGCGGCCTGCGAAGGCGCGATCCTGCTGGTGGACGCGGCCCAGGGCATCGAGGCCCAGACCCTCGCCAACCTCTACCTGGCGATGGAAAATAACCTCACCATCATCCCGGTCCTGAACAAGATCGACCTCCCGGCAGCCCAGCCCGAGAAATACGCGGCGGAACTCGCCAACCTGATCGGCGGCGACCCCGACGACGTGCTCCGCGTCTCCGGCAAGACCGGCATGGGCGTCGAGGTCCTGCTGGACAAGATCGTCCGCGACCTGCCGGCACCGGTGGGCGATCCGAACGCCCCCGCCCGGGCCATGATCTTCGACTCGGTCTACGACACCTACCGCGGTGTGGTCACCTACGTCCGCGTCGTCGACGGCATGCTGCGCCCGCGTGAACGCATCCAGATGATGTCCACCCGTGCCACGCACGAGCTCCTTGAGATTGGTGTGAGCTCCCCGGAACCCACCCCCTCCAAGGGCCTTGGCGTCGGCGAGGTCGGCTACCTCATCACCGGTGTGAAGGACGTCCGCCTGTCCAAGGTGGGCGACACCGTCACCAACCTGGCCAAGCCGGCCACCGAGTCCCTCCCAGGCTATGCGGACGCGAAGCCCATGGTTTTCTCCGGCCTGTATCCGCTCGATGGCACGGACTATCCGGTGCTCCGCGATGCGCTGGAGAAACTGATGCTCAACGACGCCGCACTGGTGTACGAGCCCGAAACGTCGGCCGCGCTGGGCTTCGGCTTCCGCGTGGGATTCCTGGGCCTGCTGCACCTGGAAATCACCCGCGAGCGGCTCGAACGCGAATACAACCTGGACCTCATTTCCACTGCGCCCAACGTGGAATACGAGGTCACGCTGGAGGACAAGAAGGTCGTCCACGTCACCAACCCCAGCGAATACCCCACCGGCAAGATCGCTGAGGTCCGTGAGCCGATGGTGTCCGCCACCATCCTTGCGCCGAACGAGTTTGTCGGCGCCATCATGGAGCTGTGCCAAAGCCGGCGCGGCGTCATTGGCGGCATGGACTACCTCTCCGAGGACCGGGTGGAAATCCGCTACCGCCTGCCGCTGGCCGAAATCGTCTTCGATTTCTTCGATATCCTCAAATCCAAGACCCGCGGCTACGGGTCACTGGACTGGAAGGCCGACGGCGAGCAAGTGGCCGACCTGGTCAAGGTGGACATCATGCTCCAGGGCGAACAGGTTGATGCGTTCTCCGCCATCACCCACCGCGACAAGGCCTACGCCTACGGCGTGATGATGACCGGCAAGCTGCGCGAACTCATCCCGCGCCAGCAGTTCGAGGTGCCCATCCAGGCCGCCATCGGCTCCCGGATCATCGCCCGCGAAAGCATCCGCGCCATCCGCAAGGACGTCCTCGCCAAGTGCTACGGCGGTGACATCACCCGAAAGCGCAAGCTGCTGGAAAAGCAGAAGGAAGGCAAGAAGCGCATGAAGATGGTGGGCCGCGTCGAAGTGCCGCAGGAGGCTTTCATCGCCGCGCTGACAACGGACGAGTCCAAGGACAAGGCCAAGAAGTAACGGTGCAGGTAATGACTGTTGCTGCAGTATCGGCAGGCCGGGCCCGTGCCTAGCGTTCTTCCCCTCGGCGACCCGGCGCCGGTGGACGGGCTGCTGCCCGCCCAGGCCGGTGAGGGCGCCGATCAGCGCGCTTTCGGGCTGTACGTGCACATCCCGTTCTGCGCCGTCCGTTGCGGGTACTGCGATTTCAACACCTACACCGCCACCGAGCTGGGCGGCGGTGCCTCCCAGGGCGCCTACGCCGCCACCGCGATCGCGGAGGTGGAGTTCGCCGCCGCGGCCCTGAGGGGCAGCGGCCTGCCCGACCGTCCCCTCAGCACGGTCTTCTTCGGCGGCGGCACCCCCACGCTGCTGCCGGCGGAGGACCTGGCGCGCATCCTCACAGCCGCGATCGACGCCTGGGGACTGCAGCCCGGCGCCGAGGTGACCACCGAGGCGAACCCCGATTCCGTCACGCCCGCATCCCTGCAGCTGCTGGCCGACGCCGGGTTCACCCGCGTCTCCTTCGGCATGCAGTCGGCCGTGCCGCACGTCCTGAAGGTCCTGGACCGCACCCACACGCCCAGCCGGGTGCCCGAGGTGGTGCAGTGGGCGCGTAGTGCCGGGCTCTCGGTCAGCCTCGACCTCATATACGGGACGCCGGGGGAGTCGCTGGAGGACTGGCGCTACTCGCTCGAGACCGCACTGTCCTACGCCCCCGACCACATCAGCGCCTATGCCCTGATCGTTGAAGACGGCACCAAGCTTGCCGCGCAGATCCGCCGTGGCGAAGTGCCGGAAATCGACGACGACGACCACGCCGCCAAATACGAACTCGCCGACGAACTGATTTCCGCCGCCGGGCTCAACTGGTACGAGGTCAGCAACTGGTCCCGCACCCCCGAACAGGCCTGCCGGCACAACCTCGCCTACTGGCGCGGGGACGACTGGTGGGGCATCGGGCCCGGGGCACACTCGCATGTGGGCGGCGTCCGCTGGTGGAACGTCAAGCACCCCACCGCCTACGCCAACCGCCTCGGCGCCGGCGCCTCACCCGCCGCCGGACGCGAAACGCTGGACTCCGAAACCCGCAACGTGGAACGGGTCATGCTCGAGGCCCGGCTCAATTCCGGACTCGACATCCCAAGCCTCGGCGGCCTGGGGGACACCGGCAGGCACGCTGTCGCGGGGCTGATCGCGGACGGCCTCGTGGACCCCGCGGCGGCTTTCAAAGGCCGGCTCATTCTCACGCTTAAGGGCCGGCTGCTGGCCGACGCCGTCGTCCGCAGGATCCTGCCGGACTAGTCTGCCCGGCAAAGCCTCCAATAGTTGGCTGCCGCATCAGCGGCCACAACACACCCTGCCGCACAAAACAGAGCCGGCCGCTGCCCCTGAAGGGCGGCGGCCGGCTCTCTTGCTTGGTCCGGGCAGGCCGGCTATTTGATCCAGCGCAGGTTGAACTCGTAGCGGTGCGGCTGGCCGCGGTTGACGTGGATGCCTGCCGCCACCGAGAAGCACGTCACGGCGATCCAGATCACTGTGGCGAGTACGGCGAAGAGGTTGCCCACTACCGGGATGAAGACCAGCAGATTGGCCAGCACTGCGGCTAGGGTCGGCGGCAGCGTGAAATTGAGGGCTTCCTTGGATTCCTGTGCGGTGAACGGGCCGCGGTCCTTGAAGATGAGGTAGATCAGCAACGACGGCACGCAGCCCAGGATGCCGCCGAAGTGCGCGAGCGTGGCCCACTGGCGGTCCTCGCTGGCCGTCAGCGGCAGCGCGTTTGCCGGAACGCCATGGTACGGGGGCTGGCCATGGCCAGCCTGATTGCCCGTGTGTTCGCGTGCGTTATCTGCCACGGTGTAGCCCTTCGGATTGCGGTGATGCGTTGCTGCCTGGGTTGTGCCTGAAATAGCCGGGACCGCACCGGAAGCGCGGCCGCCGTTTCAAGAATACTTGCTCGGGCCCGGAAATGGAGATCACGGGCGGCCGCCGCGGCGGACTAGGGCACGGTGAGGAAGTCAATGACCTCTTCCACGCGGCCAAGCAGCGACGCCTCCAGATCAGCGTAGCTGCGGACAGCCCCCAGGAGTTTCTGCCAGCCGAGGCCGATGTCCTCCTTTGTGGAGTGGGGCCAGCCGAAAGCCATCAGGATCCCGGTCTTCCAGTCCGTGCCGCGGGGGATCACGGGCCACTGCTCGATCCCCAGGACCGCGGGCCGGATGGCCTGCCACACGTCAACGTAGGGGTGCCCCACAATCAGGACGTTGCCGGCGGCGCCCGGTGAGGCCATGACGGCGTCGGCGATCCGCGACTCCTTGGAGTCGGACACGAGGTGGTCTACGAGTACGCCGAGGCGCCGGCCAGGGCCCGGGCCGAAGTCCGCCACGGCGGCCGCGAGGTCGTCAATGCCGTGCAGGGGCTCGACGACGATGCCCTCCACCCGGAGGTCATCGCCCCACACTTTCTCCACCAGCTCGGCGTCGTGCTTTCCTTCCACCCAGATGCGGCTGGCCTTGGCCACCTGTGCGCGCTGCCCCGCCACCCGCACCGAGCCCGACGCCGTACGGCCGGCCCCGGCGGCCGGTGCCGTCTTCTTCGGGGCCGGCGGCATCAGGCGGATGGGCTGGCCGTCCAAGAGGAAGCCGAAGCCGAGACGGAAGGACCGCGACTTGCCCCGCCGGTCCTCCAGGGCCACCACGTGCATGCCGCCGGACTTCTCCACCCGGGTTACGGCGCCCACCCAACCGGACTGGACCTCCTCGAGGACCATCCCGCGTTCCACCGGGACTTCCGGCAACTGGGTCTTGGCGGGGGCGGACAGGTCCTGGGGTCCCCAGTTCTGGTACGACATCTCTACACGCTAACTTTGCACTCGGAATGTACGGGCGGTCGGTGGAACTCTCCGGGGGCCGGAACCGGACCGCGACGACGCGGCAACGGCAGCGGCTGCCACGGTCTCGGCGCCGGCGTGACGGGAATCGCGTTCCCGCGGGCCACGCCTGGAGCGAATCCAATGCTAACAACGCGGCGACTCATATTAGACTGGTTAGCACTTAGGCATGTCGAGTGCTAACCCTTGTCCTGTGTCGGGCCGTCCGTGCACCACTTGTGGACCCGGACGGACGAGGGGAGTGGCACCGGCTGCGGGACAGTCGACAGGAGGTGGAGCGTGAGCGAACCGCGCAAACTCGAAGTGCTGCGCGCCATCGTGGAGGACTACGTCCATTCGCGTGAGCCCGTTGGTTCCAAAGCGCTCGTTGAACGGCACCATCTCGGCGTCTCGAGCGCCACGATCCGAAATGACATGGCGGCGCTGGAAGACGAGGGTCTGATCACGGCACCGCATACGAGCGCCGGCCGGATCCCCACTGACAAGGGCTACCGGCTGTTCGTCGACCAGATCTCGGCGGTGAAGCCGTTGTCGCCGGCCGAGCGCCGGGCCATCCAGGCGCTGCTGGAAGGATCCGAGGACCTCGACGACATCCTTGACCGGACCGTGAGGCTCCTCTCGCACCTGACCAACCAGGTCGCCGTCGTGCAGTATCCGCTGCGCAGCCGCGCCCGGGTGCGGCACATCGAGTTCGTGCTGCTGGCGCCCCGGAAAGTGCTGGCGGTCCTGATCGCTGACACCGGCAAGGTGGAGCAGCGCGTGATCGACGTCGGGCAGGACATTCCCGACGACGCGCTGGCGGAATTGCGGACGAGCTTTCTGGCCAGCCTGTCCGGTACACCGCTGAGCCTGATGCCGCAGCTGCTGCCCGCCGTCGTTGCCGGCGGCCCGCCCGCGCGGCGCGGAGCAGCCCAGGCGCTGGCCCGCGGCCTCGAGGCCCTGGCCACGAGCAGCCGTGAAGAGCGCATGGTCATGGCCGGCACCGCCAACCTGGCCCGCTCCAATGTGGACTTCCCGCTCAGCATCGGCCCCGTGCTGGAGGCCCTCGAGGAACAGGTGGTCATGCTCCGCCTGCTCAGCGAAATGGCCGAAGACCCGCGCGGCGTGACCGTCAGCATCGGTCGGGAAAACCCCTACGACGGTCTCGCCGAGGCCTCGGTCGTGGCCACTGCATACGGGCCGGACGCCACGGCCAAGGTCGGAGTGCTTGGGCCCACCCGGATGGACTATCCCACCACCATGGCGGCCGTCCGAGCGGTGGCCCGCTACCTTTCGAGGATCCTGGGCCCCTGACAGGCCCGGGACCGAATACGACTTCTTGCCCCACAGGCAGTGCCCACAGGCAGTACAACAAGGAAGAGATACACACTTTGAGCAGCCACTACGACGTTCTTGGAGTCTCCCGCGACGCATCGGGGGAGGAGATCAAGAAGGCCTACCGGAAACTGGCCCGGACCCTGCACCCGGACGTGAACCCCGGGGAGGACGCCTCGGACAGGTTCAAGGCCGTCACGCACGCCTACGAGGTCCTCTCCGATCCGCAGAAGCGCCGGGTCTATGACACCACGGGCAACGAGAACGGTACCGACAACGGGTTCGGCGGCGGCAGCTACTCGGGCCAGGGCTTCGCCTTCCAGGACATCTTCGAGACCTTCTTCGGCGCCGGTGGCGGCCAGGGCGGCCCGTCGTCCCGGGTCCGCCGCGGCCAGGACGCGCTGATCAGCGTCCGGATCGACCTCCGCGATGCGGTGTTCGGCGTGAACAAAAAGCTCGAGGTCGACACGGCCGTCATCTGCCCCACCTGCGAGGGGTCCTGCTGCCGGGAAGGCACCCACCCGGTCCGCTGCGACATCTGTGGCGGCAGCGGTCAGGTCCAGCGCGCCGTGCGGTCCATCCTGGGCCAGGTCATGACGTCCGCCCCCTGCGGGTCTTGCGAGGGCTTCGGCACCGTCATTAAGGACCCGTGCAACGAATGCAGCGGCCAGGGCCGGATCCGCAGCCGCCGCTCCCTCACCGTCAAGGTCCCGGCCGGTGTGGCCACCGGCACCCGCATCCAGCTGTCCGGCCAGGGCGAGGCCGGCCCCGCCGGCGGCCCCGCCGGGGACCTGTACGTGGAGATCAGGGTCAACAACGACGCCACTTACGTGCGTGAGGGCGATGACCTCCACGCGAGCCTCAACATTCCCATGACGGCGGCCGCCCTCGGCACCGAAATATCCCTCGACACCTTCGACGGACAGCAGGAGATCGACGTCAAGGCCGGCACCCAGTCCGGCGAGATCATCACCCTTCGCGGTCTCGGCGTCACGCACCTGCGCGGCCACGGCCGCGGTGATCTGAAGGTGCACCTGCAGGTGGAAACGCCGGTCAAGCTCGATCACGTCCAGGAGGAACTTCTCCGCCAGCTGGCCAAGCACCGCGGTGAGCACCTCACGGAAGGAAAGCTCGCGGCCAGCGGCGGCGTCTTCGCCAAACTGCGGGACCGGCTCGGTAACCTGTAGCGGTGAGTAACCCGGTCTTCTTCACCGCCCCAGGCGCCCTGGACCAGCAGGTCCCCGGCTCGGCCTTCGTCCTCGGGGGCACCGAGGCCCGCCACGCCGTCACCGTCAAACGGATCGGCGTCGGCGAAGCCGTCGACATCGCGGACGGCGCCGGCAAGCGCCTGACCGGCACCGTGACAGCCGTCGCTGCCGGGGAGCTGACCGTCGAATGCGTGGGCCTGGCTGAGGAACCACGGCCCGGAACACGGCTGGTCCTGGTCCAGGCCCTCGCCAAGGGCGACCGCGATGAACTGGCGGCCGAGACCGCGACCGAGTTGGGCATCGACGCCGTCATTCCCTGGCAGGCCGAGCGGTCCATTGTGCGGTGGAAGGCTGAGCGGGCCGCGAAGGCACATGCCAAGTGGCAGTCGGTGGTGACGGCAGCTGCCAAGCAGGCGCGCCGGGCATGGATTCCCGAGGTCCGGGCCGCCGTCGACGGCGCCGGGCTGCAGACGGTCGTAGCGGCGGCAGACCTCGCCGTCATCCTGCACGAGGACGCTGTGCGCCCGCTGCGGCAGGTACTCGAGGCCTGGCTGGAAAGTGTTGGGCCCGGCGAGGTTGTGGCAGACGATGCCGGATCCCGTGAGGTCCTGCTGATCGTGGGTCCGGAGGGCGGGATCAGTCCGCGGGAGGTGACCCGGCTTTGCGACGCCGGCGCAGTTACGGCCCTTTTGGGGCACCATGTGCTGCGTTCGTCCACGGCCGGGCCCGCCGCCACTGTGCTGGCCAGCGATATCCTCGGCCGCTGGTGACCTGCGGCAGCCGGCGCCGCAGGTGACGTGATGCCTTGTTGAGGTGACGGCTATTTGACCGTAAACCCGCGGGTGTCCTGGAATACTTCCTTGGCGCTGTCGGATGCGTCCACCTGGGACACCCGGACCTCGTAATTGCCCGGGCCGAGGTTCACGGACAAGGTGAACAACCCGGGCCGGGCTGCATCGGCCGAGGCGGTGGCGCTGCCGTTGAGATACGCGGTCTTGGCGTTGTCGCCGTCGCCGTCAACCTTGAGGATCGCCCAGCGGAGCTTCCCGCCCTGGACGGTGCTGCGGCCACTGATCTTGACCGAACCGTCGGCCACGGACGTGCCCTCCTGCGGATCAATGATCCACACAGGTGCCACCATCCCGGCGCTGCGGGACGTCGGCTCGCCCAGCCGGACATGGTTGAACGCGACGTAGTCGGTGTGCCCGTCCACCAGCACAACCACCTGGACCTGCTGTCCGGCATCGATGAGGCCGGCGCTGGCCGCGGCAGCTGTCGCCGTGTAGACGAGCTGCTGGATGGCGCGCTCGGCCATGGCCGCATCCACGTTGCTGTTGAAGGCATCAGCGGAGACATCCACCGTGATGACGTTCTTGCCGGAAATCGACGTCGCCAGCTTCTTCGGATTTTGCCAGGGCGTGAAAAAATCCGGGTCCAAGGGCTTCTGCGACATCATGACCCGAAGGGCGCGGGTGACGGGATTGTCCTGATCCGGAACGTCGCGGAACTCGCGGTAGAGAAACGCGTTGTCATTGGCCCGGCCGATCCAATACACCGGAGCCTTGTTCGACGTCTGGGCAGTCTCGAGCGGTGCGCTCGTGGTGGGGACGCCCGACGCCGGGGCGGGAATGAGCTCTGATGGACTGCTGGAATTTGTGATGCCGCTCTGCGGCGTCGCCACGCAGCCGGACAGGACGAGCACGGCAGGCAGCGCCAACGCCAGCGCGACGCGGCGGACGCGCCCCACCGATGGCTGCTGAGCTCCACGCTTCCTGATGCCGCTGTCCCTTCGTCTTAAGCCCCGCGTCCCGCGGTGATGATCCGTTTGTTGCCGTCGCCGGCCGCTGACAGCCGCCCGATCCCTCACCGGCCGGAGGCCGGCCCGGCGATGCCGGGACAGCCGGATTCCAGCATGGCACACGGGCGCGGCGCGGAAGCCGGGTTTGGGCCCTGGCGCCGGAACTGCAACGGGAACGATATGAGGCCGATACAAAGTTGATACCTAATGGCGTCCGCTTGTGGTTCCTTGCGCTGACGTGGTCCGGGCGAGGGGACGCAGCACCAGGCGTATCAGTGCATTGGCATGCCATCGCGGAGGCGGAGCCGTTTCCTCGCCGCTGCTGGGAGGCCAGCGTAGGGCGTCAGGGCCAGGAGTTCGACACTTTTCCAGATCGTCGGCCTTTGCGCCCAACGCTGTCCGCACCCGGTCTCCAAGCACTTCGGTGCGCAGCAGCGACGGGCATGGGAGGGCACGTTGACGACGGCGAGTCCGGCCAGGCTTGGTGGAGGGCCGGTGCTTGTAAGGGATGTTTAGGGCAGACTGGTGGCGTGAGCGGAATCCCATGGGTGCTGCACGTCGATCTCGACCAGTTCATCGCGGCGGTCGAAGTGCTCCGGCGGCCGGAGCTTGCTGGCAAGCCGATCATTGTCGGCGGTCGGGGCGACCCCACGGAACGCGCCGTGGTGTCGACCGCATCCTACGAAGCGAGGGCGTTCGGCGTGGGTTCCGGAATGCCCTTACGCATTGCTGCCCGGAAAGTGCCCGAAGCTGTGATCCTGCCCGTCGATCAGGAGGCTTACCTCGCGGCGTCTGAAACGGTCATGGCTACCCTGCGCGCGCAGCCCGGCGGCACCGTGCAGGTCCTCGGGTGGGATGAAGCTTTTGTAGGCACCGAGACGGAGAATCCGGAAGCCTACGCCCGGCAGCTGCAGGCCGCTGTCCTGGAGCGAACGCAGCTGCACTGCAGCGTGGGCATCGGCGACACCCTGGTCCGGGCCAAGGTCGCCACCGGTTTCGGCAAGCCGGCCGGCGTCTTCCGTCTCACTGCCGGGAACTGGCTCGACGTCATGGGCCGTCGGCCCACCAAGGAGCTCTGGGGCGTCGGAACCAGGGTGTCGGGCAGGCTGGCCAAACTCGGCATCAACACAGTGGCCGAGCTAGCCGCGTCCGACCCCCGTGACCTGGTCCCGGAGTTCGGCCCCAGGATGGGACCTTGGTACGCGGAGCTCGGACGCGGGGACGGTGCCAGTGTTGTGGACGACACTCCGTGGGTTGCCCGAGGGCATAGCCGGGAGACCACCTTCCAGCGCGACCTGACCGAACCCGCCCAGGTCGACGACGCCGTGAGGGAGTTGACAGCGCGCGTCCTGGAGGATGTTGTGGCCGAAGGTCGGCCCGTGGTTGGGCTGACCCTCAAGGTCCGGTACGCGCCGTTCGTCACCAAGACCCACGCGAGGAAGCTTCCCGAGACATTCGACCGGGACGAAATCCTCGCGCAGGCGCTGGACCTCGCAGCCGGAATCGAAGCGGACCGTCCGATCCGGCTCCTGGGCCTGCGGGCCGAAATGGCAATGCCCGACGATGCCCGAAAGGGACATACGCCGACTCGCGGCGGCTGGTGACGGCGTCGCTTCCTTACCGGTGCAGCGTTCTGCGGGCCGGCTGCAAAATGACCCTGGCAAGCTCTCAAGTCAAAGTTAGGCTGGGACGATGGAATATCAGATCCGCCAGGCCGCGGTCGAGGACGCTGATGCCGTTGTCAGGATGCACACCCTGGCCCATGAGGAATGCTACGGGCACCTTTTGTCCCCGGCGTTCTTCGATGCCCGCCGTGCCAGCATGCCGGTGCGCGTGGAAAAACGCCGACCGTATCTGGACAGCGCCCAGCCGCGAATCATCGCCGTGGACGAGAGTAATGAAATAGTTGGATTTGCCGACGCCGGTACGGGGCGTGACGATGACCTGCCTGGCGAACTTGAGCTTTACTCCATTTACACTCTGAGGCGCACTCATGGCACTGGGCTCGGTGTCGCCCTGTTGAAGGCCGCCCTCGGCGATTTACCCGCCTACCTGTGGGTCCTTGAGGCCAATGTGCGCGCTCAGGCCTTTTACGCCAAGAACGGTTTTCAGCCTGATGGGACGCGTAAGTTGCTTTCACCCGAATGGGAGGAACTACCTGAAATACGGATGGTCCGCTCCGACATTTAGCCGGGCAGGTGTCACGCTGAACGTCGACTGAGGAAGTACCTTACTTTGGCGGTGCGCCCGCAAAGGCACCCGTCCGTTAGAGTCGGACAAATGAAACGGGCTGTGATCCTTGGAGGCACTGGCGTTCTCGGCCGCGCGATTGCGTGGCGGCTGATCCGTGCCGGCTGGGCTGTGGACGTGACGGGCCGGGACCGGACCAAGATGCCGGCTGACCTGGCTGCCGCCGGTGCCCGATTTATCGCCGCCGACCGTCGTGACGACGCCGCACTGGCCGGGGTGATGGCCGGTGGTGCCGATCTCCTCGTGGACGCGGTGTGCTACACCGACGCCGACGCCCGGCAACTCCTGCCGCACCTGGCCGCGGTGACCTCGGCCGTCATGCTTTCGAGCAAGGCTGTGTACGTTGACGCCGCCGGCAACCACGTCAATTCCGATGTAGCGCCCCGCTTTGATGCGCCGATCCTTGAGAACAATCCGACCATGCGGCCGGGAACCGGGGACTACCAATCCCGGGAAGGCTATGGCGCCAACAAGGTGGCCGCAGAGAACACCCTCCTGGACAGCGGCCATCCCGTGACGGTGATCCGGGCGTCCAAGGTTCATGGTGAGGGCGCGGCCCTGCCCCGGGAATGGATGTTCGTCAAACGGGTGCTCGACCGGCGCCCGGCCGTGTTCCTGGCCCATGCGGGGCAGGGCGCAGACCACACGACGGCAGCGGTGAACACGGCGGCCCTCGTGGAACGGGTTGCCGCCGTGCCCGTGGCACGGATCCTCAACAGCGCCGATCCAGATGCGCCGAATGCCCGGCAGATCGCCGCAGCAATTGCCCGCTACCTGGGCCACCACTGGGAAGAAGTGCTTCTGGATGACAGCGCACCCGCGGGCCTCGGTGACCATCCGTGGGATTTCCGGCCTCCGCTGGTACTGAGCACCAGGGCCTCCCTCGACCTCGGCTATGAACCTGTGGGGACATACGCTCAGACCATCCCGCATCAGGTGGACTGGCTGGTGAAGGCGGCAGCGGCGGGAGCCATGCCGGGAACCGGCGATCCGTCCCTCAAACACTATCTCGACTACGCCCGGGAAGAGCAGTTCACCGCTGGTTCGGCCCTGCGAGCACGTTAACTTCCCCTATGAAGGACTAAGTGTTGAAGACACGAAGGGTTTGTCGACGAGGATGGCGGCCTGTGGATGTTTTTCCTTGGCCCTCGGTGAACGCACCAGCTGGGCGCGCATCTCAAAGCCTTGTTCGGTGAACCGGAGCGCCACCTCCTCGGGTGCGTGCAGTTCCGCCCGGAGCTGGACGTCGTGTCCGTAGGCACGGTCAATCGTGCGGTGGCCGCTGCCGGCGTGGAAGGCGACGAGCGCCGAACCGCCAGGGCGGAGCGCCCTCCAGAACTCGCGCGCGATCGCCGGCAGAGCCGTCGGGGGAGAGTGGATGATCGAGTACCAGGCGAGGACACCGTCCGCAGCCGCGTCGGCCTGGGGCAGGTCCGTCAGCTCTCCCAGCTCGAACAAGAGCCCGGGATGCAGTTGTTGCGCGATCCGGACCATTTCGGGCGACAGGTCGACACCGCTGACGTTCAGCCCCGCGTGGCCGAGGTAACTGGTCATGCGTCCGGCACCGCATCCGACGTCGATCACCGTCCGGTCCGCCGTGCCGCGCATGTGGGCGATGAAGTGGTCCATCATGGCCATATCCAGCGGGGCCTCGAAACTGGTATCCGGGATCACCGCTGAATAGGTCTCGGCGACTGTGTCGTACGCGGATCTGACGTCCATCAAATTTTCCTGGTTTGCCATCAACCGAGCCTAACGGCCATGGCCGGCGAACTCCTGGTGCCGAATTCTTACGTCATGCAACGGGTCCGTGACGCGTTGTGTCGTTGCGCGACTGTGCGTTGCAGCCGGGCTTGGGAACCCGCGTCTGCGGTGGTTGATTGGGGCTACCAGCGCTCGAAAGGACCCGCCATGACGGAACATTCTGACCTCAGCCCGAAGGCACTCCGCCACATTCTCGGACACTTCGCCACCGGACTGACGGTGATCACCGCAGCAACCCAGCACGGGCCGGCCGGTTTCACTTGCCAGTCCTTCGCCTCCCTGTCCCTGGAGCCGGCCCTGGTCACTTTCAGCCCCGCACGGACATCGAGCACCTGGCCGCTGCTGCGTGCGGCGGGTCGGTTTGCCGTGAACATCCTGGCGGCAGAGCACCAGCATCTGGCGGGGCAGTTCGCGCGCTCGGGGACGGACAAGTTCGCCGGCGTCGGCCATTCTCCCTCGCCGCTGGGCAACCCCGTCCTGGATAACGCCCTGGCCTGGGTGGATTGCGAACTCCACCAGGAGTACGACGGCGGCGACCACACGATCGTCGTCGGCGCCGTCCGCGCCCTGGGCGCCCGCCCCGACGCTGAGCCCCTGCTCTTCTACAAGGGACGGTACGCGGGCGTCGGGTCCCGCGCCGGCGCGCTGGAGAGCGCGGCTTGACCGTGTCGGAACCGGAACGGGTTCCGAAGCCGGAGCGGGCGCCGGAACCCGGCAACGCGGAACAGCCGTGCCCGGCAACAGGCGCCCACTGGCTCGAGGGGTGGGTCATCTTCGGAAACGCCTACCCGTAACGGCCGGCGCCGGATCCCCTCCGGCGTCGGCCGCGCCGCGCTGGCGTAAGATGGAAGCACCCGTAGACCCTGGCCGCGGGCGGTGCGAACCGCCGTCGGTACGGATCACGGCGACAGACCATATTCATACTGGAGGGGACCAGAGGCCCGCGGGCCAACACCATGACTGAAGCAGCGAACGGCAAGGCCCGGTTCAGCGCCCGAGAACGCACCGCAGGGGAATTTCCCCACTCCCTACCAGGGCTGCGGACGGAGGTGGTCTTGTTCGACGACTCAGAGCAGATGGTCCAGTCGCTGGGCAGCCATGACGAAGCCCTAAGGTTCATCGAAAACCAGTTCCCCGCCGTCGATTTCCATGTCCGGGGCAACGAGCTTGCGATCAGCGGTCCTGCCGCCGACGTGCCGCGCATCATGCGCCTGCTCAACGAGGTGCGCGGGCTGGTGGCCCGGGGCACCGTCATCACCCCGGCCGTGCTGCAGCAGCTCGTCTCCCTGCTGCGCAGCCAGTCGCTGCAGAACCCCGTGGAAGTGTTGACCACCAACATCCTCTCCACCCGGGGGAAGACCATCCGGCCCAAGACGCTGAACCAGAAGAACTATGTGGACGCGATCGACGCCAACACCGTGATCTTCGGGATCGGTCCGGCCGGTACCGGCAAGACCTACCTGGCAATGGCCAAGGCCGTCCAGGCCCTGCAGCAGAAGGAAGTCAGCCGCATCATCCTGACCCGTCCTGCCGTCGAGGCGGGGGAGCGGCTCGGCTTCCTGCCGGGCACCCTGAGCGACAAGATCGACCCCTACCTGCGGCCCCTGTACGACGCCCTGCACGACATGATGGACCCCGAATCCATTCCCCGTCTCATGGCCGCCGGCACCATCGAGGTCGCCCCGTTGGCGTACATGCGAGGCCGCACGCTGAACGATGCCTTCATCATTCTCGATGAGGCGCAGAACACCACGCCGGAACAGATGAAGATGTTCCTGACCCGTCTGGGCTTCGGCTCCAAGATGGTGGTCACCGGCGACATCACCCAGGTGGACCTGCCCTTCGGCACCCGCTCGGGGCTCAGGATTGTCGAGGAGATCCTGCAGGGAATCGAGGACGTCAACTTCTCGATCCTGGACGCCTCAGACGTCGTCCGGCACCGCCTGGTGGGGGATATCGTCAACGCCTACAGCATCTGGGACGAAGTCCAAAGGAACCGGGTCAAGCACTCTGTTGCCCGGGAAACGCGGGGAGAACACGCATGAGCATTGAGGTCAACAACGAATCCGGCGTCGTCGTGGACGAGGCCGGGCTCGTGGCGCTGTCGCGTTTCATCTTCGAAAGCCTTTACATCCACCCGCAGGCGGAGCTGTCCATTCTGCTCGTGGACGAACCGGCCATGGAAAAGCTGCACCTCGAACTGATGGACGAGCCAGGCTCCACCGACGTCCTCTCTGTCCCCATGGACGAGCTGACCCCGGGAACGCCGGACAAGCCGACGCCGCAGGGCATGCTCGGCGACATCGCCATCTGCCCCCAGGTGGCCGAGGTCCAGGCCCGCAACGCCGGCCACTCCACCCAGGACGAGATGCTGCTGCTGACCACGCACGGCATCCTGCACCTGCTGGGCTATGACCACGCCGAGCCGGAAGAGAAGGAAGAGATGTTCGGGCTGCAGCGCGAACTCCTGACCGCCTTCACCGGCAAAGCGGCCCCGTCCGAGACGGTTCAGTGACCCCACTGATCCTCGCCGGCATGGCGCTGGTGTTCCTTAGCTTTGCCGCAGTGCTGACCGCTGCCGAGTCCGCGTTCAACTTCCTGCCCCGGCACGACGCCGAGCAGGCGGTCCTGAACAGCAGGGGCACCTCGCTCAAACGCATCCTGGCCCAGCCCGTGGGGCACATGCGCGCCCTGCGGTTCTGGCGGGTCTGGTTCGAGATGGCCGCCGCCGTCGCCGTGACCGTGCTCCTTTACAGCATGCTGGACAACGTCTGGCTGGCCGGACTGGCGGCCACCGGCATCATGGCGCTGGTCGGCTTCGTGATCGTGGGGGTGTCCCCGCGGCAGCTCGGCCGGGTCCACTCTGCCGCCCTGGTCCGGTTCAGCGCCCCGCTGGTCCGGTCCCTCTACGCCGTGCTCGGCCCGATCCCGGGCTGGCTGGTGCGGCTCGGCAGCGTCGTGGCTCCCGGCGCGCCGGCCGACAGCGAGGCGTTCTTCAGCGAGGAAGAATTCCGCGAACTCGTGGACCGGGCCACCGAGTCCGACGTGATCGAGGACAACGAGGCCGAGCTGATCCAGTCGGTCTTCGACTTCGGGGACACCCTGGTCCGCTCCGTCATGGTGCCCAGGACAGACATCCTCACGATCGACTCCGGGTCCAGCCTGCACCGGGCGATGTCGCTGTTCCTGCGCTCCGGGTACTCGCGGATCCCGATTATCGGCGAAAACACGGACCAGATCCTAGGCATTGTGTACCTGAAGGACGTTGCCGCCTCGCTCCACAACCTCGGCCCGGACGAGGAACCCCCGGTCGTGGACGAGGTGGCCCGCGAGGTCCGCTACGTGCCGGACTCGAAGCTCGTCAGCGACCTGCTCCGCGAACTCCAGAAGGAATCCACACACGTTGCGATCGTCATCGACGAATACGGCGGAACGGCGGGTCTGGTCACGCTCGAGGACCTCATCGAGGAGATCGTCGGCGAAATCGTGGACGAATACGACACCGAAAGCGCCGAGGCCGTGGCCCTGGGGGACGGAAGCTACCGGGTCAGCGCCCGCATGAGCATCGATGACCTCGGCGAACTCTTCGACCTCGAGCTCGACGACGACGAAGTAGACACCGTGGGCGGCCTGCTCGCCAAGGCCCTCGGGCGGGTGCCGATTGTCGGCAGCACCGTCCAGGTCCACGGACTGTCCCTCCGCGCCGACAGGCTGGAGGGCCGGCGGAACCGCGTCAGCCACATCATTGCGGCCGCCGTAGCAAAAGAACAAACTGACCTTGAAGACCTTCTCGACGAGGCCGCACCAATCCAACAGGGAGTCTCACGTGAGCAAGCAGAATAAGTCCGACGGCGACGCAGCCTACGGCGGCTACCGCGCCGGTTTCTCGGTGCTGGTCGGACGGCCCAATGCGGGCAAGTCCACCCTCACCAACGCCTTGGTCGGCCAAAAAGTCGCGATCACCTCGGCCAAGCCCCAGACCACGCGCCACACAATCCGTGGCATCGTGCACCGGGACGACGCCCAGTTGATCCTCGTTGACACCCCGGGCCTGCACCGCCCGCGCACGCTGCTGGGGAAGCGGCTGAACGAACTGGTCGCCGATACCCTCGCCGAAGTCGACGCGATCGGATTCTGCCTGCCGGCCAACGAGAAAATCGGCCCGGGGGACAAGTTCATTGCCGCCCAGCTCGCCGCCATCCCCAACAAGCCCATCATCGCGATCGTGACCAAGGCCGACACCGTCGACCGCCAGGCCCTCACCGAGCAGCTGCTCGCCGTCGCCGCCCTGGGCCGCGAGGTCCTCGGCGAGGACGGCTGGAAGGACATCGTCCCGGTCTCCGCCACTGACGGCTTCCAGGTCGAGACCCTTGCCGACGTCCTGATCGGTCACATGCCGGCGTCGCCGCCGCTGTACCCCGACGGTCACCTGACGGACGAACCGGAAGCGGTGATGATCGCCGAACTCATCAGGGAAGCAGCCCTCGAAGGAGTCCGCGACGAATTGCCGCACTCCCTGGCCGTCGTCGTCGATGAGATCGTTCCGCGGGAAGGCCGGCCCGAGGACCGTCCGTTCCTGGACGTCCGCGTCAACCTGTACGTCGAGCGGCCTTCCCAGAAGGCCATCATCATCGGCAAGGGCGGTGCCCGGCTCCGCGAGGTGGGCACCAACGCGCGCAAGGCGATCGAGGCGCTGCTCGGTGCCCGGATCTACCTTGACCTGCACGTCAAGGTCGCCAAGGACTGGCAGCGCGACCCGAAGCAGCTCGTCAAACTGGGCTTCTGAGACGCGCTGTTCTTAGGCCGCTATTGTGGCCGTTGGCCCTTCCCGCCGCTCCCAAGAGAGGGCCATCGGCGTTTTCTCAGATTCGGACTCTAAAATGGGCTGACTCCCCGTTCGTTTAGGAAGGCTCAACAAGTGGTTCGACCCCGTGACAACCGTGCCGACGGATCCGCCCCGCCGGCCCGGTCAACAGCCGCTGCCCGGCACACGGCCGATCCTGCCGTTGGTCCGGCCCGCCACCTCGGCTCCGCCCGCCGGACCCCCACCTGGCTGAAAGTCTTTACGGGCGTGGTGGCCGTGCTCTTGGTCGGCGTGATCGCCTTTGGCGCCTACTGGACCATCCGGCTCCAGGGCAACCTCACCAAGGCCCCACTGAGCGCCGGCAGCATCAAGACCGAAGGTGCCGTGAACGATTCGACGGACCGGATGCAGATCCTGATCCTCGGCTCGGACACGCGCGACGGGAAGAACTCGCAGTACGGCACCAGCGATGACGCGACCGGATATGGGCACTCGGATGTGATGATGCTGATGGACATCTCCGCGGACAACAAGCGGGTCAACGTCGTCAGCTTCCCCCGTGACCTGCTGGTCGACATCCCCAAGTGCAAGGATCCGAAAACCAACAAGGAGTACCCGGCCCAGACCGGCGTCATGATCAACTCGGCGATGTCCGAGGCCGGCATCGGCTGCGCCGTGGACACCGTCAACAAGCTCACCGGCCTGGAGATCGACCACTTCATGATGGCCGACTTCAATGCCGTCAAGGAACTCTCCAACGCCGTGGGCGGCGTGTCAGTGTGTGTCAGCGACGCCGTGTATGACCCCGACTCGAAGCTGCGCCTGCCCAAGGGCACCTCCACCGTCCAGGGCGAGCAGGCCTTGTCGTTCGTGCGCACCCGGCACGCCTTCGGCGACGGCGGCGACCTCGGCCGGATCAAGGCCCAGCAGGGCTTCCTGTCCGCGCTGACCCGGAAAATCAAGGACGACGGCACCCTCACCAACCCGGCCCGGATGCTCGGCATCGCGGACGCGATCACCAAGAACCTGACCATCGACGACGGTCTGGCCTCGGTGCCGACGCTGCTGACCGTGGGCAACCGGCTGAAGAACATCGACGTCGGCAAGGTAGCCTTCGTGGCCACGCCGACAGTCCCGGCCGAAACGGACATCAACCGGCTGCAGCTGGCCGAGCCCGCGGCATCCCAGCTGTTCGCCGCCATGCGCAACGACGTGGACCTGACGGATCCGACCGCGAAGCCGAGCGCTTCCCCGAGTGCCAGCGCCACGCCGACGCCCAGCCCCACCGCCCCGGCCTATGACAAGACCCTGCAGCCCGTCACCGTGGCCAACGGCTCGGGTGTTCCGGCCCGGACCCAGGAGATCATGCAGGCCATCAAGGGCGCCGGTTTCACCCAGGTAGGCCAGTTGACGGCTCCGCCCGTCGCCGCGACGGCGGTCTACTACGGTGCGGACTACGCTGACGTGGCCGGGGACGTCGCGGCCCTGCTCGGTGTGGCGCCGGACCGGGTGCTCCCGGCCGCCGGAGTTGCCGGTGTCCAGGTCTACCTGGGCAGTGACTTCGCCAACGGGACGCCGACCGCCGCCGCTGCCCCGCAGCTGCCCAAGGACATCGTCAACCAGACAGCCGGCGACACCGTTTGCCAGCAGGCCAACCCGGAACTGATCACTCGCTGACCCGGCAACCAGGAAGGCCCCCGTTCAGATTTTCCTGAACGGGAGCCTTCCTTTTTGTCATGGGTGCTGGACGGCGGCCTTTGGAGGCTCTTCCACGTCCTGCGGGGTCGTGGGGTCGTGGGGTCGTGGAACACGGTATGGACCTCAACCGCGCACCCGATAGCGCAGGTGAAGCACCCGGTTGCCCTGAATCACCACGTCGGGATCCTCCAACAGGTGCTGGGCGTGGACCGACCCGAAGTAGCGCTTGCCTGACCCGAACACGACGGGTACGACGTCCATGCGCACCTCGTCGACCAGGCCCGCGGCAAGCATCTGGCCACCGACGTCACCAGCGGCGACCTCGACGATGCGGTCACCCGCAAGCTCTTGCGCCTTGGCCATGGCTGCCTCGACGCCGTCGACGAAGTGAAACGGCGCCTCGGGGTCCCAGCCCTCGGGCTGCGGCCGGTGCGTCACGACGACCACGTGGTCGATCCCGCTCGGCGGCTTCCCGTCCCAGCCGTCCGTCAGGTCGAAGACGTGGCGGCCGACGAGTGTCGCCCCGATCTGGTCCCAGTACGGGCGGGTGTAGTCGTAGGAGGCCTGCGACACCTTCACCTCGCCGCTCTCGTCCAACGGGACGTCACCGTTGGATAACCAGTCGAACAGCGGTCCGGGCTGGTCATTCTCGTCCGCGACGAAGCCGTCCACCGACACCGAGCTGTACATGACCACCTTGCCCACGGGGCTCTCCTCTGCTTTGGGTGCCCCCACATTAGCGTGTCGTGAGCTGTCGCTCTAGTAAGAAATCAGCCGGCCGGCAGCGCCGATGAGCTCCTTGAACCGCGTGCCGGATGAGTGCTGCTGACACAGCGGCTTCCGCAACCGGAAGCACTACCGACTACGCATGCTGCTCATTGGCGGCGGGCTGTCCCACCCCCACCTCAGGTAGGAAGAGTCCCTTTGGAGGTGTTGAATCGGCACCGCATCCGTCACAGCAGGCCGGCTCCGTGGCCGTCGGAAGGGTGTCTGCCGCCGCGTGGGGGACCGTGCAGCAGATGTCGCCGCGCCAGGCGTTGATGCCCTCCCGGAGGGCGATCGCGGCGATGACCAGCGCCGCGCCGGCATCGGCCCACCACCAGCCGAGGGTGCTGTTCAGCACCAAACCCGCGAGCAGGACTGCCGACAGATACGTGCAGAGCAGGGTCTGTTTGGAGTCAGCCACCGCCGTGCGTGATCCGAGCTCCCGGCCGGCCCGGCGCTGGAGCCAGGACAGGACCGGCATGATCACCAGGCTCAGTGCGGCAATCACGATGCCCGGTGTCGAGTGCTGTGCCTCGCCGGCGCCGAGAAGTGACCTGATGGCCTCGGCGGAGACAAAGGCTGCCAGCGCGAAGAATGAGACGGCGATAATCCGCAAGGTGAGGTGTTCACGCCGTTCGGGGTCCTTGGTGGAAAACTGCCACGACAGCGCCAGCGCCGACGCGACCTCAATGATGGAATCGAGGCCAAAGCCGAGGAGCGCCGACGAGTCGGCCGTACCCCCGGCCCACAAAGCCACAACGGCCTCGATGAGGTTATAGCTGATGGTGGCCGCCGCGAACAAGCGGATCCGGCGGCTGAGGACGGCGCGGCGGGCCGGGCTCGGCGACAGTTGGAGGGAAATCATCACAGCGTGCACGTCCCGTCGGGTGCGCAGCAGGCCGGGTCAACCGCCAGCACGACGCCCAGAAGATCTTTGAGGGCATGGCCGAGGCGCTGATCGGCGAGCTCATAGCGGGTCCTTCGCCCCTCCGGCACGGCAACGACCAGGCCGCATCCCCGCAGGCATGTCAGGTGGTTCGACATGCTCTGCCGGGATACCCCGAGGGAATCCGCCAGCTCAGAGGGATAGGACGGCGCAGTCGTGAGGGCAAGCAGGATTTCTGCCCGGGTCGGGTCTGACACGGCATAACCGAACCGTGCCAGCACCGGGGCATGCGTAAGAGTCTCCACAGAATCGAAAGTACAGCTGTCGATGTATTCACGCAAGCGTGTACGCACAGCCCTCCCGGCTGGGTCGGTGCCAGTGACCGGGCCCCCGTGTCACCAGATGCTGACGCGCTCCTGCGGTGCCATCCACATGCCGTCCCGGTCCGTGACGCCGAATGCTGCATGGAAGGCGTCGAGGTTCTTGGCGATGGCGTTCGTGCGGAACTCGTTCGGGGAGTGCGGATCCGTCGCCAGCCGGCGGATGGCCTCTTCGGTCCGGATGACCTGCCGCCACCCCGCGGCCCAGGACGCGAAGAAACGCTGCACTCCGGTCAGGCCGTCGAGCACCGGCGGTTCCTGCCCGTCGAGGCTGATCAGGTAGGCCTTGTAGCCGATGGTGAGCCCGCCCAGGTCGCCGATGTTCTCGCCCAGGGTCAGCTTGCCGTTGACGGTGTGGCCGGGGGCTGCCGTGGGGGAGAGGGCATCGAATTGCGCCACGAGCCGGGCGGCCAGAGCCTCGAACGCGGTGCGGTCATCCTCCGTCCACCAGTTGCGCAGCAGGCCGCTGCCGTCGTACTGCGAGCCCTGGTCATCGAAGCCGTGGCCGATTTCATGGCCGATCACGGCACCGATGCCACCGTAGTTGACGGCGTCATCGGCGTCGGCAGTGAAGAACGGGGGCTGCAGCATGGCCGCAGGGAACACGATCTCGTTCAGGAGCGGATGGTAGTAGGCGTTGACCGTCTGGGGCGTCATCAGCCACTTCTCGCGGTCCACGGGCTTGCCGATCTCGTCGAGGTGGCGGTCGACGTCGGCGCTGTGCGCGCGCTCCACATTCCCCAGCAGATCGGCGGGGTCGATCTCCACGGCGGAGTAGTCGATCCACTTGTCCGGGAAGCCGATCTTGGCGCGGAAGGAGTCCAGTTTCTTCAGGGCCTCGAGCTTGGTTGCCTCGCCCATCCAGGTCAGCCCGGTGATGGACTCGCGGTACGCCTCGATCAGGTTGGCTACGAGGGTCTGCATGCGCGCCTTGTGCCCCTCCGGGAAATGTTCGGCCACGTAGATCTGCCCGACCGCTTCACCGAGGGCCGCCTCGACCACCGCGACGCCGCGCTTCCAACGGTCCTTGATCCGCGGCGTACCGCTCAGGGTGGTGCCATAGAACGCGAAGTTCGCGTCCACGAACTCGGAAGACAGGTACGGGGCGGCCGCGCTGACCACGCGCATGGCGAGCCATCCCTGCCAGGTCGCCAGCGGTTCGGAATCCAGCAGCGAGGCCGCGCCGGAGAAGAAGTCGGGGGTGCTCACCACCAGCTCGGCACGCTTCTCCGGCTCGATGCCGGCCGCGTCGAACCAGTCCGCCAGCAAGGGGAACAGCTCCGCCGCTTCTGCGGCGGACTTCAAGTTGTACGTCTTTTGCGGATTCCGCAATGTCACGTTGTCCCAGTGGTGCGAAGCCAGCGCAGTTTCCAGCGCCACCACGCGTCCGGCCGCCCCCTCAGGGTCGGCAACCTCCGCGAGGCCAAGCATGGCTCCCACGTGTGCACGGTAGGCCTGGACCATCGGGGCGAACTTCGCTTCCCGATAATAGGACTCATCAGGCAGGCCCAGGCCGCCCTGGCCCGTGTAGAGCAGGACCCGGTCCGGGTTTCCGGCATCCGGCGCGGGGTAGATATAAAAGAGTCCGGACACATCGGCGCGGAACAGCCGTCCGGCCAGCGCCACGAGTTCGGGCACCGACGTCGTCGCGAACACCTGCGCCAGCCGCGCCCGGAGCGGGTCCAGGCCCTTGGACTCGACCGCCGCTTCGTCCATGAAGCTGTTGTACAGGTCCCCGATCTTGCGCTCGATGCCGGTAGCCTCCGCACCGCGTGCGGCGGCCTGCCCGATGATCTCCTTCACCGCGAGCTCCGATGCGTCGCGCAGGGCGGTGAAGGTGCCCTCCAGCGCCCGGTCGTCCGGGATGACCGTAGTGTTGAGCCAGCCGCCATTCACATGCTGGTACAGGTCATCCTGCGGGCGGACGCTGGCGTCGATGGTGGACAGATCGATCCCCGAAAGTGGCACGGATGCTCCTTTGAGAGGCAGTCCGGCCCGGAGCGTTTGCCGGCGCACGGTCTGCATGGTGGACGTTACGGTGGTCTGGCTCCTTCATCTTACGCACCCGTGTTACTGTGAAAAGGTGCGCGCAGAACTGCTCCTTCTTAGCTGCCGCGGCGAGGCCTCAGACGCGATCTAGCGCAAGGCCCACCCTCGCTGCGGAGTTTGTGTTGCCCGGCCACCCTTTCACCAAGAATCACAGAAAAGGCCCCGATTGTAATGCGAAACGCACAGAAGCCCTCAGGAATGCCGGTCCACCGCTACATCCCGTTCCAGGACCAGATCACCGTTGAACTGCCGGACCGCACCTGGCCGGACAAAGTCATCACCAAGGCCCCGCGCTGGTGCGCCGTGGACCTGCGCGACGGCAACCAGGCCCTCATCGATCCCATGAGCCCCGCCCGCAAGCTGAAGATGTTCGACCTGCTGGTCCGGATGGGCTACAAGGAGATCGAGGTCGGGTTCCCCTCGGCATCGCAGACGGACTTCGACTTCGTCCGGCAGCTGATCGAGGGCAACCACATCCCGGACGACGTCACGATCCAGGTGCTGACCCAGGCCCGCGAACACCTGATCGAGCGGACCTACGAGTCCCTGGTCGGCGCGAAGCAGGCAATCGTCCACCTCTACAACTCCACGTCCGTCCTGCAGCGCCGCGTGGTCTTCAACCAGGACGAGGACGGCATCCTCGACATCGCCCTGCAGGGTGCGCGGCTGTGCAAGAAGTACGAGGAAACTCTCGCCGATACGCACATCACCTACGAATACTCGCCCGAGTCCTTCACCGGCACCGAGCTGGAGTACGCCATCCGGGTCTGCAACGCGATCGCCGACGTCTTCGAGGCCTCGGCTGACCGTCAGGTCATCATCAACCTGCCCGCCACGGTGGAAATGGCCACCCCCAATGTCTACGCCGACTCCATCGAGTGGATGAGCAGGAACCTGCACCCGCGCGAAGGCATCATCCTGTCCCTGCACCCGCACAACGACCGCGGCACCGGCGTCGCCGCGGCCGAGCTGGGCTACCTGGCCGGGGCAGACCGGATCGAGGGCTGCCTCTTCGGCAACGGCGAGCGGACCGGCAACGTGGACCTGGTGACCCTGGGCCTGAACATGTTCGTCCAGGGCATCGACCCGATGATCGACTTCTCCGACATCGACGAAATCCGCCGCACGGTGGAGTACTGCAACCAGCTGCCGGTGGCCGAGCGGTCCCCGTACGGCGGAGACCTCGTCTTCACGGCGTTCTCCGGTTCGCACCAGGACGCGATCAAGAAGGGCCTGGAGGCCCTCGAAAAGGACGCTGCCGCGGCGGGCAAGGACGTGGCCGACTACACCTGGCAGGTCCCGTACCTGCCGGTGGACCCGAAGGACCTCGGCCGGAGCTACGAGGCGGTCATCCGGGTCAACTCGCAGTCCGGCAAGGGCGGAGTCGCCTACCTGCTCAAGAACGAGCACAGCCTCGACCTACCGCGCCGCGCCCAGATCGAGTTCTCCGGCGTCATCCAGAAACGGACCGACACGGTGGGCGGAGAAGTCAGCGGACCCCAGCTGTGGCAGGTCTTCCAGGACGAATACCTGCCCTCGGGCTCTGCCGACACGCAGTGGGGCCGCTACGCCCTCGGTTCGATCAGCACGGAGACGGACGAAGACGGCGACATGACCTTGACCGCCGCCCTGAAGATCGACGGGACCCAGGTCCGCCGGACCGGGACCGGGAACGGCCCCATCGCGGCCCTGCTGAGCATCCTGCGCGAGGACGGCGTGGACGTCCGGGTCCTGGACTACAGCGAACACGCACTCTCCGAGGGCGGCAGCGCCCTGGCCGCCGCGTATGTCGAATGCGCCGTGGGGGAGCGCGTGCTCTGGGGCGTGGGGATCGACGCCAACACGAGCACGTCAGCCCTCAAGGCCGTCATCTCAGCCGTCAACCGCGCCATCCGGGACGCCCGCGCCTGATCCGTCCCTGCCTGCTCCGTCCGAGGACGGGCAGGCACTGTCAAACAACGCATAACTGCGCCGCCGGAAACACTCCGGCGGCGCAGTATTTTGCCTCCGTCTTTTACCTCCGTCTTTTACCGTTCTACCTCGGCGGCGGTGCCCATACCGTGATTCCGTAAAGACAGTGCGAAGATTAACTGTGGTCCAACAATCCTTTGCTGCGCGTGCCTACCGTGATGACGCCGTCGTGCTGCGCACCCATAAGCTGGGCGAGGCCGACCGGATCATCACCCTGTTGACCAAGCACCACGGCCAGGTGCGGGCGGTGGCCAAGGGGGTCCGGCGCACCAGCAGCCGGTTCGGCGCCAGACTGGAACCGTTCATGGTGGCCGATCTCCAGCTGATTTCCGGGCGCACCCTGGACGTCGTCACGCAGGCCGTGGCCAAGGGCGCCTACGGCGGGAACATCGCCGCGGACTATGGCCGGTACACGGTGGCGGCCGCCATGACCGAGACGGCGGAGAAGCTCACCGACGTCGACGGCGAAGCCGGCACCGCCCAGTACAACCTGCTGGTGGGGGCCCTCGCGTCCCTGAGCCGGGGCGACCACGCCCCCGAACTCATCCTGGATTCCTACCTGCTCCGCGCCCTCGCGACCGGCGGCTGGGCGCCCAGCTTCACCGACTGCGCCCGGTGCGGTGCGCCCGGGCCGCACACCGCCTTTTCCGCGCCGCTCGGCGGCATGGTCTGCCACGGGTGCCGGCCGCCGGGATCGCCCGCGCCGGCCCCGGAGACGGTGCTCCTCCTGGGTGCCCTGCTCACCGGAAACTGGACGACGGCGGATGCCTCCGCGTCCGTCCACCGCCGGGAAGCGGCCGGCCTGGTAGCCAGCTACCTCCAGTGGCACCTGGAACGAGTCCTGAAATCCCTCAAACATGTGGAGCGAACGTAAAAGTGGCATTGGGAAGAAGCCTGGGAAAGAACCTGGAGAAAAGCCAGGCGAAACAGTTCAACGGCCGGCGGCGGACCACCCCGGTGCTGGCTCCGTATCCGCACCCGTCCGGCGCTGTTCCGCCCGCGATTCCCGCGGAGTTCATCCCGCGGCATGTGGCGATCGTCATGGACGGCAACGGGCGCTGGGCGAACCAGCGCGGTCTGCCCCGGATCGAGGGCCACAAGGCGGGGGAGCCTGCCCTGCTGGACGTCATGGCCGGCGCGATCGAGCTGGGGATCGAATACGTCAGTGTGTACGCCTTCTCCACCGAGAACTGGCGTCGGTCCCCCGAGGAGGTGCGCTTCCTGATGGGCTTCAACAAGGACGTCCTGCGCCGGCAGCGGAACCAGCTCGATGAATGGGGGGTCCGGATCCGCTGGTCCGGGCGGCGCCCGAAGCTGTGGGGCTCGGTGATCCGCGAACTCGAAGAGGCCGAGGACTACACCCGGGGCAACAGCACCTGCACCCTGAACATGTGCGTCAACTACGGCGGACGGGCCGAGATCGCCGACGCCGTCTCCGCGATCGCGGAGGAAGTGGCCCAGGGCCGGCTGAAGCCGGGGGCCATCACCGAGCGGACCATCCAGAAGTTCCTCGACGAGCCGGACCTGCCGGACGTGGACCTGTTCCTGCGCAGTTCCGGGGAACAGCGGCTCTCCAACTTCATGCTCTGGCAGTCGGCCTATGCCGAGTTCGTGTTCATGGACACCCTGTGGCCGGACGTGGACCGGCGGACGCTGTGGGACGCCGTCGAGATCTATGCACAGCGGGACCGCCGCTACGGTGGAGCCATCGACGCCGCTCCCGCCGCGGGCGGCCAGGTCAGCTGATCCGCGTCAGTCGTAGACGTACGCCCTGATCCACCGGGACAGCCGGGCATAGGCGTCCGCGCGGACCCGCGGGGCGGAGAGGAAGACGTCATGCAGGGCGCCGTCAATCCGCTCCAGCGTCACGGTGCGGCCCAGGCTGAGCGCGCGGAGGGCGATTGTGTTCACGTCCAGGACCGCGTCCGTGCGGCGCATGGACTCCTTCCAGAACATCCCGTTGGCGCTGGCGCCCGAGATGAGCACCAGGATGGGCACATCGATGTTCAGCCCACGCGCCACCCTGGACTGGCCGGCGAGCACGGCGCTGAGCCAGCCGGCGCGGACCGGAAAGGCGTGCGGCGGACGGTAGGCATCGTCCAGGGCCCATTCGCCTTCCGCGGCGCTGCTGATGCTGCGCCAGTAGAAGGCCCGCTCGGGCAGCCGGATCACCGACTCCGGCCAGAACCGGGCGAACGGCTCCACCATGGTCCGCGCGGCCCGGCGCAGGGCGGGGCTGCCGTGGACTTCCAGCCAGGGGCTGTCCAGGACCAGCTGTGACACCATCCCCGGATGCCGGTCGGCCCACAGCGCCGCGATCAGGCCGCCGGTGGAGTGTCCCATCAGCGTCACCTGCGGCGGCGTGGCGTCCGGCCTGAGCGAACCGATGATCCCGAGCGCTGCAGTGATTTCGGCGTCGTAGTTGTCCAGGTCCGCGACGTAGCCGCCGTGGGTGCCCGGGCGCAGGCTGCGGCCATGGTTGTGCATGTCGAGGGCGAAAAACTCAAACCCCTGCCCCGCCCAGAATTCCGCGAGTTCCTCATTGAAGAAGTAGTCACTCCAGCCGTGCAGGAACAGCACAGCCCGGGCCGGCAGCGCCGATGGTGCCGGCGGGAGCGGAGTGTGGCGGACCAGGGTGGCAGTGCGCAGCACACCGTCAGGGCTGACGGCCTCAAAGGTGCACGCCTGGAAATCCTCCCCGAGAATGTCGGTCCGCCACTGCATCGACTTTCCTCCTGTGTTGCTGAGTGCCTGCCCGGACTAGGCCGCGGACGCAGCGGCCCGGCCCGCGGAACGTCCGGAGAAGAGGCATCCGCCCAGGAACGTTCCCTCGAGTGCCCGGTAGCCGTGGATTCCGCCGCCGCCAAACCCTGCGGCTTCACCGGCCGCGAACAGCCCGGGCACGGGCTGCCCGGCGGCATCCAGGACCCGCGACTGCAGGTCCGTCTGCACACCGCCAAGGCTCTTGCGCGTCAGGACCGAGAGCCGGACGGCGAGCAGGGGACCGCGCCGCGGATCCAGCAGCCGGTGCGGCGGGGCGACCCGCATGATCTTGTCGGTGGCGAAACGCCGCGCTGCCCGGATCGCCGCCAGCTGCGGATCCTTGCCCATCCCGCTGGCAAACTGCCGGTCCCGGTCGCGGATCAGCTGCTCCAGGGCCGCGGGGTCGATGAGCTGCACACCCGTCAGATCGTTCATCTGCCCGGCGAGCCCGGCGGGGTCCGCTGCCTGCAGGAAGTCCACCCCGCGTTCCAGGAACCGCTGCAGCGGCGTATCGCTGCCGGGCTTCAGCCGTGAGACCAACCGACGGACGTCCTTGCCCGTGAGATCCGGGTTCTGCTCGGATCCTGACAGCGCGAACTCCTTCAGCGCGATGCTGCGGTTCAGGACGAACCATGAATGGGCATGTCCCGTGGCCAGGATGTGGCGCAGGGCGCCGAGCGAATCGAAGCCCGGAAACAGGGGAGGCGGGAGCATCCGCCCCGTCGCGTCCAGCCACAGGGCCGACGGTCCGGGCAGGATCCGGATGCCGTGCCGCGGCCAGACCGGGGCATGGTTGTGGATACCTTCCGGGTAATGCCACATCCGGTCCCCGTTGATGAGGTGTCCGCCGGCGCGGCCCACAGCCGGGAGGAAGTCCCCGTCCACGGATGCCGGCACGCCACTCAGCATCCGCTCCGGCGCCGCGCCGCCTGGCCACTGCTTGCGGACCACATTGTGGTTGCCGCCGATGCCGCCGCTTGTTACCACCACGGCCGCGGCCGCAGCCTCGAAAGTACCGGCCGGGCGTCGTGAAGAGCTTTCGCCCCGGCCTGCGCCGCTGGCTTCGAGCAGTTCGCCACGCACGCCGCTCACCCGGCCCGCGGTTTTCACGAGCCCGGTGGCGCGGTGGCGGAAATGGAAGGACACGCGGCCGGCGGCTTCGCCTTCGCGCAGCTTGGAAAGGAAGGGGGCCACCAGCGCCGGTCCCGTGCCCCACGCGACATGGAAGCGCGGGACAGTGTTGCCGTGGCCGTCCGGGCCGTAGCCGCCGCGTTCGGCCCACTGGACCAGGGGAAACAGCCCGACGCCCAGCGCGGCGAGCCAGCCACGCTTCTCACCGGCGGCGAAGTTCACGTACGCCGCCGCCCACTCCTTCGCCAGGGCGTCCTCCGGCCGGTCGAATCCCGCCGACGCATGCCAGTCGGCTAGGGCCAGCTCTTCACTGTCCCGCACCCCGAGCCGCCGCTGCTCCGGAGTGTTGACCATGAAGAGGCCGCCGAAGGACCAGTGCGCCTGGCCACCGACGGAGGCCTCGGGTTCCTGATCGAGCACCGCCACCCGGCGGCCGGCGGCATAGGCCTGGGCCGCGGCCACGAGCCCTGCCAGGCCGGCGCCGACCACCACAACATCGGCCTCGATCCCGCGACCCGAAGCCCCACGGCCGCCCGTTCCGACACCCTCATTGCTGGTCATGGCTTCATGCTAACTCGCGCCGGCGCACTTCCGCCGCCGGGCCCGGGCGCGGGGCGCCGCAGTCACAACGACAGTCACAACGGGCAGTCACAACCGTGCCGGCGCGTGCGCTGGTTTGGTCTGCGCGGCCCGAACCGGAAAACTAGAGGCATGCGCGTATATCCCACATTTTTCCGGCTGGCCTTCTCATGGATGGACGCCGAACGCGCCCATAAGATCGGGTTCAAGGCCATCCGCCTCGCCCACACCTGCGGTGCCGGGCGGTTGCTGCAGAAGTTCACCGCCCCCGCGGCGTCGCTGCAGACCCAGGCGTTTGGCCTGACCTTCCCGTCCCCATTCGGCCTAGCGGCCGGCTTCGACAAGGAAGGCCACGGCATCGAGGCGCTGGCGGAGCTCGGCTTCGGCCATGTGGAGGTCGGCACCATCACCGGCCAGGCCCAGCCCGGGAACCCGGCGCCGCGGCTGTTCCGCCTCGTGGAGGACAGGGCCGTCGTCAACCGCATGGGGTTCAACAACGACGGCGCCGCGGCGGTGGCCCCGCGCCTGAAGTCCGCCCGCGCCGCCCTGCAGCGCCAGCACCCCGGCGTCCGGCCCGTGATCGGGGTGAACATCGGCAAGAGCAAGGTGGTCGGGCTCGAGGATGCGGTGTCCGATTACCTGATCAGCGCGCGCAGCCTGGCCCCCGCTGCGGACTATCTCGTGGTGAACGTCAGCTCGCCCAACACCCCCGGTCTTCGGCTGCTGCAGGACGTGGAGACCCTGCGCCCGCTGCTGGCCGCAGTGGGGGAGGAGGCGGACAAGGCCGCCGGCCGCCACGTTCCCCTCCTGGTCAAGATCGCGCCCGACCTCAGTGATGAGGACATCGACGACGTCGCGCGCCTGGCGCTTGACTTGAAGCTGGACGGCATCATCGCCACCAACACCACGATCGCCCGCACCGGGCTCGCCTCCAGCCCCGACAAGGTTGAGGCGTGCGGGGCAGGAGGTCTTTCCGGGGCGCCCCTGAAGAAACGGTCCCTGGAGGTCCTGGCCCGGCTCAAGTCCGTCACCGGCGGAGCGCTGACCCTGGTCTCGGTGGGGGGCGTCGAAACGGCACAGGACGTGCAGGAACGGCTGGACGCCGGCGCCACCCTCGTCCAGGGCTACACGGCGTTCCTTTACGAGGGACCTTTCTGGGCCGCGCGCATCAACCGGCTGCTGGCCACCCACCCGAGCCGGCGCTAGACCTTACGCTGCGATCGGGCCCGGACCGGTCGCCGCAACCAGGAAGCCCCCGGCAGGTGACTGCCGGGGGCTTCCTGGTTGAAGAATGGTGGAAGGGAATGTCAGGCGGGGAACTCGCCGCGCCGGACCTGGGGTTTGGGCAGGCGCAGGCGGCGGAACTGCAGGGAGCGCATGGAGCCGTACCAGACGGTGCCGCGCTCGACGTCGCCGAACTTTTCGCCGAGCCGTTTCTTGAGCTTGCGGGAGAGGATGAAGACGTCCACGAAGACCGCGAGGAACATGACCCAGAAGGCGCCCAGGACGTAGACCATCTGTGCGCTGGAGGCCGGCACGAGCAAGGAGATGATGACAAACAGCAGGGCGCCGAACATGAGGAACTCACCAAGGCTGAAGCGGGCATCGACAAAGTCACGGGCAAACCGCTTCTGCGGACCCTTGTCCCGCAGCGGCAGGAACTTATCGTCACCGGTGTCCATGGCCTGCCGCATCTTGAGCCGCTGCTCCGTGACGGCGGCGCGCTCGGCCGCCTTGGAAGCCTTGCGGTCCTCCGGCACGAGGGGCCGTTTGCGGGCCGCCTCCTGGGCGCTGCGCTTGGGCGTGGGTGCGCCCTTGCCGGTCATGGCGCTATGGGCTGCTGCCTCGGATGCCTGCTGGTCAACTACGTCCTGCGCCGATGGCGCTTCCTTTTTACGTCCAAACACCCCTAAAGAATACCCCGCAGACACGGGCCCGAGACCCAGCCCACACGGCGCAGGCCCGGGCGTGACGCTGTTTGTAGTGATTCAGAGCACGGGTAGTGTTTTGGCCATGACTTCATCTACCGCGGGGAACCCGCAGACCACCATGGACCACGAGGGCACCATCGATGCCGAGGCCCTCCGCCAGGCCGTTGCCGAATCGTTCGACGAGACGATTGGCCAGCTGACGGACCTTGTCGCCATTCCAGGCATCGCCTGGCCCAGCTTTGATCCCGCCCCGTTGAACCGCAGCGCCGACGCCGTCGCCAGCCTCGTGCGGGCCAGCGGCTTCGACGACGTCCGGATCCTCCGCTGCGACAAGGAAGACGGGACGCCCGGCGGGCCCGCCGTCGTCGCCCGCCGCCCGGCCGCGGAGGGCAAGCCGACAGTCCTGCTGTACGCCCACCACGACGTCCAGCCCACCGGCGACCTGGCACTGTGGGAAACCGACCCCTTTACCGCCGTCGAGCGCGACGGCAGGCTCTTCGGCCGCGGTGCCGCCGATGACAAGGCCGGCATCCTGGCGCACATCGCCGCCTACTCTGCGGTCACGCGCGTGCTCGGTGACGAACTGGGCCTGGGCGTGACGTTCTTCTTCGAAGGCGAAGAGGAGGCCGGCTCGCCAACGTTCCGGCAGTTCCTGGAAACCCACCGCGAGCTGCTCCGCGCCGACGTGATCGTCGTGGCCGACTCCAGCAACTGGAAGGTCGGCATTCCAGCCCTCACCACCAGCCTGCGCGGCCTGGTGGACGGCACCATCGAGGTCAAGGTCCTGGACCACGCCGTGCACTCGGGCATGTTCGGCGGCCCCGTGCTCGACGCCCCGACCCTGCTGGCCCGCCTGATCTCGACCCTCCACGACGACGAGGGCAGTGTCGCGATCAAGGGCCTGGTGAGCCGCGATGACGTGGTTGTCGACCTCACCGAGGAGGAGTACCGCGCCGACGCCTCCGTGCTCGACGGCGTGAAGCTCGCCGGGACCGGCAGCATTGCCTCACGCATGTGGACCAAGCCCGCCCTGTCCATCATCGGCTTTGACGCCCCGGCCGTGGACGTGGCCTCCAACACCCTGCTGCCGCGGGCCCGGGCCAAGTTCAGCCTGCGCCTGGCCCCAGGGCAGGACCCGGCAGCCGCCATGGAGGCTGTCCGCCAGCACGTCGAAACCCACGCCCCGTTCGGCGCTGAGGTGGTGTTCACCCCGGGGGAGAACGGCAACTCCTTCCTGACGGACACGAGCTCGAAGGCCGCGTCCGTGGCCATGTGGGCCCTGGGCGAGGCCTGGGGTGTGCCCGCCGTCGAAATGGGGATCGGCGGATCGATTCCCTTCATCGCGGACCTCACCGAGCTCTACCCGGACGTGCAGATCCTGGTCACCGGCGTCGAGGATCCCGATTCCCGAGCCCACAGCGCCAACGAATCGTTGCACCTGGGCGACTTCCGGAACGCGATTGTCGCCGAGGCCCTGCTGCTCGCGCGCCTGAACAACGAAGGCGCGCTCTAGCCCCCGCGCCTGGCGGGTCCCGGGGAACATCCAGCCGTCTCCCACGGTTACGTCAGAAGTTAGAGCTACAGGGCTGCGCGAAGTAGCATGTAGCTATAGCCCATACCGTTTAAGTAGGGGCGGGCACCGTGCGAGCGGGGCCGCCACCACCGTTGCAAGAAGGTAGGCCATGAGCACTACAACCAATGAAAACAGCGCCGGCAACTCTGCCGCCGAGGCCGGCGAGCTGGCCACGCACGAGGTCATGCTGACCGATGTCGCGGCTGGAAAGGTCCGCAGCCTGCTGGAGCAGGAAGGCCGCACCGATCTGCGCCTCCGCGTTGCCGTGCAGCCCGGCGGTTGCTCCGGCCTGATTTACCAGCTCTACTTCGACGAGCGGCTGCTCGACGGGGATGCAGTGCGCGACTACGACGGGGTGGAAGTCGTCGTCGACAAGATGAGCGTTCCTTACCTCAGCGGTGCCAGCATCGACTTCGAGGACACCATCGCCAAGCAGGGCTTCACGATCGATAACCCGAATGCCGGCGGGTCCTGCGCCTGCGGAGATTCTTTCCACTAATTCCTTCCACTAAGGCCGGGCATTTTGCCCGGCCTTAGTGCCGCAGGATCCTCAACGAGCAGCGCCTACAAAAAGCTCCCGACGCACGGTGTGGACATGTGGGCGAAAACTCTCGGGGAGCGGTAAGCTCTACACCGAGTAGTAAAACTTTTCGTTTGCCCTGCCCGTCATTTGCGGGGCAACAGCAACAAGTAGGAAGGGCCGTCTGTGAGTTCGCAGAACCGAACCGGCAGCCGACGCAAACAGATCACTACGATCACTGGCTTGGCACTAGCCGGCGCGTTGGCTTTGACTGGATGTTCACCAGAGGTACAGAAGGGCTGGTTGCCCACCGAGCGTGGCACCACCAATCACACTGACCTCATCATGGACCTCTGGGTCAACTCATGGATTGCCGCGCTGGTCGTCGGCATCATCACCTGGGGCCTGATGATCTGGTGCATCGTCGCGTACCGGCGCCGCAAGGGAACCGTGGGCTTCCCGCGCCAGAACAGCTTCAACCTTCCGCTTGAAGTGTTCTACCTGACGATCCCGCTGTTCATGGTCCTGGTGTTCTTCTACTTCACCGACCGCGACCAGCAGTCGATCGATGACCGCTCAACGCCGGCCGACGTCGTCGTCGACGTCCGTGGCAAGCAGTGGGCGTGGGACTTCAACTATTTGAAGGGCAACGTCGTCACCGAGGACGTGCACGAAGCGGGCGTCCAGGCGCACTTGACCGGTAACGACGTGGACAAGAACAAGCTGCCCACCCTGTACCTGCCGGTCAACAAGTCGGTTGACCTCGAGCTCAACGCGCGCGACGTCATCCACTCTTTCTGGGTTCCTGCCTTCCTGCAGAAGCGCGACATGATTCCCGGCAAGACCAACTACATCCGGTTGACGCCCACCAGGGAGGGCACCTACGACGGTAAGTGCGCCGAACTCTGTGGCGAGTACCACTCCGAAATGCTGTTCCGCGTGAAGGTTGTCTCCGAGTCGGAGTTCCAGGCGCACATGAACCAGCTGCGCCAGGACGGGAACACCGGCCTGCTCGGTGAAGAGTACGACCGCAACCCGGCCCCGGCCGAAACCAAGTAAGGGGAGCGACGTGGCAACTTACACTCAATCCGCCGGGATCCTCGAGGCTCCCGTAGTACCGAAGTCCAAGGGACGCATCGTCGTCAACTGGATCACCTCGACCGACCACAAAACGATCGGGTACATGTACCTGATCGCGTCGTTCATCTTCTTCTGCTTCGGCGGCATCATGGCGCTGCTGATCCGTGCCGAACTCTTCGAGCCCGGCATGCAGATCCTGCAGACCAAAGAGCAGTACAACCAGCTCTTCACCATGCACGGCACCGTCATGCTGCTGATGTTCGCGACGCCGCTGTTCGCCGGCTTCACCAACGTCATCATGCCGCTGCAGATCGGTGCCCCCGACGTCGCCTTCCCGCGACTTAACGCACTGGCCTTCTGGTTCTTCCTCTTCGGCTCCACGATCGCCGTCTCCGGGTTCATCACCCCGCAGGGTGCCGCGTCGTTCGGCTGGTTCGCGTACGCGCCGCTGTCCAACACGACGTTCAGCCCCGGCGTGGGCGGTGACCTCTGGGTCTTCGGCCTGGCGCTCTCCGGCTTCGGCACCATCCTCGGCGCCGTCAACTTCATCACCACCATCATCTGCATGCGCGCCCCGGGCATGACCATGTGGCGGATGCCGATCTTCACCTGGAACGCCCTCGTGACCTCCATCCTGGTCCTGATGGCCTTCCCGCCGCTGGCCGCCGCGCTGTTTGCCCTCGGCGCCGACCGCCGCTTCGGTGCGCACATCTTCGATCCCGAGAACGGCGGTGCCGTCCTCTGGCAGCACCTGTTCTGGTTCTTCGGACACCCTGAGGTATACATCATCGCGCTGCCGTTCTTCGGCATTGTCTCCGAGATCTTCCCGGTCTTCAGCCGCAAGCCGATCTTCGGCTACAAGGGCCTGGTCTACGCGACCATCTCCATCGCCGCCCTGTCCGTGACTGTGTGGGCCCACCACATGTACGTCACCGGCTCGGTCCTGCTGCCGTTCTTCTCCTTCATGACGATGCTCATCGCCGTTCCGACCGGTGTGAAGTTCTTCAACTGGATCGGCACCATGTGGCGCGGTTCCATCACGTTCGAGACCCCCATGCTGTGGAGCATCGGCTTCCTGGCGACGTTCCTCTTCGGCGGCCTCACCGGCATCATCCTGGCCTCGCCGCCGCTGGACTTCCACGTCTCGGACTCCTACTTCGTGGTGGCGCACTTCCACTACGTGGTCTTCGGCACCGTCGTGTTCGCCATGTTCGCCGGGTTCTACTTCTGGTGGCCCAAGTGGACCGGCAAGATGCTCAACGAGCGCCTCGGCAAGATCCACTTCTGGATGCTGTTCCTGGGCTTCCACGGCACCTTCCTGATCCAGCACTGGCTCGGCGTCGAGGGCATGCCCCGCCGCTACGCCGACTACATGCCGCAGGACAACTTCACGTGGATGAACCAGTTCTCCACCATCGCCTCGTTCGTCCTCGGCGCCTCGCTGATTCCGTTCTTCTGGAACGTCTACATCACCTGGCGCAGCAACGAGCGTGTGGAAGTTGACGACCCGTGGGGCTTCGGTGCCTCGCTGGAATGGGCCACGTCCTGCCCGCCGCCGCGCCACAACTTCACCTCCCTGCCCCGCATCCGCTCCGAACGTCCTGCCCTGGACCTGCACCACCCGGAGCTCTCCCAGTCCTACACCGCGGATTCGCCTGCTCCGGCAGCAGCGGCTCTCGGTAACGCCGACCAGAAGGACACCGCCAAGTGAAAATCGAATCAAGGATCTTTGGCTTCGGCGTCTTCTTCTTCGTGCCCGTTGCATTCATCTACGGATACCTGACCAACTGGACTGAATGGGTGGGCGCACTGGCCATCCTGCTGGTTGGCGGACTCGCCGGCATGATCGGCGCTTACCTCGGCTTCACCGGCCGCCGCGTGGGCATGCGCCCCGAGGACCGCAATGACGCCGAGATCCACGAAGGCGCCGGCGAGCAGGGACACTTCAGCCCCTGGAGCTGGTGGCCGCTGATGCTGGGCCTGTCCTGCGCCGCAGGGTTCCTCGGCCTCGCCGTGGGCTGGTGGATCGTCTTCATCGCCGGCGGGATGGCAGTGGTCGCACTGGTCGGCTGGGTCTACGAGTACAGCCGCGGTGACCACGCGCACTAGCGCCCACCCGGACTAAAAGTTCAGAACGCACGACGGCGGGCCCCACCATTGGTGGGGCCCGCCGTCGTTGTGTCTTGGTTCTCGAGTTCCTGCCGGACGGGTGCGGCGCGCCCCTGCATGCCCAGCCCCCTGCGCAGCGTCCCTCCTGGAGGGCGGCACCGCACTGCGGGCCGTCGAATGGGAGCGGCGAAGGCCTCAGGCGGCCGCTGCCGATTCCAAGAGGATTCCGAGTTCTTCCAGTGCACCCTCGGCCTCTGCGGGGCTGCAGGAGGCCGGGAGGGCGTCCGCAGCAACGGCCAGCTCCACCTCACAGCCGCACTCGAAGTCCTCGGTCATGACCTCCAGCAGCGAGCGGGCGTCGACGCCTGGCCTGCCGTCCTTGCTGATGGTCACCGGGAGGCCGGTCGCCGTGACCGCCCGGACAAATACTGCCGCCGGCCGGGCGTGGAGGCCGATGGCGGCCGTGACGATTGCCTTGCGAACTGGCAACGGGACTCCCTCATGCTGGTGTTGTTCTGTACGTGTCGCTGCTGCACGGGCTGGCCACGCGACCGGTGACCCAGGTGGAGGGCGTCCGGCAGGCAGTCCGTCAGACCGGGCGGGCGGCATTGCCCCGGCTCCGGCCTGTACCTACAAGGGTAGCGTCGGGGGAGTGCCCGGCACGACTTGAGTCGGCGGCGTGGTCTAGACCTGCCGGGTCACGGGCTTACCCTTGAGATATGAGTCTATTTCCCGCGCCGGGCCGCAACCGGAGGCTGAACCATGGCGTCCACTAACGCGTCCAAGATGATTGGCGAGATCGACCGTCAGAGCGGGGTGCCGATCTACGTGCAGTTGCGCGAGATCCTCCGGGCGCACATCGCGGCCGCGTGCCCGCCCGGATCTGCGCTGCCCTCCGAGCGGGACCTCGCCCAGCGCTTCGGCCTCGCCCGGATGACCGTGCGCCAGGCCATCGATGCCCTCGTGGGTGAGGAAGTGATTGAACGCGTCGTGGGCCTGGGCACGTTTGTGCGCAAACCCAAACTGGATCTCCAGGTCAAGCTGACTTCCTACAGCGAAGAGATGCAGCGCCGCGGCATGGTTCCGGCCGCCAAGGTCCTGAGCTTCGAGCAGATTGGCGCCAGCGCGTTCCTGGCCCGTGAGCTGCAGTTGGAGGAGGGGACACCCCTGGTCCGGTTCCGGCGCCTCCTGTTGGCGGACAACGAACCGATGAGCGTGGACGAAAACTTCATCCCGGCCCACCGGGTCCCCGGCCTGCTGGATGGCGAACCGCCCACATCCCTCTACAACGTGCTGAGCGAACGCTACGGGCTGGTGATGGAATGGGGCGAGGACATGATCGAGGCGACGGCTGCGTCGCCGTCCACGGCCCGTCTCCTGAACGTCGAGGTCGGAACCCCGCTGCTCAAGATCCAGCGCCACGCGTTCGTGGCCCGCGCGATGGTGGACTACTCCGTGTCCTACTACCGGGCTGACCGCTACAAGCTCTGGGTGCCCCTGCAGCGCCCCGGCGTCCGGCCTACCCGGAACTATGCCTCGGGGTACCGCCCCTAACTACAACAACGCGGGGCACTGCGCGCCCGTCCCGCCGAGGGGGTTAGGGTGCGAAGTGCACCGCGTTGCTGTCGTCTCCGGGGAAGCGGGAAGGCCCGGTCCCCAAGGGGATCGGGCCTTCCTGTGTGGTGCTGGGTGCCGCCTAGTGGCTCAGCGACTTCGACTCAGCAGTTTCGATCGCTTCGTGGGCGCCGTGGTGGCCGTGAGCGGCCTCCAGCTCAGCCGGAGTGGCCGGAGCAACCCGGTCTTCGAAGAACCAGCGGGACAGCTTCGCGCGGCGCTTTTCCTTGCGGTCCACGACGCCGTGCTCGTTCGGCACCGCGGGCAGCGGGGCCGGTGACTCGAAGCCGACCAGCTTGTAGCGCTTGTATTCATCCAGCGGGGCGTGGACCTCGATGAACTCGCCGTGCGGAAGTCGCACGATGCGGCCGGTTTCACGGCCGTGCAGGGCAATCTCGCGGTCCTTGCGTTGGAGCGCCAGGGCGACCCGCTTGGTGACGATGAACGCGATGACCGGGCCGATGAAGAACAGTGCGCGCAGCCAGTAGGTCACATCGTTCAGGGCCACGTGGAAGTGGGTGGCGATGAGGTCCGAGCCGGCCGCTGCCCACATCACGCAGTACCAGACGAAGCCGGCCATGCCGATTGCCGTACGGGTAGGAGCGTTGCGGGGGCGGTCCAGGACGTGGTGTTCGCGGTTGTCCTTGGTGATCCAGCGTTCAATCCACGGGTAGGCGAACATGACCGTGAAAAGGATGCCCGCCGGGACGAGTGCCGGCAGCAGCACGTTGAACGTGAACATGTGGCCGAACCAGATCTGCTCGACCTTCCAGTCGCCGATCGTGCCCGGCATCAGGCGGAGGGCGCCGTCAACGAAGCCGATGTACCAGTCAGGCTGGGTGCCTGCAGAAACCGGGGAGGGGTCGTACGGGCCGTAGTTCCAGATCGGGTTGATGGTGAAGAACGCCGCCATGATGGCAACGACACCGAACACGATGAAGAAGAAGCCGCCGGCCTTCGCCGCGTATACCGGTCCCAGGGGGTAGCCGACGACGTTGCCGTCGTTGCGGCCGGGGCCGGGGTACTGCGTGTGCTTGTGCACAACCACCATGAAGAGGTGCATGACGATCATCAGCAGGATGAGCGCGGGAACCAGGAGGATGTGGAGCATGTACAGGCGGCTGATGATCATGGTGCCCGGGAACTCGCCGCCGAAGAGGAAGAACGAGGTGTAGGTGCCGATGACCGGGATGGACTTGATGACGCCGTCGATGATGCGCAGGCCGTTGCCGGAGAGCAGGTCATCGGGGAGTGAGTAGCCGGTGAAGCCTGCGGCCATGGAGAGGATGAGCAGGACGCTGCCCACCACCCAGTTCAGTTCGCGGGGCTTGCGGAATGCGCCGGTGAAGAACACGCGGAGCATGTGCACGGACACGGACGCGACGAACAGCAGGGCTGCCCAGTGGTGTACCTGGCGCATGAACAAGCCGCCGCGGACATCGAAGGAGATGTTCAGCGAGGAGCTGTAGGCCACGGACATTTCAACGTTCTTCAGCGGCGTGTACGAGCCCGCGTAATGCGTCTCCGCCATGGACGGATCGAAGAAGAACGTCAGGAACGTGCCCGAGAGCAGCAGGATGACGAAGGAGTACAGTGCCACTTCGCCGAACATGAACGACCAGTGGTCCGGGAAGACCTTCCGGCCGAATTCACGGAGGATTCCGGAGCCGCCAACCCGCTGGTCGACGAAATCGGTGATGCGGCCGCCTGTGGTCTTGGCGACGAAGACAGGGGCATCAGGCGTTGTTGTTGAGGACATGCTGCTCACGCTCCCAGTAGGTCGGTCCAACGGGTTCATGGAAGTCGCTCGTGGCGACGAGGTAGCCCTCAGCGTCGACTGCGATAGGCAGCTGGGGGAGGGGGCGGCTGGCCGGGCCGAAGATAACCTTGCACTGTTGCGTCAGGTCGAAGGTTGACTGGTGGCACGGGCAGAGCAGGTGGTGGGTCTGCTGTTCGTACAGCGCAACAGGGCAGCCAACGTGGGTGCAGATCTTGGAGTATGCAACGATGCCGTTGTAGGCCCAGTCTGCGCGCTCGGGGGAGGGGTTGAGCAGTGCGGGGTCCAGGCGCATGAGCAGAACGACCGATTTGGCCTTCTCGTTCAGCTTTCCTTCGCTCAGTTCATTGAGACCCTCGGGGATGACATGGAACGCGGAGCCCATGGTGACGTCGGCGGCCTTGATGGGGGTGCCGTCCGGGTCGCGGGCCAGCCGCTTGAGCTTGCCGTCCGGGGCCGGGGCCCACAGGGTGTGGGCCAGCTTGTCGTCCGGCCGGGGACCGAGGTCACCGAAGATGGCCAGGGCCGGCAGGGGGGCGAGGGCGACGGCGCCGAGCAGGGTGTTGCGGATCAGTGGCCGGCGCTTGATGCCGGTTTCCTCGACGATGTCATCGACGATGCGGACGGCAGCCTGGCGGTCTTCCTCGGTGCGGATCGCGTGGCGCTCTTCCGAGACCTCGTGGTCCGGCATGAGGGCTTTGGCCCAGTGGACGATACCGGTGCCGATGCCCAGCATCGCGAACGCGGTGCCGATGCCCAGCAGTGCGTTCTGGAGACGGATCGTCGCGATCGCGGAGTCCTGCCCCAGATCGATCGCAAAGTACGCCACCAGGAATATCAAGGTGCCAACGACCGAGATGCCGAACAGAAGGGCTACCTGCCGTTCTGCCTTTTTTGCGGCCTTCGGGTCCGTGTCAGCCAGGCGCAAACGGTGCGGGGGAATTCCAGGATCCTGGAATTTCTCCACCTCATTCTGACCAGCCGTAGCTACGGTGCCCGAGTCGTTCGGACCGCCGTCACTATGGTTGCCCATAATTCGCCTCATCCTTCTCTCGTCTCGGCGAGTGCCGAGTTAGGTTTCAATTCAAACTGCTGACGGGTCAGCAGAAAATTCTTACAGGTGCAAGGTCCGCTTAAGAAGTGCGGGATGTCAGCCAAATGGTGAACGCGATGATGACGCCCAGCCCGGCGATCCAGACGAAGAGACCTTCGGAGACCGGTCCCAGAGCACCAAGATCGGCGCCGCCGGGTGAACCGTTGGCCTCAATCTGCTTCAGGTAGGTGATGATGTCGCGCTTGCCCTCCGGAGAGATGTTCGCGTCACTGAAGACCGGCATGTTCTGGGGGCCGGTGACCATTGCTTCGTAGATGTGCTGGCCGGAGACACCTGCGAGGGCAGGAGCAAACTTGCCCCGGGTCAGTGCGCCGCCTGCAGCGGCGGCGTTGTGGCACATGGCGCAGTTGGTGCGGAACAGCTCTCCACCGTTGGCAGCGTCGCCCTTTTCATCGAGCACACCTGCCTCGGGGATGGCCGGGCCGGGGCCGAGGGAAGCAACATAAGCAGCCAGCTGCTTGGTCTGTTCCTCGTTGAACTGGGCGGGCTTCTTGTAGGCCTGCGGGCCGTTCATCTGCATGGGCATGCGGCCGGTGCCTACCTGGAAGTCAACAGCGGCGGCGCCGACGCCCACAAGGGACGGTCCGGCCTGCGACCCGCTGGCACCCATGCCGTGGCAGGTGGCGCAGTTGGCGGCAAAGAGCTTGCCGCCTTCCTCTACGTCGCTCGCGCTGTAGGTGGTGGTGTCGGCCTTGGCCTGGTTGACGGTGGTGGCAACGGCGTACAGCCCACCCGTGACCAAGAGGCCCATCAGCAGCAGTGCAATTGCTGCCAGTGGGTGACGTCGCTTCTGCGAGAGTGCCTTCACGTGGTGGTTCCTTTATTCGATCCTGCGGTGGCTCCGGGAGCCGCTTCTTGAAATTCTGCCTCTTGTAGAAAAAGAGTCAAGTCTGACTACTTGAGGACGTAGATGACCAGGAAGAGGCCAATCCAGACGACGTCCACGAAGTGCCAGTAGTACGAGGTGACAATCGCCGAAGTTGCCTCAAAGTGTCCGAACTTCTTCGCGGCGAAGGAGCGGCCCATGATGAGCAGGAAGGCAATCAGGCCGCCGATGACGTGCAGGCCGTGGAAGCCCGTCGTGATGTAGAAGGCTGAACCGTAGGCGTTGGTGGCCAGCGTTACATGCTCGGAAACGAGCATGGCGTACTCGGTCGTCTGGCCGGCGACGAAGAAGGCACCCATGAGGAACGTCAGGATGAACCATCCGTTCATCCCCCACTGGGTGAAGCTGAAGCGTCCGCCGGTCCGGCGCGGCTGGAGCCGCTCGGCAGCGAACACGCCCATCTGGCAAGTAAAGGAACTTGCCACAAGGACGATCGTATTAACGAGCGCAAACGGGAAGTTGAGCTTGGCTGTCTCTTCGGCCCACATCAGTCCGGAAGTCGAACGGAGTGTGAAGTACATGGCGAAGAGACCGGCGAAGAACATCAACTCACTGGACAGCCACACAACGGTTCCAACAGAAACCATGTTCGGGCGGTTCAGCGTCGGGTGCGCCGGGGTACTGGGGGCATGGGTCGCAGATGTCACATAGACATTATGTCTATAAAAGTCCGTCCTGCCCAACGCAAACCGCGTTTTCGGAGGACTTTTTCTACAAAGACGCGAATTCGCGCGGAAAAGTTCCCGGCGGGGTTCACATTGGTCTTTGCGGGGCGGACCTCGATAGCATCGGGAGGTGACTTCACAGGCATCTGCACAGGCGGCAGGCAACACCTGGCCGCGGCTTATCAACGCACTCATCAGCGGCGCCGACCTTACTGCCGGGAGCACTGAGTGGGCCATGAATTCCATCATGTCCGGTGAGGCAACGCCGGCCCAGGTGGCGGGATTCCTGGTGGCGCTGCGGGCCAAGGGCGAGACCGTGGATGAGCTGGCCGGCCTGGTGGAGGCGATGATCGCCAACGCCAACCCCATTGACATTGCCGGTGAGAAACTGGACATCGTCGGCACTGGTGGAGACCAGCAGAACACTGTTAACATCTCCACGATGGCCGCCCTTATCGCCGCGGGAGCTGGGGCCCGGGTGGTCAAGCACGGCAACCGTGCGTCGTCGTCCTCGTCGGGATCCGCCGATGTCCTGGAGGCCCTCGGCGTCCGGTTGGATCTCCCCATTCCCCGCGTGGCACTCAACGCCGAAGAGGCGGGAATCACGTTTTGCTTCGCCCAGGTTTTCCACCCCTCCATGCGGCATGCCGCCGTCGCCCGCCGTGAACTCGGCGTTCCGACGGCGTTCAACTTCCTGGGCCCCATGATCAACCCGGCACATGTCCAGGCGTCGGCGGTGGGCGTCGCCAATGAGCAGATGGCCCCGCTGGTGGCCGGAGTGCTGGCCAAGCGAGGCAGCCGCGGCCTGGTTTTCCGCGGCAATGACGGCCTGGATGAGCTCACCACCACCGGCCCGTCGCGGGTGTGGGAGATCCGCAACGGTGAGGTAACTGAGGAGGCGTTCGATCCACGCGATCTCGGCATCCGGACGGCCACGCTGGAGGAGCTGCGCGGCGGGGATGCGGTGGCCAATGCCGCCGTCGTCCGGGCTGTCCTCGGCGGTGCGCCGGGGCCGGCCCGCGATGCGGCGCTGCTCAACGCCGCGGCCGGGCTGGTGGCGTTCGACCTCGACGCTGTGGGTCCGCTGGCGGAGCGCATGGCCGTCGCGTTCAACCGTGCCGAGCAGTCCATTGAATCCGGAGCCGCGGCCGCGGTGCTGGACAGGTGGGTCGCCCTGTCGCAGACCGCCTAAAGATCACATGAGACGGGCCCGGCAGATTTCTGCCGGGCCCGTCTCATGAGCTGTTCGTAGTTCGGTTGTTCGCTACTGCTCGAATCCGAGGGCAAAGGCCGCATCGAGGTCGTGCTGGGAGTAAGCGCGGAACGCGATCTGCGTAGTGGTGTGCGCGACGCCGGGAACCTTGGAGAGCTTGTCCGCGATGACGTCCGCCAGGTCCTCGTGCTTGGCGACCCGGGCGATGGCGATCAGGTCCCACTCGCCCGTTACGGAATAGACCTCGCTGATGCCGGCGATGGCGGAGATTTCCTCGGCGGTCTCCGGGATGCGTGAAGCGTTTGTCTTGATCAGGACGAATGCGGTGACCACGTGTGAACCTTTCCGGATCGGTTGCGCCGTTTGCGGGCCTGTCGGCTGCCCTTGCACGGGCGCTGCCATCTTCTGCAAGCCTAGTGCATTAGGCCTGGCGGTGGCGTGAACGCAGCCGCCGAACGCCCGCGGCCACAAGGCGGTAACCCAGGAGGAAAACGGCCAGGCTCAGCAGGGCCACGATGATGAAGGGCAGTACCACCGTCTGCCCGGTGAGGGCCCGCAGGATCATCCCGACGCCGACGGTTCCCAGCCAGACAGCGACGCCGGCGGGCCACACCCGCAGGGGGTCATGCCACAGCCGCAGGACCAGCCAGGCCAGTGCCGCGCCGGCCAGGAACGGCCACGCCGTCGCAAAGACGCCGGTGATGATTTCCCCGCGCTGGTGCGCGTCGCGCCCGATCGCCGCGAAGAGCAGAATCAGGAGTGCATCTGCGCATGCTGCCAGGGCTGCTGTCTGCGCGGGCCGGAGGCCGGAATGGGGAGCGTCCTGGGCGGATGGGCGGGGGAGTTTGGGGGTTGGAGAAGGCATGCATCCAAGCCTAGTCCCGTGAGGATGGGCTCCGGGCGGGGACCGTTGTGTGTGAAGTCACCTCCGGGCTAGGCTCGGCCCCATGCCGCTGATCGCCGCCGGAGTCTGCCGGCGGCACGGCAAACGCAAGGGGAGCGCTGTGAGCGAAAAAATCACCACCTGCCTGTGGTTCGACAACCAGGCCGAGGAAGCCGCCGAGTACTACGTCTCCATCTTCGACGGCGGCAAAATCCTCGACGTCTCGCGGTACGGCGACGGCGGTCCCGGGCCCGCCGGCCAGGCCATTACCGTTCAGTTCCTGCTTGACGGGCGCACCTTCACGGCATTGAACGGGGGTCCGGCCTTCACTTTCAATGAGGCGGTGTCCTTTGTGATCGACTGCGCGTCGCAGGAAGAAGTGGACCGGTACTGGTCGGCCCTGACTGACGGCGGCCAGGAAAGCCAGTGCGGCTGGCTCAAGGACCGGTACGGGGTCTCGTGGCAGGTTGTGCCGGCCGTGCTGGGACAACTGATCGCTGGCCCCGACCCCGACGGCGCCCAGCGTGCCATGCAGGCAATGCTCGCTATGCGCAAGCTGGACATCGCCGCCCTGCAGGAGGCCTACGACGGCGCATGACGCCGCGGGTCCGCGTGGCCCCCGGGGCCCTCCCTGACCCCGGTCGGCGTGGCCCCCCGGCCCAGGGACTGTCCGCACATATGATCGTGGCATGAGTAGCGACGCCGTTCCGGAGGCTGGTGTCCCGGTGCAGCTGGATCCTCAGCTGGACGGCCAGCTGAGCATTAACGACATCCTGCTCGAACTTGGCCAGGCTCCCGTGGTGCACCCCTCGCCGGATGCGGCGAGTGAGCTGCACTTCTTTTAGGCCCGCCGCTTCCGGTTCCGCCATCCCGCGCCTGCTCCACAGTTCGTTCTGCTGGCCCCGCATAGTGGCGCTTCCGCGCTGGATTCGGGCCCTTTGGTCCTAACGGGGCACGACCCGGGGAGTTAGTTTGGCGCTTAAGGATGCCAGCAGGGCCTCCTCGGAACGGAAGGATGGCTCCCGTGGAGCAATTCTGGAACTTCATTTGGCTGTTCTTTTGGTCATTCGCGTTCATCGCGTATCTTTTCGCGCTGTTTGCAGTTATCTCGGATATTTTCCGGGACCACGAACTCAGCGGTTGGCTCAAGGCTGTGTGGATCATCTTCCTGGTCTTCGTGCCGTTCCTCACGGTTCTCGTGTACCTGATCGCGCGGGGCCGCAGCATGGCCGAGCGCCAGGCCCGCAGTGCCCAGCAGGCCGAAGCCGCAACAACGGAATACATCCGCTCCGTGGCCACGGCGTCCCCCTCCCAGGAAATCGCAAAGGCCAAGGAACTCCTCGACGCCGGCACCCTGACCCAGAGCGAATTCGACGCCATCAAGGCCAAGGCGCTGAGCCAGGCCTGACCTCCCCGCTGCGTCCTATGGGTGCATTTCCCGCCCTCGGACCACCCGTCAGTTCGTCCGCCGGCAGCTGGCCAGACCGTGTTCGTAGGCGAAGATGACGGCGTGCACACGGTCGCGCAGCCCGAGTTTCATGAGGATGCGGCCCACGTGGGTTTTGACTGTTGGTTCCGCCACGGTCAGTCGTTCCCCGATCTCGGTGTCTGTAAGTCCCAGGGCAATGGCCGAGAGTATTTCCCGTTCCCTCTGTGTCAGTGATGCCACCGCGTCATCACCCGCGGACGGGGGACCGGAGGGAAGCCTTTGGCTGAAGAGGTCCAGCATCCGGCGGCTGACCCGGGAGGAAATGGCGGCGTCTCCTCCGGCGACGGCCCTAATCGAGGCAAGCAATTCAGAGGGCCCGACGTCGTTGAGCAGAAAACCACTGGCGCCGGCCCGGAGCGCCGCGACGTCGCAGGTTGCACGTTCCACTCCGCGGTGACCGACCAGAATCTGGCATCAGCTGTAGGGCGGGCCTTTGATCCGCGGCCTGTGCGCAGCAGGAAACAGGGGTACTGTGAGCCGCATGGAGATGCGCCTCGAGGTAGTGCAAGTACCGGTCAGTGATGTGGACAAGGCCAAGTCGTTCTATACGGACCGACTCGGGTTCGTTCTGGACCACGACGTCGAGTACATCCCGGGAATGAGGGTCGTGCAACTCACGCCGCCGGGCTCCGCCGCCTCTATCGTCGTCGGCACCGGAATGACCAGCATGCCGCCGGGCAGCCTGGAGGGCCTGCAATTGGTGGTCCCCGATATGTCGTCGACGCGGGCTGAGCTGCTTCGGCGGGGAGCGGAAATCAGCGAAGTCCAGGACATGGGTGGAATCGCCTTCGCCTACTTCAGCGACCCGGATGGCAACCGCTGGGTCATTCAGGAAGCCACACGGCCGGGTGTGAGGGAAGCCGGCTCCTAGGGCTGGACGATCGAGGGCAGCGCGCCCCGCCAAGGCAGCTTTTCCGAAGCACGCGTCGCGTTATTCATGTTTAGCCCCTAAAATCTAAATAGTAGGGTGACTATTTAGACTTCCGGAGGATCCATGACCCGCTGGCCCGCGCACGGCAGCAAGATGATGCCGTGGAAGTCGTCCGGGCGGCCGCCGCGCGAAGATCGGGAATTCACCGAGGTGGTGGTCTCGCTGCCACCCTTGATCGCCGGGAGCTGGTTCGATCCGGGGCGTGAGACCATCGTCGCCCTGGAAGAGGCCGCCGTCGCCATCGCGTCCCTGGACGTCACCGCCGGCACGCGGATGGCCGCCATTAGCGGGTTCCTGTTGCGCAGCGAGGCGGTTTCCTCCTCCAAAATCGAGCATGTCAACGCCAACCGCGACGACTACGCCCGGGCCATGATCGGGCTCAAGGCCAGTGACGACGCCCGCTCCATGGTGGCTGCCGCCGACGCCGTACAAGGGATGATCGACGACGCCGGGCGAACCGGCGAGATCCGGCTGGAGGCAATGCTGGCCGCCCATCACACGCTCATGAAGGACGACCCGATGGACGGCCCACACGCCGGCCGGTTCAGGGAAGTTCAGAACTGGATCGGCGGCAGTGACCATTCACCGCGCGGCGCCATCCACGTCCCGCCCCCGCCGGAGCTCGTGCCGGACCTGATGGAAGACCTGCTGGTCTTCTGCAACCGCCGCGACGTGCCGATCATGGCGCAGGCGGCGATCGCGCACGCCCACTTCGAGTCCATCCACCCGTTCACCGACGGCAACGGGCGGATCGGGCGGGCACTCATTGGGGCGATTTCCCGGCGTCGTGGGCTCACCAGGAACACCGTCACCCCCATCGCGTCGGCGATGGTCGCCGACGTCGACACCTACTTCCGCCTGGTCAATAACTACCGCTCCGGTGATGCCGATCCATTCGTGCTCTACCTGGCCCGTTCCGCTGTCCGCGCCTCGGATGCCGCCCGCGAATCCGTCGCCGCCCTCGATGCGCTGCCGGCGATGTGGCTGGAGCTGGCCCGGCCACGCAGAGGATCCGCGGACGAGAAGATCATTCCATGGCTTCTGGAGCGGCCCGTGTTCGAGGCTCACAGCGCGGCCCACATTGCCGGCGTCGCCGAAAGCTCCGTGTACGCCGCACTGCAGCGGCTCTCCAACGCCGGGGTCATTACCCCCGTCACCCAGTCCAAGCGCAGCCGTGCCTGGGCGGCGACCGAAGTCCTCGACGAGGTGGACCGGCTGAACGACCGGTTGGCCGACGTCGGGAAGGCTGGCTGACCGGACGGAAGGAGCCGGCGTCGGTGGCCGGCCCCCGGGGCCGGCGGAGGGTCTTGATCCTCACGCGGGGTGAGGATCTACGGTTGTTCCCATGACAGAGACGAGCGGTGCCACAGGTCAATGGAGCATCGGCGAACTTGCCAAAGCGTGTGGCGTCACGGTCCGGGCGCTCCATCACTACGACGAGATTGGGTTGCTGTCGGCAGGCCGGCGGACGGCTTCCGGTCACCGCCGCTACATCGAGGAAGACGTCCGGCGGCTCTACCGGATCCGGGCGCTGCAGATGCTCGGCCTCCCGCTGGCCGAAATCGGCGCTGCACTGGGAACCCCTGCCGATGACGTGGGCTCGCTGCGCACGCTCCTGGAAAGGCAATTGCTGCATCTTCGCCAGCACGCCGAGCAGGTCCAGGCGGTCCAGGACCGGATACGCCATCTGCTTTCACGCATCGACGGGGCCGCCATGCCGGCGCCGGAACAGTTCATGGCAACTTTGGAGATGATCACCATGCTCGAAAACTACTTCACACCGGAACAGCGCCAGGAACTGGCCGGCCGCAGAGCCGAACTTGGCAGCGACAGCATCGAGGCCCTCAAAGTCCGTTGGGCCGCATTGGTCGAGGAGGTTCCCAGGCACGTCGAAATCGGGACGCCGGTATCCGATCCGTCCATCCGGGCATGGGCCAGGGCATGGGACGAAATCGGATCCATGTTCCACGCAGGCGAAGAGACCAAAGCCGCTGCCCGTTCCATGTGGCAGGACAATAGGACTGCCCTCAGCGCCGGTCTGCCCTGGACCCCGGAGCAGCTGGCCGGACTCATGGCCTACCTGCAAAAGGCCAGGACGCAGTCCTGATCGCCCGTGCTCCCTGTCGGCGCTTTTCAGCGGTGCTTTTTGATGGTGGCGGATGCAGAATGGAAGGAAGCCGGGCTGATTTCTCAGCCCCCTCCAGCGTCCAGGACGGCACATCATGACGGGCAACAAGACACGGACGGCACTTGTGTTGGCAACGGTACTGATCGGGCTGAGCGGCTGTGCCGGAGGCGGCGGAACGCAGGCATCGGCCCCTGCCACGACCGCCGGGACCTCTCCCAGCATGTCGATGGAACCGTCTGCCCCGGCCGGCTCCACCGCTTCGGGGCCGGGAAGCGGGGCGGCAAACGCCGCCGCCGCAACCATCACGATCAGCAACTTCGCCTACGAGATCCCGGGTGCGGTGGCTCCGGGCGCGGAGGTGAAGGTGATCAACATGGACACCGCAGAGCACACGGTAACCGCAGACCAGAATGCGACCCTCTTTGATGTCGAGGTCAAGGAAAACGGCGGGACGGCCACATTCAAGGCACCTTCCGAACCGGGGACCTACGCTTTTCACTGCACCTACCACCCCAACATGCACGGCTCATTGACGGTCAAATGAGCGCGACGCCGCCGGCCGGCGCGCGTCCTCGACGATCTCGAACGAGAAAGGTGCCGTGGCGTGGCTTTCGGGACCCCCGCACCGTCGCTTGACCCATCCGTCGTCGATGGCCTGGGCTCGGCGCTCCGGGGCCGGCTGTTCCGGCCCGGAGACGCCGGCTACGACGAAGCCCGGAAGGTCTTCAATGCGATGATTGACCGCCGTCCGGACGTCATTGTCCGCCCTGCCGACGCCGAGGATATTCGCCTTGCCGTGAACTTCGCCCGGGAAAATGATCTCCCTGTCTCCATCAAGGGCGGCGGCCACAACGTGGCAGGGAACGCCGTCGGCGCCCGCGGGCTCATGCTGGATTGCTCCGGCATGAAGAACGTTCAGGTCGACGCCGAACGGCGCGTCGCCTTGGCTGGAGCGGGTGCGCTCCTGGCCGATCTTGACGTCGCCACCCAGGCGCACGGCCTGGCCACGCCGCTCGGAGTCGTGTCGGTTACCGGCATCGCCGGTTTGACCCTCGGAGGTGGTATCGGCTGGCTCAACGGCAAACACGGGCTCGCCTGCGACAACGTGCTGGCCGCCGACATCGTGACTTCGGATGGCAGGCTGCTGACGGCGAGCCCCGACCAACACACAGACCTCTTTTGGGCCATCCGCGGAGGCGGCGGCAACTTCGGTGTTGTCACGTCTTTCACCTATCGTTTGCATCCCGTCGGACAGGTTCTTGCCGGAGCGCTCTCATTCCCGGCCGAACGGACAAGGGAGGTCCTGGGCTTTTATCCCGGATTCGCCGCTTCGTGCCCCGACGAACTCTCGATGTCGGCCAGTCTGGGGTGTGACACCTCAGGACGCCCTGTCTTCGGCATCGGCGTCTGCTGGAGCGGCGGGCATGATGAGGCGGAGCTGGCGCTCCGGCCCCTGCGCGACCTCGGCCCAGATGTGGACGCGGTGGTGCCCACCGATTATGGCGTTTGGCAAAGCGCCCACGACGGCGGCTTTCCGCCGGGCCGGCACCACTATTGGAAATCGAGCTTCTTGACTGACCTCACCGCCGACGCCATCGATGTCCTGCTCCAGTTTGCGGCCGAGATGCCTTCAGCGGCGAGCGGCATCGGAATGCAACAACTGCACGGTGTGGCCGCTCGGGTTCCCCCGGCGGCCACGGCATTTCCGCATCGCCGGTCCCAGAGCGAGCTCCTCATCCTGGCCCAGTGGTCCAAGCCGGCAGAAACGGAGCGCCACGTCGGCTGGGCCCGCGCCTTCTTCGAAGCGATGCAGCCCTTTGCCGCTAGCGGGGTGTACGTCAACGATCTTGGCCAGGAAGGGGAGGAACGGGTGAGGGCAGCCTACGGCGCCAACTACGACCGGCTGGCCGCTGTCAAAGCCGCATACGACCCCATCAACCTCTTCCGATCAAATCAGAACGTGCGCCCGACCGCATAGGAAATGATGATGACCCGGCGTGTGCTCCTGGCACTGCCCGCCACGGTCAGGCATAGCTGGCTGTAACCGTCCTGGCTTCGCCGTCGAGTTGGATTCGACCGCCGTAGGGGAGGATCCACTGCGGTCGGGTGTGCCCGAAGGGAACCCCGATGCACACGACGGCGGCCGGGTTGTACCGGGCGATTTCGGTGCTGACCACATCGCGCTGTGCGGCGCGGAGCCGAGCCCGTTCGGCGGCAGCCGGAACCTGCCCGTGGCTGCTGACTGGAGGCCTGGCGACCAGCACGCCGTCGACCGCCCCCAGGACACCACGCTCGCCGAGCGCTCGAAGCCATCGCTTGACCCAATCTGCGGGAGCCAGCAGTTCGCTGGTTTCGAGGATCAGGATTGTGCCCCGGAGCGCGTCGACGGAGGGCAGCCTGTCGGCGATGGCGAGCTGGTCGAGGACTTCGATGCAGCCACCCCAGGTGTAACCGGAGACCTTGCGTTCGGGACCCGTCCACCTCCAGGGTTCGGTGGGTTCGCGGTCGCCGTATTCGACGAGTGCCCGCAGCTCGAGCCAATCCGGCCCGAAGTCCTCTGACTCCCCGGGATCGGTGATCTCGAGCTCGCCTCCAGTGAGCAGCGCGGCCCGTAGGGAAGCGAGGTGGACGTCGTCAGCACCTGGCCCGGCGCCGAGGTGGACCTGGGTCGAACCGCCGTAATATCCGCGTATCCCGAGTGACCACAGCCAGTTCAGCAGGTTGGTGTTGTCGCTGTATCCGACGAAGATCTTTGGATTCGCCCGGACGGCCGCCTCGTCGAGATGAGGTACGACTGTGATCTGGTCGTCGCCGCCGATGGTGGCGAGAATCGCGCGGATGCTGGGATCGGCGAACGCCGCATTGATGTCCGCCGCCCGTTCCTCGGGACTGGATCCGAGCTTGCGCGTCGTCGGGAATTCCACAGGAATCAAACCCGTAGCCGCTGTGAGCCGCCGCATCGCCTGCTCGTGCACGGCCGGGGCGAATCCGGGGGCGGCGAACGACGGGGAGAGAACCGCCACTCGATCGCCCGCATTGAGTTTCGGGGCGGACAGCTTCAGCTGCGAATGATCCATGCACTCATCGAACCAGACGGGACGTGGTTCGAGGCAACTCGACGACCCGACGTGCCGGTGCAGGATCCTCCAACGTGCTGCGGAGGAGTAGCAGGCCAAATAGCGTGTGCCGATGACACGCCCGACAACTCCGTGATTCAGAAATAGTGTGGGTCAACGCCGTATCTGGCGCGCATCGATTGTCGGTATTTGGCGCAGCCAGTGCTGTAGGCTCCGATTCGAACCTTGGGGGACTGATGCTGAACTACTTTCGCGAAACGCAAGAGGCACGATTTGCAACCCGTGCACGCCGGATCTATGGCTACGTCTCCGTCGGCTTCGTTGTTGCTGTCGGGGTCTTGGTGATTGCCGGCCTTGCGCCAGTTTGGACTTCCTGGACGATCCTCGGCGTTTCTTGCGTTCTGGACGCTTTCCTGACCCGAAAGTGGATCAGAGAAGACGCACTGAGGGCTTATCGAAGCGACCGGGCCGGCTGACGCCGCCCCGGCGGTGGGCAAGGGGCAATGCATTAACGGAGGCTGCAACGGCCGCGGCCGGCACTTAACGGGGGAAGCTATGGACAAACGTCCGTCAAGCCACAATGGAAAGCCGTCAGCATGGTCCCTCGTCCAGCTGGCCCTCAGTCTCTGCGCGTTGGTGGCAACAAGTGTCGCGGCCATCTTGTGGAATCCGATCGACGCAGACTTCATCAATCGCGCCGACAATGCAGGGTGGGACCAATCTGTGCTTCTACCGCACCAAATGGAACTCTCGCTCGTCCTCAACGCGTCAGTACTGGCAACGTTTGTCGTCGTCGTGACCGCGATCATTGGCGTGCTGGCCTCACGCCGGCGGACCAACGCCACGCTGCCCGCAAATCCGTCCGCTATCGCCTGATCCGTCCCGCCCAGGGTTCCCGGCCCGATATTCCGAAGGTCTAAATGGACTCGTGAACGGTGGCCGGAAAGTTGGAGCCGCAATACCGCGTGGCTCTAGCCTGCGACGTGCTGGTCACCGGCAGTCCAGAATTATCAACGTAGTTTCAAGCCGACGGAGGTCGGCGCCTGGCATATTTCCGATGGCTGGAATACTGGGGAAATGACTCTCGCTGAACTGGAACTGCCTGGCGGCCCATTCACGATCAGGAAAGCTGAATCATTTGATGTGGCTTCGATTGTTGGGCTACTGGCTGCCGACCAGCTCCGAGCCTCCGTCGACTCCATCGCAATCGAACACCGGCGTCCCTACGATCTTGCTTTCCAGGCAATTGATGCGGACCCTGCGCAGCTTCTTCTCGTTGTTGTCTCGACCGAAAATGAAGTGGTTGCCACCATGCAGCTGACTTTCATTCCCGGGCTCGCCCGAGGCGGAGCTACGCGACTGCAGATCGAGGCAGTCCGGGTCCGGTCTAACCTTCGGAGCAACGGTCTGGGAGGGGCGATGATTACGTGGGCTATCGCTGAAGGGCGCCGGCGGGGCGCAAGGCTGGTTCAGCTTACGTCTGACGCGTCCAGGGTCGCAGCACACCGGTTCTATGAGCGTCTTGGCTTCGAAGCGTCGCACGTGGGCTTCAAGCTGTCCCTCTGAGTTGTGGGTACCAACGGTAAGCGGCGCTGTTCTGGTGTGGGTTAGTGGCCTTAGGGGGCTCCCGAACAGCGCCGGAGATAGGAATCATTCGACGCGCTCCGCGCAATGCTGAAGGGGCCCACCCGCTGCGAATTGATCGGGAGTTCCGCTGGCCTTCTCTGCAGCATCTTGTCGCGGCGCAATTCCGGGATCCACCGTCCCACGACTCCTTAACAGGTATTTGGTCCTCACTATAGGAGTTGCAGAACGCAATACCGTTAGGAAGAGGAGATGATGGGCCGCATGGACCATTGGATGAATGTCTCCGCCGACCTGCGGGTCGAGCAAGTTCCGGGGGACAGCCACGCCGTCCGCGATGTATACGAGGCCAGCTCGTGTTGAGGCAGGTCGCAGAGGGCGTGCTGATCCATGAGAGCGCGTTCTGCCAGAGCAACGCCGTCGTCGTGCAGGGCCGGGCTGGCGTGTTGCTCATCGATCCCGGGGTGCACGGCTACGAAATGGACTGCCTCGCGAAGGATCTGTCCGAGTCGGGCCAGACCGTTGTGGCAGGCTTCTCGACGCATCCTCATTGGGACCACCTGCTTTGGCACGCCGGGTTCGGCGCGGTTCCCCGTTACGGCACCGCGCGATGCGCGGCTACCGCCCGGGATCGGCTTTCGGGCGGACTGGAGGCGGTCGCGAAGGCCGCCGGCATCCCCGAACAGGTACCGCTGGACCTCCTCGGCCTTATTACCGGCCTGCCCGTCGATACGGCGCAGATTCCTTGGGATGGGCCCCAAGTCCGCATTCTCGAGCATCGAGCACATGCCCCGGGCCACGCGGCGCTGTTGATTGAGGAACGTGGGGTTCTCGTCGCCGGCGACATGCTTTCTGATGTCTTGATCCCGATGCTCGACTTGAACGACACCGCTGACCCGATCGAGGACTACCTCGCCGCGCTGCGGCTGCTCGAGGGCGTGGCTGGCGACGTCGATGTCCTCGTCCCCGGCCACGGGTCCGTCGGCGGAGCTGATCAGGTACACGCACGGATCGACCAGGATCGGGCGTACGTGCACGCCTTGCGTGACGCCCATGATCCCAGCGATCCGCGGGTCGGCCCATCGGCCGCTCCCGGGTGGGACTGGGTGAGCGGCGTTCACGCATGGCAACTCCAGCGCCTCGCCCAAAAGCAGTCGGGAAAGCTCGACACATGACATGAGCTTTGACCGCGATCGGAGGTTCTTGGTTCCCCTTTGGCCTTGTCTGGCATTTTCCGTTCGGGGACGACGTTAGTTCAACCCCGACCGGGCCGGCCTTATAGGTGTCGCAGGTATCTTTCGGGGGAGTCCAGGAAGGATCGCCAGTTTGAAACCAGATCGAGGTCCGACCATTCCTGCTGCCGAAGTCCCCACGGGCCGACTTCGAGAATCTGCGCGCCTGGAAGCGCTGCAAGGACAGGGGAGTGTGTGGACATGATGACTTGCGAGGAACCTTCGGCGAGGAGATCTTTCAAGACCGCGAGGAGGCTGAGGCATCCCGCGAAGGACAGCGCTGATTCCGGTTCATCGAGCACCCACAATCCGCGTCCCCGGAAACGATCCACTGCCAGTTCCAGGAACGATTCGCCGTGTGACATGTCGTGGAACGAGATGTCCGTACCCACGGTGCTCGGGTTCTTCTCGAGATAGGTGAAGAAGCCGTGCATGGTTTCCGCGCGCAGGAAGTAGCCGCGTCTTGTGGCGCCGGCGTTGCGGACAAGCTGCAACAGGGGGCAGGATACCTGGCCACCGACGGCGGTCGAGGACGTGGGCCGGGTCTTCGGCCAACCGTCTGATCGGAAAGCTAGGCGGGGGCATGCCCCATTCTTACAGGCTGAGAAGTTCGCGGCGGCCAAGACGAAAGGTCCTGGGAAATACCAGTCATTTCGAACTGAAACTCCGGGACTACCGAAATAGAGCGAAGACACGCACGGGTTCCGGAGCGAAGTTCGACCCCTCCGTAAAGCCCATGGCTTCGTAGAAGGCGCGTTGCCCTGGTTCATTGTCAGTGATGAGCACTGTTTGCCGGACATGCGCGTATCGTGCCGTGACGTGTTCCACCAGAGCCCGGCCTACGCCCGCGCCTTGGAAAGGCGGCCGTACAAGGATGTCCTGCAGATAGCAGATGGTCGCATCGTCCGACACAACCCTCGCGAGGCCAACAAGCTCACCATTCGCGTTCCGGGCCGCCACGACAAATGAGGAACTTCGGATCGCTCTGGTGAGCAGTTCTGGATCCCGGGTATAGGCGGCCCACCCCACAGATTCGTACAACGAGAGAACCTCGGCATCGGAAAACTCGTTGGATGTGAAGATGCTGAACGCCGGCATCCGACCAGTGTTGCATGGCCTTGCCATTTGTTCATGACCACCGTTGACCACCGGAGAGGAATGGGTCACCGGGTCCGCGAAATCCATCCCCTGTCTGGGTTGCGGATCCGCGGTCAGGTGCCGATTGCGTGCCTCAATGAGCCTGCGGAGATAGCGTGCCGGAACCAGCTTCTCGGCCACGAGCCCGACCGGACCGAACGGGGCCGCAAACCGATCCCGACTATCATTCCACCGAGGCGTGCTGGCACTGTCGGAGGCGAAGGCCGGTGTCTATTCTGTTCTATAAAGACCGTTGCGACATGCGGTCTGCAGGTCCCGGCACTTCCCGGGAAGCCTTCCCGCTCCGGGGCCGTCTCGATGAGGAGGCGTCGATGTCCAGTCCCGATGTGCCAACACGCGGGCCGGCCAGATCCGGTCCATATGTCATCACCGGAATCCTTTTGACCATCGCCATTGTGGTTCCGCTGTATGTGCCCGCGTATTCGGTCGATGCGCCGCGCTGGGCGGGTATGCCGTTCTTCTACTGGTACCAGATGATGTGGATTCCGATCACCTCGGCCTTGGTCGGGGTCTCCTACTGGCTAGTCATCAAGGAGGATCGCCGCCGGCGCGAATCGGTGCGCGGCATGACCAGTCCCGGGGAGGAGCGATGAGCGGGATGGCCCTTCCGCTGGCCGCTCCGGACCGGCCCGTTAACGTCGTGGCACTCACTATTGTGATTATTCTTTTCGTCCTGGTGGCCGTTTTGGGGTTTGTTGCCGCGCGGTGGCGCCGGGGCGAGGAAACGGGGCTGCACAGCCTCGATGAGTGGGGCCTCGGTGGCCGCGGGTTTGGAACCTGGGTAACCTGGTTCCTTCTCGGCGGTGACCTGTATACGGCCTATACCTTTGTGGCCGTTCCCGCTGCGATGTGGGCCACCGGGGCCGTGACCGGCTTCTTCGCGGTGCCGTACACAATTGTTCTGTACCCGATCGTATTCCTGCTGATGAGCCGGTTGTGGTCCGTCTCGCATCGACATGGGCTCGTCACGCCGGCCGACTTCATTGGCGGCCGCTATGGCAGCAGGTCCCTGACCCTTGCCGTCGCCATCACCGGCATCGTCGCGACCATGCCGTACATCGCGCTGCAGTTGGTCGGCATCAAGGCTGTGCTCACCGTGCTGGGCTTGGGCAGTTCGGAGAACGTTCTGCTGACGGACCTGCCGCTGATCATCGCGTTCGTGGTCCTGGCCGCGTACACCTATACGTCGGGCCTGCGGGCTCCGGCCCTGATCGCCGTTGTGAAGGATCTTCTGATCTACCTGGCAGTGATCGTTGCGGTCATCTACCTGCCGATCAAGTTCGGCGGCTGGGACCCCATCTTCAACTCCGCCGAGGCGAAACTGAGTGCGACCAACCCGGCTACCGGCAAACCCACGGGAGTGTTCATCCCCGGCGCTGCCAGCTACTCCGCCTACTGGACATTGGCCCTGGGCTCTGCCTTGGCGCTGTTTATGTACCCGCACTCCATCACCGGCGTCCTCGCAACCAAGAGCAGGAACACGATCCGTAAGAATGCCGCTGTGCTCCCGCTGTACTCACTGATGCTGGGGCTCCTGGCACTCCTGGGCTACGCAGCCATATTTGCCGGTACCGTACCGGTCGACCTGAATGGTGCCATCAACCCGCAACTGGTGGTGCCGCAGCTGTTTTTGGACCAGTTCCCGGCGTGGTTTGCCGGCATCGCACTGGCCGCCATCGCCATCGGTGCTCTTGTCCCGGCGGCGATCATGTCAATAGCGGCGGCAAACCTGTTCACCCGTAACATTTACGTCGATCTCATCAGGCCCGACGCCACGCCCCGGCAGGAGGCACACGTCTCCAAGATCGCGTCGCTCGTGGTGAAGTTCGGTGCCTTGGTTTTCGTCATTGCCATGGACCAGTCGGCGGCAATCAACATGCAGCTGCTCGGCGGTATCTGGATCCTGCAGACCTTTCCGGCGATGGTTGCCGGGCTCTACACGCGCTGGTTCCACCGGTGGGCGCTTTTCGGCGGCTGGGCAGCCGGAATCACCTATGGCACCATCGCGGCGTACAACGTGGTCAATCCCGTCACGAAAGCCCACTTTGGCGGCTCCATCGCGGCCATTCCCGGCACGGACACGCAGGTATACATCGCTGTCACAGCGTTTGCGATCAACCTGATCGTCGCCGCCGGCTTGTCTCTTCTCTTCCACGCAATGAAGCTGCCCGATGGGAAGGACATCACACGCAACTCGGACTACGGCGCCGACGAGAACGATCCGAAGGTCGCCCAGATCGAGCGCGAGCACCCGCTCGGCGAGTCCGGCGCATCCACATTCTGATTCGCTGGAACCCTCGGCGCCGAAGAGGCACCCCGTGGCAGACTTTCTGCCATGGAGCCCATGGATTGTCTGGTCATCTACGTCCCCACCGACGCTGCGCCCGCCCTCCGGCAGGCCATTGGCGACGCCGGGGCGGGCAGGCTCGGCAACTACTCCCACTGCTCGTTCAGCCTCGACGGCACCGGCCGTTTTACCCCGTTGCCCGGCGCAACCCCGTTCGTCGGCGTCGTCGGTTCCCCCGAGGAGGTGCCGGAAACCCGGATCGAGGCAATCTTCCCCCGCTCCCGGCGTAACGCCGTCGTCAATGCCGCGTTGTCCATTCATCCGTACGAGACGCCGGCGTTCATGACCTACCCGGTCGATGCCAGCCGGCCGGACTGAGCAACACCGGGGGTGCAGCGCGGCGGAAACTGTGAGGTCACCCGCGCCGGGTGGCACGCACGACGACATCGTGCAGCGGCAACGCACGGTCACCGGGTCCGGGGAGTGTCAGCGTGATCTCCTCGGCACTCGTGATGTTCCATACGGCAGCGTTGAGACCCCCGGTGATGTCCGCGAGGGTGACAGTCGCTTCCGGGGGAGGGCGGTGCCCGTGCCCCGGGGCGGCGGGAGCGTGCAGGTGCCCGACGATCAACAGCGTGCCGCCGGGGGCTACCCAATCCGAGATGCGTTCGTAGAAGGCAAGCTGCGGCATCGCCGGGTGAGCGTAGTGGGTGGTCACAAGGTCGAACCGGCCACCCGGTGCCCATGACGTCAGGTCCGCCTCGACCCAGGTCACCGTGCCGGACACAGACTGCCCTTCGGCACGCTCGGCCGCTTGGGCGAGGGCAGCGCCGGAGATGTCGGCGCCGGTGACCTGCCAGCCGTGCGCGGCGAGCCAGGTCGCCTCTGCCCCTGTCCCGCACCCGGCATCCAGCGCTGTTCCCGGTGCGAGTCCGCTGGTTTCGCGGATGAGATGCGGGTTCGGGGCAGCCCCTCCCGAATCTGCCTGGGCGGGACCCTGGGCTCTCGAGCAGCTCCTCCCCCTGGCCCGCGTGCACGGGGTAACCCTCGACGAACTCGTCGATGCGCCGCCGACCGGCGACCCCCGGCTCAATCTGCGTCCCGTCGCAGGTCCGGACGGGTCGACGATCTTGCCTCTCACGCGCCGCCCGGGCGGCATTCAGGCCTACAAGTTCATCCTCCCCAAGGGCAGGGATGGCCAGGAGCCTCAGCTGCGCACCCACGAAGGCTACGACTGTGCCTATGTCCTCAATGGCACCTTGCGCCTGGTCCTCGGTGAACATGACCTGATCCTCAGGCCCGGCGAAGCCGTGGAGTTCGACACCCGAACCCCGCACTGGCTCGGCGCAACCAGCGCCGGTCCGGTCGAATTCCTCAGCCTTATCGGCAAACAAGGTCAGCGCACCCATGTCCGGGCGGCACCCAAGCGCGATAGCTAGGCGCATCCTCTGTTGTGCTCTCCTTAGGACCCTGCCGGCGCCATTCGGAGGGCCAGCATCCCGCCTTCGAGGAGTTCAAGTTCGACGATCCGCAGTGTGTGCCGGGTTCCGTCCTCCGGCAGCATTTTCTTGCCACGCCCGAGCACGATGGGGGAGACCAGCAGGACGTACTCGTCCACGAGGTTCTCCTCCATGAGCGTCTTGGTCAGCGTCGGGCTTCCCCACACGAGCACGTTCTCCCGCTCGCGAAGCTCGCGGACCTGGCCGGGTATGTCGTCGGCGATAATCGTGCTGTTGTTCCAGCCGGCGTGGTCCAGTGTGGTCGACACGACATACTTCGGCATCGCGTTGAAAGTGTCGGCGGTGAAGTCGCCCGACCGCGACGGCCAGGAGGCGGCGAAGCCGTCATAGGTGACCCGGCCGAGCAGCATCGAATCCGCCCCGGCCAGAACTTGTTCGTTGTAGGCCACGGTGGCGTCGCTGAAGAACGGGCCCGTCCAGAGCTGGGGCTCCTCGGCGACGTTGTCCAGAGTGGAAAAAGCAGTCACTGTCAGCTTGCCCATGAAGATCTCCTTCAGGTTGTGGCGCCTGGCTGTTATCCGCGGTTTCGGAGCCGGAGTGTTCGTGCCTCGTGGATGGCGGCCAGGGCAACTGCGCTGGCGGCGAGCCTGACGGCGTGGACCCTGTACCACCGCTTCAGTAGGGGGTTGCGGCGCGTCTCACTGAGCGGTTGTGGGCTGAAGAACAGGTCGGGGTTGATGGACCGGAGCAGATAGGCGGTGGCGGCCGCACCCGTCGTCGAGCTGGCCGCAGCGGCTAGCAGCCATGGCCTGCTGTCGGCATGATTCCAGCCTGCCACGAGGGCAGCGATCGCCGCCGGCGCATTGATCGGTGCAATCGGTGCGTAATAACGGCCCGGGCTTCCCGCTCCAAAGGGCGAGCGGGGCAGTTCACGGCTTGCTTCAGCGGCCGCGACGCGGTGCGGGATTTTGACGAGGACCTCATAGAGATTGCCGAAAAACCAATGCGCGTGGCTGAACTCCGCCACGCCCAAGATCCGATCAGCGAGAAAATCCCGGCGGCCCGAGGAAGTCTGTCCCATGCCCACAATCTACCGCCGATGCCCATCGCCAGGCCATGGTGACCAGCTCGCGCGCTCCGGGGCGGGAGAATGCAGAACCCCGCGCTGCTGCCGTCAGTGCTGCACCCGCTGACGATAGTCCCGGGGGGTTTCGCCTGCGTCATTGCGGAAATGCCGGTTGAAGTTGGACAGGTTCGTGAAACCCACTTCGTAGCAGATGTCCGAGATCGATTTGTCGCTCCGCTCCAGCAGGCGGCGGGCGTGGGCCAGCCGAAGTTTGCGCACCAGATCACTGAAATTCTGGCCGGTCGCGCGCTTGAAATACTTCGAAAATGTCGGTTCCGACATACCCACCAGCGCCGCCGCCTCGGACATCCTGACGCTGCCGGCGTGGTTGCTGAAGACATACTCGAGGACGAGGTCCACCACCGCCGCGGCCTGCCCGTCCAGTTGCGGCCTGAACCATTCGTCGGCGAGGTAGCGCCGTTCGGACTCTGGCGCACGCGAAAGAATCGCCAACACGTCAAAGAGATGCTGAAGCCGCTGCAATCCGGTGGAGGTCCCCATCGCCTCCAGGGAAACGGCGGCGGCCCGGGCTGATCGTCCGAGGAACTCGATCCCACGCGAGGACTGTTCCAGCAAGGGTTTAACCTCGGCCATTTCCGGCAGAATCGAGGCGGCCCTCTCGACCCATTTTCCGTCGAACTGAATGAGGACGTCCCTGCCCTGAAGCACTTCTCCGGGTCTCAGGTCGCTGACCCAGTCGTGCGGCAGCCCCGAACCTACCAGGGCCAGGTGTCCGGCCTCGAAAGTGCCGATGTGGTCTCCCACGATGAACTTCCCGGTGCCTTTCCGGATCAGGTGCAGCTCGTATTCAGGATGGTAGTTCCAACGTGCGACCGGGCTGGGGTAGTCGTGCTCGTGCCAGCGCACGGAATGGTTGGGGTCTTCCGGAATCACCTCACGGTTGGCCCGCATCCCCAGGAGTCTTTCGGCAAGCCTGGCCGCTGCGCCGTCATTGATGGCCGAGCCGCCGCCTGGGTCCGCCGCGCTCATCGTGGTTCTCCCTGCTTTCGGCTCATGACAAATGTGCGGCATCTGTGCCGACTCTTCCCAGAATAGCGCCCGGACGGGGCCGCTCCCGGAAAATTAGTATCAGAATTCAGCAAGCATCGCGCTAGTTGTGCCCTATGCCACAAGCCTAATCTTGAGGAACACCAGCGAGGCACCCGGCATTGAGGCCCTCGTCCCGCTCACCGCCCGCACCCCGACACAGCAATCGGAGTAGGGCAGCATCGCACCCCCTGACGAACAAAGGAGTCCTTAATGCGCGCAAAAACACGCGTCGCCATGGCGGCAGGCGCCCTGTGCGTGGCACTCAGCGCCTCGGCCTGTGCAGGCGCCGGCGGCGGCAATTCCGCAGGCGACCCGAACAGCATCAATGTCCTGATGGTCAATAACCCCCAAATGGAGGACCTGCAGCGGCTCACCGCTGATAACTTCACGAAGGAAACCGGCATCCGGGTCAACTACACCGTCTTGCCGGAAAACGACGTCCGCGCCAAGATCAGCCAGGAGTTCTCAAGCCAGGCCGGCCAGTACGACATTGCGTCACTGTCCAACTACGAGATCCCCTTCTATTCCGCCAACGGTTGGCTGGCGTCGCTGGACAACGTGGCCAGGGACGCCGAGTTCAACCAGGCGGACATCCTGCCGGCCTACACCGCGTCGTTGACCGGCACGGACGGCAAACTCTACGGCGAACCTTTCTACGGAGAATCCTCCTTCCTGATGTACCGGAAGGACATCTTCGACGCCAAAGGGCTGACCATGCCGGAGAAGCCGACGTGGGACCAGGTCGCCGACCTCGCCGCCAAGGCTGACGGGGCGGCGCCAGGGATGAAGGGCATCTGCCTGCGCGGCCAGCCCGGCTGGGGCCAGGTCTTCGCACCACTGACCACTATGGTGAACACCTTCGGCGGGACCTGGTTCGACAAGGACTGGAATGCGAAGGTCAACGCCCCCGAATTCACCGCAGCCACCGAGTTCTACACCAAGCTGGTGCGGGAGCACGGTGAAGCGGGCGCCGCCCAGGCCGGGTTCACCGAATGCCTGAACAACATGAGCCAAAGCAAGGTCGCCATGTGGTACGACGCCACCTCCGCGGCCGGTGCCCTGGAAGCCGAGGCCTCTCCCGTGAAGGGAAAGATCGGTTATGCCCAGGCGCCCGTGAAAGAGACCAAGTCCTCCGGCTGGCTGTGGACCTGGTCCTGGGCGATGCAGGCGGCCTCCAAGAAACAGGATGCTGCCGCGAAATTCATTGCCTGGGCCAGCTCGAAGAAGTACGAGGAACTGGTCGCGTCCAAGCTCGGCTGGTCCAAGGTCCCGTCCGGCAAGCGCATTTCCACGTACGAGAACACCGAGTTCCAGCAGGCCGCGCCGTTCTTCAAGGCCGAACGCTTCGCCATTGAGAACGCGGATCCGACCAACCCCGGTGTCCAGCCGCGGCCGGCGGTCGGCATCCAGTTCGTCGGTATTCCCGAGTTCGCGGCCCTGGGCACCCGGGTGTCCCAAGGCGTGAGCTCCGCCATCGCCGGCCAGGGCTCCGTTGCCGATGCGGTGGCCAAGGGCCAGGAAGCCGCGCAAAAAGTCGGCGACAAGTACAAGAAGTAACAACCCAACCGCAGGAGAACATCATGACTACCGCAACGGCGCGCGTCTCCCGGCAAGGGAGCAGCACCGCCAAACCATCCAGGAACGCCAGGGCGCGGGAACGCGCAGTGGCTTGGGCACGGCGGGCACCGCTGCTGCCGGCCCTGATCTTCCTCATCATCGTCACCCAGCTTCCGTTCGTGGTGACCCTGATCATTTCGTTCATGAACTGGAACAGCCTGAGCCCGGACAAGACCGGATTCGCCGGGTTCGAGAACTACATCCAGGTGGTCACCGACCCGTACATGCTCCAGGCAATCCTCACCACCATCGTCGAGACCGTCTCGGTAGTCCTGGTCAGCCTGGTCCTCGGCCTCGGCCTGGCCCTGCTCCTGGACAAAAAGTTCATTGGCCGGGGACTGGCCCGGACCCTGCTGATCGCTCCCTTCCTCATCGTTCCGGTCGCGGCTGCGCTCATCTGGAAGCACGCCATCCTCAACCCGGTTTACGGTCTGATCAACGGCTCCCTCACCTGGATCTGGTCGCTCTTCGGCTCCGAGGCCCCGCCGCAGCCGGACCTGCTGTCGTCGGCACCCCTGATGGCCATCATCGTCTCCCTGGTCTGGCAGTGGACCCCGTTCATGATGCTCATCCTGCTCGCCGGCCTGCAGTCCCGCCCCATGGACACCGTTGAAGCTGCCCAGATGGACGGTGCCACTCCCTGGGCAATTTTCCGCCACCTCACCCTCCCGCACCTGCGCCAGTATCTGGAACTCGGTGGACTGCTCGGGGCCATCTATATCGTGCAGAACTTCGACGCCACCTTCGTCATCACCTCCGGCGGCCTCGGCACGGCCAACCTGCCCTACGCCATCTACGAGACGTTCTATTACGCCAACGAATACGGCCTGGCCTCAGCGGCCGGCGTCGTGGTGGTCATCGGCACCATCTTCGTGGCGACCTTCGCACTCCGCACCGTATTCTCGCTCTTCAAGAAGGAGGCAGCACGATGAGCACCCTCACCCCCGCCGGGCCCAAGTCATCAGTCCCCGCCCCGTCCACCCCGACCACGGGATCACGACGCCGGGGCAAGTCACGCATGGACCCCACCCGCAACAACACCGCCGCCGGCCTTGCGGCCTGGCTGCTGGCCCTGCTGTTCGCGGTGCCGGTCCTGTGGATGATCCTGACCTCATTCCACTCCGAAATCGACGCCGCCACCAACCCGCCGTCGATCGCCGCCGACCTTAACCTGGACGCCTACAAGGAGTTCTTCGGCGCAACTTCCGGCGTCAGCCCCTGGCCGTCGCTGATTAACTCCGCCACCGCCTCGATCTTCTCCACCGTCCTGGTCCTGCTGCTGGCCATCCCCGCCGCGTACGCCCTGTCAATCCGGCCGGTGAAAAAGTGGACCGACGTTCTGTTCTTCTTCCTCTCCACGAAGATGATGCCCGTCGTCGCCGCAGTCCTGCCGCTCTACCTCTTCGCCAAAACCGCCGGCGCGCTGGATAACATCTGGTTCCTGGTCCTGATGTACACCTCGATGAACCTGCCCATCGCCGTGTGGATGATGCGGTCCTTCCTTGCCGAAGTGCCCGTCGAAATGCTTGAGGCCGCCCAGATCGACGGCGCCACCCTGCTGCTCACGCTCCGAAAGGTCATCGCCCCGGTGGCAATGCCCGGCATCGCCGCCACCGCGCTGATCTGCTTCATCTTCAGCTGGAACGAACTCCTCCTGGCGCGGGTCCTCACCGGCGTCGTGGCCGGCACCGCCCCGGTCTTCCTCACCGGCTTTGTCTCGGGCCAGGGCCTGTTCATTGCCAAGGTCTGCGCCGCCGCCGTCGTGATCTCCCTGCCGGTGCTGTTCGCAGGGTTCGCCGCCCAGGACAAACTCGTCCAGGGTCTCTCCCTGGGTGCAGTGAAATAGCGCCGTCAAATAGCCCGCCACCGCCTCTACAAACCGCAAAGGATCCCTTCGATGACCACATCAACCGCACAGTCCCGCACCCCCGGACATCCGGAAGTGCCCGCCACCATGCGCGCCGCCGTCCTCAAGCGCCAGGGCGACATGGCCATGGAAACACTGTCCGTCCCGGAGTTGGACGCGGACCAGGTTCTGGTGCAGGTCGCCGCCGTCGGTGTGTGCGGCAGCGACGTCCATTACTATGAGCACGGCCGGATCGGCGACTACGTCGTGGACCACCCGCTGATCCTGGGCCACGAGCTCTCCGGACGCATCGCCGCCGTCGGCAGCGACGTGGACCCCTCCCGCGTTGGCCGGCGGGTCGCCGTCGAACCCCAACGGCCCTGCCGCACCTGCAAGCAGTGCAAGGCCGGACGGTACAACCTGTGCCCGGACATCGAGTTCTACGCCACCCCGCCGATCGACGGAGCTTTCACCGAATACGTGAGGATCCAGGACGACTTCGCTTACGACATCCCAGACAGCGTCAGCGACGAGGCGGCAGCCCTCATCGAACCACTCTCCGTTGGCCTCTGGGCCTGCGAACGCGCCCAGATCAAGCCCGGCAGCCGGGTCCTGATCGCCGGAGCCGGCCCCATCGGCATCATCGCCGCCCAAGCCGCCCGCGCTTACGGGGCGACCGAAATCTACATCACGGACATCGCAGAAGAAAGGCTCGCTTTCGCCCTGGAACACGGCGCCACCCATGCCTTGAACGCCTTGACGGACAGTACCGAAGGGCTCGACGTCGATGCCTTCATTGACGCCTCCGGCGCCCCGCAGGCCGTCCGTTCCGGCATCAAAGCCGTTGGACCGGCCGGCCGGGTCATCCTGGTCGGGCTCGGAGCCGACAACGTCGAACTCCCCGTCTCCTACATCCAGAACCGCGAAATCTGGCTCTCGGGCGTCTTCCGCTACACCAACACCTGGCCGCTGGCCATCCAGCTGATCGCGGACGGAAAAGTAGATCTGGACATCCTGGTGACCGGCAAGTTTGCGCTGGCCGACTCGGAAGAAGCACTCAAAGCGGGCAAGCAGGCCGGTCAGCTCAAAACTGTCGTCTACCCGGGCCGCTGATGCACATCACCGACGCCACCCCAGCGCCCCGCCTCCCCGCGGGGGACGGTGTCCTGACGGTCATTGGCGAATCCCTTGTCGACATCATCCGCGACCCCCGCGGTCCTGCCGGCGGCCAGGCCCACCCCGGGGGCAGCCCCCTCAACGTGGCAGTGGGGGCTGCGCGCCTCGACCTCAGGACAATCCTGGTGACCCACTATGGCCTTGACCCGCACGGACACCTGCTGGAAGAGCATCTGCAAACGAACGGCGTCCAGGTGGTCAACGGCGGAAGCGCGGCCACATCTACGGCCCTCGCCACCCTGGGATCTGACGGTGCCGCCGAATACGCCTTCTCGATCACCTGGGCAATCAGTGGGGCGTCCCTCCCGGCCCTCGCTGCCGTCAAAGGTTCCACCCACGTCCACACGGGGTCTATCGCTACGGTGCTCCCGCCGGGGGAGCAGGCCACCCTTGCCCTGGTAGAGGCCGCCCGGGAGCACGCGACGACCAGTTTCGATCCCAATTGCCGGCCCGCGATCAGTCCCGATGCGGCTGCGGCACGCCGGCAGGCGGAAGTGTTCGTGGCGGCGAGCGACATTGTCAAAGCCAGCGACGAAGACCTGCGCTGGCTCTACCCGGACCGGGCACCGGAAGAATCCCTGCAGGCCTGGCTGGAACTGGGGCCGGCGGTGGTGGCCCTGACGCGCGGAGCCTCAGGCCCGGTCATCCTGTCCGGAAACAGGCGGGTCGAGATGGCAGCTGAACCGATCCGAGTGTCAGATACTGTGGGCGCCGGCGATTCCTTCATGGCGGGGCTTATTTCCGGACTCGCCAAACTTGGAGCGCTCGGGGCGGAGGGAAGACGGCAACTGCAGACCCTGGCCCTGGATCAGCTCCACGCAGTCGTCTCGTACGCGAACCGTGCAGCGGCGATCACCTGCTCCCGGAAGGGCGCCAATCCTCCGTGGTCGGCGGAACTCGGGGAACTGTCCTGATGACGCGGTCAGTCTGCGACCGTGACGGTGCCGGCGTCGCCGTCAACGCGGATCCGTTGGCCGCTGGTGAGCCGCTGGGTGGCCACACCGGTGCCGAGCACGGCCGGGATGCCGTACTCGCGGGCCACGATCGAGCTGTGGCTCAACGGCCCGCCGACGTCGGTCACCACGGCGGAGGCCATCGCGAACAGCGAGGTCCAGGCCGGGGTGGTGATGCGGGCTACCAGGACGTCCCCGGGCTCCATCAGGCCGAAATCCTGCGGGCCCCTCAGGACGCGGGCCGGGGCGGTGACCCGGCCGGCGCTGGCGCCGACGCCCTTGATGACGTCGCCGAGCTGGTCCCGTGGGCCGGCCGGCATCATTGAGCCGAAGGCCCGCTCCATCCACCGGTTCTCCGGCAACAGTTGCGGGGCAGCGGCCTTGGCCTGGCCCCGCCACAGCATCTTGCGCTCCTCGACGGCGCCGGCGCGGACGGGCCGGTCCGCCCCGGTAATTGCCACGGCTGCCGGTGTGCCCGACCCGGCAAGGCCGAACTCGACGGCGCTGCGCAACTCCCGGTGGCGCAGCCAGAAGACGTCGGCGGGCTCGGCGATGACAGCGGAGTCGACGAGCCGTCGGCCCAGCTCGAACAGCATCCGCCGCAGCAGCGGCCACGCCAGCCCGACGTCGGCCAGGGCGTCCTCGCGGATCGGGGCTGCGTTTTGCGCCCACCGAAGCAGCCGGAGGAATGCGGCCCGGCGCCTCGGCCCGAGCCGGGCGATGATTTGGCTGGTTTCATCTTCGCGGCGGGCGGCCGAGAGCCGCTGGCGCTCGTAGGGGTCATTGCCCTGTCCCCGCAGGTAAAACTTCACGGTTTCCAGCAGCGGCGAGGGATCGTCAGCAGGCACCGGACTGACGAAGTCCAGGTTATAGACCGCATGGCCGAACCGGCCGAGGTGCTCCTGGAAGCGGGCCTGCCATTGCTGCCAGGGTGCCGGGTCCACTCCGGCGGGCGGGAACCCGGTGCGTTGCGGCCCGGCCAGCGCAGCGGTGGGTTCGTTGAGGATCGCCGGGGCCAGCCCCGGGACGTCCCGGGCCCAGGCTGCGAGGTCGTACAGCGACTTCTCTGCGCGGATGGGTTCGCTGTCGTAACCGAGGAGGAAGGTCTGGGCGGGGGGATCGCCGTCGCGCCGAACGAACTTGTCGTAGTAGGCCCGGAAGGAGATTTCGCTTGTTGCGGCGATCGGAATGATGGACTGCACGGCCGTGTAGTAGACCGTGCCGGCGTCAAGCAGCGTCTGCACACCCGCCAGCAGTTCCTCTCCGGAGAGCTCCCCGACGGGCTTCGCGGACCAGTCCTTGATCACCTGCTCGTAGCGGGGATGCGAAAATTCCCGCCAGCCGGCCACTCCCATATGCGCCTTGCCACGGGCCAGCGCGCGCATCGCCGTCAGCGACTTGCCCATCACCCGCCACATTCCCGAGTTGCGGTAGTAGTAGTAGGCGTAGCCGTTGATAGTCGGCAGCCCGACGTCGTCCTCGCGGATGACCTCCTTGCCGACGGCGCCGGCCATCAGGGCCCTCAGCGACCGTGACACCGAGTCGTCAATGAGGTCGGCGAACAGCGGCGAGAGGGGGTCGGGCAGCTGCTCAACGATGCTTGCCCGGAAGTAGAGCCCGTGCCGGTAGGGCACCGGCCAGGTGTCCGGGATGTCGGCTGCCGGGTCGGGCAGCGCGGTGATGGGCCGGGATTGCAGGATGAAGAACTCGCCACCGGCGCGTGCCCACTCGATATCCTGCGGCGTCCCGAAATGCTCCGTAATCCGTGTTCCGTAACCGGCCAGCTCGGCCGCCGCCCGGTCGTCCAATACGGCCTGCCGGCGGCGCGTCGCCGGCACCGGCTGCTCCAGGGTGCCGCGCTCCGCGTAGACGGTCATGACCTCCTTGTCAGCTGTCCGGCGGGACAGCACACGGCCCGTCCCTGCTTCGACGACGACGTCGTCCGTGGTGACCGATCCGCTGACAACGGACTCGCCCAGGCCCCACGCAGCACTGATCACCGTCTGGTCGCGGCGCCCGTTGGCCGGATTGGCGGTGAACATCACCCCGGCCGCCTCGGCGTCGACCATCTGCTGGACCACGACGGCGAGGCGCACCGTGTCCGGGTCGATGCCTTCACGGGCGCGGTAGGCCATGGCACGCGCCGTCCACAGGGAGGCCCAGCACTCAATCACGGCCGCGGCCACAGCCTCCGTCCCCCGGACGTTGAGGTAGGTTTCCTGTTGCCCGGCGAAGCTGGCTGAGGCGAGGTCCTCGGCCGTGGCGGAGGAGCGCACCGCCACGGCTGTGTCTGCGTCGCTTAGCCTCCCGTAGGCGGCGCCGAGTTCCGCCGCGATGGCGTCTGGCATGGTGCCGCCGGTGAAAAGGGCGCGGATCCGTTTCGAGGCTTCCTCGTAGTCCTGTGGTGCCGCGTGCGGCGACAGAACAGCCAGTTCATGGATGCCGGCCTCGAGATGGTTGGCAGCCACAAAATCCGCGTAGGCTGCGGTGTTCAGCACGAACCCCGGCGGGACCGGCAGTCCTCCCTGGCTGAGGCCGCCCAAACCGACGCCCTTGCCGCCTGCCACGGCGACGTCGCCGCGCCCCACATCGTCGAAGTTGTTGATGTAGGTCATGACCTCGAGTCCTTTCCGCCCGGAGCCAGGCTCCGTGGTTCAGCCTGATTCCCAACATACTGGCACTGCCGCAGGCGAGAGGCCATAGCCGTGCCGGTGGGCAGGGGATCCCGGTGACCCCTTCGCCGAGGGGTGTGGCCGGGGGCAACCAATCGCTCCCACCCCCGTTCCGACAACAAGATGCCCGGGGCTATGGGCCGCAGCCCTTGCCCCGGGCATCTAAACAATCCGCATGTTCAGCCGCGGCTGGTGTCGGTGCCCTCGGAGCCCTCGGATCCCTCGCTGCTTTCGCCGTCAAAGTGTTCCTTGTGGACCTTCTCACGGATGGTGACTTCATCTGCGACCGTTTCAGTAACGATGCGGACCCGTTCAACCGGGACGGTCTCCTTGGTCACTATGACTCGCTCTTCGTGAAGGATTACCTCGTCGTCGCTGGCCGGACGGTTCGAGACCTCGTCGCGGTCCTCCTCGGCAATCGGTTCCCGCTCGATTCGAACCTCTTCGCGTTGCACTGGCACCGTCCTGGTGACGGTTTCCGTCGTGACGTATTTGCGCAGGCGCCCCCGGCCCGTGGCGTCGCGGGTTTCGGCGCGGTCGATTCCGGTGGTGTCCTGCCTTGTCGTGGGTGGCGTTGCGGCGTCGGTGGTGGGTGTCGCTGTGCCGTATCCGGCTGTGCCCGTGGCGTCGGGGGTCTCGGAGCGGTCGGTTCCGGTGGTGTCCTGTAGTGTCGTCGGTGGCCGGGCGGCTTCGGTGGTGGGTGTCGCTGTGCCGTATCCGGCTGTGCCGGCGGCGTCGCGGGTTTGGGCGCGGTCAGTTCCGGTGGCGTCCTGGGTCGTGGGTGGCGTTGCGGCGTCGGGGGTTTCGGCGCGGTCCGTTCCGGAGGCGTCCTGTCGTGTGGCGGATGCTGCGTCAGCTGTATCGGCGTCCGTGTAGGTGCGTCCGCTGTCCATCCGGTAATGCTGGTAGAGCCGGTCTTCCTCGGCAGGCTCCAGAGGCCGATCGGCGTCGATCCTTGGCGCGTCCTTGACCTGATTTTTGTTGTACGGGACGACGATGTCATTGCCCTCCAGCCGAGCACCCTCGAGGGGAACAAATGATTCGGACATCCCGAACAGGCCCGTACGAACGGTTACCCAGCTGGGCTGGCCGGCTTCGTTGTCTACGAAGACTTGGCCGATGGAGCCGATCTTTTCTCCGTCTCCCGACAGGACATTTGCGCCTTGGCTGAGCAGACGGTCAATTTGTTCGGTGGTGAGCATGACCTCTCCTTGGATCTCTTCGGTTGAAATAGTGGGTCCGGTCAGGAGCCCTTGATAGACCGCCCGACCGGTACCGGACAGGACGCATTGGTGCTGTCCGGTGCTTGGGAAGCGTCCGCGGCACTGCGAACTCCGGGAGGGGCGATGATCAGCGGGCAGTGCGCTCAGCTGAAAACTTCCGAGGCCGACCCGCAGTTCTGGCACGGTCAGGGTCCTGCGCGAGACCTTCGCGAGCAGCGGCCTGAAGCCGCAAGGGAGCGCAGACTGGGGATGAACGTTGTCGCCACCGCCAGTCCGGCTTGGAGCCGGTGGGAAATGTCCAATGGAATGCGCCGCCATTCGATTAGGAACTGGGACCGGTCCCGTTGCGCAGGGAGTTCTCCCGCGCCGTTTTCCGTGTTATATCACGAGCCCGGTTAGATTAGGAAGCCCCCTTATGAATAGGTGGGCTCCCGGCGGCTGGGCTCCGCCGGAGGGCACGCTGGGAAGCCCGGCGCCCAAGAGACGGCCCGGTGAGGACACCCGTGGCGGGCATTCCAGGCCGTGCAAGTGGGGTCCTTGCGCGGGGCGATGGCGGAGAGAGTATGGTGTACGGCCAGGTCTAGTCCTGGTCCAGTTCGTCGAGCAGGGACTTCGCTGCGGCGGCGATGTCGTCGTAACTATTCTGGGCGGCCCGGCTCTCGATGGCGAGAATCGCGCAGCGATGCAGCCGGCGGAAATCACCGAAGGGAAAGCTGTAGCGCCCCTTCGTGTCGTGCGTCTTCTCGGCGTCTTCGCCCAGATGCCACGTGCCGTACTCCTTGTACCCGTGCTTGTCGATGAATGCGTTTTCTGCCTCGGCGTCGGGCGCGTGCTCGCTCCAATCGTCACGGGTATCCCGGGCAAACCTCGAGTCCTTGATGAGCTGCCGAGCATGACGCAGCGCCGCGTCGTTGATCTTGATAGTCATGAGGTGGTGTCCGCTCTGTCTCAATTTTCCGGGGCGGGGGCTGCGGAGGCCGTGGCGAGGCTGGGCACCGGTGCACCAAGACCGGCCGCCTCCTTTGCCATGCCAGAAGGCGCGCGCGGTCGCCGGTGGGTGCCGGGCGGGTCAAGTGCCGGAAATGCCGTTCAGGTCACGAAGTTCTCCGGTGCTTCCGGTGACTGGTTTCCACCGCGGGAGACGTGGACTTTCGTGGCGGACGGTCCGGACTGCTCCGGGATCTGGGCGCGGATTTCCAAGACGCCGTCGATGTAGCTGGCCTCGACGGTGTCAGGGTCCGCGCCGCGGGGCAGCGGGACGCTTCTCGAATATTCGCCGTACCGCACTTCGCTTCGGTAACCCGGTTGATCCTTGTGCGCGGGCTCGGTGCGACGGGCAACGATATTCAGGTTGCCCTCGGTGACGGTGATGTCGATGTCCTTGTCCGGGTCGATGCCGGGGATATCGGTTCTGACCACCAAGGTGTTTCCGTCCCGGTATTCTTCGACCCTGAGCCAGGTGTCCATCTCGCCTTGCAGGAAGCGCCGGACTGGTTCGGGCACGTCGATGCCCGTGCGGCGGAATAGGTTGTCCATGTCTATCTCCTTGCTGTTTAGCATCTCTGGTCGCATGGTGTCGGATGCGCGCGGAGCAATGACTTCTGCCGCTTTGGCGACAACTACTAACGACGGCGACGCCGGAACCGGCCGCCGGAGCTGCGCTCGGAGGCTTTCAAAGCTTGTTCTCGACGAAGCATTGCGGGCGGTCGCCCGGCTTGAGGTGAAACGTCATGAGGTTGGACTCGGCGGCGCGGGCCGAGAAACGCCGGGAGTTTCCTCCCGGGGTGTTCCAAGACCGGCCCGGCACCGTCTGACAGAAGTGGCAGGGCGTCCTCAGCGGCAACCCTGCACCCGGAGTATCGAGGCTGCTACGCCCTGGTCCTGCGACCGGCAAGAGCCCCATAGATCAGGAGCACAATAACGGCCCCGAGGATGGAGAGGAGCCAGGTCCGCAGGTCAAAGAAGTCAGCGAGCCCTCCGCCGAAGATCAACGAGCCGATCCAACCTCCGAGGATTGCGCCCACGACGCCAACAACGAGTGTGATCAGCCAGCCGCCTCCCTGACGGCCAGGAAGGACCGCCTTGGCGATAGCTCCGGCGATAAGGCCGAGAATGAGAAAAGCGAGAATTCCCATCTTTGTACTTCCTTTCGGTAGACCGGTCGTGGAATGCGGCCGTAACGGCGATTTAATCAGCATGCATAGTAACGCGCAATACCCGGCTCAGCGGCCCCCTGTCTTGCTCGCCCCTTGCCGGTCCAAACTGCAATGGAAGCGGCGACTGGCCGTGGGCGCCGGGCGGGGGAGGCCCAGAGGCAACCAGCCGCGGGAGGCTAGTTCATTGGCGCCGGAGTCCGTCCTTGGGCGGGGGAGGGCACGTCGAGCCTGGGGTGCCGGGCCGTGGAGCCTGGAAGAAATCCACAAACCGGGCGAGTTGCTCAGACAGGGCCTCCCATCCGTCGAAGTCTGCAGGAACGGCCGCCCGCTCCGCCCTGGATGCCGCTTGCAGTGCCGCGCTGCCGGCGTCGGTAATCTCAACCTGAAATTGGCGCCGATCCTCCGGGTTTCGCGTCCTCGTGACCAGACCCGCGTCCTCGAGCCGGGCAAGGACGCGGCCGAGCGTTTGGCTTTGGACATGAACTCTTGCGGCGAGCTGTTCCTGGTACATCGGGCGGGGTGCCACGGCTTCCAGCGCGATGACGGCGGCACGCGTCAACCCCAGTGGCGCCAGGGCATCGTCGTGGAGGCGTTGCACTAAACGGGCCGCTGAGGTTAGAAGCCGGTAACCGTCCCGGGCGTTGGGCTCACGGGCGAGTATCACGAAGAAGACCTTCCTGATTGGGTGGCAACGAAAGTCACGCTGCCTGCGACGTCGGCACGAAGCGCCGACGCTGGATACCCACCCTATGCATGCCGGGCTCCCTTTTGGCAAGTATGCTTACTATTTTTCACCCGCGGCCCACAGGGCGCGCGGCGATTCGCCCGACGGGCGGAAGGTGGACCGTCCGATTTTCGTTCGAGGCCTTGCGCGACATATAGCAAGTGTGCTTAGTATCTAGTTAGTAACCGTGCTTACTAATTTCATCCGGTAGCGCTAGTCACGATCCCAAGCGGACCATTCCTGAAAGAGAGCAACGATGACACAGAACCCATGGGCCCAGGCAGCACCCGAAGCTTCCCCGGACCGGTACGCCGGTGTTGGAGTTGTGCCCCCGCAAGGCACGGGACGTGCTGACTCCAAACAGGAAGCGGCCAAGGACGAAGCTGCAGACGTAACGCGGCACGCGGCAGACGCTGCCCAGAACGTCGCCGAGACGGCCAAGGCGGAGGCAGTCAACGTTGCCGCCGAGGTCAAGACCAATGCCCGGGACCTGCTGCACCAGGCAAAGTCCGATCTCACCGAGCAGGCAGGAACCCAGCAGCAGAAGGTCGCCGAAGGTCTGCGGTCCGTCGCCGGCGAATTGCATTCCATGGCTGCCGCCTCTGACCAGCCCGGCGTGGCCACTGACCTCGTCCGCCAAGCTGCCGAGCGGTCCTCCGCTGTTGCGTCCTGGCTCGATGGCCGGGATCCGGGTTCGCTTCTGACCGAGGTAAAGTCCTTTGCCCGGCAGCGCCCGGGCACCTTCCTCCTGCTCGCGGCTGGAGCCGGTGTCCTGGCTGGGCGTCTCAGCCGCAGCTTGAGCGCCGGCGCCCCCGAAGCGACGGGCGCTACCGCTACCGGCACGTCCACTGCTGGCCGGATCCCCGATACCGGGGTAGCGGTTCCGCCGCCGCCGGTACAGATGCCCGCTCCGCAAACCACGACGGCGGGCCTCGCGGACACCTACCCGCCGAATCCGCTGGACTCCGATTTGGGAACCCCCGATCCGCTACGCGACGCCGGGCAGGGCCGCCGTTCCTCAGAGTCCGTGGCTGGTGAGCCATTGCAGCAGGCTGATCCGCTGCGCGATGACCCCTTTGATGGTGGCCGTCGATGAGCAGCGAAATGCCTCCCACGGCCGCGCAGGCAAAGGCTGAATCGACGTCCCTGGGTGACCTTCTCGGTGAGGTCACACGGGACATGTCCACCCTGATGCGACAGGAAGTGGAACTGGCCAAGGTCGAACTCAAGCAGTCCGCCACCCGGGCAGGCAAAGGCACCGGCATGCTCGCCGGCGCCGGCGTCGCTGGCCATTTCGTGCTCCTGTTCCTGTCTTTGGCGCTCTGGTGGGCGCTGGGGATCGTGATGGGACTGGGCTGGTCCGGCGTTGTTGTCGCCGTCATCTGGGCAGTTGTCGCCGCCGTTCTGGCAGCCATGGGCCGCAAGGAACTGAACGCGATCAAGGGCATGCCGAGGACGGCTGAAACCCTCCAGGAAATCCCGCCCACCCTAAAACCCAACTCCTAAGATTCAGCGAGGAAACACGATGAGCGAAAACCCGGATGTCATCCGAGCAGATATTGAAGCAACCCGTGCCCGCCTGGGCACAAACGTGGACGCCGTCGCTGACAAAGTCACGCCGTCGCATATCGTCCAGCGGCAGACGGACAGAGTCAAAGAGAACGTCAAAGACGCCGTCTTCGGAGTGAAGGATAAAGTCATGGGAGCCGCAGACCACACCACCGACCACGTCCACTCCACTACCGGAAGCGTCGGCGCGCATGTGAGCGACGCGGGCGCCGCAGTTGCGGGCGCGCCGGGCCAGCTGAAGAACAGGACACAGGGGAACCCACTGGCTGCCGGGTTGATCGCCTTTGGTGCCGGCCTGCTCGTTTCCTCCCTGATCCCGGCCAGTCAAAAGGAGCGTGAAGCCGCTGATGCCCTCAAATCGGCAGCCGAGCCACTCACCACGGAACTGACGGACGCCGCCAAGCAAGTAGCCGAAGGGCTCAAGGCGCCCGCCCAGGAAGCTGTGGAGAACGTCAAGGCCACTGCCGCGGACGCAACCGATCACCTCAAGGCAGACGGGCAGGCCGCTGTGGAGGACGTCAAGGATCGGACTGCCGAAGCCAAGGACAACGTTCAGCAGGCCTGAGGCCGCGTCTGAACAAGGCCGGCTGCCCTCGCTGATGCGCTGGGCGGCCGGCCATTTCCCTTAACCCCACGAAGGAATTTCCAATGGCCAAGAACCCAACCAAGGCAGAAAATGAATCCATGACCGACGCCGAAACGGACGAGAGCAGCACCGCCAAGGCCCGCACGGCACCTGCCCCGGACGACTCCCGTAAACCGGACAGCCCGGCCGACGTCACTAAGCCCTCGTGGAAGTACATCGCCAAAAAGACCCTGCGTGAATTCACCAAGGACCAGTGCCCGGATCTCGCCGCAGCGCTGACCTACTACGCGGTGCTTTCTATTTTCCCGGCGCTGTTGGCCCTCGTGTCGTTGCTGGGCATTTTCGGGGACGCCAAGAAGACCACATCCGCTCTCATGGAGATCGTTCAAGGAGTCGCGCCCGGTGACACCGTGGACGCTATCCGCCAGCCAATCGAGCAGCTCAGCAGTTCCTCCGCTGCCGGCCTCACCCTGGTACTCGGCATCCTCACCGCCCTCTGGTCCGCCTCCGGCTATGTCGGAGCCTTTGGCCGGGCAATGAACCGGATCTACGAAATTGACGAGGGCCGGCCGTTCATCAAACTTCGGGGCACGATGCTCGCCGTCACCATTGCCGCCGTGCTGATCGTCCTCGTGCTTTCAGCCATGCTCGTGCTGAGCGGGCCGGTGGCGGACGCCGTCGGCAACGCGATCGGCCTGGGCGGGGCCGTCCTGACGGCGTGGAACATTCTCAAGTGGCCGGTGATTCTGTTACTCGTGATTCTGGTGATCGCCATCCTCTACTACGCTACGCCGAACGTAAAGCAGCCCAAGTTCCGCTGGATGAGCCTGGGTTCCGCTATCGCCTTGGTCATCTTCCTGCTGGCGTCCTTGGCCTTCGCTTTCTATGTGGCCAACTTCAATAGCTACGAGAAGACCTATGGTGCGATCGGCGGCGTCATCATCTCGCTGCTGTGGCTCTGGATCCTGAACATGTCGTTGCTGTTCGGTGCCGAGTTCGACGCCGAGATGGAGCGTGGACGCCAACTCCAGGCCGGCATTGAGGCCGAAGAGACCATCCAATTGCCGCCACGGGACACGAAACAGAGCGACAAGCTCCAGGCCCGCGAAGAAGAGGACATTCGCCGCGGGCGCGAGCTCCGGGAACAGCACGGGATCCAGCCTGAACGGCAGGAAGGCAATACCCAACCCCGGGACACGGACGGAGTGGGGCGCCCCTAACCCGCGGAAATGTCAGGCATCACTGATGGCGGCGAGTTTGACGTTGTCCTTCTGACCTTCCCATGTGCCGGTCAGCGCGAGCGGGCCGGCCGGTTGCTCATCCAGGTCCAGCCGCCGGATAACAAGCAGGTGAAGGTCAGCAGTCTCGATGGCGGTGCCGGCGTCGGTGGCGCGCGGTGCCGCTGAAGAGACGTCAGGGACTGAATCGAGTTTCGGCCCGGTGCTTCGCACGAAGACCGTCTGGGCCAGGAGTTCCAGGTTTTCCCCTTTTTGGAGGTATTGCTCTGCCTGCGGCCGGCCCAGCATGATGCTCGCCGCCAGCGCTGCCACGTAGATTGGATCGGCGCAGGCATCGTAAACCCACCTCGGGCCGAGAACCGAGTGCTGCATGGTTCCGACCAACCAGGATTCCGCGCCGGCCAAGGGTTGGGCCCTGTACGTGAGTGGGACTTGAAAAGTGGAGTTACCCACCGACACGATGATGGTTTCTATGCCGACCTCGCCGGCGGGGTCGTCGAACCGGTAGGAGCCAACTTTGTGCAGCGCTGCCGTGCCGGGTTCCGTGAACCAGGGCTGGCGGGGCAGCCACTCTGCGAGAAGCTCAAGTTTCGTCGGCTGCAGTTCTGCCTGATGGATGATCGCCATGACGGTAAGCCTAACCGCGGCCCGGGCGACACGTTGATCAAATAACTAGGGGAAAGGTACTGACCACTGGTTGGCGATCGCCCGGCCGAGTGTCGTTGTTCCAGATCCACTGGCGCCCATGATGAACAAGCGGCAAGGGTTGAGGGTGTTCAGCATCGTCGCAGACTACCTCTTCACGCCTGCTGCGGTCTTGAGCACGGCGGGGTGCGGACAGCAGAGCAGCGCGTTAGGTCTCCCGGTCGATCTGGAGGTAGCTGAGTCCGCTGACATCGAGCCAGAATTTGGTCGGAGTCTCTACGAGTCGCAGCAGGACGCCCCCGCAGGAACTGCAGCGCACAACTATTCCCGGGGCATCGGCATAGACCGCCGCTTCGCCGAAGACCCTGACAGCGCCACAATTCTTGCACCGACCGATCGCTGCAATGATGTCGATGCGGAACAGTTCCCACAGGGGTCCTGCTGCCGCGTTCCCGTCAAGGTGAGGTATCGGATTGCCTGCGGTCCCGGCGATATCCTGGTCCTCGAGGCGCGGGTCCTCAGCACCAGGGGAAGCGGAGCCGTTGTTGCCAGTCACCGTGTTCCTCCCGTTCCGCCAAAGCGTTCGGTCTTGATCGAGGCGGCAGGATAGCCCGCCTGCACCATCCACTCTGTGACCGTTTCGACAAACATCGTCTGACCGCAGATGAAAATGTCGGGTGCCATGTCCGCCGGCAGGATGCTTGCCAACAGTGTTTCGGCGGTGAGTCGCTTCGGGGCCCTTGGCCAGCCCTCCGGAACTTTGCGTGTATAGACATAGTCGACCGTCAGCTTGGGAGATCCCTGGTTCAAGGTGAGCAGCTCCTCCCGATAGAACCCTGCCTCGGGCGATTTCAGCGAGTACAGCAACCGGAACTGTGAAGGATTCCCGGATGCCTCGTGGGCGCGGATCATGGACATGAGCGGGACAATGCCGGATCCCCCGGCGATCAGCTGAACCGGGTTGGGGGCGGTCGGAAGCCAGACGAACCAGCCGCCGACGGGCCCCCGGATCTCCAACTGGTCCCCGACCATCAGGTCTCTGACCAGATAGGGGGAGACCTCCCCGTTGGCCAGTTCGTCGACCGTGATCTCCAGGAGTTCGTCCATGCCGGCTGTGGCTACTGAGTAGGACCGCACTGCCGTGTATCCGTCGTCCGCCGTGAGCCGGATATCGATGTGCTGGCCGGCAAGGTTGCCGTTCAGCCCGTCCACGCGCAGGCCGATGGTTCTGGAGGATTCCGTTTCAGGGACGCCGCTGACGACGTCGGCGACGCGCCACAGGGTGCTCATCTGTCCGGCCTCATGAGTAGCGCTCCTCGCGCCAGGGGTCGCCGTAGATGTGGTACCCGTTCGATTCCCAGAAGCCGGGAACATCGTGCGGCATCAGCTCGATGCCATTGATCCACTTCGCACTCTTCCAAAAGTACAAGTGGGGTATCAGCAGGCGGGCGGGGCCACCGTGGGCCCGTTCCAGTGGTTCACCGTCGAATTGCCACGCCACCCATGCCTGGCCGTCCAGCAGGTCCTGCAACGGGACATTGGTCGTATAGCCGCCGTAGGAGTGAGCCGTAGTGAACTCGGACGTTGTTTCCACATCTGCGAACAAGGTGTCCAGGGACACCCCGCGCCACGAGGTGCCCAGCTTGGACCAGCTGGTCACGCAATGAATATCGGTCCGGATGTCGACCTGCGGTAGTGCCAAGAGCTCATCCCAGGACCAGGCGTGGCGCTGCCCAGTCTCCGTTGTAATGAAGAATTCCCAGTCAGCCCGGGCGATATAAGGTGCAGGGCCCGCCGTCAGTACGGGAAAGCTTGGCGTCTCGTATTGACCGGGTGGTAACGCTGGATTGCCGGTGCGCCGTTTTCCATGAAAACCAGACGAGATGATTCCCATCATGTACCTCCGATGCGGAGCTCCGCCGGTCGAATGTAATCGGTGCCCCAACGATAGGGCAACGGCGGGACAGAGACCAGACATAAAAATATACTCCGGCGAGGGGCTGTACGTCCTTCCATATGTGAGTCCGGCAACCGCCGGGGCGGGTGTAGCTTGAAGGATGGGTTCCCTACCGTCGGCGCGTACGCAGAGGCTCGTGCTGTGGATCGCGATTCTCGCGTCCTTTGTGTCGTTTCTCGACGGCAGCGTCATCAACGTAGCGCTGCCGGCCATTTCCCGTGAACTGGGCGGCGGACTGACAACGCAGCAATGGGTTGTCGATGCCTACCTGATCACCCTGGGGTCACTGATCCTGGTCGCCGGTTCGCTCTCTGACTTGCTGGGCCGGGTTGTCGTTCTCCGGGCAGGCCTGATCGGGTTCGGCGCGACATCAGTGATGTGTGCGCTGGCACCCACAGCGGACTGGCTGGTCCTGGCCAGGGCGCTTCAAGGCGTGGCGGGCGCCTTGCTGGTGCCCAGCTCCCTGGCTCTGATCACATCAAACTTCGACGAAGCGCCCCGGGCGAAGGCAATCGGCCAGTGGACTGCTGGTACAACCGTGGCTTTCATCGCGGGACCCCTGCTTGGTGGAGTGCTCGTTGATTCGGTGGGCTGGCGTTGGATCTTCGGAATCAACGTCCTGCCCATTGCCGTGACCTTGTACTTGCTAGCCGTGCTGCGGGCCAAGGATGTTCGCGAGGAGGGCGTGCGGATCGACTACCCGGGCGCCGTGCTCTGTGTGCTCGGGTTGGCGGGGCCGGTCTACGCGCTGATCGAACAAGGCAACTACGGCTGGGGGAGCCCACCCATTCTGATGCCCCTCGTCCTCGGCATCCTGTGCCTCGCCGGGTTCATTTGGCGGGAAAAGACCGCGAAGCACCCGCTCCTGCCGCTCAGCCTCTTCGCCGTCCGAAACTTTGCCGTCGGCAACGTGGCTACGGCCTTCGTCTACGCCGCGCTGTCGATCGGCGGGTTCATCATCGTGCTTTTCCTGCAGCAGGTTGCCGGTTTTCCGGCGACGTCGGCCGCTCTGGCGTTGCTTCCCGTCAGCCTCGTCAACATCCTCCTGGCGTCATGGTTTGGCTCACTGGCCGGGCGGTTCGGCCCGCGGTGGTTCATGGCATTCGGACCTGTTCTCGCCGGAGTTGGCTACCTGCTGATGCTCGCGTCGGAAATCCCGGTCAACTACTGGACCCAGCTGATGCCCGGGATCCTCCTGTTCGCAGTCGGGCTCTCGGCGACAGTCGCACCGCTCACCGCCGCCATTCTCGGTTCGATCTCGGAACAGCAGGCCGGCATCGGCTCGGCAGCGAATAACGCCGTCAGCAGGGTTGCCGGTCTGATCGGCATCTCGCTGGTCGGCCTCGTCATGGGCGGCAAACTTGATCTCGACGGATTTCACCGGGTGGTGACCGTGGCGGCGGTGCTGCTCATCCTCGGGGGCATGGTTTCCGCCATCGGTATCCAGAACCCACGCGAGCGGCCTGCAGTCCGGGCAAGGCAGAAAGTCCCATCCCAAAGCACCCGGAGCTACCGTATTTTCAGACCGGGCAGATAGGGCTAAGGGATTCCATCGGACCGACCGAACCTCCCGGCCGAGGTCCTCGGGTTCTGTGCCCTCCCGAGCAGGGAGGATGTAACAGCTGTTACTTACCTTGCTGTAGCAGTATATGATTGATGCATGGATTGGTTGGTTCTTGTTGTCCGGTTGACTGGTGAGACCTCACGGACGAGGGTCGGTGTGTGGCGGGAGCTCCGGAGGATCGGTGCTGCGCCAGTGGCCTCGGGGGTATGGACCGTTCCAGACACGCCGTTCTTCTCGGAGGCCGTTCCTAGGGTCGTGGAGCTGGCCGGCCGCGGAACCGGCAGTGTCCTCGTCCTGCCAACGCCGGGTAGCGGCGATGCGGGAGTGGAAGGCCTGCGCTCGGCATTCAAGGAGCTCAGGTTGGATGAGTGGAAGGAATTCACCGGCGATTGCGGGGCGTTCGAGGACGAAATCGCCAAGGAAACCCGAAACGCCAAGTTCACTCTGGCGGAGCTGGAAGAGGAAGAGCAGAGCCTGGACCGCCTGCGGCGCTGGTACCGTGATCTGAAAAGCCGTGACGTTCTGGAACTGCCGGAAGCGCAGGCCGCCGACGAGCGACTGCGCGAGTGTTCCGCTGTATTCGACGAGTACGCCGAGAAGGTCTACGCGACTCTGCATGCCCCGTCAGGCCATGGCCTACCTGAGGCCGGGGAGTAGGGGCCGTGCAGTGGTGGCACGCGGCGCTGGGGATCCTGGCCGGGCTGGTAGCTGTCTACGCGGTTCTTCTGCTGGGATTGTGGGTCTATGCGAGGTCCCATCCGGAGACGGTGGGTATGCGGGAAGCGTTGCGGTTGCTGCCGGATGTGTTGCGCGTGCTGAGGCGTTTGGCGGCCGACCCGGCGGTATCCCGCGGCGCCCGGATCAAGCTGTTCCTTTTGTTGGGATATCTGCTCTTGCCGCTGGATCTTGTCCCGGACTTCCTCCCGCTGATTGGCTATGCCGATGACGTGATCGTCATGGCCTTGGTTCTTCGTTCCGTGATCCGCTCCGCAGGCCCGGAGTCTTTGCGGCGGCATTGGCCGGGCACCCCGGCCGGGCTTGCCGTCATCGAACGGCTGGCCGGCCTGCCGGCACCCATCGCCGGAAACGCCGGGGGCGCCGGGAAAGAGGGCACGGATGCTGCCTGAAATCCTGAAGCGCCCAGAGACCGCGCGCCTGAGACGTCGCGGGTTCATCCTTGAGGGCATCACGCTGGGCTGGAACGTCGTCGGAGTGGCAGTTCTTGCCGTCGCTTCCATCACGGCCGGATCGGTGGCGCTGGCCGGCTTCGGCCTGGACAGCCTGATCGAGATCGGTGCCAGCACCGTGGTGATCTGGGAACTCGCCGGGGCCGGGGAACGGCGTCAACGGTTCGCGTTGAGGCTGATCGCCGGGGCGTTCGTTGCCCTGGCTCTCTATCTGCTCGTCCAGTCCGGACTCGCCTTGGCAGCAGGGCACCACGCACGGCCGAGCCCCACCGGAATTATCTGGACGGCTGTCACGGCAGTGGTCATGTTCGCCCTCTCAGCCGGAAAGGCCCGCACGGGCAAGGCGCTGGGCAATCCCGTTCTCATAGCAGAGGGCAAGGTGACGTTTATCGACGGTCTTCTGGCAGCCGCCGTGCTGGCCGGCATCTTGCTGGACACCTTTGCCGGTTGGTGGTGGGCCGACCCCGTGACCGGTATGGTCATCGTCTACTACGCGGTCCGCGAAGCCGTGGCCATCTTCCGCCACGATCACTGATCGTTCGGAAACAGCCACCTGGGTGGCTTAGGCTTTCCGTATGGGACTAATAATCACACTACTTATTATTTGGCTTATTCTTTCGATCCTGGGCTTCGCCGTGAAGGGCCTGCTCTGGTTGGCCATCATCGGCCTGGTGCTCCTGGTGGCTACGGCTGTATGGGGCTGGGTGAAGCGAAAGGCCAAGGCCTGATGCAACCCCGATCTTCATTCGGCGGCGGTCGGTCCTCTTCAGGACCGGCCGCCGTTTTCGTGAAATTCGCGGAGTCAATGTGCCAACTGAAGGTCCAGAGGAGGGAGACGGATAACCAGCTCGGCTCTTGAGTGGGTTGGCTTTCTGCCGGATAGGGAGTGCACCTGTCCGTCGAGGTCCGGCGCGCCGCTACGAGCTGGTGCTGGATGCCAGTACGCCCAGGCCGAGCGCGGCGATCATGCCGCTGCTGCCGCGTTCGAGCCAACTGCTGACCCGGGGGCGCTGCAGCCAGGCCATTGCCTTCGCTGCCGCGACGGCTACAGCCGCCAGGTAGAGGAATCCAATGGCGCTCTCGATGGCACCGAGCACCATGGCGGTGTCCAGGGTGTTGCCGCCGTGTGGAATGAACTGCGGCACGACGGCGAGGTAGAACAGGCCGACCTTGGGGTTGAGCAGTGTGGAGAACGCGCCGGCACCGAAGCCGGTCCTTCGGCTGTAGCTCCGCCGGGGAGCGTGCCCGGCCGCCGGGGAGGCAGTTGTGCGGCGCGCCCGGATCAGCGACGAGATTCCCAGATACAGCAAGTACAACCCGCCTGCGATCTTCAGCCAACGGAACACTTCCGCCGAGTCCTCCAGCACGGCGGCGAGCCCCACTCCCACCAGCGCGGCCCAGACCAGGGATGCCAGAGCTGAGCCCAGCGCCGCCGCCAGGCCGGCCCCGGCACTTTGCAGCGAGATCCTCAGCACCAGGAAGGTATCCGGGCCGGGGGTGACGGAAAGCAGCAGGCACAGCCCGGCAAAGGCCAGGAGGGTCACGACGGTCATGGGCACCATTGTCCTTTCGCTGGCAGCCCGACTGCAATCCGTCGCGATGGTTTGCTGCTTGCCGGGCATTGCATGACGCCGGTTGGGCGCCGCGGACGGATCGTCTTGCCTTTGTTCGGCGGAGCCATGACACAGGGATTCCGTCCGCGTGCGGGCGCCACTACCCACTAGGTTTTGTCGTCTGATGCCTCGCGCACGCGCATGAGCCAGTCGGCGACAAGGGCTCGCACGACGTTGGGTTGCTCATGGATCAAGGCGTGGCCGGCGCGGTCGAGGACGGCCAACGTAGCGCGTGGGTAGTGCAGGATCAGCTCCGAGGGTCCTGTGTGCCCGGCGGTGGCATCCTGTCGCCCGGCAACGACCAACACCGGATGAGGATAGGCTTTCGCGGCTTCCGGCCGATCCCGCAATTCCCAGTGCGAAAAGATCCGCATCAGGCTCGACTCGTCAGCCAGGGACGTTGCGGGAGCCACATACTCCTGGAACCGGCGCAGCGTTTCAGGCGTCTGCACAACGAAGTAGCTGCGGTAAGTGGCCTCGAGATCCGAGTCGAGTGCACCGGTCAGATCGACCGACGAAACGAGGACCTCGTGCTGAGGCACGTCGCGCGTCTGCGGGCCAACAGGGCAGATCAGCGCCAGCCCGACGGCCTGATCAGGTCGCAGATTCGCAATCGCACGGGCCAGGTAGCCGCCGTAGGACTGACCCACGATGAGAAACGGTTCATCACCAATAGTGCTGGCGATCAGGCCGAGCAGAATGTCCACGACGTCGTCATTGCTCGTGATCGTCTCGGGCGCCGGGGTCCGGCCCATCCCGGGCAGGTCCGGATACAGGCGCCGGTAGCCAGGCACGTCGTCGAAAATCGGTTCAAGGGCACTGGCGATCTCGCGATGATCCACACCGGCGCCGTGGAGAGCGAGAACCGGCGTGCCGCTGCCGAACTCGGCGTAATGCACAGGCACTCCGCTAACCGTGGTGTCCATCCCGCTATGGTAGAACGCGTCGCGGCGATACCCGCCATCATCGACGGCACCCGGGACCGCTCCGGGTAAAGCTGCGCTCCGGTGGGAGGATGATTTGATGACGCCAAGTGTGGACGTATTTCTGCGGGGGCCCCGAGGGCGCCGTCTGTGCCTCGAACTGGCGATGCAGCTGGATCCGGAGGTCAAAACGGCGGTCTTCTGGTTGGGATACGAACTTGATGGTGGACCGGGGACCTCGCGGGTCCTGCTGAGCGCTGCTGCCTCCCGGGAGGCAGCGACGCCGGCCTTTGCCGCGTCACCAGAACAGCTGGCTGCCAGGCTCGCCTCCCTGGACTTCACCGAACTTGACAGCGACCTGGTGCAGGCGGCCCTCGAGCGGTCAGTGGACACGGCAAGGTACTGGCAGGCACCCGATGGAGAGGACGTGCTCGCGGATCTCCCGAGTGTGACGGCGGCCCTGTCGCCCGTCGCGGAACAGGTCATGGCGCTGCCCGACAGCCAGTGGTTCTGGCAGCCTCGCCGGGCGGAGCAGTGGGCCATCGACTTGCGATCGACAAACGGCCAGGCACCGCTGCCGAAGAATCCGCGACAAACACTGGCTGGGTGGGGCCGAGACGAACGAGCCGGGGAACTGCGGGCCGCGCGCGAACGCCCGGGCGACCCTCGCGCCAACTGGTCAGGAACTTGGTGGTCGATCCCGCACGGGCTGCTCCACACCGTTGGGCAGGTCCCGGCCGCACTGAGCCTCGTGGAAGATTCCCTGGGGTGGGAGCAGGCGACCACGGTTCCGGTTCGGGGAGCGGGCCGGACTCTTGAGATCGGCACAGCAGAAGACTGGATAACGCTGTGCCGCAGGTTCCCAGTAGAGGTCACTGCATCCCGGCGACACGACTGGTTCCGCCTGACCGGACGCGACGGCCGATGGGTCATCCCGGATTGGGAACAAGTGGCAGGGGAGTGGGACGCCGCGCACCTCTCCGTCCTGGGTTACCTCAACGGCGCGACGCGCCCACTACAGGTCGACGCCGAAACGGCGACGGTCATCGCCGGATGGGCCCCGGACAGCACGATCTGGCTGACAGATGTCGCGCACGAAACGGGCGGCCCGCGGCAGGCATGGCACCGCGCCTCGCACGGAGACCCCTGGACTCTCGCGCCGTAACAGTCGAATGCCGAGTGGTTTCAGCCATCACCGCCAGATTTCGGCGACCAGTTCCGCGAGGGCTCTGCCCTGGCTGTAACCAGCTCGAGCCGCAGGCGGACGCAGGGACAGATCCATCGCGTTGGCGCCGAACATGTGCTCGGCGGCGCTATCCGGGAAGACTGTTTGGACCCTGCTGCCCCCGGCGCGCAGTTCGTCGATTTGGGCGGCGAGATCCATGCCCCACTCGAGCGGCATCCGCGTCCTGCCGCCGAAGGGTGACAGCACCAGCACCCGCCCGTATCCAGCGGCCAGGTCCGCGTTCTCACTGCGTCGATAGCCGCCGTTGATGTACCGGCTCCCGCCGATGCGGTAGCCGTTGCTGGTGCTGGCGGCGACGGCGTCCACCAGATCGATTCCGCTGTGGCGGTCGAACACGACCGGGTCCCCGGTATCCGCATCAACAGCCGTGATCAGCACGGGCTGTTGCGGCCAGTGCCGGCTGGGAAGCCGGGCCGCGACGATGTCGCGCCAGCGCAGCTGGGCAGAGCCGTCGGAAGCTTCCATCTTGAGTGCCGCGGCGCCCATCCTGCGGCGCATGTCGGAGGCATCCGCAGCAGAACCAATGATTCCGTTGGACCACTCCAGGTAGGTTTGTCCCGAGAAATTCGCAGCGCGACCCCTGTCCGGTCCGGAGCGGCCGGCTTGTGGCCGAGGCACTTCGGCTTGGATGGCGGCATACAGTTCGGCCGGCCGTGTCCCGCTGGTGATCTGGGCAGCCACTGTCGATCCTGCCGATGTCCCGATGATGAGATCGGCCTCGGTGACATCGATGCCGGCCTCGGACAGGCCGGCGATGAGACCGAGCTCCCACGCATTGCCTGCCGCTCCGGCGCCGGCGAGCACCAAGGCCCGCTTGTGTGAGTTGCCGCTCTGTCGTGCGGCGTCGGCCTGTTGGCCGCAAACGGGCCAATTTCCGGGCTGTGGTGTCCGCGTCACTGCAATGGCGCCGGAAGTGGTCGTCGAACGGATGCGCGGAGTTGAAGAGGGTGTTGTTTTCATGGGAGTCGCCTTTCGCGAATTTGCCTTGCGGCACTCCCGGAGACGACTACTTCAGTCGCGCGACCGTGGACTTCGGGGGAGCGCCCATTACGGATACTGCGTTCATGGGTCCCACCTCCTGAAGATTGATCACGATCACCGGAAAGCTATCACGCCGGCAAGGCGGGGCACAACGGGCATCAAGCCGCCAGAGCGGGCACCGGCTGAGTCGCCACACGCACAGTCAGCAAGTCTTGCCGGCGTAAGCGCGAAGTGCTCACCACCCGGCCGTGCCCGGGCCGCCCTTGAAAGGACCGACGATCTGCGTGGTGATCCAACCGCCGTAGAAGTCACCTTCCTGGAAGGTCACCTGCTCGCCGTTGACTTGGCAGGAGTCCATGTGAGCCGGGTAGAGGGCCACTCGGGTGCTGAGCGCCCCGAAACCCCGGGTGGGTTCGGGGTAGGTCCACCCGCCACGGGGAACGACGACGCCGCCGGCAACGACGTCGAAGTAGTGCGCTTCTCCCTTGAACTCGCAGAAGCTGATGCCCCCGACCGGGATGAGTACACCGGCAGGGAATGAGTCCAACGGCAAGTAGTAGACAGGCGGGTGACTTGTCTCCAGGACGCGCACTGCATCGGTGGTGTCGGCAATCACCTGCCCGCCAAGCCGCACGGTAACCCGTTCGGATCGGGGCTCGACCCTCGGCGGCCGCGGGTAGTCCCACACCGATTCTTGACCCGCCTTGGGTTTGATGGGCTGGGGACGCCGGAAAAGGCCGGAAGAACCGTGTGCAGGAGTCATGTCCCCATGTTGCCATCTTCTGCTGGGATCCCACCGTGAGCGCGACGCATCCGTGCGATCGCGCATACGCCGACCGCGAGCCGGCCGCTAGTCGCCGGCGGCTTCGCGGCCGCGGCGCACGATCAGCCGGTCGGGGCTGTGGACCACGGATGTGTCCTTGTCCTCGTAGTCGAACTGGTTGAGGAAGTAGCGCATGGCGTTGATCCGACCCCGCTTCTTGTCATTGAACTTGATGGTGATCCACGGCGCATGGTCCGTGTCGGTCCGCAGGAACGTCTCCTCCTTGGCGGCCGTGTACTCCTCCCACCGGTCCAGGGAGGCGAGATCGATGGGCGAGAGTTTCCAGCGCCGCACCGGGTCGATCTGCCGGATCGCAAAACGGGTGCGCTGCTCGTGGCGCGTCACCGAGAACCAGAACTTGGTCAGGTGGATCCCGGAGTCCACCAGCATCCGCTCGAAGAGCGGGGCCTGAACCATAAAGGTGTCGAACTCCTGCTCCGTGCAGAAGCCCATGACCCGCTCCACATTTGCACGGTTGTACCAGGAGCGGTCGAACATCACGATCTCCCCGGCCGTGGGCAGGTGCTGGATGTAGCGCTGGAAATACCACTGGCCCAGTTCACGGTCAGAGGGTTTACTCAATGCCACTGCCCGGGCCGAGCGGGGATTCAGGTGCTCAGTGAACCGCTTGATAGTTCCGCCCTTGCCGGCCGCATCCCGGCCCTCGAAGACGATCACGTGCCGGAGGTCCTGGTCCTGGCCCCAGTACTGGAACTTCAGCAGTTCAACCTGCAGCCGGTATTTCTCCAGCTCGTACTCTTCGCGGGACATCCGTTGCTCGTAGGGGTAGTCTTCCCGCCACGTCTGCACGGCCGAGCCGCCCGGGTGAATCAGTTCCGGATCTTCGCCTTGCCCCCCACGCACCGTGTACCCCATCTCCACCAGATGGTCGATGGCCTCACGCAGGTTTTCCCGGAGCCAGCCCTGATCCTCGGGTGTCCACGCCCTGTCCGCCGGCGTCATCCCGGCCTCCTTCCGGCCCCCTCGAACCAGCTGCCGGACTTCCAGATGCCGGCGGTGTTCGATGCTCAACTGCGTTCATAGAATGCGACCAGCCTAAGCCGACAAGTGGAGCTCACGATAGGGACGGGCTGGGGGATACTTTGCGTCACCTGACCCGCCGGCCGGGACTACCTACCCGTGGGTGCCGGTGGGGCCGGTTCGATGCTTCGCTTCAGAAGAGCGTGATGCCGGTGAGTTCGGCGAGTTTGTCGGTGAGCTTGTCCTGGAAATCAGCGTCGGTGACCTCCGGAGCCGGCTTCCGCAGCCGGCGGTGATGCCAGTACATTCCGGAGACCTGGACGGCGGGGTCAGGGCTGACGGCGAGCCAGCCCTGGGTGTCCTGGCCCATGGCGAGGTCGTCGGGGGCGCCGGCGCCGCCCATCTTGGTGGGCACCCAGCCGGGGTCAACGGAGTTGCTGAGCACGTCGGTCCACTGCCGGGCGACGGCAGCGGAGAGCGCGGAAACGTAGAGCTTGCTCTCGGAGTAGGCCGCGCTGGAGTCCCAGCGCCGTCGGGTCCAATCGATGTCCTGGAGGTTGCTGCTGGCCGCGCGGTGCATCCCGCTGCTGAGGTAGATCAGCCGGTGCGGCCGCTCGATCAGCGCGGTGAGAATGTAGGGCGCCAGAACGTTGACGGCCAGGGTGCGGGAGTTTCCCTCCGGGGTCGCGACTCGCCCCGGCGAGAGGTAGACGCCTGCGTTATGGATGACGGCGTCCATCCGCCCGTAAGCGTTCACCTGCGCCGCCAGTTCCCGGGTTTCGGAGGCCCTGCTGAGGTCACCGATCACGATGCCGATGGCAAGCGGCGCGAGTTCATCGAGGGAGGCGGCGCGTTCCCTGGAGCGGGCGTGCAGCAGGACCTCGTCGCCGCCGTTCAGGAGCGTCCGGGCGGTGGCGAGGCCAAGTCCGTCGGTGGAGCCGGTGATGAAAATGCGAGCCATGACGATGGTCCTTTCTTCACCGTTACCTTCCAGAAGCCGCGCATCATTCTGGTTTGATGCGCCCTGGTGGAACATCAGGGGGAGGTGTTCGTGCTTGCCACTTGATGGCTTCAGCTACGGACGGGTCACACTCAAGAATGAACGCCCTGCGCCTTCATCTAGGCGGATTCGAGAACGTTTTTGAGATTGGTCAACTGAGCGACCTCGGCATTCATGGTGCGGACAAGCACCGGGCCCACGAGCTTCATGAGTCCCTTGGGCTCCAGGTCCAGGCTGAAACGAACAGTCGTTCCGCCCGGCGCTTCACTGAGCCGGTACGCACCGGCCGGACGGGCCGGACCGGCCACCACCTGGAAGCCCAGGAGCTTTCCGGGGTCCGCCGCGGTGATTTCGTAGTCCCCGACGATCGGCCGGCCCCCGGGGCCCGAGAGAGTCTGGCTGTACACGGCACCGAGGTCCCCGGGTGTTCCACTCTTCAGTGTTATGTCCTGAACCCCGGAGCGCCATGCGCGGTTATTCAGCCCATCCGCGAGGAACGCATAGACGTCCTCCGGAGATCGGTTGATGGTGGTCTCGTTCTCGGCGTGAGCCATTGCTACTCCTACAGGTTTTAGTCCGGACGCGTCCAGGCCGGTCGATCGATGTTGTCCATAGTCCGTCGTGCGCCGGTATTTAGCGGATTGCTTCTTCAGGCTCTTCAGCCATGGGGCTCAGGATCATCCGGGTGGTGACCAGGAGAGATCCGAGCAGGGATCGGGCGGCCGCGAGCAGGACATTAACCTCAGGGCTGGCCAGTTCATAGAACAACCTGCCCTCGCGCCGTGAGGGGACAATCAGGCGCTGGCGGCGGAGAATGCTCAAATGTTGGGAGAGGTTCGACGGCTCAAGGCCCGTGTTGTCGCGCAGCCGGCTTACGGCAACTGGTCCGTCGGCGAGCATTTCCAGCAACTGGATTCGGGCAGGGTGGCCCATGGCCTTGAACAGTTCTGCCTTCACATCGGTCTGGACCGGACTTGCAGGAAGATCATCCGGCATCGGGGCCTCCCTCCTTCACATTCAACTATTCTGAACCGCGCGTCTGTGCAGACCCCGGCGACAGGAAAACTAGCACAAGCAAGACAGAAAAGTCTGTCTTGCACACCCATGATTTGGTCAGCCCGCTTACATATCGTAGCGCCGGACCGCTGCAGTGTCGTCGCCGCCGCCGGACAGGGTGGTACCTCTTGCGCAGGTGAGTTGCATAGTTCAGACTTTCATGAATTCATCAATTCGATTCGGCCGGTACAAGTGACTGGCATCGTTCGGGTGGAATCAGGCTGTTCCCGGTGACAACGGCGTCGCCGGGAACCTTCGGGTCCCGGCTTCCAGGAGGGTTCTATGACAGGCATGTTCGAACTGTTCACCGATTCCGAAACGTCCTACCGATTTCGACTTACGGCCCCGGACGGGACCGTCATGGCCCTCTCCAGGCCCTTTCCAGACCTGCCGGCGGCGGTGGCCGGGATCGCAGCAGTACGGGAGTATGCCGGTATGGGGCTGGTCTCGGAAATTTCGGCACCGCGGGATGACGCGCTGCTCCAGTCCGTGGCCGAGGGCATTCCCGTGGACCCCAGCGCGCAGAGGCGCGGAGTTCACGAGGCGCAGGTGAAGGGCCAGCGCGCCCGGGCGAGACCGGCCCGTGGCGGGGCGCCCAGGTCTCCTGAAGGGCCGCCGCGCCTCCGCATCCCGTCCGCAGCGCGCTTCTTGGGCCGACTCGCAGGGACCCGGAACCAGCGGCTGATCGTGCGGTGGCGGCAGGCACTGGAGACGCGGACTGCGCAGGTTGGGCTCAGCTCGTGCTGACCGTGTCCCGGGGCAGGGCGCCCGCCGGCGGGCCGGGCAGGCAGGCCAGGCCATGACGGAGTTGAAGGCGTTGCAGGCCTATTCCAGCGCGCTGGCCCCCGAGGACTGCCTCGCCGGGACCTTTCGCTACGATGTGGCCTCGGGGGAGCTGCAGTGGTCCGAGCAGATTTACCAGATCCACGGCTATCACCGCGGCGAGGTGGTGCCCACTGTGGGTGTTCTTATGCAGCACGTGCATCCTGACGACCGGAAGCAGTGCAGGGAAATCTTTGAGGATGTGTGCCGTGGCGGAGGTTTTTTCGCCAATTATCACCGTCTATTCGACGCGCGCCGGCGTGAACGCCGCGTCCTGACGGCGGGGGAGGGAGTGCTGGACAGTGACGGGAAGCTGTTGTTCGTCGACGGGTTCATCCTGGACCTCACCAGGACAGTTCAACTTGAAACGGACCGGTCCGCCCGCGAGGCCGTCGCCGGAGCCATCGGCACCCGAGGCCTTATCGAACAGGCCAAGGGCATCCTGATGGGAATACTCCATATCGGTTCGGACGACGCCTTCGATCGGCTTTCCGCCTACAGCCAGCACCACAACATCAAGTTGTCCCACACGGCTTCGGCCATCGTCCGGCTGGCCAACAGCACGCACGAATCCGCGACCCTCCGCAGCTTCGTCCACGCATTGGACGGTCGTTTCTCACAACGCCGCGATGGCGACCGGGTTCTGCATCCCTAGCTGGGGGTAAGGCGCCGGGCGGGCCCTCGGCCGGCCCACCGGCGTCGTGCCGGCGGCGTGCCAGCGTCGTGTTAGCCGAAAGCGCCGGGGTGAATCCGGCGGAGACTGATAGCACACTCCGAGGCAGACCGGTCTGTTCGCCTCGGTCCGGTGTAAAATTTTTTCATCATGACTGTCAACGACGCCGAGGGTCCTATGCTGCTGCCCGCCACAGCCATGGCCGGACGCGACGAGCCGGTGGACCGTATCCTCGCCACTGCTTACGAGTTATTCTCCCGCCGCGGCATCCGCGACGTAGGGGTCAATGAGCTGATCAGCAATTCAGGGGTATCCAAGGCAACCTTCTACCGGCACTTTCCGTCCAAGGACGCCCTGGTGCTGGCCTTCCTGGAACTCCGCGACCAGGTGTGGACCGTGGACCTGATCGTGGCCGAGGCCAGCCGGCGGGGCAACACCCCCGAGGAGAAGCTGCTCGCCGTCTTTGACGTGTTCGGTGACTGGTTCCAGCGCGAGGATTTCGAGGCGTGCTCATTTATCAATGTGCTGCTGGAAATGGGCGCCGGGCACCCGCTGGGCAAGGCGAGCATCGATTACCTCAGCCGCATCCGTGGGCACATCCAGGCACTGGCCGAGGAAGCCGGGCTGGACCGCCCCGAGGAATTTGCCCGGTCCTGGCACATCCTGATGAAAGGCTCCATCATTTCGGCCACCGAAGGGGACGCGCTCGCCTCCAAGCGCGCCCAGCAGATGGCGCGATGGCTCATCGAGCACCACCGGGGCCTTTAGCCGCTGCACCCGGGGATTCCCCGTCCCGGTTACCGGCAACTCTTTAACCCGGTACGCGCCATAGCGCCCTGACAAACCACTCCGATAACAGGCCGGCCTGGTGGCTGCCCGCAAAGAGGGCCGGAACAGGTACTACCGACTCGACTCAGGGGGCATGGGCCGGCTGCGTGACCTTGTCGAACAGTTCTGGACCTACGAACTGGACCTGCTGGCATCAGATGCGTCCGCATTGGCCGCCCAACGCCACCGGCCTCCGCAACATCACACGATCAATTCCGATACTTCGCCTCAAGACAAGGGACCACTCTCATAACGTTCGATAAGACCATTCACCTGCCCGTCGGCGCCGACGAGGCCTTTGCGCTCATCACCGAGCCGGAACGGCTGCGCCGCTGGCAAACGGTGGCTGCCCGGGTTGTCCTTCGGATTGGCGGCGACTACCGCTGGACCGTCACTCCCGGCCACCACGCCGCCGGCACATTCCAGGAGATCGAGCCACTACCTTGACCGCCTGATCGCCGAGACCTCCTCCCCGGACGGCGCCGGTCCGGACGCATGGTCGGCTGCCCCGGACCCGATCGACCACCTCGGCTCCGCCGAGGCTTCGCCGCTGTCCAGCCGGTCGCGGAGACTGCGAGCAACCTGGAGCGCCTGATCGCATTCACCGGCCGGCCCGTCGCCGTCTGAAGTTTTCCAACCTAAGCCCGTCCAGACCGCTAGGAAAGCAGGAGCAACATGACCAAGTTCGTCTTCATCTACCACGCCCCGATGACCCCCGCCGAGGCCGCGCCGCCCGCGCCGGAGGACATGGCAGCCGCCATGGAACAGTGGAACAACTGGGCCGCCAAGGTCGGCAACGGCCTGATCGACTTTGGAACGCCCCTGGCCAACGGTGTCCGCGTTTCCGCCGGTGGAGCCACTGCGCCGAGCCAGCGTGACGTCGCCGGATACAGCATCATCGAAGCCGACAGCCTTGATGCGGCCGTGGAACTGGCCAAGGTGCATCCGCACCTGAACATGCCGGCGGCTGCGAAATCGAGGTTCACGAGGCGCAGCAGATCCCCGGAATGTAAGCAGCGGCTCGGCCCGATGCTCAAGGCGTGTTCGCCGCAGCTTCACAGCAGCGGCGGACACGCCTTTGTTCGTCCTGCTGTTGCTCGTCCTGTTGTGCGCCTGGTCGTACTGGGCCCTGACCGCCGGTACCGCGCCTGGCCCGCAACATTCGGCCACATCTGCAGGAATCTTTCGCCCCCTGCACGACAGTGGCGCGGCGACGGCCCTTTCACACGCCGTCGCCGGGCGTCACCAAAACTTCACAGTGCCGGTCCGGTGGGGCGCGGGTGTGTCCCAGGATGGGCGCAAATGACCGCGTGAGTCTTGCCCTGTTACGGACTGCTTCCCGCTGCGTCCGATCGGGTACCGGGGGTGCGTCCATGGCTGTTTTCGTCGCCGGATTACGCGCGGTTTCCTCGGGTGTCGAGGCACCTGCGGAACGGATTCGACTCTGCTCTGATGGTGGGCACGGTCCGGTAGCCCCGGGCCGCACCATCGAATCCAGAAAGAATCCGCTATGAAAAACCGACACTTACCCGCAGGACTTTTCTCCACCTTGGGCGTTGCTGCCGCCGTGGCGGTCTCGCTGGTGGTCTCCGGTTGCGGCGGCCCTGCGAGCGCCCAGTCCCCTGCCGGAAATACCCCCGGGGCACCCGAAGTGACCGAACTCCGCTACGAGGGCTCGGCCAACAACGTGAGCCTGCCGGAGCTGGCCGAGGACCTCGGCTACCTCGGCGACGTCAAGCTGAACTGGGTGGGCAACACCACCAGCGGGCCGGCGAGCATCCAATCAGCCGCGACAGGAGCCACCGACTTCGGCGGCGCCTTCTCCGGCGCCGTGGTCAAGCTCATCGAAGCCGGCGCGCCGGTCACTGCGGTGATCAACTACTACGGCGAGGACGAGAAGACGTTCAACGGCTTCTACGTCACCCAGGACAGCCCGATCCGGACGCCGCGGGATCTGATCGGCAAGAAAGTCGCCGTCAACACCCTGGGCGCCCATGCGGACGCCGTGATCAACAGCTACCTGAAGAAGAACGGACTGTCGCAGGAGGAAATCCGGCAGGTACAGCTCGTCGTCGTTCCGCCCAACGACACCGAGGAGGCCATCCGCCGCGGCCAGGTCGACGTCGGGGCGCTCGGCGGAGTGCTGCAGGACAACGCTGTCGCCACGGGCGGCCTGCGGTCCCTGTTCAGCGACTTCGAACTCTTTGGAACCTTCGCCGGCGGCCAGTACGTCCTGCGCAAGGACTTCATCGAGAAAAACCCGGAAACCACGAAGATCTTCACCACCGGTGTGGCCAAGGCCATCGAATGGGAACGCACCACCCCCCGCGACGAGGTGATCGCGCGGTTTACGAACATCATCAACAAACGTCAGCGCTCCGAAAGCACCGCGGCGTTGAAGTACTGGAAGAGCGTCGGAGTCCCGTCCAAGGGGGCCATCAGCGACCAGGACTTCACCCGCTGGTCAGCATGGCTGAACGACACCGGCATCGTCAGCGGCGGGATCACCCCGTCCAAGTACTACACCAACGATTTCAACGGACTGCTGAACGGGGCGGCATCATGACCCGCGGTGCCGGACCGACGCCGAAAATCAGCCTCCGCAACGTCGGGAAACAGTTCACCGTCCGGCCCAGCAAGGACCAGCCCGAGGGCTCCACCCTGACGGCGCTGGAGGGCATCACCCTGGACGTCGCCGCGGGCGAGTTCATTACTCTGGTCGGGCCGAGCGGCTCCGGCAAAACCACCCTCCTGGACCTCCTCGCCGGGCTCACCCGGCCGGACGCCGGCCAGGTGCTCGTGGACGGCAAGGAGGTGACCGGGCCCGGCCGCGACCGTGCAGTCGTCTTCCAGCAGTACGCCCTTTTCCCATGGCGCACCGCGGCCGCCAACGTCGCCTTCGGCCTCGAAGGAACCGGCAGCGACGGGCGCCGCCTGAGCCGGAGGGACCGTGCCGACACGGCCCGCCACTACCTTGAGCTCGTCGGCCTCTCCGGTTTCGAGGACCGGTATCCCCATGAGCTTTCCGGCGGCATGAAGCAGCGGGTTGCCATCGCCCGGAGCCTCGCGTACGAGCCGGACGTCCTGCTCATGGATGAACCGTTCGCAGCGCTGGATGCCCAGACCCGGGAACAGCTCCAGGAGGAACTCCTGCGCATCTGGCGCTCCACGGGCAAGACCATCATCTTCATCACCCACGGCATCGACGAGGCTGTGTACCTGGGCCAGCGGGTCGCCGTGCTCAGCTCCCGACCCGGCCGGCTCAAGCAGATTGTCGACATTGACCTGGGGGAGCGGAGCGGCGACCGGGACGTCCGCTCCGACGCCGTCTTCATCGAACACCGCCACAAAGTCTGGTCGCTGCTGCACGACGAGGTCCGGAAAGCCCAGGAAGCCGGGCATGCCAAGATCCGGCCCGACGGGTCCGCGCCCGACGAGGCACCGCAGCTCAGCAAGAGACAGCCCAGCAAGGGACAGCTCAGCAAGGGAAGGGCCGCCTGATGACCGCCCCAACACTGACCAAAGACCTGACTGCACCCGCTACAGCCGCTACCGGGCGGCCCCCACAGCCCGCCGCAACCCGACGCCTTCCCGCTGTGGCCCGTTCCGGAGCCCGCAGGGCCGGGCGCGGGATCTGGGCCTCGGGCGCTATTGTGCTGTTCCTCCTGCTCTGGGAACTGGGCCCAACCTACCTCGCCACGGCCTCGACCAGGGTCTTCCTCCCGCCGCTGCACGAGGTCCTGCGGGCACTGGGATCACTCATCGCCAAGGGCCAACTGCAGAACCATCTGGCAGCCAGCCTGACCCGCTCCGCCAGCGGCTTCGGCATCGCCGTCGTCTTCGCCGTCGCCCTTGGCCTGCTGGTCGCCTGGTACCGGTCCCTTGACCGGTTCCTCAACCCACTGCTGGAGGTCTTCCGGAACACCGCGGCGCTGGCGCTGCTCCCGGTCTTCACCCTCCTGCTGGGGATCGGGGAGACCTCCAAAATCAGCATCGTGGCTTACGCCGCGTTCTTCCCCGTGCTGCTGAACACCATCGCCGGCGTCAGGACTGTCGACCCGCTGCTCGTCCGGGCCGCCCGCTCGCTGGGACTCTCCAACTTCCGGCTGTTCCTGAAGGTCATCCTTCCCTCGGCGGTGCCGACCATTTTCACCGGAATCCGGATGGCCGGAACGTCCTCGATCCTGGTACTCATTGCGGCGGAGATGGTCGGTGCCAAGGCGGGCCTCGGGTACCTGATCGTCAACGCCCAGTCCAGTTTCCTGATCCCGGACATGTATGCCGGAATCCTCACCGTCTCGCTGCTCGGCCTGCTGGTCAACTACCTGCTGGTCGCCGTCGAACGGCACTTCTCCCGGTGGCGGACCGCCGTCGGATCCCAGTCGAACTAACCCCCGCAGACCAAAGGAGTCAACCATGTCAATAACCACCCAAACGCGCCTCGAATTCCGGAAACTCAGCGCCCGCATCGGTGCCGAGATCCGCGGCCTGGACCTCAGCAGCGACCTCAGCGACGCCACAATCGGCCAGATCCGTGAAGCCCTGAACACGCACAAGGCCCTGGTCTTCCGCGAAGCCAACGTCCACGACGACGAAGCCCAGGTCCGCTTCGCCGCCCGCTTCGGCCCACTCACCCAGGCCCACCCCACGGTGGCCTCCGTCGAGGGCAAACCTGCCGTCCTGCCGGTGGACAGCGAAAACGGCAGCGCGAACAACTGGCACACCGACGTCACGTTCGTCGTAAACCCGCCGCAGGCCTCCACCCTGCGCAGCATCACCTTGCCGGCCTACGGCGGCGAGACCCTGATCGCCTCGGCCGCCGGAGCCTACGCCGATCTGCCGGACGAGCTGCGGAACTTCGCCGACACCCTGTGGGCCATCCACACCAATGATTACGACTACTCCGTGCCGAAAAACCTCGAGCACGCCAGCGCCGGTGAGCGGCGGAAGGAATTCACCCGGATCCACTTCGAGACTGCCCACCCCGTGGTCCGGGTCCACCCACTGACCGGGGAGCGCGGCCTCTTCATCGGCGGCTTCGCCCAAAGGCTGCGCATCGTGGGACTGTCCAACACCGAATCCAAGGACATCCTGCGGCTGCTCCAGGCCTACGTCACCCGCCCCGAGAACGTGGTCCGCGTCAACTGGGAACCGGACCAGCTGGTGCTGTTCGACAACCGCATCACCCAGCACTACGCCCCGGACAACTACGACGGCCAGCCCCGGCAGCTGAACCGGGTCACGGTGGCCGGCGACGTACCCCGCGGCGTCGACGGACGCAGCAGCACGTCCATCCAGGGCGACTCCTCCGTCTATTCCGAGACGGTCGAACTGCGCGCCGGCGTTCCCGGAGTTCAGCTGTGAGCGGGGCACGGCAGCTGCACCTGAACGCGTTCCTGATGAGCACCGGTCACCACGAGGCCTCGTGGCGGCTGCCGGAAAGCGACAGTTTCGCCGGGACGGACGTCGCGCATTTCCAGCGGCTGGCCCAAACGGCGGAACGCGGGACGTTCGATTCGATCTTCTTCGCGGACTCACCGGTGCTTCACGGCGACGTCGGCCAGCGGCCCTACGGCACACTCGAGCCGACCGTCCTGCTCGCCGCCATCGCCGCCGTCACCGACCGCATCGGGCTGATCGCCACGGCGTCCACCACCTACAACGACCCCTACAACCTGGCCCGCCGGTTTGCCTCCGTGGACCACATCAGCGGCGGCAGGACCGGGTGGAACGTGGTCACCACCGCCGGAGACGCCGCCGCGAGGAACTTCTCCCTGCGGGACCAGCCGGCCCACGCGTTGCGGTACGAGCGGGCCGCGGAATTCCTCGACGTGGCCCGCAAGCTCTGGGACAGCTGGGAGGACGACGCCGCCCTCGGCGACAAGGAAGCCGGGACCTGGGGCGACAACACCCGGGTCCACCCGGTCAACCACGCCGGCACGTACTTCAGCGTCCAGGGGCCGCTGGACGTGCCACGCTCCGCCCAGGGCCACCCGGTAATTGTCCAGGCCGGCTCCTCGGAGGACGGCAAGGACTTCGCCGCCCGCTACGCCGAAGCGGTGTTCACGGCCCAGCAGACGCTGCCCGACGCACAGCGCTTCTACGCCGACCTGAAGCGGCGAACCGCCGCCGCCGGCCGTGACCCGGGAACGATCAAGGTGCTCCCGGGCATCGTTCCCGTCATCGGCTCAACCGAGGCCGAGGCGCGGCGGCTGGAGCAAGACCTCGACGAGCTGATCCACCCGGTGCACGCCAGAAGGCAGCTCGCCGGGGTGCTGCGGGTCCCCGCAGCATCCCTGGCCCTCGACGCCGAGCTGCCGGACGACCTGCCCTCCGAGGACGAGATCGAAGGGGCCAAGAGCAGGTACACGCTGATCGTGGACCTCGCCCGGCGGGAACGGCTGACCGTGCGCCAGCTCATCGGCAGGCTCGGCGGCGGCCGCGGCCACCGTACTTTCTCTGGCGCACCTGAGCAGGTGGCCGACGCGATCGAGGAATGGTTTGTGGCCGGGGCGGCGGACGGCTTCAACATCATGCCCCCCGTGCTTCCGTCCGGCCTGGACGCCTTCGTGGACCACGTCATCCCGATCCTGCGGGACCGCGGACTCTTCCGGCGCGCATACAGTGGACGGACGCTCCGCGAACACTACGGGCTGCCCCGGCCGGCCAACACCGTCGTCTCGGCCGCCCGCAGCAGTCCGGCGGGCCCGGGCCCGGCGGGGTCCCAGGACCCCGCGCCGGTGCCGGCCGACGAGGTCCCGGGACTCCGTTCGGCCTGAAGGACTTGGTTCACATGAGGCGGCGACGCGCGCAATGGTGTACGTTGGCTTCCCGTCAGAACTAAACACAGGAATGAGAGTCACCCCCGTGGCAACCGATTACGACGAAGTCCGATCCGACGTCAAGGAGTCGCAGGATAATTCCCTGCAGGCGCTGCAATCCGCCAACGCCCCGGATGCCCGCAGCGTTGTCCGAGAACTGGATGAAGCCGACGCTTTTGACGATGCGATCAGCCCGGGCGGGGAAATTGTCGCCGAGGAACTCGTCGTGCAGGTCATCCCGCAGGCGCAGGACGAATTCACCTGCTACTCCTGCTTCCTGGTCCGGCACCGGTCCCAGGTTGCACGCGAAAAGAACGGCCACGCTTACTGCGTCGAGTGCGTTGGCTAGGGCCCTGGCCTCCCGCGTGTCCGGCGCCGGCGCGGCTTTCCGTGCCGCGCCGGACAGTCGGGTCAGTACCGTCCCCGGCCGGCCCGCTTAGTCCATGCTCCGTCTGAAACGCCTTGCCGTACTCGGCCTGTTCGTATTTTTCGTCATCACCGGGTTCTTGTTTTGGGCCTTCCGGTTCTCCGGGGCGGAGACCCGCGTGGCCCTGCCCGCGCCGCCGCGGGCAGAGGCGAAACTCGAATCGCTGTCCGCCGGCATCACCTCCGCCGTGAACATCACCCGGAGCGCGGACGCCGAGTGGCTCACCCATGCCGCCGCGCAGACCGGCATCCCCGCCCGGGCCCTCCAGGCCTACGTGGCCGCGGCCAGTGCGGCCAACACATCGGCCCCGACGTGCGGGATCGGCTGGAATACGGTGGCAGCGGTGGGCTTCGTCGAATCCGGCCACGGAACGTACGGCGGCGGCAGCCTGACCGCCACAGGTCAGGTGAGCGGGCCAATTGTCGGTCCGAGCCTCAATGGCGACGGCTTCGCCGCGATCCCTGATTCGGACGCCGGCGCCCTGGACGGTGACGCCCGGTGGGACCACGCCGTCGGACCCATGCAGTTCATTCCCTCCACCTGGCTGCTCGCAGGCCGGGACGGGAACGGCGACGGAACAGCCGACCCGTTTAACATCGATGACGCCGCGCTAAGTGCCGCCTCGTACCTGTGCGCCCACGGCGGTGACCTGACCACCGCCGCCGGCTGGGCCGACGCGATCTACTCCTACAACCAGTCTGATCCGTACGTGGACCACGTACGCGACCGGGCCACTGCCTACGCCGCACAGTCGGGTACTCCCGGATAGTGCCACCGTGCAACTCGACTTAGTATCCGGACACCCTTGCCGGCTCCCAAAGTGATTGGCAGCGGCCGGGCCGCGCTCCGGCCAGGCCCCTATGCCCGTGCCCTGGCAACCAGGTCTCCTGTTGGGCCGAGAACGAAGTCCACATTGAGGGATGCGCTGGGCCCCTCACCCATAGAGATCTTCTCGTCGAAAGACCCAAAGGTGGCCGGCAAGAAGTACCCCACGTTGTCCCAGTAATACTGGAAGACATACAGGAGGGGATCTTCGATTGTATCCAGGTCCTCGCCAAGGCGGTACACAACAATGGCCTTCCGGCGGACCTCCTGAGAATTCGAGCACCAGGGCAGAATCAGCCCTCCCGCATTAGCCATATTTCCAGGCGGAACCTGATCTGTGTCCCTTGGAATGATCCCCGAGGGATCGCCCGGGCCAAAGAGGGGATTCCACTCAAGGTCCTCGTAGAACAGGTTCACGCCCACATCGGCTGGCTGTCCCGGCAGACGGGTTCGGTTGGTGAGCCTTTCCAGGCCTGAGTTCCACAGTAGTGGTCCTCTGCGGTCCTGGGCTCCGTACGAAACTTTCTTCCGCGACGCGGAACTGGACGCCAGGGCCGCGTCTTTGGCGGCCCTGGCCGCAGTTACCGTCTTTGGGCCTGGGGGCGGTTGCTCGAGATCCATCCTTACTTCTCCTGTCCAAGAGGTGACCGGAGCGCTTCCGTTGTTGACCGCAAGCGGCTCGGCCGGGGAGGGGCTCATGGGATGCAATATGCTCCGCCGTGCAGCGGTTGTTGCGGCATGAGGGCTGGGCCCGGACGGTTATCGGCCATCTGCGGAATAACTCTCGTGTGAACTTTGCGTCCGGTGCTGGCCATGCGTCAAGGGACTATGAGAAGTGGCGGTGTTTTGCGATCGCTCTTTGTCGCATTTGCCGATGACGAGGATGCTCGCGGCGGCTCCGCTGTTTGGGTCCCGAGCTGCCAGGCCAGCGCCTCTGTCATCGCCAGCCTGCCGTCAGGGCAGAATGGAAGGCATGACCTTTACGACGTTCGCCCTCATCCGCCATGGCCAGACGGACTGGAATGCACAGCGCCGGCTGCAGGGATCCACCGACATTCCTCTGAACGACGTCGGCCGCGGTCAGGCTCGCGACGCCGTCGCCGTCCTGTCCGGCTATGAATGGGACGCGATCGTGTCCTCGCCGCTGAGCCGTGCCGCTGAAACCGCCGATCTCATCGCCGCCGGGCTCGGCCTCAGCGTGGCCCGGCGCGTGCCGGAGCTCGCCGAGCGCAGCTTCGGACCCGCGGAGGGCCTGCAGGACGGTCCTGAACTGGACGCACTGCGCATTCCTCATGGGTTCCGAGGAGCGGAAAGCGAGGACGAGGCCGCCGGCCGGGGGTTGGCCGCGCTTGAGGCGCTGGCCGAGGAGTTCCGTGGCCGCCGCGTCCTGGCCGTCGCCCATGGCACGCTCCTGCGCGTGAGTCTCAGCCGCGCCGTCGGCCGCACCCTGGAAAGCATCGACAACGCCGTGCTCAACCTGGCCCACCACCATGCGGTCGACGGCTGGCAGCTCGAATACTTCAACGGCGAGCGGGCCATGGCTGCCGTTTAGGGCTGCCGCTCAAGGATATGTCGGTATCGCGATGTACTGGTTGATGTTCGTTGACTGGAAGGTCGCAAAAGCCAGCGTGGTGTGGCCACCCTCCGGATCACCCACCACGACCGTTTGGTCGGAGGGATTCAGACCCAGCAATGCGTAGGAATGGTCGGAGACCAGCTCGCCGTCGGAGTTGGAGGGCTTGCCGCGGCGGTACGGAAGATCACCGTTGACCGTGACCGTCACCGGATTGGACACCCCGTCGTACTTGCTGTGGAAAGAAATGGTGTGGGCGCCGTTGCCGTTGTCATGAACGATGTTCAAGACGGTCGCAGGGGCCGGGAGGCCACTGTCATCAACGCTGCGAGGAAATAGCAATCGCCGGCGTCACCCTGCTTGATATTCGTCAAGTCTCCGGAGAGGTCCGGGTTTCCGGAATCATCAAGCGCAAACAGAACCTGATTCGGGACCTTCTGGAAAGTCGCACGTCCCGATACCGAAGGATTACTCACCGGGGTCCCGGACGCTCCCGGAGGCGGCGTGACCGGTGACCGGGTAGTCACGATCCACGCAATTCCAAGAATTACCATCACCGCCACCACTGAGAAAATGACGGCGTCGCGAATTTTTGCCGGCCTGGATCCTGCACGTTCCATGTTCCGAGCCCTCCCGCCCTGCGGGGTTCCAGCCCCGCAACGGCACCGCCGCGGCAACCTTCCGGGGGCTGCCGCCGTCGGGTCTCTCCCGGTTGATCAATTCATCAGCTGATCAACAGCTTGCCGCAGGCAACCAGTCTGGGGCAAGGGGCAGCGGGCGATTCACAGGTGAGCACCGGACGCTCACCGGCGTGCGCGGCCACGGTGCAGTCGTCTGTTTTCGTCGCCAAGCCGCTTATTGCCGCGGGCGGCCGAACCGCCGACGTATGCTGAATCGCACAAGCAACGGACAGGAGGCCGAGGTGGCCGAGACGACGGAAACCGGAACGACGGCGGCCGAGGTGATGGCCGAGCTGGCCGACCTCGAGGACCCGAGGATCCGGGACGTGAACGCCAAGCACGGTGACGACCACGGGGTGAACCTCGGCAAGCTGCGGGCGTTGGCCAAGCGGCTCAAGACGCAGCAGGAGCTGGCCGGTGAGCTGTGGGGGACCGGTGATACCGCGGCGCGGCTCCTGGCGCTCCTGATCTGCCGTCCGAAGGCGTTCGATCGTGATGAGTTGGACGTCATGTTGCGCCAGGCGCACACTCCCAAGGTGCAGGACTGGCTCGTCAACTATGTGGTGAAGAAGAACCCGCATGCCGAGGAACTGCGCGTGGCCTGGTTCGCCGATCCGGACCCGCTGGTGGCAAGTGCCGGCTGGGCGCTGACTACCGACCGCGTTGCGAAGAAGCCGGGGGGCCTCGACCTGCCAGGACTGCTCGACATCATCGAGGCGCAGATGAAGGACACCCCAGACCGCTTGCAGTGGGCGATGAACCACTGCCTGGCCCAGATCGGGATTGAGCACCCCGAACACCGCGCCCGCGCGATCGGCATCGGCGAGCGCCTGGAGGTGCTCAAGGATTACCCGACGCCGCCGAACTGCACCTCTCCGTTCGCGCCGATCTGGATCGCCGAAATGGTGAACCGACAGGAAGCCAACTAGGACTCAGGGCGAGGCCTTTCGCCCGTCCCCACCCCTCATCGAGCCGCCGCACCAACCTGCGGATCACCCGTGACACCACGAAAGCTTGACGTGACACCACCGTGGTGTCACTATGGTGGCATGGAACTCGGACAATACGTCAACGACCTACAGCGGCAGCTAGTGGATGCCGCGGAGAACGGCTCGGAGGACACCCGCGCCGTGGCCGAGCGGCTCGCCGCCGGACTGGACGCCGCGACCCGGCTCGTGCTCCTCGACGTTCTCTCGGCTGCAGTCGGCGAGATCACCCGCGACCTCGCACCCGGATCAGTCGACATGCGGCTGCGCGGACGCGACGTCGAGTTCGTGGTGACCCAGCCGAACCCGGAATCTGACACCGACGAGCGTCCGGCCGCACCCCTCGACCTCGACGACGCGAGCACCTCGCGCACGACGCTCCGCCTGCCGGATGCCCTCAAGACGCGGGTGGACGAGGCCGCGGCTGCTGACGGCCTGTCCGTCAACACCTGGCTGGTCCGTGCGGTCGCGGCCGCTCTCCAGCCCAAGCAGCGACGATCCGCGCAGCGCACGCTGCGCACCGGCGATAACTTCGCCGGGTGGGCGCGCTAAACCGCCCACCGCACCACACGACACCCACCAACCACGCGGACCCGCGGGGTCGATCAAACACACCCAAAAGGAAGGCGCCAGCATGCCCACCTACGACACCCCCACCCCCATCGACCTCGCCATCAAACTGCAGGTCGGCGCGATCGAAATCATCGCCACTGACCGCGACGACACGGTTGTGACCGTCTCGCCGACGAACCCCGCGAAGGCGGTCGACCGGCGGGGCGCGGAAGAGACCAGGGTCGACGTCGACGGCCAGCGGCTCATCATCACCGGCCCCCGGCCCCGCATCAGCTGGATCGGCCCCACCGAGTCGGTCGATGTGAAGGTCGAGCTGCCGGCCGGGTCGCGGCTCACCGCCGAGATAGGGGTCGGCGGCGTGCGCACCGTCGGACGCCTCGGCGCTACCCGGATCAAGAGTTCGATGGGCCGCGTTGATCTCGACTCCACCGGCGACCTGTGGCTGCGCGCCTCGCACGGCAACGCGACCCTCGGCACCGCCGAGGGCGGGATCGAGATCACGGCCGACCACGGTCAGATCCGGATCGGCAAAGTCACCGGCGACGCGATACTCAAGGCGTCGCACGGCACCATCCTGATCGGGGAGTCCGGCGGCGACCTTGAAGCGAAGCTCTCCTACGGCGATCTCGAGATTTCGAAGGCACTCGGCTCCGTCGCGGCGAAGACCGCCTACGGCAGCATCCAGCTCGCAGAGGTCTCGAGTGGTTCCATCCAGGTCGAGAGCGGCTTCGGCCAGGTCACCATCGGCGTGCGGCCCGGCGTTCCCGCCTGGCTCGATCTGTCCTCGAAAGAGGGGCACGTCCGCAACCAGCTGGACAGCGACCGCGCTCCCGACGCGTCCGAACAGACCGTCGCAGTGCGTGCACGCACCCAGCACGGTGACATCAGCATCCAGCGCGCCCAATGACTCCGGGCCACCAACAGAAGGGAACGAAGCACATGAACACGCCAGCAATCGAAGTCCGCGGGCTGCGGAAGTCCTACGGCGCAAAGGCCGTGCTCGTCGACGTCGACCTCACCGTGGACGCGGGCACCGTCACCGCGTTGCTCGGCCCGAACGGCGCCGGCAAGACGACGACCGTGCACATCCTGTCCACCCTGGTGCGGCCCGACGGCGGCACGGCACTGGTGAACGGATGCGACGTCGTGCGCGACCCCGACGGCGTCCGCGCCGCGATCGGCCTCACCGGCCAGTTCTCCGCGGTGGACAAGCTGCTCACCGGCGAGGAGAACCTGCTGCTGATGGCCCGGCTGCGCCATCTTGGAGCGAAGCGCTCGAAGACCCGGGTGGCCGAGCTGCTGGAGCAGTTCGACCTCGTCGAGGCCGCCCGCAAGCCGCTCGCCACCTACTCGGGTGGCATGCAGCGCCGCCTCGACCTCGCCATGACCCTCGTCTCGGCGCCCAGCGTCATCTTCCTGGACGAGCCCACCACGGGCCTGGACCCGCGCAGCCGCCACACCATGTGGGACATTGTCCGCAGCCTGGTCGCGGACGGCACCACCGTGCTGCTCACCACCCAGTACCTGGACGAGGCGGACGAGCTCGCGGACCGCATTGCGGTGCTCGACGGCGGCCGGCACGTCGCCGAGGGGACGCCGGACGAGCTCAAGCGCCTGGTGCCGGGTGGACATATCCGGCTCCGGTTCGCCGATGCCGGGCGGCTCGACGCCGCCTCCCGGCTGCTCGGTGAGTCCGTCCGCGACGACGCCGGGCTCTCGCTTACCGTGCCGAGCGACGGCGGTGTCGGCGCGCTGCGCACCGTGCTGGACCGCCTCGACACGGCCAACCTGGAGGTCGACGACCTCAGCATCCACACCCCGGACCTCGATGACGTGTTTTTCGCGCTCACCGGCCGGGTCGAGACGAAGGGAACCGAATCATGACCACCATCGCCGCCAAGCGCCGGACGGCCCCGGGCACCGGCCAGCAATCGCACGTCATTGCCGACTCGGTGACGATGCTGCGCCGCAACCTGCTGCACATGCTGCGCTACCCGGGCCTGTCGGTGTTCACCATAGTGGGGCCGGTAGTCCTGCTGCTGTTCTTCGTGTTCGTATTCGGCGGCACGCTCGGGGCCGGCCTGCCCGGCGCTGATCCCGCCGGCGGGCGCGAGGCGTATGTCGCCTACGTCATGCCGGGCATCCTGCTGTTGACCATCGCCGGCAGCGCAGGCGGCATCGCGACGACCGTGTCGATGGACATGACCGAGGGCATCACCGCGCGGTTCCGGACGATGGCGATCTCGCGGGCCGCGGTGCTCGCCGGGCACGTGCTCGGCAATACCATCCAGGCGATTATCGCCGTCGTGCTCGTGCTTGGCGTCGGCCTCCTGATTGGCTTCCGCCCGACCGCCGGGTTTGTCGAATGGATCTCCGCCGCAGGTCTGATCGTGCTCATCGCGTACGCGATCAGTTGGCTCGGGGTGGCCATGGGCATGCAGGCGAAGTCGGCCGAGACCGCCAGCAACCTACCCCTCGTGCTGACCTTCCTGCCCTTCCTCAGCAGCGGCTTTGTGCCGACCGAGTCGATGCCGGAATGGCTGCAGTGGTTCGCGCAGTACCAACCCTTCACGCCGTTCATTGAGGCCATCCGCGGGCTGCTGCTCGGCACCCCGCTCGGCTGGAGCCCGGTGCTGGCAATCGGGTGGTGCGTCGTGATTGTGGTCGCCGGGTACGCCTGGTCGATGGCGATCTACGAGCGCAAGTCGGTGCGCTAAGCCCAGGGTGCACCCGGTTGCTGCGGGCGGTCGCGAGCGCATCGCGGCCGCCCGCCCTGTGCCTCAGCCGAAGTGGTGTTCGGCGTCAAGGCTGCCGCGGTGCTGAGTACCGGCCGGACCGGCGTCGTCGCACTGGCGTTGCAATGCTGGACCCCGCAAGCGTCGACGGCGCGGCGCCCGGGGAATCTGTCACGAGGGGTCAGCGCCAGCCGAGCTGCGGCGCCACATACTTCAGGATCGACTCGATGACGTGGGCGTTGTAGTCGACACCGAGCTGGTTCGGGACCGTGAGGAGCAGGGTGTCTGCCGCGGCGATCGCCTCGTCCTCGGCCAGCTTCGCGGCCAGCTCGTCCGGGGCACCGGCGTAGGAGCGGCCAAAGACCGCGCGTGTTTTCTCGTCGATGTTGCCCACCTGGTCGGAGCTGTGGCGGTCGCGGGCGAAGTACTGCCAGTCGCGCTCGTCCGTCAGCGCGAAGATGCTGCGGCTGACCGAGACGCGCGGCTCCCGCTCGTGCCCCGCCTCCTTCCAGGCCTGCCGGTAGAGCTCGATCTGCTCGGCCTGCTGGACGTGGAAGGGCTTGCCGCTCTCATCATCCTTGAGCGTGGAGCTCTGCAGGTTCATGCCGAGCTTCGCCGCCCAGATGGCCGTGGCGTTCGAGCCGGAGCCCCACCAGATGCGCTCGCGCAGCCCCCTTGAGTGCGGCTCAACGCGCAGCAGGCCCGGAGGGTTCGGGAACATCGGGCGGGGGTTCGGCGCCGCAAAACCCTTGCCAGTGAGGACCTCGAGCAGACGCTCGGCGTGCCTGCGGCCCATGTCGGCGTCCGACTCGCCCTCGGCGGGGGCGAAGCCGAAGTAACGCCATCCGTCGATGACCTGCTCGGGTGAACCCCTGCTGATGCCCAGCTGCAGCCGGCCGCCCGCGATCAGGTCGGCCGCGCCAGCGTCCTCCGCCATGTAGAGCGGGTTCTCGTAGCGCATGTCGATCACGCCGGTGCCGATCTCGATGCGGCTTGTCCGGGCCCCGATCGCAGCGAGCAGCGGGAACGGGGAGGCGTATTGCTGCGCGAAGTGGTGGACTCGGAAGTAGGCGCCGTCCGCACCCAGCTCCTCGGCCGCGACCGCGAGGTCGATCGCCTGCAACAGCGCGTCCGACGCGGTGCGCGTGCCGGAATCCGGGTGGTCGGTCCAATGGCCGAAGGACAGGAATCCGATGTTCTTCACACCGGAAACGAACATGGTGGCGGCGGTTCTTATTCCCGCGGGCCCTCAGCCTCGCACCCCTCCCGCGGGCCCTCAGCCTCGCACCCCTCCCGCGGCACGCCTGGCGCCCCTTAGGCGGGACCGCGGGCTCAGCCGGCCTCGTAGGGGGTCCGGAAGAGGGTAATTCCCCATTCCGGGTTGTGCAGCACGATTCCAGTCTCCCGCTGTGCAAACTGAAGCGGAGCCTCAAGGTATCGTTTCATCCGCGACTGTTCCTGGTCCCACGGGAAGTTGCACGTGCCCAGGGAACTTTCCAGTGTCCCCGGATCCGGCGTGATCGATTCGGTGGCAATGCTGACCGTGACCGCATACGAGGCACAGGGGATGCGCACGGTCGTCAACGTGCGGCCGCCAACGCTGCCGAACCGTATCGCGTAGTCGCCGGAGCTCATTCCCGGATCACGGGGCACAGAAGCCGGCGTCATGGAACCGGATGTGAAGTACTGGCACTCCAGCGCTCCGTTGGCTACGGCGTTCTCTGCACGCTGTGGCAGGCATTCATCTATACCCTGCCCGGCGGCGGGCGGTTTGGTGACCGTTTGCTCGCCGGCCGGCATGCTTAGTGGGGGAGTAGATGCGCAGGCCGCGGTTAACGCGACAACGGCGAGGCACACTACGGATAGCAGTGTCGGCGTCGTGTGCATTCCATAACGAGCGGGTCCCCCGGGCGCGGCCATGATCCGAACCCTAGGGGTTCGGGGCTTGTCCGTGCAACAACCCCCGGGCTAGGCGACCGGGGCCGGTGAGCTTTGCTGCACGTGCTGGTCCAGGATGTCCCGGGCGGTTGTCCACGTCCGGCTCCCGTACCGGTCGTTGCTGACGTAGTTCAGCGTCGCGTCGCCGCTGAACATGCTGGCGAAGTACTGCATGCCCTGCCACGGCGGGAACGGCTTGTCAGAGGCCGGCATGAGGGCTTTGACTGCCCGGCTCATAGCAGTCAAGGAACCGACGCTGCCCGCGTAGAGGAGCCGGAATTGCGTTCCGGTCAGGTCGGACATGGTGGCGGCCAAGGTCCTTGCCGTGACCTGGTCTCCGGCGATCTGGAGGACGCGGGGAGCCCGCTGGTCGAGGGCGGCGGCGGCGGTGTAGGAGGCAGTGTCATCCTTCGTGGTGAAGTCGAGCACCTGGTCGGCGTCGGACCAGAAGAGCACACGACGCCGGGAGAACAGGATCATGGGTGCCTGCCCGGAGAGCATGTCGGTGAAGGCGCCATTGAGGATGGAAGTGGCCCGGATTTCGGTGGCATCCAGCCGCTGTGCGAAGTCTCGGCGGAACTGCAGGTTCCGGTTGCTTCGGGGGCGGATTCCACGGTAATCGATGGAGTAATCGGAAGGGATGAAACGCGGTACGCCCACCGCGGCCGCCGCCTCCAGCAAGCGCGATTGGGCGTCGAAAATTGTGCTGTCCACGCCGTTGATCGCGGAGACTATGCAGTCAACGTCCGCGCAGGCCCTTCGGAGGCCCGCGGGATCGTCGTAGCCCGCCTGGATCACTTCGACGCCTTGGGTGCGGAGCTGCGCAATGCGCTCCGTGCTGGTTCCTGGCCGTGTCAGGACCCGAACGGTGGCCCCCAGGGCGATCAAATTCTGCAGGATACGCCCGCCGAGATCGCCGGTGGCGCCGGCAAGAAGGACAGTGCCCGGAGTGGGAGTCGTCGGGATCATGGTTCGCACCTCAAGTGTCGGGCGGAAAGGGACAGTGGGCTAAAGACTACCAATGGCAGGGCAGCTGCGATTCCCGGGTGTGGCTCAATACATCCCCGGGCCGGACTGATCAGCGGAACCGTTGGACGTCGGTTCGCTGGCCGGCTCTACTGCCATCGGTGGGATTCCAGCGCGCGAAACAGGGGAGCGCGACCGCTTTTCAGATGGTCAACGGGGCGGGACCCGCCGAGTTCCCGGCAGGGTGTAACCATCCAGGCCGTGAAGTAGTTGTGCGGAACCTTCAGTTCTATGGCGCGCTGGAATAGTCCGACGACGGTCGGGTGGAGGTGGCCGCCGGCGACGAATTGGAATCCCGGGCAGAACGTGCCGTCGTCGATGAAGACGCGGACAAGCTGCTGCATTACAGGGTCGGGGTCGTCCATCAGTTCGGCGAGGCGGCGGCGGACCTGTTCCAGGGCGGGCAGCGTGAATTCTTCCCTGATCCCCGCCCAGGTCTGGTCATTGATCGGCTGACGGTTCAGTGTCACCGTTGCCTAGCCGCCGTCGCTGATGTCGTCCAGGAGCCACTGGACGGAGCGCGGATTCCGGCGCAGCGTGAAGGTGCGCAGCGCTGAATTCGACCCCAGCCGGGCCTCGACACGCCAGTATTCGATACCGGCCGGGTTGGCGCAGCCAGCGGCGGCCGTGCATCGGGTGCCCCGCCCGGCGTCACCGCCGATCCAGTGCCGGGATTCGGTGGCCGGATCGACAAGCCAGATCCGTCCGTCGTGCCGGATGGCAAGGGGCTTGCCTGCCGGGTCGAGCCGGACTTGAAGGTCAAGGGTCCGTGTGGGGTTTTCGGTGCTGAGGGTCATGGGGTGGTCTTTCGTGGTGCGGTGCTGCGGGCGCGTGTTGGCGTTAGGCGGCTTTGACTAGGGGGAGTTCGTCCCAATGAGTGGTGTAGCGGGGGGAGAGCATGTCCCGTTTCATGGTCCAGTCCGGCCCGCCCCGTATGCCGGCGTGGCCGAGGCCGATGGAGCCGCGCCCGTATCGGCGGGTCACATCTTCCAGGAGGGTTCCGATGTGGCGTTCCTCGTGCGGGTTCTGGAACAGGGCCAGCGGTGCCTGGTTGCCGGTGGGCCGCAGGTCGGTGACCATGATGCCGGCCCGGGCGTATTTGATGCCTTCCTGGATGTGGGGCAAGAGGGCGTGGGCGGCCCGGGTGAGTAGGACGGGATCGGCGGTGGGCATCGGCAGCGGCACGCACACCGAGGGGTAGGAGGTGTCGTTCGGGTTGAAGTGCGAGGTGCCGGCGAAGGCGGTGAGGACCTTGGCCTGGAGGCTGTGTTTGGCCAGCCGTGCTGAAGCCTGCTGGCCGTAGACGGACAGGACCTGCCGCATGCCGGCGGCGGTGGTGATGGGGGTGGCGAAGGAGCGCGAGAAGATGAGCTGGTCCCGGCCGATCCGTTCTTCTTCCATCGGGATGCACGGGGTGCCCTGCAGTTCCAGGACGGTGCGCATCATGACCACGGAGAAGCGGTCCCGGATCATCACCGGGTCGGCCCGGGCCAGGTCAAGGATGGACTGGAGCCCTAAGGCGTTGAGGCGTTTGGTCAGCCGCGTCGCGACGCCCCAGATTTCGATCACGGACAGCCGGCCCATCAGCGCTTCCCGGGCGGCGGCCGGCACGGAGTCCCAGTGGCAGACCCCGTCGAAGGCCGGGTTGTGCTTGGCCCATTTGTTGGCCAGTTTCGCGAGTGTCTTGGTCCCGGCGATCCCGACGCAGACCGGAACCCCGACGTTGCGCCGCACGGCTGCCTTCATGGTCTGGCCCAGGATCAGCAGGTCCTCCGGCGCGCCTTTGACGCCCAGGAAGGCCTCGTCGATGCTGTAAACCTCCAACCAAGCGCTGTAGCGGCCCAGCAGTTCCATCACCCGGGCGCTGATGTCCCCGTAAAGCTCGTAGTTGCTCGAGAGGGCAACAAGTCCCCACTCCTTGGCCCGCGGGGCGAGTTTGAACCATGGGTCACCGAGGCCGATCCCGAGAGCCTTGGCTTCCGGGGACCGGGTGACGGCGCACCCGTCGTTGGTGGACAGGACGACGACGGGCCGGCCTTCGAGGGACGGGTCGAATGCCCGCTCGGCCGAGGCGTAGAAGCAGTTCACATCCACGTGCGCGATCTGCGGCATCCGCCGCATCGGGGAGGGCTTAGACATGGTGTGCCTCAAACATGGTGCAGGCAGCGGGTCGCGACGCCCCAAATGACCAGATCCGACATGGACGGAACCCGGATGTCCGGGTAGGACGGATTCTCCGCCTGCAGCACGACGCCGGCGGCCGTGATTCGCAGCCGCTTGATGGTCAATTCTCCGTCCAGGACGGCTATGACTACGGACCCGTCCTTGGGTTCCAGGGCCCGGTTGACGATCAGTTCATCCCCGTCGCTGATGCCGGCGCGTTCCATCGAGTCTCCGGAGACCCGCACGACGTACGTGCTGGTGATGTCCTTGATCAGATGCTCGTTCAGGTCAATCCGCCCATCAAAGTAGTCCTGGGCCGGCGAGGGGTACCCGGCCGCGACGGGGACCGGAGAGATCAGCACCGACAGCAACGACATGCCCGCATCTATCACGCGGGGACCGACAACAACGCCCACAACACAACCCTATTCGAATATATGTTCGATATAATCAGTGTAGCCGGACGTGCCGACAAAAGTTGGACTCTGCCCATATCCCTCGGCTGCGTAAGCAGCGCGGTTTCTCCTCGACATCGCAACAACTGACTGAAGGGGTGCTGCTTATGGGACACTCGCCGCGTCGTTTGCGGAAGATGGGGCCCGCGGGCTTGGTTGAGCGTAGGCGCTGCTATCGGCGTTTGGGCAGCGAGTTCTTGGTGACAGTTGCTCCGTCGCTACCTTAAGATCCATGCCGTCGTGTGACACAGCCTGCGAAGCCCGTAGCCGCAATTCCCCTAGAACAGCGGCCAGGGCACCGCCGACATCTCACCGCTCGGAGCCGGAAACCGCCCTGCCAAGCGCAACCGTGCGCAGCGCGCGGCGAGCGATGCGATTTCATCGGCGCTGAGCAAGTCCGCCAGGTTCCGGCCCAGCCCACCGTGCAGTCCTTCGCTGACACGATCGATGCCGTCGCGTTCCTCGGCGGTCAGCGCGTCTCCCAGCCATCCCCACAGCACCGTGCGCAGCTTGTGGTCACGGTGAAAGGTGAGCCCATGGTCCACGCCGTGCCGGTGTCCGTCCGTCATGGCAAGAATGTGGTCGCCTTTGCGGTCGGCGTTGTTGACGACCATGTCGAACACCGCCATGCGTCTGAGCGCTGGCGAGTCTTCGTGAACGAGGGCGACCATCCGTCCGTTCTCATCCCGTCCCTCGAGAACATGTTTCCAGCCCGTCTCCGGCACCTGGTCCGTCGCGACCAGGTTCACGGCGCATTGGGCGGGGTCTTCCTCCTGCCAGAGCTGCACCATTCCTTCGCCCAAAGGACCATCGCGCAGCCAGGTGTGCGGCACCACGTCCCAGCCTAAGACTTGCGAGACCAGGTAGGCGGCCACCTCCCGGTGAGCCAGGGTGCCGTGGGGAAAATCCCACAGCGGACTTTCGCCTGCTATCGGCTTATAGACGACCACCACGTCGCCGATGCTGCCCAGAAATGTAGCGTTTGAAGCCGTCGTGATGCGGCCGGTGAGCGTCAGCTCGGCGGTCACTAGGTCCGGCGCTGGCATCAGACCTCGGGAAGGGCGCAGATGTGCCCGTCGGCGTCTATGGGGTAACCGCAGAGCGGGCACGTCGGACGCCCGGCGCCCACGATCTCACGGGTGCGCTTGGCGAATGCGCGGGCGGTGCCGACCGGCATTCGCACCAGCAGCATTTCGGACTCGTTAGCGCCGCCCTCATCAAGCGGTTCGTCGTTGTCATCAGCATCGACATCGGCGATGGGGTAGGCCTCTATTACGACCTGGGCCGTGGTTGGGTCCCAACCTAAGCTCATGGCGCCGGTGCGAAACTGCTCCTGGACGGCCTCGAGCTGGTCATTGTCGACAAGTTCAATGGGAGTGCTCGTGGGAACGCTGAAGGGGTTGCCCTCGACTGTGATGAGCTGGTCGAGAATTTCGTCGATCTTCTCCGCGAGCAGAGCCGACTGCTGCTTCTCCAGGGCAATACTCACGATCTGCGTCCCTGCGCGCACCTGCAGGTAGAACGTGCGCGCCCCTGGAAGGCCAATGGTGCCGACGACGATTCGATCAGGCCAGGCAAACTCGTGAACACGTGTAGGCATGTCAGTATTTTAGGCACATGAGGTTCATGGCGCCTTTTGTCCTGCACCGCCGCCCACCGGCGCATCGCCAGAGTGGATGCCGTTCGACAGCCACGACAGGTCACCCGCGTCGGTGTTGGTCGCGTAGACGCTCGGCCGACTAGCGCCGTAGCGCACGATCGATACGGAGGCGGGGCCCACGTTAATACGCTGGAACAGGTCAAGGTGCATGCCGAGCGCGTCGGCGAGGATTGACTTGATGATGTCACCGTGACTCACCGCCACCCACACGGCCCCTGGCCCGTACTCGGCTTCGAAGGCTGCATCGTGGCGTCGAATCGCTGCCACTGACCGAGCCTGCATCGCGGCCATGGATTCACCGCCGGGAAAGACGACGGCGGACGGTTGCGACTGCACAACCGGCCACAAATCCTCGGTCGCGAGATCACTGAGCGTGCGGCCCTGCCACTGGCCGTAATCGCACTCGGTGAGATCGAGATCGACCGGTGCGTACGGCGTGCCAGCCTGGCGATCGAGGATGAGCTGGGCGGTCTGCTGACAACGCTCAAGAGGGCTCGACACCACCCCGACTACGGGCACGGCCGCGAGCCGGTCTCCGGTCAGAGCCGCCTGGTCGCGCCCGATCTGGTCCAGGCTGACGCCGACGGCCCGACCGGCCAGCAGTCCAGTGGCATTGGCTGTGGTGCGGCCGTGCCGCACGAGAATAACTGTCGCCATCCACCCAGCCTAACCACCCGGTCGACGGCGGTGTGAACCGTACCGGGTCGCGCCTCGAACAGGCAGATAAAGCACTGGCGGAACCCTTCAGGCGCGCCGACGCGCTCAAAGCCGCCCACACGGACTCGGCACGCATTTGACCAGCTCATGGCCGACGCAGCAAAACCGGAAGAACGGCACAGCCAGAACCCCCGGCCGAAGTCGACCCCCGCATGGAGGACGTCCTGTGAGTTGCTGGTCCACATTGGAGCCCGCCGCAGGATTGACGCCCGCCGCAACTATTCTGGCGAAGCGTGACTTTAGCCCCTTTCCGCGCCCGGCCTGGGCGCTGAAGAATGCACTCAGGGGCGCCTCCACCGTTGCCGCCCCCGGTTGCGTCACCGGTGGTTTCCGGTGCGCCCGTCAGTTCAGAACGAGGACAGATGAGAATCGAATCTCGAATCTTCGGGGGCTTGGCACTGTTCTTCGTGCCCGTCGGTGTGGTCTACGGGTGGGTTACGGGGTGGACGGAGCCGGTGGGCTTTCTGGCCCTGTGGCTCGTTGGCGGGCTGACCGGCATGATTGGCGCCTACCTCGGTTTCACCGGCAGGCGCATCGGCATGCGCCCGGAAGACCGTAACGACGCCGAGATCCACGAAGGCGCCGGCGAGCAGGGGCACTTCAGTCCATGGAGTTGGTGGCCGGTGTCCCTGGGACTTTCCGCCGCCACCGGCTTCCTAGGGATGGCGATTGGCTTCTGGCTCGTCTATATTGCCGGCGGTTTAGCCTTGGTTGCACTGATCGGCTGGGTTTTCGAATACACCCGCGGCGACTACGCCCACTAGCAGCCGGCCTACCGGATCAGTCGGGTCATAGGTGCTGCCGCCAAGACTGAGCACTACCCCCTCGGCCGTCAGCTCGTCGGCTATGTCCCTGGCATCGGGCAGGGAGCGCGCTAGCCGGTCGAGTTTGGTCACCACGAGCGTGTCGCCGCCCCGGCAGGCCGCCATCGCTTCACGAAGTCCGGGGCGCGCCCGATTCGCTCCTGTAAGGCCGTGGTCGATAAAGATCTGCTTCTCTTCTACACCCAGGGCAAGGAGAGCGTGCGTTGGGCGGTGAGGTCCTGGTCGTTCGTCGAGACCCGGGCATAGCCGATCTTCATTCCCGTCATGAGGATATGGTTGCAGTAATCCCCCCGTCTCCGTGCATTTGATCGTGCGGGTCTTACGTACATGGCCCAGACCAGTAACTGCGCGGAACTGTCAGTTTCAAAAGCCGTCTGCACGGAATGTCAGAAGTCGTCTGCACACGCCGGCTGCCGGCACAAGGCCCCGGACACGTCGCGCCCGCCTAGCGATTCCTGCCGAAGATGCGTGCGATGGCATCGTCGATGCGCTGATCCTCGGCGACGTTGGTGCCCCGCTCGTAGAGGCTAGGGGAGACCTGCCGCTGCGAGGGGGCTTCGGGCGGCCGGCGCGACGGGGCCCGCTGATCCTTGGAGTTCATGGTCGGTGGAGACCCCGGCCGTACTGCTGGCGGTGGCTTCCTTATCTTTGCCGATCAAGGCTCTTTTTATCGCGTTCATACCCGTGTCCTCACCGCTGTTTGCGTTACCGCAGCATTCTCCATAGCTTGGCAAGTCCATCAAAATCAGGCCAAAGGCAGTTAAGGCGGAATCTCTAATCTGGCCCTTCAAGAAGGTCCTTGCGGAAGTCCGTCTCCCCGTGACGCCGCTCCCGTAGGATCGGCACGGCAAGGTCCACCTACGAAAGGAAACATGATCTACCCAGGTGGCAGCATTGACCAGTACGCGGTTCCGGCCAGGGATTTGAACGAATCCTTCATTGGGGCCCACTTCGGTCTCACCAAGGGTGCCGAGGTCATCTACGGAAAGATCGATGCGATCCGGATCTTCGAGACGCACTTTCTCTTGACACTGGCCGGCGTCACCGCCGATGACCTTCACCTGGATGCGAACCAGGAAGTCATCTTCTCCCACGGACAGCACCAGAACCAGGTAACGCGACGCGCGCCCATGACTGAATCCATCGATGCTGAGGTCGCGCGCACACTCAGCACAATTCCAGTTCGTGCGTCTCGCCAAATGACCGCCGTCGAATATCAGTTGCGCGTGGCCGAGATACTCAGGCTTTTTGATATCGATGCTGTAGCCGACGAAACGGGCGTGTATTACGGGGGAGAGGGCGTTGAGCTGGAGGATCAGCCTTTAGAGGCGTCCGTTCGCAAACTCATTGGGAGGCGATTCCGCATCCCGGAAGCTCTGCAGTAGCCCAACAGTAGGTGTCAATTGCAGCGCTAGATGGCGGCTTTTTCGCAGGACTGAGTGGCGCTCTTGGCAGTAGGTGCCACATCGGTCTGCCCGCTGCCGGATCCTGTCATTTGTCAGACTGGTGACTTTCGGTAGGGGCTGACGGTCATCCACACAGGCGCCTTGCAGTATTTATCGTTTGTCGTTATGTTAACGAAAAACGATAAACTTTGTCTTGGATTGGGGTGGACTGTGGCGAATACGATTGCTCCTTTGGACCGCAAGGGCGCTTTGCTGGTTGCCGGCATTTTTGGGCTGGCCGCACTCAGCATCGCCGTTTCGGCGCTTGTGGCCATGTACTCCGGGCTCGGGAACACGCCTCTTCTGAATGTGCCCCTCACGAACCTGGTGACTCCCGACCTGGGTGAGGGCAACAGCGCAGTCATCAAAGCCGCGTATGCCACGGCCGATGTCCAGCCGGCCAGCCTGACCTCGACCGAACGCTATTTGCTGCTCGGATCACGACTCCTGGGCGGTCTTGCCGCCCTGATGTCCGCGGCGACTCTGGGCCTGATCAGCTGGTCCGTCTACCGCGGCACGGGCTTCGGAAAGCAGCTGGCCCGCGCCGTTGGCATCTCGGGTATCGCCGTGATGACCTGGGGACTCCTGGGCCCCTTCATGAACGCAATCGCCCACCACTCGATCCTCAGTCGGATCACATTGCTTCCGGAACAGGAAACAGGTGCATTCTTCCTCATGGAACTGGATCTTTGGCCGATCGCGGTCGGAGTCGGTACTGCCGCTCTCGCGAGCATGTTCGAGACGGGCCGGCGCCATCAGCTCGAACTGAACGGGCTGATCTGATGCCTCCCGCACCAGACGAAGAGCAGCGAATCCATTGCCGACTCGATGAGATCCTCGCTGCCCGTGGCATGACCTTGACTGAGCTGAGCCAGCGAGTAGGCGTCAGTATCGTCAACCTGTCCGTCCTGAAAAACGACCGGGCGCGTGCGATTCGCTTTTCCACACTCTCCGCGATCTGCGATGTTCTCGACTGCTCGGTCGGTGAACTGCTTGTCGTCACTCCCGCGCAAGGGGGAAGTTGATCAATGCAAATCGGAGCCGCACGCCCGTTCCACTTCTAACGTTCTCTCGGGGTCCGACGTGACTCCCCGAAGGAACAGGCCTCGTTTGTGCAGGTCAAGCGTCCTCGGGCGTCACTCCGACGTGGGCCACAGGTGTGGTCCTGGTGATTACACCCGTCGGCTCCGGTCCCGACTGCGTGCGCGTCAGTTGAGCGTGGCGGACGTATTTTTGTGAATGAAGGACTGAACCATAGGAATGAGGCCCGGTGCCAGTTGCGAAGCTCTGTCTATGGCCGGATCGGGGGCTTCCATGAACAGGCCGTGTCCGGCGCCAGGGAACACGGCGATGCCGTGTGGATTTCCGGGTAGTGGCGGGAGGAATGACGAGAAGGCGGCCAGGCTCTCGGGGACTGGAACCAGCGCGTCCGAGAGGCGCGTACTCGGGCCCGCCGCGTCCCAATCGATGAACACCCACCGCTCGCCCATAATGAGGTTCCACGGCGCCAGGTCGTTGTGGCACATCAAGGTCGGATTCTCGGCAGGAAGCAGAAGGTTCCATCCGGTCGTCTCCGGGAGGCCAAATCCTTCGCTCGCATCTTGAATCTGGCGAATCAAACGGCCGACCCGCAAGAGGTCATCCTGCCCTAGGGGCAACTGGTCCAGCGCAGATACACCCTCGACGTACTCGATGACATGCCGCTCAGCGTGATCCTTGCCCAGGGGTTTGGGAAAAAACGTCAACGCCAGCTACTTGAAGAGCTTTCAGGTACTTCTGGACAATGGCAGAGTTTTCCAGCCACGGTTTGCGGACCGTGTCGCCAATACGAACGACACTCTCTGAGGCGTTTCCGCCTACAAGTTCTTCAGCTTCCTCGTTCACCCGAAGAACGCTACTGCGTGCAAACAAGCTGGCCAAGCCCGGGCGGAGCCAATACGCGTCCCGCAAAGGGATCGGCTTACGGGCACCAGGGGTGACAATTAGCGCTGCGAGAATGCCGCCACTTATCGCTGCGATTTACACATTTGTCCGGGATTTTTCGCTGCGGGGGAGCGGATCGAGGGTGTCGCGGTGGGGGACCGGCTTACGGGCGGGCCGGCCGGGGACGCCGCTCCGTCTCCAAGTTGGATAAGTCTTGCAGGATCATCTTGGAGCGTTAACCGCATCTGGACTCCGCGACACCGACGGGTAGAGCATCCATCGCTTCACGGCGCTCGGGGGCACATGCAGCTATGAGACGGGGTCGACGAAGAACTCAGTGCAGCGTTGAGGGCCTACTCCGAGGCTTGGTATCAGTACCACTACGACGCGATGCGCCGGCGTGGGGAGGCTGTGCTGTCAGCGAGGGAGCGATTCCTGTCCGTGCACTGCAGGCTGAAGCGGACCGCGTGCCTGACCCGGGTGGACCGGTTAAAAACTACATTGACGCGCTTCATGCTTGGGCAGCTACCCATCCCGAGGTTGACCCCAGTGAAATGGGCGCAATCACCTCCCCCTTAATCCGGGATCATCGGTAAGATGCTCGGGCTACTTTGACGACGTGATGGTCAACAATCCGCTCGAAGATAATATCCGCGGGTATCGGTATGCAAGAGACCCAATCGATGACGCCTTCCCCTTCACTGGACACGTAGATCCTTCATTGGTCTGCCAGACCGGTGAGGGATCCCTTCCGGGATGCCGGCCAGGCTAGGCGCGCTCTACTGAGGAGGAGCGGAGCTCACGAGCTCGTAGTGTTCGACCAACGGAAACGGCTCGTAGAACCTATGCAGAAGCTCCCGCCACTGCTGATACTGCCGGGATCCCCTGAAGCCAATGGTGTGGTCCTCCAAACTGTCCCACTGCACCAGAAGTAAGTACGTGTTGGGTGTTTCGATCGAGCGCGAGAGCGACAACGAGACGAAGCCAGGCATCGACGCAATAATCAAACGAGCGCGATCGAATGCTGCCTCAAAATCTTCTTCCTGGCCGGAAATAACGGGAAGCAGCGCGTGTTCGGTAATCATCGGGCAAGTCTCGCAGATTCCCGCAGAGGGATCCCTATACGGAACGGCAAGACCGGCCAGCTCGGCAATTTAATCGCTATCCCAGGTTGACAGTCACAACCGCGCACCGTACCCAGGGTTGTATCTGCGACGGGTGATTGTGGTGGGGGTTGTGGGACAACATGCGGGACGGCCAGGTTACGCGGCGGCCTGCGGTTCGCGGTCAGCGGGGGGAGCGTTCCACTATGGCTGTCCCGGTTCCAAGGAAGTGGGACGCACTCTCGTGACCGAGGCTCGGAGCAAACGATCAACAGGATTGAAAGCGCGAACGTCCACGGCCTGATTTCGGCATTGTTCAACACCAAGGTCAGAGCGAAGTAGCGCGCAGACAACCCATGCAAGGGGATCTCCCTGCCGAAGCGCTTGGCAACGGAGGAAACGGCCCGGCTCCCGCACCGGATTATCACGCGCCCGCGCCGGTCCAGCCCCCAGCCCCCGTGTATCGGGTGCCGGTCCCGCGCCGGCTCCGGTCGTCAGGGTGCCGGCCCCGAACAATGCCCCCGCCAAGACCTGGGCGCAGCCGCAGGCTCCCGGCGCTCCGGTTCCCGGCACGCAGTGCGGTCCGGCCATCGGCCCGCAGACGGTCACCCCCCGCCGAGGAAATCTCAAATGCCGTTCCGGTGGCATCCTCGTCACCGCCGGTCGCGAGCCAGGCAGCCGCCGAGCGGGCCTCCAGCATCCCTACGTTCAACCCGGCACCAATCTTCATCATTGGCGGGGCGCTGCTGGCCGCGGCCCTGGTCTGCTTCATCCGCCCGGTCCGCGCCGTGGTCGCACGGCTCGTGTCACGGAAAGACCACAGCCAGGCCAGATGAAAGTCCGGCCGGCTTGCAGCGGACGGCCGGCTTTTCTCACGCCGTGAGGGGCCCGGTCAGGACCCCTCGGTGAGGTCCACGACGTCGGACCCGGCCTTCTTCTTGACGGACTCGACCTCGTGCATCGCGCTGGCCTTCGTCTTATAGCTTTCCGAGGACGCGATCACCTCACCGTTCGCCGCTTTCCGCCGGAACCGGGACCCGCCGGCCTTTGTCCTTGTAGACCTCGTATTTGCCTGCCATGGGACACTCCTTTGCACCGGTGGATCCGGCCCGGCGGCCGCTGGGGCGCAGACTGTTACCTGCGGCCCGGTGTGGGATCGGGAATGCCACGCCTATGGCGCCAGCAGCGCACAGACATCCGTCAATTTGCCCGGCCCGGTGAGCCCCCCATTCGGGTAGACCGGCCCATTCAAAGTCCAGTTCACCTGACCTGATGTGTAGAAGATGCCAGGGGCGCCGGAGCCAACTGGGAGTGTGATCAGGTTTTTGCCGGTCGCTTTATAGACAAAGTCGGTGGGGCCAAGCGCCACCTGTATAGTCCCGTTCAAGGGGTAGCTGACCACTTTTGAGGTCGGGCCCGTCAGCGTGATTGTGATGGCCGCACCTACGTTGCTATAGAACCGCAACAGCTTCGAGCCGTTGCAGTGATGGGGAAACTGTTCGATCACTTTGATCTTCCCCGTAGTCACGGCCTCGACCTGGAAACCGGGGCAGTCAAGAGTGTCCGTCGTCTGCTCGACCGGCGTCGGTGGTGCCGCGACGGCCGAGCCCGACCCTGCGGAAAGGCCGAACAGGGAGGGCAATGGGTATGAGCACGCGCTTCATGAGGTTGCTCCTTCGTAGCTTGCGAAAAAGTCCCCCCAGGGGCACGGGACAATCCCTGACGCGGCGCGGCGCCGACAAGCGTAGGCCCTACCTACCCGACCTGGCTCTGGGGCCCCGGCAGTGATCGCCATCGTCGCCACGGTCATAGTCGGCGTGATCAGCTACCCGTCGATGCCCGACGCGCTCGCGGTCCACCACGGCGCGAACGGCGCGCCCAACCGGGTGGCAGCCAAGTCGGTGGGCCCTGCGTTTCTCTCTGGTGTTCGTGCAAATCTGTGTGACCGGGTTGCTCGTATCGCGGCGGCCATCTTCCACAGCCGGCCCGACCTCGACCCGGCTCGCCCGTTGGCCTCGGCGCGCTGGTACCGGCAGTACATGTCACTGGGCGTCAAGCGCTCCTCGGGCTGGTCGCGATGATCGACGTGGGGATGCTGGGCTCGTCGCTGTTGATGTGGACCGGGACGGTCTCGCCGTGGGCGGGACTGGTGGTCGCGCTCCCGATCCTGGCCGCCGTCGGTGTTGCCATAGTGGTCCTGGCCAGGAACAACCGCGAGCGCGATGAGGGTAAGAGGGACACGGGACTAACTCACCGGGACGACGACAAGTACTGGCGCGGTGGCCTGTTCTACATAAACCGCGAAGACCACGCGCTGATGGTTCCGCGGCGGCACGGCCTGCTCGACGAAGTTCGAAGCCTCGTCCATACCGTGGTCCTCGGGCAGGCCGAGTGACCTCCGAGGACTAAGGGTCGGCCTGTCAGCGGATTACCCGATAGCGCACGTGGGTGACGAGGCTGGAACCGCTCACTTCCGTCGGCTCAAGCTTGAGGTCCGTCACGCCGTCCAGCAACCGCTCGCCCGCTCCCAAAACTATGGGCGCAATGTGGAGCCGCAGCTCGTCGATCAGCCCCGCCGCAAGGAATTGTCGGGCGGTCTGCGCTCCTCCGGCTATGGCCACGTCCTTGCCGCCAGCGGCCTTCCGCGCCTGGGCCAACGCCGATTCGATCCCATCGGCCGCGAAGTTGAACGTTGTGCCGCCCTCCATCTCCACGGGCTCGCGTGGATGATGGGTGAGAACGAACACAGGTGCGTGATAGGGCGGTTCCTCACCCCACCATCCCCGCCACTGCTCATCCCATGCCCCTGGACCGGCGTACATGTTCCGGCCCATGATGTACGCGCCAGCGGCGAGGATGCCTTCGAGCTCGGCTGCGTTGGACTCGGCTTCTTCGAACATCCACCTGTGGAGGCGTTCTCCGCCCCGCCCCAGGGGTTCCGCCACGCTTTGGTTTGGGCCAGCAACGAATCCGTCGAGGGAAATAGTCAGATCGCATGTGACTCTGCTCATGCGCCCATCATGCCAGCACTCGGCGGTTCGGGTCAGGCGGTGCGACCAGTGGCTGTCATGCAACGCTTCCAATATGAACTAAGTCTGCTCAGGCCTCAGCCGGGGAAAGAGCGCCTCGGAATTGCCGCGGTCTATCGCAGCGCGCACGGAGGAGTCCAGCGGATAATTCTCATACTCCATATTCAGGAAATCGATCGCCGCAGAGGGTGCGAACGGGAAGTCAGTTCCGTATGTGATCCGGCTCGGGTCAGCTACCTCGAGCAGGCTGGGCAGGGCCGCCGGGCTGGCGGACAGGGCCACGTCGTAATAAAACCGCCGCAAGATGGACTGCTTCTTATCTCCCAGCGCCGCCAGCGCGCTGAGGGCCAGGTCCTTATCGTTGAGCATCGTCAGCAGGATCCTGTAGGCGATGTAAGGCACGAAGCCGCCCGCGTGGGCCAGGATGAACCTGATTCCCGAGAACTTTTCCATCGCACCGGACAGGATCAGGCTGATAGCGGTGCGGGTGGTGTCGAGTAGGAAATCTGCGGCGAAGGCGGGTATGCCCGGCACCGCCGGACCGGGCAGTTCAGCGGGGTGGATGAACACTACGGCACGGCGGTGGTGCAGGAACTCCAGCAGAGGCTCAAAGCCAGGATCGCCCAGATAGCGGCCGGCGTTGTTGGCCAGCAATACGATCCCGTCCGCGAGCAGGGTGTCCAGGGCGTACTGGGCCTCCGCCAGGGCGCCTTGCACGTCCGGCAGCGTGAGCGTCGCGAAGAACCCGAACCGCTCAGGCCGGGCCGCGACCACCTCTGCACTGTATTCGTTGATCTCCCGCGCCCGCCGCCGTGCCTCCGCAGCGTCCCCGAAGTACACGCCGGGCGTGGACAGGGACAAGATGCCGGTCTGCACGTCGTGCCTGTCCATGAACTTCAACGCTGAGCGCTCGGACCACGACGGCAGGCCAATGCCGCCGGGGCGGATGCCCTTTTCAAGTATCCAGCGCGCATACCCAGGCGGAATGATGTGCTGGTGAGTGTCAATGCGGTACGGCCGGCCCATCCGGATCCTTGTCCACGTCGTTTCGCTGATACGCGGGCCCTCAGCAGATGTGAACAATCTACTCGCAAATCCGACCCATGAGCAGACCGCCGGACGGTGCCTGAGACTGAGCTAGACCGTCAATGGGTGCTCGTCGAACTCGTGTGTACCAAACGCCGCGGGGGCTGGGAGCCGTTCTCTTAGTCGCTTGCTGGTTCTCCGTGGTCAGCGCCTGCGGGGGCGAGGTGGCAGGTGACGGCAGACGCTAGAGCCCGTATGTCGTGAAGGTAGGCGGCATAGCCGAGTTTCGCCGGATCGACCACAATAGGCCGGCCTGTCCGCTTGCCTCTACTGGTAGCAATGGCATGGCGGGGGAGAAGGGACACCGGTGCAGGTGCCGGCCCGCTCGGCCAGGGACACGATAGTCCTCTCCGGGCCGCGTACATAGGCCATGCGCCAGATGTGCTCGTACTGGCCGATGTCGCCGATCAGCCCGTAGCCGTCCGCGGCCAGGAGGTCAACGACCGCCTGGATGTCGTCGACCTCGAAGGCCACGTTGCGCAGCCCCAACTCATTGGCCATCGCCGCGGGCGATCCAGGCTGGTGGTCGGGCCGGACAAAGCTCGAAAGCTCCAGCCGGGTACCTCCGTCGGGCGGCCGCAGCATGATGATCTGCGTTCGGGAGTCGGGGATGCCGATCACCGTGTCGAGGAACTCGCCCTCGACGAACATCGGCGCGCCCTCGACCTCGAGACCCAGCCCGACGAAGAACGCCGTCACCGCGTTGAGATCGGCAACGGTGATACCAACATGATCGAAACGCCATACCTGTGACATGAGATCAATCCTCCGTTGCTCATCTTGTCGATCCATCGGAATTGCGGAGCCGACGGGGATCTCAGCACAATCATCGGCGAAATCCTTCAGCGCCCCGATTGAACAATCCCAAGGATTGGCAGAGCGGGTCAACGTTGTCCCGGGTCGAGGAGGCCTCGACCATATAGGGAATTCAGGTCCAGCGCCTCTTTGGCCGGCGTGCGTACGAGATCTTCGCCGCCGCATCGCCGTCGTCCTCTGCGATGAAGAACTGACCGTTGGGGAGGAAGCCGTCCAGGTAGCCGGGGTCCCGTTTCCACCCTGAGGGGAACATACTGGGGTGGTGAGGATCGACGCCCGGTCAGGGGCAGAGGGGAAGCGGCGGCCCGGGGCCGGCACGAGCCCGTTTCCGCCGATCGCCGACTATGGGTTTTTGTCTGACTGTGAGGCCAACTGCTTGATTGCATCGAGCGGGCAGGTCGAGTGGATGTGCGTGCCGCGTCACGACTCGCCGAGTGTGTTCTCGACTATCCTCGACCGCGCCGCGGGTGGCTTCAAGGTGGCGCCGTACGGCGTCCGGGAGCCCACTGCGCGCCGCTATCTCCCCGGCAGCTTGATCCTGGAGACCACCTGGCAGACCAGGACGGGCTGGCTGATCGTGAGAGATGCCCTGGTGATGGGTCCGTGGCACCACACCGACGAGAGGGCAGGCCGGTACCGCCGCCCGCCGACGAACTACGAGGCCGAGCATTGCCTGCTGCGCACCGTCCGGTGCGTCAACGGTGCGGTTGAGCTGTCCGTGCTGTGCGAGCCGGTCCTCGGCTACGGCCAGCGCCGGGCACGGTGGGAGTTCTCCAGCCCCGGATACGGAGAGGCCGTGACCGTCAGCGGTGATGAGGGGGATCCGGTGCTGCATCTGACTACCGACCGCCGGCTGGGCATCGAGGACTCCATCGCGGTCATTCGCAGCCGGATGACCGAGGGCGAGCAGGCCTTTATCGCGCTCTCCTGGGGGTCGCTGCCCCCGCCGCGGACGTGGGAAGAAGCCACACGCAAGCAGTGGCAGACCACTGAATTCTGGAGGCAATGGATCACCGGGGGCGAGTTCCCCGACCACCCGTGGCGGGAGCAGTTGCAGCGCAGTGCGCTGACGTTGAAGGGCCTCACCTACGCGCCGACTGGAGCTCTGGTCGCGGCGCCCACCACCTCGCTGCCCGAGACGCCCGGGGGAGAGCGGAACTGGGATTACCGGTACACATGGGTGCGCGATTCCACGTTCGCGCTCTGGGCCCTCTACACCCTCGGCCTGGACCGGGAAGCCGACGACTTCTTCGCATTCATCCGCGACGTCGCCGCCGAGGACGACCTGCAGATCATGTACGGCATCGACGGCGAAAGGGACCTTCCCGAGGTTACTGTCGAGGGACTCGGCGGCTACGACGGCGCCCGCCCCGTCCGGATCGGCAACGCTGCCGCCCACCAGCGCCAGCTCGACGTCTGGGGCATGATGCTGGACTCCGTCTACCTCCACGCCAAATCCCGTGACCAGCTTCCCGAGCCGCTCTGGCCCGTCCTGCTCCGCCAGGTCGAGCAAGCCGCCGCCCACTGGCGGGACCCCGACCACGGCATCTGGGAGGTCCGTGGCGAACCGAAGCACTTCACCTCCTCAAAGCTCATGTGCTGGGTCGCCCTGGATCGTGGCGCCCGGCTGGCGCGCCTGCACGGTCAGGCTGATTACGCACGAAAGTGGGACGCCATCGCCACGGAGATTCATGAGGACATCTGCCGCAATGCGGTCGACGACCGAGGCGTGTTCGTCCAGTCCTACGGCACAACGAACCTCGATGCCTCGCTTCTCCTTGTTCCGCTCGTCCGATTCCTGCCCATCAACGATCCACGCGTGCGCGCCACGGTCTTGGCCATCGCCGATGAACTCACCCGGGACGGACTCGTCCTGCGCTACCGCCCCGAGCAGACCGACGACGGTCTCACCGGCGACGAAGGGACCTTCACGACCTGCTCGTTCTGGCTCGTCTCGGCCCTGGTCGAGATCGGAGAGGTGGTACGCGCCAAGGCACTGTGCGAACGTCTGCTGTCCCTTGCCAGTCCCTTGGGCCTCTACGCTGAGGAGCTGGATCCGGTGAGCGGCCGTCACCTCGGCAACTTCCCACAGGCGTTCACCCACCTGGCCCTCATCAACGCGCTCGTGCACCTCATCCGCGCCGAAGAAACCAACCGCGCGGCGCAGTTCGCCCCGGCCCACCGCACGCCCTGATACGCGGACGAAGGTCAAGGTACGGATTTCAATGACGGGCTCAAGCTTCCACGGGAAGCCGCCCGGATGCGGGTCCCGGAACCGGATGTTCTCCCTGCCGCAGCCGTGCGGAGAGGTGACCCATTCGGAGAGGCAAGGAGCAGCCCATGTGGAGTGAGGTGCAGGAATCCGGGCCCTCGGCTTCCTGGCTGGACCTGCCCGAGAATGGCTGGGGGGGGGCGCTCATCGGCTGGGCAGCCGGCCTGGACAACTTGCGCCGCCGCCCGTCCTCGGACGCCGCCAGGACAATCACCGGTTACACCGAGCGAGGGGGTAGGCAACAACCCTGCGAGGAACCGTTCACAGCTGCCGACCGGCAGGGAATCGAACATGACATCGACCGGTACCTCCGGGATGCCGGCCTCCCGCCGCGGCCGAGGGGCTACGTCTGGATGATCCGTGTCCCGGAAGGGCATGCATCATCCGAGACCTTCCTGGCTGAGGTGGACACCGCAATCATTCGAACCGCCGAAGGCACTATCAATCCGAAGCAGCTGCGGCCGATCGTCGCGGCTATTCTCCGCGATTTCTAGGCGGAGGACATTTGATCAATCAATTCGGAGCCCTGAGAACGGGCGGCGGGGGAGCTGGGCTGACAGGACCTGGAGCGATCTAGGGGAGTCCGCCCGGTCGTGAGCCCGGCAGCTCAATGGCAGCCGTGCAGGGAGCCTCCCGTGGATTCGGCGCCTATCCGGCAGCTCATTTGTCGCCGTCGGGGCCGTGCAGGGAAGCGGGCTGCCGCCCTGGGACGTCCGCAACGTTCTCGAACCGTGGTTACTCAGCTTGGAGCGTGAGCGTATTTGTCCCGCTCGTCCAGGTCAAAGTGTCTTGTGTATGAGTCATTGCAATGGGACGTTTCAAGAATTCATGAATCCATGCTTGATGTTCGCCGGCAGTACCGATGCAGCCGCTGGCGCCAGTGGCGACCTTCCCGAGGGTCATGATGTTTCCAGTAATTGTGACTGGCCCGCTGATGGGGGAGCAATCCGTTTGCATGGCCAGCTGCAGGGTACCTTCGACGGAGCTCAGTCGCACCTTGATGGTCCCGGCGGCCGTCCAGGGTAGAGCCCTACCGTTGGATGTTGCGGCGACGCTGCTGTAGGTGGAGCAAGGCGCTGTAGGCAGGAAAGCCGCGCACGTTTCCTGCGGCGGGCCGGAGGTGGCCGGGACGGGGCTGTTACTCACGGAGCTGGTCGGGGCACTCGGTGATGTTGCCGCGATTCCGGAAGCGGTGGGCGTGGAGGCTGCTGATCCCGTCACCCCTGATGGGGTGGTTGCGCATGATGTCATGAGCAATGCCGCCGCCAGAACTGAAATTCCTATTCGAAGGCGCCAGATGCGATCCATTGTTCCCCCTGGTGAATGAACGCTGAACCGAGCATAGGCTTCGACGTCCGGTTTGTCTCTGGCTTCTGCCGATGAATTGGACGATCCCGATTCACACCCATAAATCAGTCAAGGGAAATTTGTACGGCATTCACGGGCGTCCAGGAACCTGAAACTTGGGATGGCAATCACCGCTTGAGGCTTTCGGTGATTTTCCGCGTCGCTCTGTGCACAGGACCGCGGAGAGGGCCCGGGGCCAGTGATATTGCATCAGATGCAATAATCACTGTTCAACTTGACATAATGTTGATTATCGGCACTTAAAGTACGGGAGTAGGAGTAGACATTGCTCGGCGAAGCTCGTGCGGACCCAGAGCGAATTTTCTCTGCTTGCAATCGGCATGCCGCTATCCAACCATGCGAATCAGGGTCGGATCTGGCAGCCTGACTGCTGCAGCCTCAGGTGGTCAGAACCGAGACTGCATAGAGCGCATGGTCGGCGTGTTTTCGTGCAGGATGGCCTGGACGCTACATATTCGCCCTGCAGGAGCTCCTGGGGCTTTGCGGGATGTGAAGCCTGATAGTGTGATATCAGTTTCACCACTTTCACCACTTTCACCTACTTTCACCCTGGAGGTCCCGGTGCGGAACCCGTTCAAGCCCACCGCAGGGGCCACACCGCCGGACTTGATTGGGCGGGCCGGGCTCTTGGATGAATTCGAGTACGGCCTGCAGCAAGGCTCGGGAGCGCCCGGGCTTTTGACCATCATCACCGGATCCAGAGGCATCGGCAAGACAGTCATGCTGAGCGCCGCGGAACGGATCGCGGGAACTCACGGCTGGGCGGTAATCTCCCGAACAGCAAACCCCGGTTTCCTCGCCGGAATCGGCGACGACATGCTCCGGCTTGTCGAGGAACTCGGAGACGGGCCCCCAACACGGAAAATCACAGCATTCTCGGCGGCGGGGTTCGGACTAACAACGCAACTCCCCCAGGAACGAAGTGCCGACTGGCGACGGACCGGGAACGAACTTCTGCGGCTGTTGGACGCAAAAGGTACGGGACTCGTTATCACCATCGACGAGATACATGCGGTCGACCGCACAGAAATTTCCCAACTGGCCGCTGAAGTGCAGCATTTCATCCGCGACGGACTGCCCATCGGCCTCATCTTCGCCGGCCTGCCATCCGCAGTCTCCGACCTCCTCAACGAGGGAGTGGCGACCTTCCTGCGACGCGCCGACAGGATCAATCTCCACGAGGCAGCCATCGCCGAAGTCACCGCGTCCTACAGCGAGCTCTTCAGTGAGGGAGGGATAGACGTCTCCCCCGGCCTCTGCAGTGAAGCCGCGGAGGCTACCGAGGGCTACCCCTTCCTTATTCAGCTTGTGGGCTACTACCTCTGGCTGGAGGCGGGGAAGGCCAAGTGGAAACTGGATGAGAGCGGCGTGCACAGAGCCATCAGCGCCGCTCAAAGACGAAACACATTAGTAGTCGTCGAGTCAGCGCTTTCGGATATCTCCGACAAGGACCGCGAGTTCCTCGACGCCATGGCCCTTCAGGATGGATCATCGGCAGCGGGCCTGATCGGAAACATCATGACGGCCAAGCCCAACGTGGTGTCCAAGTACCGAAAGAGACTCATCGCCGCGGGCCTGATCGAGTCAGCCGGCTACGGCAGGGTGGACTTCGCAATCCCCGGACTCCGCCAATACCTCCGCGAAACAGCGTCGGCCTGATGCAGTGACGGAACGTCAGCGGAGCTCCTCGACCAGCCCGATGAAGATTCCGGCGGGGCCGCGGACGTAGCAGTAACGGTAGATGTCCCCACACGCTGCCACCTCCCCCACGAGTTCCAGGAATCGGCGGAAAGTCCGTACTGGATCATGACGGAAGAAGCTCCGGGCCGGCTCCTTGAGGAAGCCGGCCCGGAGCTCGTAACGGGTCACCCAATGACGGCGCCCGGCCCGGAGCCCGGATCAGGCGGAAATCTTGTCCGCCATGCCGGAGTGTGCCGCGCGGGCCGCCGGCACGCCGTCGCCGTCCTGGCCGTACAGCCAGTCGTTGTACCGGAAATCGTTGTCCATCCGGCTCTTGAACAGCAGGTTGCGCAGCGTCCGGGCCAGCCCGGAGACGTGCCAGGATTCGCCCCAGACGCGGGCGGTGCGCTGGACCCTGGCGGTGCGGCCGGCGCGGAGGTTGTTGAATTCCTTGATCGCGCCGTCCCAGGCTGCGGGGTTGACGCCGTCGGCAGTGAACACGGTGCCGTTGGTGACGTCCTGCAGCACTGCCGCGTCCTCGAGCGCCTGGCAGGCGCCCTGGGCCAGGTACTGCAGCATCGGGTGCGCGGCGTCGCCCATCAGCACCATCCGGCCGGCCACCCAGTTTTCGATCGGATCGCGGTCGTACATGGGCCAGCGCATGCTGGTGCCCAGGTTTTTCAGCGCAGCCTGGACGGCGGGGACGCAGTCCTTGTAGGCGGCCTCGAGCTCGTCGACTCCGCCGTACTGCTCCTCGCCGCGCTCAAAGGAGGCGGACTTGAAAACGGCCACGGTGTTCAGCAGCTCGCCCTTGCGCAGCGGGTACTGCACCAGGTGGCAGTCCGGTCCGAGGTAGACAATGACGTCCTCGAGGTCCGCTTTGGGTGTGTGTTCGGTTATGGGCACGGTGCCGCGGTAGGCGACGTAGGCCGAGGGGACCGGCTCGTCGCCGGCAACGAGCGGGCGCAGGGTGGACTTGAGCCCGTCGGCGCCGATGACGACGTCGGCCTCGTAGTCCACGCCGGCGGCCGTGTGGGCCACTCCCCTGCCGTTCACGGTCTCCACGCTCTCGACCATGACATCGTTGACCAGTTTCACGCCCGCCGCTTCGCAGCCCTCGAGCAGGACCCGGTGCAGGTCGCTGCGGTGGATCACCACGTAGGGCGCACCGTAGCGTTCCTCGAATTCCCCGCCGAGGCTCTGGCGCGTGAGCTCCTCGCCGGTGACGGCGTCGCGGAAGACCAGATGCTTGGGCTGGACGCCAATCTCCAGGGCCTTGTCCAGCAGGCCCCAGCGCTTCAGGACGCGGGAGGCGTTGGGCGCCATCTGCAGCCCAGCGCCGACCTCGCCGAATTCGGGGGCCCGCTCCACGAGGGTGACGTTGGCGCCGCTTTCCCGCAGCGCAAGGGCTCCGGCCAATCCGGCCATTCCCCCTCCGATGACGAGGACATCGGTGGACAGTCCGTCGGTGGACAGGAAACTGGTGGACGGGACGTGCTCAGACATTGCTTGCTCCTGTGAGTGAAGGGGAGGTTGAGAGTTTTGATTTGAGTTTGAGCCCGACGGCGGCCAGCAGGACCGCTGCTATCGCGGCTGCACCGGCGAAGGCCAGGAAATTGGAATTGACGCCCAGTCCGGCAGCCAGCAGGAGGCCACCGATCTGGGGTGCGGCGACGGCGCCGATGCGGCCCGTCCCCAGCGCCCAGCCCAGCGCGGTCCCCCGCAGGTGCCCGGGATAGTGGCTCGCGACGGCGGCGATGATGAGGCACTGGGTGCCGTGGGTGCCGACGCCGGCGAGGACCAGCATGAGGTAGACGACCGTCACGGGCGGTCCCGTAACCAGGACCACGAGCGCGCCGGCGGCGACGGCGGCCGCGGCGATCGCCGTCGGGATCGGGCCGAACCGGGTCCCGGCCCAGGCCGTGATGACCGAGCCGGCCACCGCACCCAGGTTGAGGGCCAGGGCGAAGGTCAGGGCTGAGCCCAGGTTGTACCCGGCCAGCTGCATGAGGTTGGGCAGCCAGGTTCCCAGCCCGTACCAGGCGAACAGGGTAGCGATCGTCGCGAGGGCGAACAGCAGGCTCACCCCCAGGTAAGGGGCGCGGAGCAGAGACTTGAAGCCGATCGGCTCTTTGAGGTTGCGAGTTCCCCTGTCCTCGGCACTGACCGGGGCCAGCGTCTCGGGCAGGTATTTCAGTCCAAGAGGCACCACGATCATCAGTGCGAGCACGGCCACGAGGAACATGGACTCCCAGCCGAAAGCAGGGATCAGTTGGATGCCGACGAGGGCGGCGATGGACCCGCCGATCGGGACGCCGGACATCATCAGGGTGGCGATGGTAGACCGCCACTTAGTGGGGACCAGTTCGGCAACGAGGGCGTTCGCCGAGGGCACCAGGCCACCGAGCCCAATGCCCGCCAAGAGCCGCAGCCCCCCGAAGACGGCTGCGTTGGGGGCGAAGGCGCAGAGGATGGTGAAAATCGAGAAGACGATGGCACAGCCCAGGATGGTGCGGCGGCGGCCCCACGAGTCGGCCATCCGGCCGGCGAAGATTGCCCCGATCATCATGCCGACGAAAGCCATGGAACCAATGGTCCCGGCGGTGGCCTTGGTCAGCCCCCAACCGGTCTCGGAGATCAGGGAGGACTGGACCGTGCCGTAGACGATCAGGTCGTAGCCATCGAAGACCACCAACAGCCAGCAGACCAGGACGGCGGCTGCCGAGCCTTTGGAGAACCGTGATGCAGGCCCACCAACGGTAGAGGGGGCAGGGGCCCCCGGCGAAGACCGTTGCGGCACTGCAACAGATTGTGTGTGATTCATGCCACTCACTGTCCTAGCCGCCGCAGGTGAACCACAATACAATTCTGATGTGCAGAACAACCCATCCGGCAGAGCGGCCCGGAAGCCCGTCCAGAAACGGCCCACCTATTCCATCGAGGCGGTGGACAACGCGCTGCAGCTCCTCCAGCTGCTCCGCGACGGCGGAGCACTCCGGCTCAAGGACGCCGCCGAGGAGCTGGGCGTGGCGCCCTCCACCGCCCACCGCCTGCTGGCGATGCTGGTCTACCGGGGTTTCGCCGTGCAGGATGAAAACCGCCGCTATGTCCCCGGCCCGGCAATGGGCGTCGGGCCGGCCGGCCTGAGCTGGACCCGGCTGCTCCGGTCACTGGCCCAGCCGCACATGGAGCTTCTCTCTGCACGGCTCAACGAGACGGTGAACCTCATGGTGCGCGTGGGGACGAAAGTGCGCTTCCTGGCGACGGTGGAAGGGAACAATGTGCTGCGGGTTGGTGACCGGCAGGGGACGGTGATGGCCGCCAACAAAACGTCCGGAGGCAAGGCCATGCTCGCCGAACTGGAACAGCCGATGATCGACCAGCTCTTTCGCAGCAACAATGCCGAGATTGGCGGGGACACCATTGCGGCCGCGGAGTACCCGGCGTTCCTGCGCGAGCTTGACTCCGTCCGCAGCAACGGATTCGCGGCCAATTTCGAAGGCACGGAAGAGGGCGTGAGCGCGCTCGGGATGGCCCTTCACAACCGGCACGGGCACGTGGTCGGCGCACTCAGCGTCGCCACTCCGGCGACCCGCTTCCGCCGCGTGTTTGACGCCGGACTGGTCCCCGCCCTGCGGGAAACCTGCCGGCAACTGGAGATCGATATCGCGGCCAACCCGGCCGAGCCGGACTGAGCACCGCGGCCGCCCGGTTCCGGGAATTCTGACCAGCAGAATATGTTGGGGGTCACACACCGGCATCCGTAGAGTCGAACTACGCCAAAGAACTGTTCTGACCTACCGAGGAGGCCCACGTGTCCATCAGCGCCGAGAACACGACTCACGAATCAGTGGCCGCGGGGCACACTGCTCCGGAGCCGACGCCCGAAGAAGCTGCCCAGCTCAAAGAGCTGTACCGGGATTTTGACCGCGAAAACCTGATCCCGCTGTGGACCGAGATCGCAGACCTCATGCCGATGGTCCCGACCCCCAAGGCGGTCCCCCACGTCTGGCGGTGGAGCGACCTGTACCCGCTGGCTGCCCGTGCCGGCGATCTGGTCCCGGTGGGCCGGGGCGGGGAACGCCGGGCCATTGCCCTGGCCAATCCAGGCCTGGCCGGGACGCCGTACGCCACCCCCACGCTGTGGGCGGCCATCCAGTACCTCGGCGCCCGGGAAACGGCTCCGGAGCACCGGCACTCGCAGAACGCGTTCCGCTTCGTCGTCGAGGGCGAAGGGGTCTGGACTGTGGTGAACGGGGACCCGGTGCGGATGTCCCGCGGCGATTTCCTGCTGACCCCGGGGTGGAACTTCCACGGGCACCACAACGACACCGATGAGCCGATGGCCTGGATCGACGGCCTGGACATCCCGTTCGTGCACTACGCTGACGCCGGCTTCTTCGAATTCGGCACCGAGCGCGTCACCGACGAGGCCACCCCGGACATCTCCCGCTCCGAGCGGCTCTGGGCGCACCCGGGCCTGCGCCCGCTGTCGGGCCTGGATGACACCACGAGCTCCCCCATTGCGGCCTACCGCTGGGAACATACGGACCGTGCCCTGTCCGAGCAGCTGCTGCTCGAGGACGAGGGCCACCCGGCCACTGTGTCCCAGGGCCACGCCGCCGTCCGCTACACCAACCCCACCACCGGCGGGGACGTGATGCCGACCATCCGGGCCGAATTCCACCGCTTGCGCGGCGGGGCCAGCACCGAGGCCGTCCGCGAGGTCGGTTCCAGCGTCTGGCAGGTCTTCGAAGGCTCCGGCTCCGTGGTCCTCAACGGCGAAACCAGGACCCTGGCCAAGGGCGACCTCTTCGTGGTCCCGTCCTGGCAGGAATGGTCGCTGCAGGCCGGAACCCAGTTTGATCTGTTCCGCTTCAGTGACGCCCCCATTTTTGAACGGCTGAACTTCAACCGCACCTACATCGAAGGACGCAACAAGTAATGAGACTCCTCACCCTCCGCACCTCTGTTGGAGACAAAACAGTAACTAAGGCCGTCCGCCAGGACGGCGACACCCTGACCGAGATCGACGGCTTCGCCGACGTCGGAGAACTGCTCCGCACCCAGGGCTGGGAAGCGACGGCGAAGGCGGCGAACGGCGCCACGTACCCGGCCGAGGGCGCCGACCTGGACGCCGTGGTCCCCTCCCCCGGCAAGATCATCTGCGTGGGCCACAACTACCGCAACCACATCAAGGAAATGGGCCGGGAAGTCCCCGAGTTCCCCACCCTGTTCGCCAAGTACCAGGAATCACTGATCGGCCCCAACGATGACCTGGCCCTGCCGCAGGAATCCGACGCCGTCGACTGGGAAGCCGAACTCGCCGTCGTGATCGGCAAAAAAGGCCGCCGGATCAGCGAAGCCAACGCCGCGGACCACATCGCCGGCTACGCCGTCCTGAACGATGTGTCCATGCGCGACTACCAGTTCCGCACCATCCAGTGGCTGCAGGGCAAGACCTGGGAGAAGTCCACCCCGTTCGGCCCGGCCCTGGTCACCAAGGATGAGTTCACCGCCGGCCCGCTGATGACCTCCGCGGTCGACGGCGAAGTCCAGCAGAGCACCCCGACCGGGGATCTCGTGTTCACCCCGGAGTTCCTGGTCTCCTACATTTCCACGATCATCACACTGAACCCGGGCGACGTGATCGCGACCGGCACCCCGGGCGGGGTGGGCCACGCCCAGGACCCGAAGCGCTACCTGCAGGAAGGCCAGGTCCTGGTCACCACCATCGAGGGACTGGGCCAGCTGAAGAACCGCGTCATCAAGGAAGCCTGATGGTTGCCCGCCAGGACCAGACGACGGACCCGGAACTGCTCGCGGCGCTGTTGCAGGCCCGGCGCGGCACGGCGTTCTTCGCCCGCAAGCTCAATGAACTCAGTGACTCGGAGCTCGACGGCGATTCGCTGCTGCCGGGCTGGACCCGCCGCCACATCACGGCGCACATCGGCTACAACGCCCGGGCGATCGCCCGGCTCATCGAGTGGGCGGCCACCGGAGTGGAGACCCCGATGTACGCCTCCACTGCGGTCCGGGACCACGAGATCGACTTCGGCGCCACGCTGAGCCCGATCGCGCTCCGGCACCTCTTCGACCACTCGGCCGTGCACCTGAACGTCGAATGGCGCGACCTGCCCGGGGACGCCTGGCACCACAAAGTCCGCACCATCCAGGGCCGGGAAGTGCCCGCCACGGAAACGGTGTGGATGCGCAGCCGCGAAGTCTGGATGCACGCCGTCGACCTCGCCAACGGCGCGAGCTTCGCCGACATCCCGGCACCGGTGCTGGAACGGCTGCTGGCGGACATCACCGGCGCCTGGCACACCCGCGGCACCGACAAAGGCCTCGTGGTTAAGGTCCCCGACCGCGACCTCACGTTCGGGGACACGGCGTCGGCGACCCCCACCGTGGTCTCCGGACCGCTGGCCGCCGTCGTCGAATGGGCCGCCGGCCGCGGCAATGGCGGCGTCACAGCTACCGGGCCCGGCACTGAAGCGAACGACGGGACGGCTCCAGCCGCCCCGAATTGGATTTGAGCACTGGCTCAACAGCCGTCAAAGCGGAAGGCCCCCTCGGCGAGGGGGCCTTCCGCTTTTCGTGCCTGGTTGCGTCAGCCCAGGTGCACGACTGGAGTATCGCCAGCTGATCCGGTGAACGTCTCGCGGTCGATGTTAATGAGCAGCAGGGCTACCGGGGCAATCAGGATCGCGACGCCTGCGGCCCAGAGGAACACCAAGGCATAACCTGCAGAGAGGGCCGCCAGTGTCACGCCACCGGCCGTGGCTGCTGCGGCGATGGTGCTGAACAAGGCGATGCCGAGGGAGCCGCCGATCTGCTGCGAGGCGTTGACCAACGCACTGGCCACACCGGAGTCATCCTTGTCCACGCCGAACAGGGCAAGGTTCTGCATGGGCACGAACACCATGCCCAGCCCGACGCCCAGGAGAAGCAGGGCGGGGAGCACGTTGACGAAGTAGCTGCCCTCGGCGCTGACCTGGGTGAGCCACAGCATCGCAGCCGCCATGAAGACCGGCCCCACGGTGGTCGGGATTTTGGCCCCCAGTTTCGGCAGGTTCTTCGCGACGAGCGCTGCCGTGATGATTACCGCAACCGTCATCGGCAGCGAAGCCAGCCCGGCGAGGAACGGAGCGAAGCCCAGCACGATCTGGATGTAGAAGTTGATGAACAGGATGCCGCCAATGAGGACAGCGCCGGAAAGGAACGACGCCAGGAAGGCGGCCGCGCGGTTTCGTTCGGTGGCCACGCGCAGCGGCAGGAGCGGATGCCTGACTTTGGTCTCGACCAAGACGAAGACTGCCAGGAGAACTCCACCGGCGGCAATGAAGCCCCAGGCTTCGGGGGCATCCCAGCCGTGCTCGGCGTTGGTGAAGCCGTAGACGAGGGATCCCAGGCCGAGGGCTGCCAGAATAACCCCGGGCCAGTCGTACTTGGTGGACCCCTGGGCCCTGCTGTCACTGACCAGGGACCACACGCCGAAGAGGGCGATGGCGGCAATCGGCACATTCACGAAGAAGCACCAGCGCCAGCTCACGTGTTCGGTCAAAAACCCGCCCAGCAGGACACCGGCGGCCGCGCCGACGCCGGTGATGGAGCCGAAAATCGCAAACGCCGTGCCGCGGTCCTTTCCGCCCGGAAAGGCGACGGTCAGCAGCGCCAAGGCAGCAGGGGCCAGCAGCGCAGCGAACACGCCCTGCAGCGCGCGGGCGCCGATCAGCTCCCAGGGCTGCTGCGCGATGCCGCCGACCAGGGACGCGGCGGCGAAGCCGACGGCGGCCACAAGGAACGTCCGCTTGCGGCCCCAGAAGTCTGCAATGCGTCCGCCGAGCAGCAGGAACGCGCCGAAGGCCAGCGCGTAGGCGGTGACCACCCAGGAGCGGGTCGAGTCGCTGATCCCCGTCTCGAGCTGAAGACGCGGCAGCGCCAGGTTCACGATCGTGCCGTCCAGCACCACCATGAACTGCGCGAGGGCGAGGAACCCCAGCGCCCACCAGCGGTTCCCCGGCCTGCTCCCCCGCCGGACGACTGCCTCTTCCAACTGTGTTGCCATACCCATGTCCCATCCTCCAAAGTAGTAATACTTATAAAAGTATAACTATCGAGGGCGACGGATCGTGACCGTGGAGGGGGGTGATGTGGGTTACTCGGGTTCGGACAGTATCGAGGCGAGGCGCTGCAGGGCCGGGAGGCTGGCGGCAATTTGCTCGCGCTCTGCAGGCAGCAACCGGGAACTGGCCGACTCCAGCGCCCCCGCCCAGGCACCCTCGAGGAGCGCCTTGATCCGCTGGGATTCGGCCGTGGGGTGGAGGGCGACGTAGCGCTTGTCCGCGGCGTCGCGGATCCTGGTGACGAGGCCTGCGGCGACCAGCTCACGCAGCTGGACGCTGACGTTGCTGAACTGCCGGCCCAGACGGGAAGCGACTTCCGCGACGGTGATGCCGGGGTTGCTTTCGATGACGCGGAGGATTTCCAGCACGCCGTTGGACAGCGGCCGGACGCCGGTGTCATTGTGTGACTTCCGCCGGACGTCGGCGGAAATGTCGATCACGGCGACGGCCAGGGCCCGGTGGTCGACGGCCTTGTCCAGTGCTTCGCCTGCGCCAATGCGTTCCATTCCATAAGCATAGGCGTCCGTCTGCGAGGGCAGGCTTAGCCTTCGTCGCAGAGCAGGTGATACCAGTTATCGGCGAGCACCTCGAGGGCGTGTTCCCGGTTTGGTTCAAACTTCCGTCGGGTCCAGAGCGTGGCCACGTAGTCGAGCGAGGTGAAGGCAAGGGTGCCGCGAATGTGGTGCGTCTCCTCCGGGAAGCGCCCTGCCAGCTCCATTCCGCGCATGAGGTCCGAAATGACCTCCTCATGCCATCCCTCGACCAAGGCGCGCACTTCGCGGTCGATGGCGGCGGCCTCCTCGAGCACGTCGAGGTACGGGCGGAAGACCGGCCAGAGCGCCGCCCGCGACTCCAGCCAGGCCAGGATGCCCGCCAGCTCGCCCGCACGCACGACGTCGACGAGCTCGGCCGCGGTCGATCCCCGTTCGGGGCCGGCCGCGCGGTCCAGTACGGCGTTGACGCGGGCCATGAAGTCCCGCATCAGGTCGCCGCGCGTGGGGTAATAGGCGTAAAAAGTCACCCGGGTGGTGCCGGCCGCAGCGGCGATCTCATCGATCGTCGTCGCGGCGTACCCCTTCTCGGTGAAGAGCTCCAGCGCCCGTTCGACGATCACGTCGCGGGTCAGCTGCTTCTGGGCTTCTCGCAACGACGACATGGATCAATCCTAACGGTGTTGTGCGGCGTCAGGTTCGAGCGGGCGCCGCCGCACGCAGCGCGGCCGGACCGGCGTCGGCGAACCGGCGCAGCTTGGGGACGGGGATCCGGTAGTTGAGCGCGGCGGCGGTGCCGGAACCGTCCGTGTTGTCCCAGCGAAGCAGCATCGAGTCCTCGGCCCCGCCGGGCTCGCAGTAGTCGGGAGGCCCGACAGCCGGCGCGAAGCCCGCCGACTTGAGCGAGAGGCCGAAGCCCTCCGTCCAGAAGTACGGCTGGAAGTCGAACTCGGGCGCCGCGTCACCCTTGAGGAGGCCGACGCCGGCGATCCTGGCCTGGTCGATGGCGCTGGTCCACAGGGGCACCCGTTCCACCCCGCGGCGGGTCGGGAAGGACGCCACATCGCCGGCGGCGACGATGTCCGGCCGGAGCCTGCCGCGGGAATCGACCCGCAGCTGTCCGTCGATGAGAAGGTTCGAGCCGGAGAGCCAGCCGATGTTCGGCGCGTCCCCGATGGCGGTGACCACCAGGTCGGCCTCCAGCGCGGTGCCGTTGGCCAGGACGACCTTTGCCCCGGCACCGTGATCGACAAGCCGGGCCTTCCCGCCGCCGACCACGCGCAGTCCGCGCCGGATGGCGGCGGCGGTGAAGATATCCGCCAGATGGTCGCCGAGCTGACGCGCCAGGGGCTTGCCGTCGGAGACGAGGGTGACCTCGCAGCCCGCGTGCACGCAACCGGACGCGACCTCCATGCCCAGCGCTCCGCCGCCGATCACGATAACCGACGGGCGCGATGCGACGCGTTCCTTGAGGAGGATCGCATCCTCGATGGTGCGCAGGGTGAGTTCCCGGTGGGAGCCGTCCCGTTGCGGTCCGGCTGCTCCCTTCTTCTGCGTCTTTTGCGCACCCGCCCCGAGTCGCTTTGCCCGGGAACCCGAAGCGATGACGAGGCCGTCATACGGCAGCTCCCCTCCCCCGTCCAGGCGCACCAGCCGGGCCTCGACGTCCAGGCCCGTGGCGCTGACTCCGAGCAGCTCCGTTGCCTCGTGAGTCGGCTCGGGGAGCACATGGGGTTGGAGTCCGCCGTCGCTGTTCCCGTCGACGGTGTTGTCATCGACAGCGTGCAGCAGCGCCTTGGAGAGGGCCGGCCGGCTGTAGGGCTGGTGGCGCTCAGCGCCCACAACAGTGAGCTCGCCGTCGAAGCCGGCCGAGCGCAGTGAGTCGCAGGCCGTGAGTCCGGCGATGCCGTTGCCGACCACCACGATCTTTCGCATCGTCATGCCGCGGCCAAACGCAGTGCGGCAACCGGGCAGACCCTCACCGCTGCCTTCGCGGCGTCCAGGTCAGCCCCTTCCACGTCCGGGACGTCGAGTACCAGCTCGCCGTCATCGTCGAGGTGCATCAGCCGCGGCGCGGCTTCTTCGCAGAGGCCGTGTCCCTCGCAGCGGGGCCGGTCGAGTTGGATCCTCATGCTGCCACCACCTTGGCGACCTGGAGCGACTCGAGGCTCCGCGTGATGTTGCTCGGCTCCCGGACCTCGTCGGAGACCGTCAGCGTTTTCACCCTGCGGGCAAGCGCCTCAATGATCGCATGCGCTTCCAGTTTCGCCAGGCCCTGGCCGGCGCAGCCGTGCGGTCCGTAGCCGAAGGACAGGTGGTCGACCGGGTTCCGCATCACGTCGAAGGTGTCGGGATCCCCGTAGTGCCGCGGGTCGCGGTTGCCGGCCCCAAAGAGGATGCCCACCTGGGCACCTGCGGGAATCGTGACGCCCTCGATCTCCACGTCGCGCATTGCCTTGCGGCCCCAGATGTGAACCGGGGCCCAGTAGCGCAGCACTTCGGCGAACGCTGCGGGGACCAGGTCCGGGTTCTTCCGGACCAGTTCGAACTGCTCCGGGTGGCGGCCGAACAGCGCGATGATGTTCCCGATTGACGCTATTGTCGTATCAACGCCGGCTCCCAGGTACTGGTGGATGATGTGCCCCGCAGAGCCCTGGGGAATGTCGCCGCGTGTCTCGGCATCGAAAATACCTCGGCCGATTGAGCCGGGTGTGAGGTCTTCTGCGGTGACCGACGAGCACCAGCCGTAGAGTTCGCCGGCGATCGGGAAGCTCTCCTGGGTGCGCTGGTTCAGCGGGCCGATGACCTGCATCGCGGCCTGGCCCCAGCGCAGCATGTTGTCCTTGACGTGTCCGCTGAAGCCAATGAGGTCGGCAACGATTTCGATCGGGAAGGCCCGCGCCAGGGAATCGATGGCCTCGAAGCTGCCGCTGGCGGCGAGCTCGGCGACGAGCTTGTCCGCCTTTTCGTCGATGACGACTTTCAGGCCGCGGAGCGCCCGGGGGGTGAGGTTCTGTGACAGCGTGGCGCGGAGCTGCGTGTGGACGGGCGGGTCGGAGGCAAGCGAGGTGCCCTGCAGCGCCTCGTTCACCATGGGGTTGAAGCCGATGCTGGTGGACGAGAAGGTCTCCGGGTCGCCGAGCGCATCGCGGATGACGTCGTAGCGCGTCAGGACGTAGAGGTCGTTCTTGGGGAGGTGGACCACTGCGGCCTGCTCGCGGAGCGCGGCGTAGGTGGGGTAAGGGTCGACCAGGACGTCGTCGTCCCAGATGTCGATGACGGATTCGGTGGGTGCAGTCACAGTGTTCTCCTTGTGGATGGTAGGTGGTCAGGTCGGGGCCGGAAGCCGTCAGGCTTGGACGATCGCTTCGGCGTTTGCTTCGATGGTCTCAGCGATGGCCTCGGGCGCCGGCGCCGAGGACCGGGCAGAGATGAAGAGGGTGAGAGTGGCGGAGAGGATCGCCGCGATGCCCGCGGTGAGGTATACAGCCTGGAACCCCTGGCCCAGTGAGGTCCCTGCCACGCCTTGGATGTGCGGCTGTGCGGCGTTGAGGGCCTGGACCATACCGTCGACCGCCGGGGTGGGCGCGCCGCCGGCCAGTGCCTGGCCGGAGAACTGGGCGATGACCCCGTCCCAGCCGGCGAGGAAGCCCAGCGGCGGCACGTTCGCCAGCCCGCTGACGGCCTCTGCGGGCAGCCCCGCCCCGCCGAGGATCCCGGCAAGGGGACCCGCGAAGGCCGTGGCTCCGATGCCGAAGGCGATGGCTGAGCCTACAACGGGGCCGAGGGCGAAGCCGAGGTCGCGCAGGAGGTTCGTTGTCGCCGAAGCCATGCCGATCTGCTGGGGCGGGACGGTGTTGATGGCAACAGCGGTGACGGAACCGACGGTGAGCGCGAATCCGATACCCAACAGCAGGAGCGGCGGAATGAAGGCCGTCCACGGGGTGCCGCCGAAGGCCTCCGGAGTGCCGAGGGCGAATGTCGAGAGCCAGAAACCGGAGACTGCCATGAGGACGAAGCCCGCGGTAAGCACCCAGCGCGGTGCTACGTGGTGGATGAGCCACCCCACCACCGGGATGAAGGCGAATGCCGGGCCCTGGATGAAGACGAACAGCACACCGACCTTCCAGGTTTCGGCCAGCGCGAGTCCACTGACGGCGACGCTGGTGCTGAAGCAGATCGCGAGGAAGGCGAACATGCCGGTGACCGCCACAATGCCGGTGATCGAGTAGGCGCTGTTCTTGAACAGCGACAGGTGAATCAGTGGCTGCGCGGTGCGTGATTCGATGACGATGAAGGAGACCAGGAGGATTCCGCCGGCGACGTAGCTCGCAATCACCTGGGCGCTGCCGAAGCCGGCATCAACCGCTGTCACCGTGGCGTAGAGGACGGCGATAAGTCCGAGCGCGAGCGTAATCTGGCCGGGGATGTCCAACTTGCGCCCCTCGGCTGCTGCGGAGTCCTTCGCCCGGAGCGCGACGAGGAGTACGAGCACGGCAATGGCGGCCGCAACCAGGTAGGCCGCCCGCCAGCCGCTGAACTCGTTCGGCGCACCCGGCGCAGCACCCGGCACTGTGAAGAATTGCGCGGTGAAGCCAGCGAGCACTGGGGAGATGACCGCGCCGAGGGACAGGAACCCGGCCCACGTGGCGATGACCTTCGCCCGTGCGCGGTGATCCGGCGTAATCGCGGCGATCATGGACAGCGAGATGGGGAACAGGATGCCCGCCCCGATGCCGCCGACGGCTTGGGCGGCGATCATCATCTCAGTTGTCGGTGCCAGCGCTGCCAGGACGGAGCCGACGATGCTGACCCCGGCTCCGATGTACAGAAGCTTCTTGCGTCCGAACAGGTCACCCAGGAGGCCCCAGCTGAGCTCGAACACGACAATACCCATCAAGAACATGCCCGCGATCCAGGTCAGGCCCGCGCCTGAAGTATGGAATTCCGCGGCGAACGTGCCGCTGAGGGCGCCCGGCAGCGCGTTCGTGATCTGGGCCAGTGTGACCGCGCTGTAGGCGGCCACGAACGTCGCTCGTACCGAGCCGCGGCTCGGTACCGAAATGGTCTGACTCATCGATGAAACTCCTTTGTTTCCGGTCGATTCTCCGGTGATGCGCCATGACTGGTGCCCTGCCGGAGCAAGAGCCGGCAGGCGGAGGGTGGATGTGGCTCTCACCACAGTCTGATGTCAATCTTTACAGGATGTCAAGAAAATGTACTCAACGTTTATTTCATGAATGTACCGGCATCCAAGGGACTTGTACGGTGCGTCTGTTTTCTTGACACGATGTAAAGAAAGGTGTGATGCTGGCTACACCGCAACGGGGCTACGGCACGGTCAGGCACCGCGGCGCCCCTGTATTCAGCACCCGATCTTCAAGGGAGAAGCCAAGTGAGTCACACCACACCCGTCGATAGCGGGGACGCGTTCCACGCCCCCACCGGGCAAACCGTCAATACCGTATTGGGCCCCGTCCCTGCCGCGGAGCTGGGCGTTGTCGCGCTCCATGAGGCCTTGTTGTCAGTGGTCCCGGGCGCCCAGTACGCCCCTGAGATCTCCATGGACCGGGCGGAGATCTTCGAGGCCCTGGCGGCCAAGCTCGCGGACTTCCGCGAGCACGGCGGGCAGACGATCGTCGACAGCACGGGCATGTTCCACGGCCGCGACCTCAAGCTCTACGAGGCGTTGTCCCGCACCACCGGCGTCCACATCGTCGCCTCCACGGGCCTGGGCCCGGAGGAAGAACTCGGCGGATACTTCCTGACGCCGCAGACCAACCCGCCCACCCCGTGGCCGGCCGACAAGTTCGCCGATCTCTTCGGCAAGGAGGTCACTGAGGGGATGGTGGTTCCCCGGGTGGAGCGCCGCGCCGCCGCCGGCATCGTCGCGACCATTGCCGACCGCGCCGGCATGACCCCGACCGAGGAAAGCCTGTTCCGCGGCTCCGCCCGCGCCGCCAGGAACACCGGCGTCCCGGTCTCCATCCGTTTCGGCGACGATGTCCTGCACGATCTGGACATCGTCCTGGACGAGCAGCTCCGAGCCGACCGGGTGCTCGTCGGCGACCTGGACCGCAAGGACGCTGCCGGCTCCGCCATCGAGGTGGCCGGCCGGGGCGCCTTCGTCGGCATTGACCACGTGGGCCTGAACGACCACGCGGACTACCTCACCGACCATGACCGCGCCGAACTGGTGCTCGGGCTCGTCAAGGCAGGCCATGCCGACAGGATCATCCTCTCCGGCAACTCGATCGGCGTTGCCAAAGGTCTGCCGGAGTACAACCTGCCCTACAGCCACGTCCTGACGACGTTCGTGCCGTTCCTCAAGGCCCACGGACTGAGCGACGAAGACGCCCGGCGCATCCTCGTGGATAACCCGCGCAACCTGCTGACCGTGCACTAAGCACGCCCCGGCCCACCCACAACAAGCTTTCGAAACCATGAGGTGAACGAATGACCAAGGTCAACACCGTGCTGGGAACCATCCCGGCCGAAGAACTGGAAATCGTGGCGGTCCACGAACACATCGGCTACGGCATGCCCGGGTCCGAACTGGACACCAAATGGTGGAAGTCGCCGGAGCAGGCTTACGAGGAAACCGTGCCGAAGCTGCGGAAGTTCCGCGAATACGGCGGCGGCACCTTCGTGGACGCCACGGGCATCTGCAACGGTCGCGACGTCGACTACTACAAGTCCCTGTCCCGGAAGACGGGCGTGCACATCGTTGCCTGCACCGGCTTCGTCGGCGGCGACACCGCCCTGCCGCACTTCTCCCGCGCGAGCGTGGACTACCTCACGGAGGTCTTCATCCACGAGATCACCGTCGGCATCGGCAACACGGGCGCCAAGGCCGGCGTCATCAAGGTCGGCGTCAGCCGCGGCGGACGCATGACGGACTTGGACAAGCGCATTTACCGGGCCGCGGCCCGCGCCGCCGTCGTCACCGGCGCTCCGGTCCTGACTCATCTGGCCATCGACCCGGAACCGGCAGTGAACATCTTCAACGAAGAGGGCCTCCCGCTGGACCGCGTGCTCTTCGGCCACGCCGACGACGGCCTGAACGCTCCGGTCACCCCGCACGATTGGATCTACGAGCAGGGCGGCCGCATCGGCTTCGACACGTTCGGCTACGACCTCGAGCTGCCGGATCCGCCGTTTTGGGGCCGCAAACGTGCCGAACGCATGGAGCACTTCGTCAACCTGGTGAACAAGGGCTATGCGGACAAGCTCCTCGTCTCGGCGGACGCAAACTGCAGTCCGCTGGGCTGGCCGGGCGTGAAGGGCCACACCATCAACTACATCTTCGAGGACATGATCCCCGACATGCGCGCGGCCGGCATCGACGACGCCACGGTCAAACTCCTGCTTGAGGACAACCCGGCCGAGTTCCTGTCCCTTCACGCCTGATCCCGGACAGGCCAGCACAACTTGCCCGTTCCGCCACACATGGCCCGGGTCCAGAAAGAGTCAAGAAAGAGATGAAACCATGAAGGCTGAAGACATCAAGAACCTCAAGATCGCCATCGTCGGCGCAGGGTACGGCGGCGCAGCGGCGGCCAAGGCCCTGAGCCTGCTCGGTGCCGACGTCAGCGTGTACGAACAGGCATCCCAGATGCGGGAGGTCGGCGCCGGCATCGGGCTGCGTCCTGCCACCATGCACCGGTTCAGCCAGTGGGGCATCTTCGACACGATCGCGAACGTAAGCTCCCCGAGCGACTACTTCGAAATCCTCACCGCCACGGGTGAGCCGATCATGAAGGACACCTGGCCTGAGTTCGGCGAGCAGAGCCAGACCCACCTCATCCACCGCGGCGACTTCATCGATGCCCTCCTGAGCGTGCTGCCGCAGGGCATGGTGCACCTTGGCCACAAGCTGGAGACCATCGAGGACAAGGGCAGCCGCTCCGTCCTGACCTTCACCAACGGCAAGACGGTCGAGGCGGACCTGGTGGTCGGCGCCGACGGCATCAAGTCAGTCGTGCGCGAGCAGCTCTTCAGCGGCAAGGGCCCGGTGTTCTCCGGCGAACACGCCTACCGCGCTGTGATCTCCGCCGACGACGCCCACGGCATGGTGGTGGACGACAACCTGCGGATGTACATGGGCAGGGGCACGAAGGTCTACCTGCTGCCGCTGCGCCACCGCAACCAGATGTCCTTCGATATCACCGCACTGTGCCCGGACAGCACCTGGGCCCCCACCATCACGAAGGATGACCTCGTGGCGACGGTGGAGGGCTTCGACGAGCGGATCGTCAATATCGCCCGCGGCCTCGACATGGACACCGTCAACATCCGCGCCGTCTACGACATCGACCCGGTCGACACATGGCACACGGACTCCGTCGTGCTCATGGGCGATGCGGCCCACTCGATGCTGCACCACCAGGGCCAGGGCGCCAACTCGGCCATCGAGGATGCCGGCGCGCTCGCCGATGCCTTGGCGGAGGCCGGCACGGTCAAGGATGCACTGGCCCTGTTCCAGGCAACCCGCAAGCCGGTAACGGACGAGCTGCAGCGCATCTCGCGTCAAGGGTGGACCGAGGACGAGGTCAATGACGTCTTCCCGGGGCAAAAGCCCACGTCCCAGAAGCCCGCCGCCGTCAACGCACCAGCAGAGTCGAAGGCCTGACCCATGACCATCCATCCCGAAATTGCCAAGATCCTCAGCACCCTGCCGGCGCCCGACGGGTCGCCGCTGAACCCCGGGGCCATGCGCGCCGGCGAGGCCGCGCAAATTCCCGCCTTGGCGGACCGTCTGCCGCTGCACTCCGTCGAGGACGCCACCGCAGTGACGCCACCGGGCGAGGTGCCCGTGCGGATCTACACGCCGGCCGGGGCCGACGCTCATGGGCTTCTGGTGTACCTCCACGGCGGGGCGTTCTTCCTCGGCAGCCTGGACACGCACGACCACGTTGCCCGGGCCCTGGCCAAGGAGACCGGTCATAAGGTCATCTCTGTCGGCTACCGCCTGGCGCCTGAGGCCGCTTTCCCTGCCGGCCTCGACGACTGCTACGGGGTGGTCCGTTGGGCCGCCGAGCAGGGTACGAGCCTGGGCTGGGACGGGAAGAACCTCGCCATCGCCGGCGACAGTTCGGGCGGCAACCTCGTCGCCGCCGTCGCCGCGAGAGCCCACGACGACGGGTTTGACCGGATCACGCATCAGGTCCTCTTCTACCCGTCCCTGGACCTGGACTTCGACGTCGACCGCTACGCCTCGCTGCGGGAGAACGCCGAAGGATTCGGACTGGAGACGGCGGGCCTCAAGCCTTTCAACTCCTTTTACCTTGAGAACGGGGCGGACCCGGCGGACCCGCTCGTCTCCCCCATCAAGCGCGATGACCTCGCAGGCCTGCCGGCTGCGCTCATCATCACCGCCGAGCACGACCCCCTGCGCGATGAGGGCGAACTTTACGGCCAGCGGCTGGCGGAGGCCGGCGTCGTGGCGACCGTCAGCCGCTACGCGGGGGCCAACCACGGCTTCGTCCAGAACTTTTCCTGGATCCCGGAGTTCTACCGTGCCTTCGAAGAGGCAGGCGACTTCCTGAACGCGGGGGCCGGGCAATGACGGGGCCAGTCGCTGTTCATCCCCTGGTCTCGCCGTGGGGCCGGTTCGGACTCTACAGCTTCTTCATCGACGCTCCCGAGCCCGCCATTGTCGACACCGGGATCGCGTCTTCGCCTGCCGAAGGCATGGTCCCGGCACTGGAGGCGATCGGCCGCCGGATCGAGGATGTGCGCTGGATCCTGCTGACCCACGGCCACATCGACCATCTCGGCGGTGCGCACGCCCTATGGGAACTCACCGGACGGCGCGCAAAGGTCGTGATCCACGAGGCCGACGCGCCTCTGCTGCGCTCCCGGCGCGCGCACGTCGACCAGTACGTGGACGTGCGCCAGCAGTACATCGACAATCCGAATGCCGTCGAGGAGCAGACGAAAGCCGCGAACGACGTCATCTCCGGCGAGATGGAGCCGACCATGCTGGTTAAGGGCGGCGAGACCCTCGCCCTGGGCGGGGACGTCACCGTCTCGGTCCACCACATCCCCGGCCACACGGCCGGGTCCGTCGCCTACGTCGTGGACGGGCAGCAGTCGGTCTTCGTCGGCGACGCCGTGCAGATCCACGGAGCGGCCAACGGCTTCCCCGGCTACGAGGATCCGGCCGCCTACCGCTCAAGCCTGCAGTACCTGCGCGACGTCGTCCGCCCGCAACACCTGTACCTGGGCCACCCGTACCGGGGCGCTGACGGCGTGCCGTACGGCGTTGAACTGGACCGTGAGGCGGCCCGGAACGCCCTGCAGGAAAGCCTGGACCTCGAGGCCCGAATCGACGACGCCGCCCGCCGGTACCTTCGCGACGGCCTCCAGGAGACGTACTCGCCATACTCGCCCTTCGCCCGCGTCGCCGCGGAACTCGGCTACGCGGGCGACCCCAGCCTCGAGCCGTCCCCGTTCTTCACGACGCTCCACGGCTACCGCACGGCCTTTGACCGCCTGACCAAAGATGAGGAGCTTCGCACCCATGGATGACCTGAAGATGTTGGATGCCGGCGGAGAGAAAATCGCCGTCCGCAAGGACCTCCGGGTCCCGATGCGGGACGGCGTCGAGCTCGCCGCGGACGCCTATCACGGTACCGGGGACAAACCGCGCCCCGCCCTCGTGGCCCTGAGCCCCTACGGCAAAGAATTGCAGGCGCTGGCCCTCACAACCCCGCCACAGCGGCGCCCCAGCCCGATGTGGGACGGCTGCATCGAGGCCGGCGACATCGCCCGCATCGTCAAAGAGGACTACGTCCACGTCATCGGCGACCTGCGCGGCTCGGGCCACTCCGGCGGCGAACATATCGGCAACTACAACGCCGGTGGCGTGTCGCTTGGCCAGGACGCCTACGACTTCATCGAGTGGGTCGCCGGGCAGCCGTGGTGCGACGGCAACGTCGGGATGGTCGGCATCTCCTATTTCGGCTCCATGCAGGTGCTGGCAGCGGCCGAGCGGCCGCCGCACCTGAAGGCGATCTTTGTCTCCGGCGGCCACTACGACTTCTACGAGACCACCTACCACGGCGGCATCATGTGGTTCATGCCGCGTGCCGCACGCGAGGGCCGCGGCGGCGACTCCGGCTGGGCGTTCACCGACAACGTCAAGTCCCGCATGATCGAGAAGTACTCCCCCGCGGAATTGAAGAAGCTCGTCGCCGCGCGCCTCGAGGATCCCGACGTGGCCGCCTGGCCGAACCTGGTCCATGTCCTGAACTACCCGAAGAACCACGAGGCCTGGTTCGACATTGTGATGAACGAGCTCGACGGGGACTGGTACGAGGAGCGCAACCCCATCACGCTGGCCCCGAACATCGACATCCCGGTCTACCTGCAGATCGACCAGGGCCGCGGCTGGACGATGGACGGCACGATTGAGCTGTTCAACGAGCTGAAGGGCCCCAAGAAGCTGGACATCGGCCCGTACCCGCCTATGCAGTCGCGTCCCTTCATCGAAGAACACGACAAGATGTTCCGGTGGTACGACTACTGGATCAAGGGCATCGACAACGGCGTCATGGACGAGCCGGCCGTGAGCGTCTTCGTGGAGGGCTCGCGTGAGCTGGTGACTGCGGAGGCGTGGCCGCCGAAGGACGTCGAGTACAGGTCCCTCTATCTGCGCCCGCGGCACAAACTGTCGACCGAGCCCGAGCTGATGGGCGCGGAGTACGCCGCCCCGGACGGCTTCTACCAGGCGCCGCTGACAGTGACCGACAAGGTGGAGATCATCAGCTGGTCCACCCCTGCCTTCGAGGAGGACACGGAGATGATCGGCACCGGTGCCGCGCACATCTTCGCCGAAATCGACCAGCCGGACACCAACTTCATCCTCCGCCTGTGGGACTACGCGCCCACCGGCGCGCGCCAGCTGATCACCAGCGGATACCTGAAGGCCTCGCACCGCGAACTTGACGACCGCAGCACCGAGGGCAACCCGCACCACCCGCACACCCGCACTGTGCCGGTGGAGCCGGGGACGATCGAGGAGTACGTCCTGCGCCTCTATCCGTTCGCGAACACCTTCAAGCCGGGCCACAAGCTCACCGCAGAGCTCTCCAACGGGGAGCCGCTGGCCGACGAGCACAACGCGCTGCTGCCGCCGGACGCCTTCCACCTGCCGGTGGGCCGGCCCGTCACCCACAAGATCTACCGCGACGCCGCCCACCAGTCCAGGCTGGTCCTGCCGTTCACCTCCCGCCAGCCGGCGGATGGCCAGACGGCGGACGTCCAGGCGCACTGATGCCGTGCGGCAGCTGACAACGCCGGGGCGCAGCCAACAGGCTGCGCCCCGGCGTTGCCGGCTCACTCAGCCAGCAGGAAGCACCAGTTCTCGACCATCAGATCCAGTGAAGTATCGCGGTCCACGGTCCAGCCGAGCCGCATCCAGCGCCGGGAAAAGAACTCCAGTTCGCCGAAGGCCAGCGCGCACCGGACCCGGCGGCTGGCCGGGTCAAAACGCCCGGCGCTGTCGAGGCCCGCCTGCATGTCATCGATCGCCGTGTCGAACCACTGGTCCAAAGCCGCCTGGATGTCCGGCTCGCTGGCCGCGGCCTGGTGAGCCGCCACCACATAGGGGCGGATGTCGGCCCACTGGTCAAATTTCCGGGCCAGCCAGACCCTTATCAGCTCACGGTCCCCGGACTCCACCACCGAATGCAGCGGCGGGACATCGGCCTCCGTCAGCATCTCGTTGGACCGCTCGACGAGCGAGCGCATGAGCTGGGCTTTGGACGGAAAATGCGAATAGAAGGTTGCCCTGGTGGTGCCCACGGCAGCGGAAATGTCATCCACCGTGGTGGCGGCGAACCCTTTCTCCTCGAAAAGCTCCAGCCCCTTGTCGAGGAAAAGCCGGCGGGTCATCTGCTTTTGAGCGTCTCGAATGCTTGCCACGCCCCCAGATTAGTCCCCCGATTCACCGCATTCGTTCACTTGATGCCGTTTTCAGCCACTGAACCGACGTAGGCCGCCAGGTGCTCGCCGGTGAGGGTGGAGCGGGCGGCCACAAGGCTGCCGGGCGTGCCCTCGAAAACGATCCGGCCGCCGTCGTGCCCGGCGCCGGGACCAAGGTCGATGATCCAGTCGGCGTGCGCCATGACCGCCTGGTGGTGCTCGATGACGATGACCGATTTGCCGGAGTCGACGAGCCGGTCCAGGAGTCCCAACAGGTTCTGGACGTCGGCGAGATGCAGGCCGGTGGTGGGCTCGTCGAGGACGTAGACGTCACCCTTCTCCGCCATCTGGGTGGCGAGCTTGACGCGCTGCCGCTCGCCACCGGACAGCGTGGTGAGCGGCTGGCCCAGGGTGAGGTAGCCGAGCCCGACGTCGACGAGCCGGTCGAGGATCTTGTGGGCCGCCGGGGTGCGGGCCTCCCCTTCGCTGAAGAACACCGCGGCTTCGGTCATCGACATGGCCAGCACCTCGGCAATATTCCGGCCACCCAGCGTGTACTCCAGAACTGCTGCCTGGAACCGCCGGCCCTCGCAGTCCTCGCACGTGGATTCGACCGTGGCCATGACACCGAGCTCGGTGAAGATGACACCCGCGCCGTTGCAGGTGGGGCAGGCACCCTCCGAATTGGAGCTGAACAGCGCCGGCTTCACGCCGCTGGCCTTCGCGAACGCCTTGCGGATCGGCTCGAGGAGGCCCGTGTACGTCGCAGGGTTGCTGCGCCGCGAACCCTTGATGGCGCCCTGGTCGATCACCACCACACCGTCCCGGCCGTCCACCGAACCGTGGATCAGCGAGCTCTTGCCCGAACCTGCAACACCCGTGACGACGCAGAGCACGCCGAGCGGGACGTCGACGTCCACATCCTTGAGGTTGTGCGTCGAGGCGCCCCGCACCTCGAGCGTGCCGGACGGCGTGCGCACGGAGTCCTTCAACCTGGCCCGGTCGTCGAGGTGCCGCCCGGTGATGGTGTCGCTCGCCCGCAGGCCTCCCACGGTTCCCTCGAAGCACACGCTGCCGCCCGCGGTACCCGCGCCGGGGCCAAGGTCAATGACGTGGTCGGCGATGGCGATGGTCTCCGGCTTGTGCTCGACGACGAGCACGGTGTTGCCCTTGTCCCGCAGCTGCAGCAGCAGCTGGTTCATCCGTTCGATGTCATGCGGGTGCAGGCCGATCGTCGGCTCGTCAAAGACGTAGGTGATGTCTGTGAGGGACGAGCCCAGGTGCCGGATCATTTTGGTGCGCTGGGCCTCGCCGCCGGACAGGGTGCCCGCCGGCCGGTCCAGCGAGAGGTAACCCAGCCCGATTTCGGCGAACGAGTCGAGCAGGTGCTGCAGGCCTTTCAGCAGGGGTGCGACGGAAGGAGCGTCAAGCCCGCGGATCCATGCGGCGAGGTCGCTGATCTGCATCTCGCAGAGGTCCGCGATGTTCTTGCCCTGGATCTTCGCGGACCTGGCCTCCGGGCTCAGCCGGGTGCCGTCGCACTCGGGGCAGGTCTGGAACGTGATGGCGCGTTCCACGAAGGCCCGGATGTGCGGCTGCATGGCGTCGACGTCCTTGGAGAGCATCGACTTCTGGATCTTCGGGATCACGCCCTCGTAGGTCAGATTGATGCCCTCGACCTTAATCTTGGTGGGCTCCTTGTAGAGGAGGTCGTGCATTTCCTTCTTGGTGAACTTCGCGATCGGCTTGTCCATGTCGAAGCCGGCGCCGCTGAAGATCCGGCCGTACCAGCCGTCCATGCTGTAGCCGGGGATCGTCAGGGCACCCTCGCTGAGCGACTTGCTGTCGTCGTACAACGCGGTGAGGTCGAAGTCCGAAACCGCGCCCATCCCCTCGCAGCGTGCGCACATGCCGCCCAGGTAGACCACATCGCGCACCACGCTCCGCTCGACCCGGCCGCCGGCTTTCTCGGTACTCATCACCCCGCTCGCCTTGCGCGTCGGGACGTTGAAGGAAAAGGCAGTCGGTGGCCCGATGCGGGGCATGCCCAGGCGGCTGAAGAGGATCCGGAGCATGGCGTTCGCGTCGGTGGCGGTGCCGACGGTGGATCGGGGGTTGGCGCCCATCCGCTCCTGGTCAACGATGATCGCCGTCGTCAGGCCCTCGAGGTGGTCCACCTCGGGCCGCGCCAGGTTGGGCATGAAGCCCTGCACAAACGCACTGTAGGTCTCGTTGATCATCCGCTGCGACTCGGCGGCGATGGTGGCGAACACCAGCGAGCTCTTGCCCGAGCCGGACACGCCGGTGAACACCGTCAAGCGGCGCTTCGGGATCTCGACGCTGATGTCCTTGAGGTTGTTCTCCCGTGCGCCCTGCACGCGGATCAGGTCGTGGCTGTCCGCTTCATGCAGCGCGGGCGGCTGCGTGTCCGTGCTCGTGGCAATGCTCATCGTGTCTCCATCTGTTGGGCGGGGCAGCCCCACGCGTCCCCGTCGTCGTCGACTGGCTCTATCTAACCAGCTGGCGGCTGGTCCGGCGCTGGCCGGCGGCCACCTTAGAGCGGCTGCTGGATGCGGATCAGGTTGCCCGCGGGATCGCGGAAGGCGCAGTCGCGCACCCCGTAGGCTTGCTCTGTCGGTTCCTGGACCACCTCGGCGCCGCTGGCCTGCAGCCGCTCGAAGGTGGCGTCGACGTCCTTGGTGGCCAGGAGGATGCGCGCGTAGGTGCCCTTGGCCATCATCTCGTCGATGGTGCCGCGCTCTTCGTCGGTGACGCCGGGATCGGCGGCCGGCGGTTCCAGCACGATTGATGTGTCCGGCTGGCCGGCCGGGCCGACCGTGATCCAGCGCATCCCGCCGTAGCCGACGTCGTTGCGGACCTCGAAGCCGAGGGTGTCCCGGTAGAAGGCCAGGGCGGCGTCGGGATCGTTGTGTGGGAGGAAACTCGCGTGAATGTTGATGTCCATGGACTTCATGCTAGTTGCGGTTCGGGGGCCGGGACTTCTCGATTCCTGACCGGTCTGGTGACCTGTTTCGCGACGCAGGAGGGCATCCCCGCGGTTGCCCTCGCAGCCTCGCGCCGGTAGACGCTGGGCGGCACGCCAACCAGTTCGGTGAAGCGGGTGCTGAAGGTGCCCAGCGACGAGCAGCCGACCGTAAAGCAGGCCTCGGTGACGCTCAGGTCGCCGCGGCGCAGCAGGGCCATCGCGCGTTCAATGCGCCGTGTCATGAGATAGCTGTACGGCGACTCGCCGTACGCCAGGCGGAACTCGCGGCTGAGGTGCCCGGCGGACATGTGGGCGCCGCGGGCGAGGGCCTCGACATCCAGCGGCTGTGCGTATTCCCGGTCCATTCGGTCGCGGACGCGGCGTAACAGCGCGAGGTCGCGCAAGCGCTGCGCCCGGTCGGGTTTGCTGGTCACAAGTGCGATCGTGCTACGTCGTGCCGGAGTTGTCCAGCCCGGAGGTGTTCCTGAATCTCCGGCCGTTCCATTGTCTTTGGCGGCAGGCTCGCTGAGAATGAACCATGACGGTCTACCTGAGGTCTCTGGAAACTGCAGTCCCGCCAACCATCCTGGTCCAGCCCGAGGCCAGGGCCGTGTTCGCCGCCCAGCCGGGCCTCACCCGGCTCGGATCCCGGCTCGTCAACACGTGCTTTGACTCCGCAGCCATCGACACCAGGCACACGGCGGTGGAGGAACTCACCGCGGACAGCCAGGCGGAAAACCCCCAGTTCTTCGACCCCGCCACCGGCTTGGTGCTCAGCCCCAGCACCAAAACCCGGAACGGCATCTTCGCCACGGAGGCGACCAAGCTTTTCATTGAAGCAGCCCAAAAAGCCCTCGATGCCTGCCCGGGCGTCGAGGCGCGGGACATCACCCACCTGATCACGGTTTCCTGCACCGGATTCTTCAATCCCGGCCCGGACTACAAGATTGTCCGGGCCCTCGGCCTGAATCCGGCTGTCCAGCGGTACCACCTCGGCTTTATGGGCTGCTATGCAGCCTTCCCGGCGCTGCGGGCGGCGAAGTCCTTTTGCGAGGCGGATCCGGAGGCAACGGTGCTGGTGGTCTGCGCCGAACTCTGTTCCCTTCACGTCCGGACCTCCAATGATCCGGACACCATCATGGGGTCGGCCTTGTTCGCCGACGGCGCTGCCGCGGCCATCATCACAGCGCGGGACATCCCCGGGGAAGCGCCCCTGCTGCGGCTGGACCACTTCGAAACCGTCCTGACGCCCGTCGGGGAGGACTCGATGGCCTGGAACATCGGCGACGAGGGCTTCGAGATGGTGCTGGGCAACTATGTCCCGCACATCATCGACGACCACATCATTGGCGCGCTGGAACCGCTGCTGTCCCGCGACGGCTCGCTGCAGGGGCTCCCCTACCGGGAGATCGAGCACTGGGGCATCCACCCGGGCGGCCGGAGCATTCTGGACAAGGTCCAGTCCCGGCTGGAGCTCAGCGACGAGCAGCTGGTCCCGGCCCGCGAAACCCTCCGGAACTTCGGCAACATGAGCAGCGCCACCGTCCTGTTCGTCCTCAAGCACATCCTCGAACTGCCGGCAGCAGACGCCGCCGCGGACGACGGCTGGGCCGGCCCGGGCGCGGAACGGATCTGCTCCATGGCCTTCGGCCCGGGCCTGACGGTCGAGACGGCGCTCTTCACCCGGGTGGCTGCCCCGCGGGCCGCCGCGGCTCCGCGGCAGGAGCCGGCGGCGGAACCAGCGGAATCAGCTGAACCGGCGCAGTCCGTAGCGGTACGGGTCTGAAAGCGGCCACGCTGAAACCGTTCAGCGCGAAGCGGGGCATGGAACACCTTCGGGCGGCCCTCCTGCGGGACCGCGCATCCGACGCCGTCGAGGAAATGGACCTGCCGGGCTGCGACCCCGGCCGCCTGGAGCGCACGTATGCCCAGTTTGCGCTCGTCAACCGTGCCGTCGCCGGCTGGCGCGGCATCTACCGGTCCCGGATCAGGCCCCGGCTGTCCGCTGCTTCCGCCACGTCCCTGCTGGATATCGGGTGCGGCGGGGGCGACGTTTCCGTGCTGTTGGCCCGGTGGGCGGCCCGGGACGGACTGCGTCTCGAGGTCACCGCTATTGACCCGGATCCGCGGGCGATCCTGTTCGCCCGCGCCCGCCACGCGACGGCGGACGTGACGTTCCGCCAGGCGGCCAGCGCGGAGCTGCTCGAAGAGGGCAACCGGTACGACCTCGTGGTGTCCAACCATGTCCTGCACCACCTTGACGGGCTGGAAGAGTTTCTCGCCGAGTCGGCCCGGTTGTCCCGCGGCACGGTGGTCCACAACGACATCCGCCGCAGCCCCGCCGCCTACGCGCTGTTCTCTGCCGGCTCCTGGGTGCTCACCGGCTCCTACATCCGGCGGGACGGGCTGACCTCCATCCGCCGAAGCTACACCGCCGCGGAGCTGGCCGCCGCCGCTCCCCCGGGCTGGACCGTCGCCCGCCACGCCCCCTTCCGGAACCTGCTGCTGCACGGCACTCCCGGCGGCGTCTACCAGTCAGGGCCCGGCGCCAGTGGCTGAGGTGCTGATCATCGGTGCCGGTCCGGTGGGGCTGTTCATGGCCGCGCTGCTGCTGCAGGACGGCGTGGATGTTCAGGTCCTGGAACAGCGGGGCGCACCGGAGCCGCAGTCGCGCGCCATCGGCATCCATCCGCCGGCGCTGGCCGCGCTCGCGGGAACCGGAGTTGCCGAGGCCATGATTGCCGAGGGGGTCCAGATCCGCCGAGGTATGGCAATGGCCGGCGGAAAATGCCTCGCCCGGATGTCTTTTGCCGGCGTCTCGGACCGCTTTCCGTTCGTCCTGTCCCTGCCCCAGGCCCGTACTGAGGCGCACCTGGAGCGGCGGGTCAACGAGCTCGGCGACGGCGCCCTGCACCGCGGCGTCCGCCTCACCGGACTGTCCGACGACCGCGGCCGGGTCAGCGTGGAAGCCGACTCCAGGAGTGGCACCCTGCGCTATTCGGCGCCGCTGGTCATTGCCGCCGACGGCGTGCGTTCCACGGTGCGGGCGCTGCAGGGCGCCGACGTGCGCGTGAAAGAGTACCCGGACAGTTACCTGATGGGTGACTTCGCGGACGGCACCGGGTTCGGTCCGGACGCGGCACTGTTCCTCTCCGGCGCCGGCATCGTGGAGTCGTTCCCCTTGCCCGGCCAGCTCCGCCGCTGGGTGGTCCGGCTGGGTACCGGCGACTCCGCGGCCGGCGGACGAGCAGCCGACGGACCCGCAGCCGGCGGACCAGCAGCCGGCGCTCCCGGCGTCGACGCCCGGTGGCTCATGGGCTGCGTGCGCGAACGGACGGGGCTCGCCATCGACGCCGGGACCAACAGCATGCTCAGCCGCTTCGGCGTCCGCACGCGCCTGGCCCCCCGGATGGTGGCCGGCCGGGTGGTGATGATCGGGGATGCGGCCCACGAGGTGAGCCCCATCGGCGGGCAGGGCATGAACCTCGGCTGGCTGGATGCGGCGGCGTTGGCACCGATCGTCTCGGCGGCCGTGCGCGGCCAGGATGTCGCGGATCGCCTCCGGACCTTTGAGCGGACCCGGTTGCGGGCGGCGGCGAGGGCCGCACGCCAGGCGGAAATAAACATGGCCCTGGGCCGGCCCCTCACGGACCGTCTCCTGGCGCTGCGGAACCGTGGCATCGCAGGCGTCGCCGCGGTTCCGCCGGTGAATTCCCTGATCGCCCGCCGTTTCACGATGCATTAGGCAGCGCATTGGTACGGGTTTGCCCCGGAATAGACTGTGCGCATGGACGGACTTCCCGTGATGCGCGGCGCCGCATCGTATTGGGTGTTGCGGGCAGCGGCCGCCTTGGTGCTGCTCGGCGCGGCGGCGTCATGCAGCTCCGGAACCGCCGGCGGCACCGCCTCCCCGGCAAGCGCGACGGCGTCGGCTACCCCGATCCCCACAGGCCCCGTGACCGCGGAAATCAGCCAGTTCCGCGACAACTACAGCAAGCAGATCATCGAAATCCAGCTCACGAACACCACCGGCCATGCCCTGACGGTCCTCGGCGCGGAACTGACCAGCCCTCTCTTCGCGGCCCCGATCATCTGGTCCGCCCGCACCGGCGGGATCGAGCTTCCGCCCGGACAGCCCAAGAGCCTGCCGGCACCGTTGCCCGCCCCGGATTGCGGCAGCCCGGCCGGACCGGGAGCCACCTCCGGGGCTGCGGGCGACGCCCACGTATCCCTGCGGCTGGCCACGCCGGAAGGTGCCGTGCCGGTCCCGGCCATGGCTCCGGCAACAGACCCGTTCGGCGTCCTGGCGCGGAACAATTCGGAGCTGTGCCTGGCCCGGGAAGCCTCGGCTGTCGCCACGATCGCGCTGGATCCCGGGCTCGAGGTCGCCGCGGACGGTCAGACCGCCGTCGTGCGTCTGCTGCTGCAACCGCGCGCCGCCGGCGCCGGTGAACTGGTGATTGACCGGATCGAGGAAACCACGCTGCTGGCGGAGGGCTCACAAGCCCCGTGGCCCCGGTCGGTGACGGTCCGCGCCGGCGGTGCCCCGGCCCAAGTGCGCCTCGGCATCAGGCCCTCCCGCTGCGATCCCCATGCAGTGGCCGAAGACAAGGTGGGCACACTCCTGCCGCTGCAGGTCAGGGTGGCGGGCCGCGAGGGAATTGTGAAGGTCGACGCCGGCAGCCAACTTCGCGCCCGCATCTACGACTTTGTTACAAAGGCGTGCGGGCGCCAGTAGTCTGAGGGCATGCCCTTTGACGCCAGGCCCTCCGACTACAGCGCCGCCCGGATAAGCGAGACCGTCCAGGAGATCCTGAGCGCCGGCATCCTCCCGCCAATTGTCCAGGCCGGACACCCGGTGCTCCGGCACGTGGCGGCGCCGTACGATGGCCAGTTGGCTGATGCCGACCTCGGCCACCTCATCGACCTCATGCGCAGCGTGATGCACAAGGCCCCAGGCGTGGGCCTGGCGGCCCCGCAGCTGGGGATTCCACTGCAGATCGCTGTCCTGGAGGACCAGTTCGACGTCGATCCCGACGTCGCTGCCGTCCGCGGGCGGGAGGCGCTGCCGTTCTTTGCCATGCTGAACCCGAGCTATCGTCCCCTGGGCGCGAAGTCCGCGGCGTTCTACGAAGGCTGCCTCTCCATTGGCGGCCTGCAGGCGGCGGTCGTGCGGCCGGAATCAGTCCAGCTCGATTTCACGGCGCCGGACGGCACGAAACTCCAGCAGACTTTCTCCGGCTGGCAGGCCCGGATTGTCCAGCATGAAACCGACCACCTCCAAGGGATCCTCTTCCTGGACCGGGCCGAGCTGCGCTCCATCAGCAACAATGCCGAATACTCCGCCCGTTGGGCCCAGCCGGACATCAGCCGCGCCCGGCAGGAACTCGGGTTCCTGCCGGACCCGGCCGCGGACTAAGCCTGCGGGCCAGGGCCAGGGCCAGGGCCAGGGCTAGGGCTGCGGCGCCGGATTCGATGCGGACGGCAGGTAGCGGGCCCACCACTTCAGGATTTCATCGAACCGCTGCTTCCGGTGGTGCGGGGTGCCGGAGCGGGACAGCTCATGGTTCTCGCCGGGGAAGACCAGGAATCCGGTCTCGACCCCCTGTTGCTTGAGGGCGGTGAAGTACCGCTGGCCCTGCTCCACGGGACACCGGAGGTCCTCCTCGCTGTGGATCACCAGCGACGGCGTCCGTACGTGCTGCACGCGCGCCATGGGACTCTGGGCCGCCATTTGCTCCGCCGCCGGGCCGGTGTATTCGCCACCGAAGAACCAGCCGATGTCGGAAGAACCGGTGAAGCTCACGGGGTCCAGGAAACCACGCTCGACTATGGCGGCCCGGAAACGGTGGTCGTGGCTGATGGTCCACGCCGTCAGGTAGCCGCCGTAGGATCCGCCCATGATGCCGACATTGGCGGCGTCCAGATCCTCGAATTTCCCCACGGCCCCGTCCAGGAACGCCAGGACGTCCTGCATGTCCACGGTTCCCATCCGCTCCTTGATGGACCGGCCATGTGCCTGGCCGTAACCGGCCGAACCCCGCGGATTACACATCAGCACGGCGTAACCGGCCCCGGCATAGACCTGCGCTTCGTCGAACAACGCCACCCCGAACTGGGCAAACGGGCCGCCATGGATGTTCAGCAGCACCGGGTGCGGTCCCGGGCCCGCCGGCTTCACGAGCCAGCCATGGACCGGGTACCCGTCGGCCGAGGCCAATGTCAGTTCCTGCGGCTCGCTGATCCCCGCCACGCTCCGCAGCTGGGCGGAGAAGTCCGTCAGGCGGCGCACCTGCCCGGGCTCGAGGACGGCAACATCACCGGCCGTCGTCGAATCGCTGAAACTCACCACGAGCGTTCCGCCACCCTCCGCGGCGCCGGTCACCACCCGGTTGCCTTCCAGGAGGACGGTGTGGCCGCCCGTCGCAACGAATTCGTGCAGCTCCACGGTTCCCCGCGCATTGTTCAGCACCAGGGCGCCCGCGCCGCCGCGCAGCTCCAGCCGGCTGCCGCCGGACAGGTCCAGCGCCTCGGCATCGCTGAGCGCCGTGGCGTGTCCGCCGGCGGCAGGCATCGCATAGAGGACGGTGTTCCTGGCCACGAAGTCCAGCCCGGATGCGCCCAGGTCCTGGGCCAGGAAGAAGAGCCACTGCCCATCGGCGGATTGACGCACGGCGCTGATGCTCTGCCGTCCGGCGTTGGCCGGCACCACAGCCTGCGGCTGCCCTCCGGTAACAGGCAGCGCGTAGATTCCACTGACGAGGTCAGTATCCCGCCCATCGTGCAGGGCGGCGGTGAAGTAGATGGTGCCGTCGGCGCTGAAGCCGGCGCCGTTGTGGTCCGCTGGTGCGGTGGTGAGTTGTTTGGCGGCCGGCAGCAGCCCGGCAGCATTCTCCGCGGGATCGGCCGCGGTGCCGCGGGCCTTCAGGGCGCGTCCGGCCGGCGCCACCTTCGGTTCGGCGTCAAGCTGCGGCACCTCGAGGATGAACAGCTGAAGCGGCTTGTCGGCGGTGTAGCCAACACCGTTCATCCGGTACTGGAAATCCGTGATCAGCCGGGCGTCCTCGCTGCCCCCGCTCACGCCGTCGACGCTGCCATACCTGCCCTCGTCAGGCGTCCTGGCGCTGAAGAGAATGCTGCGGGAATCAGGCGACCACGTGAAGGAGCTGACCCCCAGTGGGGCCGCCGTCAACAGCTGGGGTTCGCCGCCGGCGGCTTCCACCACGAACAGCTGCGGCTTTCCGTCCGCTGCCGCACGCAGGAACCCAAGGGCACGGCCGTCAGGTGAAAAGTCCGGTGCCGTGTCGCGGAAGCCCCGGGTCAGCCGGCGTGGCCTCTGGTCCGGGTCGTTGAAGTCCGGGTGGGCCAGGTCCTGACCCAGGGGCACGGTCCACAGCTGGCCCACGTAGGCATCGGCATCGAAGTCCGGGCGGAGCACGGAGACCACGGCGCGGGAACCGTCGGGGTGCACGGCAGGGGCGGACACGGAATTGAGCAGCGGAAGATGTTCAGATTTCACGATTGCGAGCCTAGCCCGTGGCGCGCCCGCTGTGAAACACCTCACGTTGCGCCGGTGCGGCGGGGCGCGCCGCGGTGTGCCCGGTGCCACGGCGCCCCTGTTGCCAGTGCCCCGGCCGCGCGGCGGGCCGGGGATCCGCGCATAGGATGAAAGCTATGCCCGCCGCCGATCTCCCCCTCCTGTGCCCGGTGTGCCGCCAGGGCCTCCGCTTCACTGGCGGCGCCCGCACCCTGGTGTGCGGAGCCGGTCACAGCTTTGACGCGGCCAGGCAGGGCTACTTCAACTTCCTGGTCGGCAAGGGGACGGTTTTTGAAGCCGACAGCGCAGACATGGTGGCGGCCCGCTTCGAGTTCCTCTCCGCGGGGCATTACCAGCCGCTGGCCGATGCGGTGGCCGGGCTCGCCACACCGGCGCTCCGGGAAGCCCCCGCCGGCCGGCCCCTCGTGCTCGACGCCGGGACGGGCACCGGCCACTACCTCAGGGCCGTGCTGGACCGGGCCGCGGTCAGCGGTCCTGCCGCGGCCATCGGCCTGGACATTTCCAAGTTCGCCCTGCGCCGCGCAGCCAGGCTGAACCCCGAGGCTTTGAACGTCGTCTGGGACGTCTGGCAGCCGTTGCCGGTCGCGGAGAACGCCGTCGACGTCGTCACCGTGGTCTTTGCGCCGCGCAACGCGCCCGAGTTCGCCCGGGTTCTCCGCCCCGGCGGCCGCCTGGTCGTGGTCACACCGCGGCCCGGTCACCTGGCGGAGGTTGCCGGGCCGGCCGGGATGCTGGGGATCGAGCCGGCCAAGGACGAGCGGCTCGCCGCGTCCCTGGGGCAGCACTTCGCGCCCGTCGCAGCATCTGGTCTGGACCTGGCATTGACCCTTGGCCCGCGCGACGTCGCCAACCTGGCCTACATGGGACCGGCCGGCCACCACCTGGACCGCGCCGCACTGGCAGCCCTCGAGGCCGCGCTTCCGGAGCGGACCTCTGTCTCGGCCCGCTTCCGGATCAGCGTCTTTCAACCCATCCGCTGACCATTCCCGCTCCCGCCGGTTCGCGGCTGCCGTCCGGCATGCCCCGAAAACCACCCCCGGGAGGGGAACCGGGGCGGAAGGCCAGGCCGGGGAATCGACCCGCGAAATAACGACTTGGCCACTTTGGCCATCAATTCCCTACCGCCGGTCCCAGCTATTGCTGTTCCGCTTAGGATGGAATCACAGTTACTGGGGACCTGTGCCTGCAGCTCCCGGAACTCAAGGGGGAACTGATGTCTGAATGGCTGATCGAGAATTGGTGGGCGTTGTGGCTCACGCTCTTTCTCCTGTTTGCCGTGGTCGAGATGATCACACTCGACCTGTTCTTCATCATGCTCGGCGGCGGCGCCCTCGCCGGGCTGGTGGCGGACTTCGCCGGCGCCGATCCGTGGCTGCAGATTATCGCCTTCTGCGTGGTGTCCCTGCTCATGATCGGCTTCGTCCGGCCGGTGGCCCTCAAGCATCTCCACCGGGGACCGGCGGATCAGCGCACCAATATTGAACGCCTCATCGGCGAATCCGCCGTCGTCATGGAGGCTGTGAGCGAAAACGGCGGGCTCGTCAAGATTGGCGGGGACGTCTGGAGTGCGCGGTCCGAATCGGGAGTGCTGGCGCCCGGACAGCAGGCTGTGGTCAGTGCCATCGAAGGGGCCACCGCGATCGTGGCCCCGCAACCGGAATCCGCCGTCCAATAAGGGGCGCTGTCCGGCGGGCACTGTTGTCCGCCGGTGCGGCGCTGCCGGCGCGAGACTAAGACAAAACAACTGGGGAATAGGTGATGTATGAATATCGCAGTCGCAATTGTGCTGCTGGTACTAATTGTGTTTGTAATTATTGTGCTGGTCCGGTCGGTCCGGATCATTCCACAGGCCCGTGCCGGCGTCGTTGAACGGCTGGGTAAATACCAACGCACCCTGAATCCCGGACTTACCCTGCTGATCCCGTTTGTGGACCGCTTGCTGCCATTGCTCGACCTGCGGGAGCAGGTGGTGTCCTTCCCGCCGCAGCCGGTCATCACCGAGGACAACCTGGTGGTCTCGATCGACACCGTGGTCTATTTCCAGGTCACGGACGCCCGGGCCGCCACCTACGAGATCGCCAACTACATCCAGGCAGTGGAACAGCTGACCACCACCACCCTGCGCAACGTGGTTGGCGGCCTCAACCTGGAGGAAGCGCTGACCTCGCGCGACCAGATCAACGGCCAGCTCCGCGGCGTCCTGGACGAGGCGACCGGTCGCTGGGGCATCCGGGTCTCCCGGGTCGAGCTCAAGGCGATCGATCCGCCCCACTCGATCCAGGACTCGATGGAAAAGCAGATGCGGGCCGAACGTGACCGCCGCGCCGCCATCCTGACGGCCGAGGGCACCAAGCAGTCCGCGATCCTCACCGCCGAAGGCCAGCGCCAGTCCTCCATCCTGAAGGCCGAAGGCGACGCGAAGGCGGCCATCCTGCGGGCCGACGGCGAGGCCCAGGCCATCCAGAAGGTCTTCGACGCGATCCACAAGGGCAACCCGGACCAGAAACTGCTGGCTTACCAGTACCTCCAGACCCTCCCGAAGATTGCCGAGGGATCCTCAAACAAGCTGTGGATCATTCCCAGCGAGGTTGGCGAGGCGCTCAAAGGGATCGGCAGCGTACTGGGTGCAGGCGCGGTGCAGGAGCAGACGGCCTCAACGCCGGACGTGGCACCGTACTCACCGCCCGCCGCAGCCGACGGCCAAGGGAACCGGCCCTGAGCCTGCTCCCGCCCTGGATCGGTCGGATCGGATAGCTCCGTCCTGGCCCCCGCGGACCGGCCATTTCGGCCGGCGGCGGGGGCCAGCCGGCTTAAGGCCGGCCCGGTCGGGTACAGGATACGCAGTTCACGCCACGGGGCTACTCGCTTTACCGCGCCCGCACCACTCCCGTATACTTGAATATTTGTCCGGTCAGTTCAGCCGTCCGGAACAAAAACGCTCCGCACAGCGTTGATTCCAATGACGTTCCAAAGAGTTTTGTCCACTGGTAACTGTCATCTGGCCGGGCCACACCGGGCCAGTTACGGTACAGCGCGGTGCAACCAGAAGTCCGGCGCCTGACGGTCCCCGGACAACGCAGGGCTTGACCCTGCGAACCGAATAGAGGGAGAAAAGATGAGCGATCGCAGCCTGCGGGGTATGCGCCTTGGCGCACAGAGCATGGAGACCGAATCCGGCGTCGAACCGGCTCCGCGCCAGCGGGTTGAATACCGTTGCGAGGATGGCGAGCAGGTGTTCGTGACATTCTCCTCGGAAGCCGAAATCCCCCCGGTCTGGGTTTCGAAGACGGGCAAGGAGGCGTTGCTTGTGGATGGCGAACGCCCCGTCAACAGCAACGAGAAGGCAGTGCGCACGCACTGGGACATGCTGCTGGAGCGCCGCTCGCTTCCCGAACTTGAGCAGATCCTCGAAGATCGCCTCACCATCCTGCGCGAACGCCGCGGCGAACGCCGCTCGGCCTAGTCCCCAGCGCACCGGCTACGGCAAGGGCCGGGCCCGCATCATTCGATGCGGGCCCGGCCCTTTTCCTGTTCCTCCATGCTCTGCGCCTCCTGCGGCTGCATCGCCTGGACGCGCACAGGAGCCGGGATACTGCGTCAGCCGGGGGTGAGGACGCAGAACTCGTTGCCCTCCGAGTCGGCGAGGCAGACCCAGGGCACATCGCCTTGGCCGACGTCGGCGTCAGTGGCGCCCAGAGTCCGCAGCCGGGCCACCTCCGCCGCCTGATCATCACCCGGGTACGGCATCAGGTCGAGATGGACACGGCCCCACACGGCAGGCACGCCGGGCGTACGAAGGAACTCAAGGTACGGCCCGACACCCTTGGCCGAACGCAGCCTCGCGTGATCGTCGTCCACCTCGTGCAGGGTCCAGTCCGTCGCCCCGGCCCAGAACCCGGCCATGGCCCGTGGGTCTGCACAGCTGACCACCACCGCGGCGATCGGCCCGGTGTCCTGGTAGATCGGGCGGGGCTCCAGCACGCGGAACAGGTTGCCCTCCGGGTCGGCCAGAACCGTCCACGGCTCAGCACCCTGGCCGACGTCGGCGGGCGTCGCGCCGAGCCCCAAGAGATGCGCCACCAGCTCCGCCTGGTGGGCCGCAGAGGTGGTGGCGAGATCGAGGCGCGCCCGGTACCCCACCGTCTCGGGGTCCGGGACGGTGACGACATCGACGCAGACGGCGGCGGGGTCCGGCCAGACGAAACCCAGGGGTTCAACATTGGTCACACCGGGTCCCTCGCTGGACACACCCCAGCCGAGTGCCTCCGCCCAAAACCGGCCGAGCGTTGAGTCATCCCGAGCCTTGAAATTCACCTGAACAAGTCGCAGCGCCATACCGCCCGACCCTATACCCCGGTGATGCCCGGACCGGGAGACACGCCTTAGGCGTCCTGCCTGCTGTCCTGCTTGCCCCGGAGCTTGTTCCAGCGGGCCGTGAGTCCCCATTTGGTGACGTTGATCATGGCTTCGACGACGATGTTGCTGCTCATCTTCGAAGCGCCGAGCTCGCGCTCCACGAAGGTAATGGGCCGTTCCACGATGGTCAGGCCGAGCTTGGCCACGCGCCAGGCAAGATCCACCTGGAAGCCATAGCCTACCGAGTCGACCGCATCCAGGTTCAGCTTCTCCAGCGTGGTCCGCCGGAAGGCGCGGAAGCCGCCGGTGACGTCCTTGATCCTTACTCCGAGCATGATCCGCGCGTACGTGCTGCCGACGCGGCTGATGGCCTGGCGGTAGAGCGGCCAGTTGACCACACGGCCGCCGGGAACCCAGCGGGAGCCCATGGCGAGGTCCGCGCCCTGCTCCACGGCCTCGATCAGCTGCGGCAGCTGCTCGGGCTGGTGCGAGCCGTCAGCGTCCATCTCCACGAGGATGTCGTAGCCGGCGTCCAGGCCCCACTTGAAGCCCGCGATGTACGCCGCTCCCAGGCCGGCCTTTCCGGCGCGGTGCAGGACGTGGACCTGTCCGTCTTCTGCGGCCATGCGGTCCGCCAGCTGCCCCGTGCCGTCAGGGCTGTTGTCGTCGACAACCAGCACGTCGGAGGCGGGCACGGCTGTGCGCAGGCGACCGAGGGTCTTGGGCAACGATTCCAGCTCGTTATAGGTCGGGATGATGGTGAGGACACGCACAGCGAGGCCTTTCCTTGAAGGGAGCGGTCGGTGCGCCGAAAGTCAATGGTTCCGGATATTCAGGCGCAACTTCCCATTATAGGGAGTTGCGCGCCCGTGGGGCGCCCGCGAGGCGGCCGTACGGCCGCCCGGGCAGGTCCACCCGCTTCGGGCCAGTACCGGCAGGCCACGAATTGCGGCGCCGGAACCGTTTTCTGCTGCGAAGTAGACCCGCCCCCTGGGGGTGCCCGTGGTCATGACCAAGTAAAGCTCCCGCGGGTGCGGCAACCTGGGAAGGACCGGGGACTGCCGGAGTCTGCGCGGTACGCAACCCTCCGTTGCCCCTCAATGCTACGGGGGCGGGCCGATCTGTCAACCGAGCCGTGACCTGCCGTTTCGTCTGTCGGCGCAGTTCAGGGCGGGGGCGCGGGTGGAAATGTTTCCGCTCCGTCCGCTGGATGACGGGCCGGATCAGGCGCCAGGTGTTCAGGCGTGGAGGGCGCCGCTGGCATAGAGTTCCTGGCCGTCCCGTACCGTCAGGAGGCAGGCAGGATCGCTGCCGGTGTCCAGCGCCGGCAGCAGCGGGGTGCGGGCGCGCGGGTCGGTGCTCCACGACTGCACGCGCCCGTCGGCCACCTGGACCATGAGCTCCTCGACCTCCCAGACCGCAAAGCTGGCCGGAGCGCCCGGCACCAGTTGCCCGGCCATGGGGTTGGGGTAGCGGGCTGCCCGCCAGCCGGCCCGCGTGTGGCCGAGGAACGCGGCGCGGGCGGAGATCTGTTCGGCGGGATTGGTGTGCTGCAGGCACGCGCGCACGCTGGACCACGGCCGGAGCGGCGTCACCGGACTGTCGCTGCCGAAGCAGATCGGCACACCGGCCGCGTAGAGGCTGCCAAAGGCATTCATTCCCAGCCGGCGGGAGCCGAGGCGCTGCTGGTACAGGCGGTCCCCGCCACCCCACAGGGCGTCGAAGACCGGCTGCGCGCTGACGCTGACCGAATAGCGGGCCAGCCGGCTGATGGCCGCGGCATCGGCGAGTTCGACGTGCTCGAACCGGTGCCCCGCGGCACGGACGCGCTGCTCCCCCACCTCAGCCGCGGCGAGGTCGAGGGCGTCGAGGGCCGCGTCCAGGCCGGCGTCGCCGATCACGTGGAAACCCGCCTGGATCCCCAGGAGGGAGCACGCCGCGAGGTGGGCGGCTGCCTCGGCCACGGAGAGGTACAGGCTGCCGCGCTCTCCGGGCGCGTCGGTGTAGTCCGCCCGCAGGGCGGCAGTCCGTGAGCCGATCGAGCCGTCGATGTTCAGGTCACCGGCGAGGCCCAGTACAGGCAGGCCCAATTCGTCCAGGATGGACTGGGCATGTTCGGCGGATCCGGCGAGCTCGCCCCAGTACGGCAGGATCTCCGGCACTGCCACGCCGTGCACCCCGTTCGGTCCGCCGCCGGAGGTGCTGTTCCAGGCCACCGCGAGCCGCAGGTCCTCGATGCTTCCGATATGCGGCGCGGCCATCTCGGCGAGGGCCACGTAGCCGTTGGCCGCAGCCTCGGCGAGGGCGCGCTGCTGGTAGGCGCGCAGGGCGTCCGCCGGCAGCCGGCGGGCCGCCAGGCGGGCCGCGGTGTGGGCGTCGCGTTTGACCTGGCTTCCGGCGCCGCCGCCGTCGAGCCCGTCCAGTCCGGCCGACGCGGCCAGGGAGTTCGATACCAGGGCCGAGTGGACATCGACGCGGGACAGGTAGACCTGGCGGCCGCCGGCCGCGCGTTCGATTTCGTCCCGGGAGGGCAGGGCGGGATCGGCCCAAGTGGTCTCGTCCCAGCCGTGGCCCAGGACGGGACCGCCCGCGCTGGACGCGGAGGCGGCGGCGACGGCGTCGAGGAGTTCAGCGGAGGAGCGCACCCCGGCCAGCTGGAGGCCCTCCAGCGCGATTCCGGTTTCCGTCAGGTGGAGGTGGGAGTCGACGAAACCGGGGGCCAGGAGCGCGCCCTGCAGATCGATTACCTCCATGGAGGCATCGGCGATGGACGTGGCGGCCTGCTCGGAACCAACCCAGGCGACGGTGTCGCCGTCGACCAGCATCGCAGTCGCAAAGGGATCGGCAGCCGTGTAGACCGAGCCGTTGCGGTACAGCGTGACGTTGCGGGGGGCGGGGGCGGCCGGCGAATCGGTCATGGGGCGGGAACTCCTTGTTGCTGGGGGCCGGCCGAGCGCCGGCGGGTTCGAAAATCTGGGAGGCCGCGGTAGCGGGCCAGCGAGTGGTCCAGGGAGCGGGACGGTCCGGCCCGCGCCCTAGGCCACGGAGGAATAGGCGACGACGCCGCGTTTGATGAGCTTGATGGCCTCCGCGCACAGCCGCGCAATCCGGGGGTCGAGGTTCGGGATGTCGGCGAGCTGGTCCAGGAGGTCGATCACCTGTTTGACCCAGCGGACAAAGTCGCCCGCGGCCAGGTCGGTGCCGCTCAGCACGTCCTGGAGGTGCCGGCCCTTGGCCCATTTGAAGATCGGCCACACAAGGCCGAGCTCGGGCTCGCCAGTGAGGGGCAGCTTGTTGGCTTCCTCGACGTCCTCCAGCGCGGACCATTCGCGGACCACGGTGTCTACCGCGGATTCCAGGGACACGCTCGGCATCTTGGGCCGCAGGCCGCGGTCCTCACGCTTGGCCTGGTAGACGAGCACACTGGCCAGCGCGGCGATCTCGGCGGCGTCGAGGTCGTTGAAGGCCCCCATCCGCAGTGACTGCGAAATCAGCAGGTCCTTTTCGCCGTAGATCCGCCGCAGGCGTTGCCCGTCCGGGCTGATGGACAGCGCGCCCGTGTCCGAGGTTTCCAGGTAGCCGTAGCCCGTCAGGACGCCGCACACACGGTCGAACGTCTTGGCGATGGTGTTGGTCCGGCCCTGGATCTGGCGGATGAGCCCGTCCGTTTCCTGGCGGAGTTTCCACCAGCGTTCGGACCACCGGGCATGGTCCTCGCGTTCACTGCAGCCGTGGCAGGGATGGGCGCGCAGTTCCCGGCGGAGCTCGGCGATCCGCTTCTCCTGGTTGGGTGCAGCGGAGGCCCGGCCGAAGTCGTCGTCGCGGCGCGGCGGCGCCGGCGGCCGGTTCTCGCGGATGGCGTTGCGCACCGAGGACGCCAAGTCGCGGCGGGACTTGGGAACCTTGGCGTTGAAGGTCTTGGGAATCCTGATCCGCGTGATCGGCGACAACGGACCTTCGACGTCGTGCAGGCCAATCCGGCGGAGCTGGTTGTCCAGCGTCATGACGGCGGGGCGGGGCTCGCGGGATTCGTGGTCGGAGCTGAGCACCACCGCGAGCCCGGGCGACTTCCCCGCCGGAACATCCACTACGTCGCCGGGAAGCAGCCTGCTCAGGGAGTCCTCGGTCAAGGACTTCCTGGCCCGGGACGTGCTCCGCGAGGCCATGGTTTCGGCATCGCCCAGGGCCCGCCGCAGCCGCGCGTATTCGGTGAAGTCGCCCAGGTGGCAGGTCATGGCCTTGCTGAACCCGGCAATGGATTCTTCCCGGCTCCTGACCTGCCGGGCCAGTCCCACCACGGATCGATCCGCCTGGAACTGGGCAAAGGATGATTCGAGGATCTCCCGGGCGCGCGGCCGGCCGAACTGCGCCAAAAGGTTGATCGACATGTTGTACGTGGGCCGGAAGCTGGAGTTCAGCGGGTAGGTCCGCCGTGAGGCCAGGCCGGCGACGGCGGCCGGATCCGTTCCGGGCTGCCACAGCACGACGGCGTGGCCCTCGACGTCGATGCCGCGGCGGCCGGCGCGGCCCGTCAGCTGGGTGTACTCCCCCGCCGTGATGTTGACGTGAGCCTCGCCGTTGAACTTGTCGAGCTTTTCGAGCACGACGCAGCGGGCCGGCATGTTGACGCCCAGGGCGAGTGTTTCGGTGGCGAAGACGGCCTTGACCAGCCCGTCGACGAACAGCTTCTCCACAACCTCCTTGAAGGTCGGCAGCATGCCGGCGTGGTGCGCGGCGAGCCCGCGGAGCAGGCCGTCCCGCCAGCTCCAGAAGCCGAGCACATCGAGGTCATCCGAGGGGATGTCCTGGGCGGCCTCGTCGACGCGCCGGGCGATGATCTGCTGTTCGGCCTCGCTGGTCAGCCAGAGTCCGGCCGCGACGCACTGGGCCACGGCGGCATCGCAGCCGGCGCGCGAGAAGATGAATGTGATGGCCGGCAGGAGGTCCTGCCGGTCCAGGCTGGCGATGACCTGCGGCCGGCTGGCCTTCCGCACCGGGCTGCGCTGGGCGCCCTGCGGTTCGTCCCGCTGGCTGCGTTGCTGGCGGCGCTGGTTCCGGCCGCCGTGGCCGAAGCGGCCACGGAAATTCATCTGGCTCTCGGCCCGGGCCATGGACAGCAGTTCCGGGTTGACCTCGAAGCCGGCCCGCCCTGGCGCTTCCGAGGTGACGGCGGCCGCCGGGCCGCCGACAACAGCATCGGCTACGGCGGATGCCTCCCCGGCAGTTGCCTCACTGGCAGTTGCCCCAACAGGCAGGGCGATCTCGTCAAAGCTCGTGTCGCCGGCAAACAGGTCCACGATCTTCCGCCCCACCATGACGTGCTGCCACAGCGGCACCGGGCGGTGCTCGGAGACGATCACATCGGTCTGCCCGCGGACGGTGTCGAGCCACGCACCGAACTCCTCGGCGTTGGAGACCGTGGCACTCAGGGACGCCACCTGGACCTCGCTGGGCAGATGGATGATGACTTCCTCCCACACGGCGCCCCGGAAGCGGTCGGCGAGGTAGTGGACTTCGTCCATGACCACGAAGCCGAGATCATCCAGGGTGTCCGAATCCGCGTAGAGCATGTTGCGGAGCACTTCGGTGGTCATGACCACCACCGGGGCGTCGCCGTTGATGCTGGTATCTCCGGTGAGCAGTCCCACCTGGGCGGCGCCGTACTTGGCGGCCAGTTCGGAGTACTTCTGGTTGCTCAGGGCTTTGATGGGGGTGGTGTAGAACGCCTTGAGCCCACGCTGGAGGGCCAGATAGATGGCGAACTCCCCCACAATCGTCTTCCCGGCGCCGGTGGGGGCGGCCACCAGCACGCCCCGGCCGGCCTGCAGGGACAGGCATGCTTCGCGCTGGAAGTCATCGAGTTCAAATTCGAGCGAGCGGATGAACCCGCCCAGATAGGTCTTGGCTTCAGCAGCCCGCTCGACGCTGGCGCGGTAACGTTCGGACGGTGATTCCGGCCCGGGGTGTGAGGACATGTTTCCAGCCTAGTGCGCGAAAGGCTAGAGATTCTCCAGCTCGGAGCTGGGGGTGGCGTGGTCGGCGGTGGCTTCGGTCTCGGCGTCGCGTTTGACGGCGCGCCGCTCGCGCCGGCGATCGTTGAGCAGGCACAGCCCGATCGCGGCGAAGAACAGCGCCAGCATGGGTCCGGCCAGGTAGAACATGCTCATGGCGTCGGCGCCGGGAGCGGCCATCGCGGCGAACAGGCAGACCAGGAAGACTGTGATCCGCCAGCTCTTGAGCAGCTGCTGGCCCTTGATGAGTCCGGCCAGGTTCAGCCCGAACAGGACCACCGGGAGGAGGAAGGCGATGCCGAAGGCGAGCAGCAGCCGCAGCACAAAGGACAGGTACACCTGGGCGCTGATGAAGTTGGAGCCGCCCGACGGCGTGAAGTCGGTCAGGACGCGGACCGCGTTGGGCAGCACGAGCCAGGCCAGCAGGACGCCGCCGACGAAGAGCGGCACGGCCGCCGCCACGAAGGACAGGGCCAGGCGGCGTTCCTTCTTGTGCAGCCCCGGCACGATGAAGGCCCAGAGCTGGTAGAGCCAGACGGGGCTGGCGATAATCAGGCCCAGGAATACGGAGACCTGGATCATGAGGTCGAACGAGCTCGCGACGCCGTCGAAATTCAGGGTGGCCTGGCGGCCTTCATGTTCATTCAGGTCGCGGATCGGCTTGATCAGCGCCGCCAGCATTGGCTGGTAGACAAGGAAACCCACTACCGTCCCAAGGACGACGGCGATTGCCGCCTTAAAGAGCCGGTTGCGCAGCTCTTTGAGGTGGTCGAGGAGCGCCATCCTCCCCTCGGGGTTCGATCGACGGCTCATGGTTACTGCCATGCGGTCTTAGGCGCGGGTCGACGGCGGAACGTCGGTTCCGTCGCCCGTGCGGCTTTCCGCTGCGCCGGTCTGCGGGTGGTTGATGACCCGTCCTTCAACCGGCTCGGAGCCATCCTTGGCATCGGTGGTGCCGTCTTTCTTCATTTCCCGGACTTCCGACTTGAAAATGCGCATCGACTGGCCCAGGCTGCGGGCCATGCCCGGCAGCTTCGGCGCAGCGAACAGCACCAGTGCCAGAACGATGATGATGATGAGATGCCAGCCTTCAAGCCTCATGGGGAGAGGTCCTTTCGTTTGAATACATCCTATGTCTAACGCGTTTCGATGTCGCGCAGCGCCTGGGGTTGCCCGCGGTCCTTCTTGCGTTGGATGCGGCGCAGCCGGCGGGCGTTTTGCCGGGCGAGCTTGGATGCGTGGTAATCATGTCGCATCCGCGCGGGCGAGGCAAAAATGGCGTCGCCGGGCGCCGGCCGAAGGGATTCGTCCGCGCTGCCCGGGTCACCGGCGCCGGCCGCTGTCGAACCGGCCGCTGAAACGGTGCCGGTGCCCGCTGGTGAAGGAAGGGTGGAAAAGCGGTCCGCGGCTTCACCCAATTCGGTGAGCGTCGTCGTGGCTTGCCGGAACAGCCGGAAGCCGAGCACGCCGAAGAACAACAGCGACAACGCGACAAGCGCTATCCAAATAACGATCCAGGACCACCAAGGCATGCTGATCAGTCTATCGGGCGATCCGGGAAGGCTTCGTATTGCGTCAGGGCCGCGGCGAGCCACTCCCGCGACGCGGCCGCGAGGGCCTCTGGCTGCAGGATCCGCACCATCCCGCCGTGCTGGGCCACGAACATCGGCAGCCAGTCCGTGCTGCCAAACCGGATTTCGGCGAGCATGCCGCCGCCTGGCAGGGCCGCGGTCCGCTCGGCGTAATAGTCGTCAGCAAGGCCGGTGCCGCGGGGCGCGAGTTCCACCAGGACCACCGTGTCGTCGTCGTTCGGGGTGAACAGTTTCACCGGAAAGCTGTCCGCCGGCTTTGCCGTCGCGGCCGCCCGCCGGCCGTTGGGCTCAAGGGCTTCGATCCTGTCCAGCCGGAAGTTGCGGAGGCCCTGGGCGGAGTGGCAGTAAGCCTCGAGGTACCACGTGTTGTCCAGCGAATAGAGCCGCAGGGGGTCCACGTCACGTTCGGACACGGCGTCGCGCTGCGCCGAGAAGTACCTCAGGTGCAGCTGCGCGCCGGATTCGAGGGCGGCGCGGGCGGTGTCAAGGATGGCGGAATCGCCGGGGGCCACCTCGGGGCCGGAGAGCGCGGCCGCTTTGACGCCTTCCTCCCCCGCCGCGGCCATGAGTTTGAGCGTCACCGATTCCAGGGCGCCGCCTTCGGCGAGCTCGGGCAGGCTGTTGAGCGTCTCCAGGCCGGTCAGGAGCGCACAGGCCTCGTCCACGGTGAACCGTACGGGGCGGGTCAGGTCCAGGGCCTGGGTGATGAATACGTGGTCATCGTCCCACTGGATGTCCAGCAGATCGTCGGGGTAGCCCTCAGGGAGGCCCGAGCAGATCAGGATCCGCAGGTCGTCCTCGAGTGCCTTGCGGGTGATGCCAAACCTGGCGGCGACCTCGCTGATGTGCAGTCCCTGGTTGTGGACAAGGAACGGGACGAGTTGCAGCATCCGCTTGAGCTGGTCCTCCGAGGTTCGTTTCCGGGTGTGGCCGGCGCGGCCCGCCGCCGGGAAGGCGACGACCGGCAGGGGCCTGTCGGCGAACTCGGCGGCTGCCGCGAGGCGGCGGTGGACGGCGCCGGCGAGTTCGGGGGGTGAAATCACGGTGACGCGGGGACCGTAGGAGGCCAGCTCCTCGCCCAGGGTCTCCGCATCGCGGAAGGGCACCGCGAGGCGGTCCGTCCCGGCCGGGCGCCCCGGTGTTCGGGCTTCCGGCGCAGCGTCCGGAAGCGGCTGGGCGCGTTTGCGGAGGCCCAGGAGCCGCCCGTGTTCGACGTCGACCACGGCGCTCTGCACCGGCAGCTCGGCCAGGCCGGCCAGCTCGGCGCGGACGTTGAACCCTGCCGGCGGCGTGAAGGTCTCCTTCTCCAGGACGGTCACGGCGGACGTCAGGCGGGACAGGCGGAAGAACCGTTTGTCCCCCCGGCCCCGGTCGTGGCCCACGAGGTACCATTGGCCGAAGCGGCTGCCCAGGCCCCAGGGCTCCACCAGGCGTTCCTGCTCCTGGCCGGTGCTGCCGGCGAGGTAGCTGAACCGGACCGGGTGCTGGGCGTGTATCGCGGCGACCAGGTCCTCGAAGGCCTGGCCGGCGGGGCGGATGCGCGGCTGGACGCTGGTGGGGAGTTCGGCGTCGACCAGGCCGCCGGCGGCCTGCAGCTTCCGGACCGCGTCGACGGCGGCGGAGCCGAGGGCGGCGTGCTCCCAGAGCTGGGCCGCGAGGATCAGGACCGTGCACTCTTCGGGGGTGAGGCTGACGTCGGGCAGCCGGTTCGATTCCTTACCGATCCGGTAGCGGGTGGTTGCCGGGTCGTCGGAGCCCCAGCCCGTGTCCGTCACGGTCTCCACGTCGAAGCCAAACTGGCGCAGCTCGCCTTTGTCGCGTTCGAACATGCGGCCGAAGGCGACGTCACTGCTCGTCGTGTCGTGATAGACCTTTTCGCGCAGCTCGCTGCGGCGCAGGCCGTACTTGGTGTTGAGCAGGGCGATGAGCAGGTTCAGGAGGCGTTCTGTACGTGAGGCGGACACCCCGCAAGGGTACTAAAGCCGGTCCCGGAAAATGACGAAAGCGCGGCAACAGCCGGAAGAACTTTTCCGATTGTTACCGCGCTTCCTGCATGTCGGCAGCATATTCAGCCTGCTGGTACCACCGGCCGGTGGGCCCACGACCGCCGGGTTCCCTGTCCGAGCTTGCGAGGATAGGGGGCGGGTGGGGACTAGCGGACGGCGACGAGGTCCACGACGAAGATCAGGGCCTCGTTGGGGCCGATCGCCCCGCCGGCGCCACGGGAGCCGTAGGCAAGCTCGGACGGGATCTCGAGCCGGCGGCGGCCGCCGACCTTCATGCCCAGCAGGCCCCGGTCCCAGCCCTGGATGACCTGGCCGACGCCGACCCGGAAGTCCAGCGGCGCGCCGCGGCCCCAGGAGGCGTCGAATTCTTCACCGGTGGACCAGGCGACGCCCACGTAGTGGGTGGATACGGTGTCGCCGGCTTTGGCCTCGGCGCCGTCCCCTTCGATCAGGTCGGTGATGACCAGTTCGGTGGGGACGTCTCCTTCGGGGAAGTCAATTTCCGGCTTCTCGCGGTCGAGGTTGCGCTGTCCAAATGACATGGTTGCTCCTTTGAGGTGGCGTGTAGTGGTTGCAGGTGTAGCGGTGGGTTACTTGACGCCGAGGATATCGACGACGAAGACGAGGTCGCCCTTCGCGTCGCCCTGGCCCTGATCTCCGTAGGCGAGGTCCTTCGGGACGACCAGAAGGACACGTGAGCCGACCGTCTTGCCGGTCAGGCCCTGGGTCCAGCCCTTGATGACGCCGGTCAGCGGGAAGGTGGCCTTCTTGCCACTCTCGAAGCTGGAGTCGAAGACCTTGCCGGTGGCGAGGGCGACGCCCACGTAGTTCACGGTGATGGTGTCGGTCTGCTTGAGGGCCTGGCCCTTGCCGGTGATCAGGTCCTGGGAGACGAGCGCGGTCGGCGCCTTGACGCCGGCGACGGAGATTTCCGGGACGCCCTTGTCGTTTTCCTTGACGGTCGGCAGTCCGGCCGGCGGGGTGACGGCGTCGCCCTCGGGCTTGTCCAAAACCGGCGGAGCGTCCTTGGCGGAGAGCACCTTGACGATCAGGAGCTGGGTCGGCTTGGCCGCGGTACCCTCGGCTGCGGCCTGGCCGGGAACGGCCAGGGCGAGGTGCGAGCCGATCTTGGCGCCCACGAACGCGTTGTAGATGACGGGGCTGCTGCCCTTGAGCTCGTCGTTCAGCTCCAGCGGCTCGGGATCGTTCGGGAACGTGTCTTCGAGGGTGGAACCGTCGGTGCCGTTGAAGGCCACGATCGAAATGTTGGCGATCTGGTTGGCCTTGACCCGCTCGCCACCGCCCTCGGTGACCACCTTGACGGTGGGTTCCTTGACGTCGAGCGGCTTGGTGAAGTTGACGCCGGGGGCTTTCTTGTCACCGTTCTCAGTCAATTTGACCGAGTCCAGCTTGGCGGTCTCACCCGCGGACTGGCTGGTGGGTTCCGGAGCCGGAGGCGCTTCGCTGCCGCCGCAGGCGGTCAGCAGCAGCAGGCCGGGCAGAAGAATTGCTAGTAGTCGGCGCAATTGGAAACTTTCGTCGAGGCAGGGTGGACTCAGTGCCGTTCGGTTTCCCGTGGCAAAGAAAGCGGCGGCCGCAGGGCGGCCCTACCCCAGAATAACGTGCGAAGCTGGGTATCAGCCCATCGAGTCCAGCAGCGCATCCACCCGGTCGTCCACGCTCCGGAAGGGATCCTTGCACAGAATGGTCTGGTGGGCGCGGTCGTTCAGCTTCAGATGGACCCAGTCCACGGTGTAGTCGCGGCCGAGTTCCTGGGCGCGCCGGACGAAGTCGCCGCGGAGTTTGGCGCGCGTTGTCTGCGGCGGGGCATCCACCGCGTCCTTGACCGCGGTGTCGTCCACCACCCGGCGCACGGCCCCGCGGGCCTGGAGCAGGTAGAAGAGGCCGCGGCCACGGGAAATGTCGTGGTAGGTCAGGTCCAGCTGCGCAATCCTGGGAGCGTCAAGGCCCAGACCATGCCGTTCCCGGTAGTTGTCCATGAGCTTCTTCTTAATGGCCCAGTCCACTTCGGTATCGATCGTGCTCGTGTCGCCGCTTTCGATGGCGTCCAGCGTGCGCTCCCAGAGGTCCAGGATCAGCGGCACGTGGGGGTTGTGCGCGCCGTGTTCGGCCACGAACGCGGTCACCTTGCCCAGGTATTCGCGCTGGATTTCCAGGGCTGTGAGCTGCCGGCCGTTGGCGAGCCGGACCAGGGCCCGGCCGCTGAGGTCGTGGGATATTTCCCGGATGCTCCGGATCGGGTTCTCCATCCGCATGTCGCGCATGATCACCCCGGCCTCGATCATCCGCAGGATCAGGTCCACCGTGCCGACCTTGAGCAGCGCCGTCGTTTCGGACATGTTGGAGTCGCCCACGATCACGTGCAGGCGCCGGTAGAACTCGGCGTCCGCGTGCGGCTCGTCCCGGGTGTTGATGATGGGCCTGGAGCGGGTAGTGGCGGAGGAAACGCCTTCCCAGATGTGGTCGGCCCGCTGGGAGAACGCGAAGGTCGCCCCGTGCGGGGTCTTGAGGATCTTGCCGGCCCCGGCGATCAACTGGCGGGTCACGAGGAACGGGATGAGGATTTCGGCGAGCCGGGAAAATTCGCCGCGCCGCGGGATGAGGTAGTTTTCGTGGCTTCCGTAGGAGTTCCCGGCCGAGTCCGTGTTGTTCTTGAACAGGTATACGGTGCCGTTGAATCCCTCCGCCGCCAGCCGTTCCTGGGCTTCGTCCACGAGGTCGCACAGGATCAGTTCCCCGGCACGGTCATGGGCGATCAGCTGGGCCAGGTCGTCGCACTCGGCGGTGGCGTATTCCGGGTGCGACCCGACGTCCAGGTAAAGGCGCGAGCCGTTGGTCAGGAAGACGTTGGAGGACCGTCCCCAGCTGACCACCTTGCGGAAGAGGTAGCGGGCTACTTCCTCCGGTGCCAGCGGCCGGGACTCCGGGCTTGAATAGGAAATTCCGAATTCGGTTTCGATGCCGAATATGCGCTTGTCCATCTCAGTTCTCCTCAGCCAGCAATGCCACGATGTCCGGGTCCTCGAGCCGGCGGAACGCCCGGCGGGTGCCGCGGCCGCTTTCCGATCCCCGGTCCAGGACCGCAACTTCCAGTGCGGATACGGGCAAGGTGGTGGTTTCCTTGTCCGCCACGAGCCCGGCGAGGGCCAGGCGGATGGCGCCCGCGAAGTCGAGTTCGCCCTGCCAGCCCGCCGCGACAGCCTCGGAGACCTTGTCCGCCTGGCCGCCCATCACAATAAAGCCGTGCTCGTCGGCGATGGACCCGTCAAAGGTCAGCCGGTACAGATGGTCCGCCTCCTGGGCCTGGCCGACTTCGGCCACGGCCAGTTCGACCTCGAAGGGTTTCTGTTCGGCCGTAAACACCGCGCCGAGGCTTTGTGCGTACACACTGGCGAGGCCGCGGGCCGTGACGTCCTCGCGGTCGTAGGAATAGCCCCGGACATCGGCATACCGCACCCCGGCTTGCCGCAGGCTTTCAAACTCGTTGTACTTCCCGACGGCCGCGAACGCGATTTTGTCGTAGATCTCGCCGATCTTGTGCAGCGACGGGGACGCGTTCTCCGCCACGAGGGCAATCCCGTCCCGGCAACTGATGACCACCACCGAACGTCCGCGGGCGATGCCCTTCCGTGCGAAATCCGCACGGTCCTTCATCAGCTGTTCGGGAGATACATAGAACTGCTGGGTCATCTCAGGCCTCCCGCTGGGCGACGGTGCGGGATTCGATGACGCGGCCGGCCACGGCAGCAAGGTCGCGGTCCGGGACCCGGAAGGCGCCTGTCCGGTTCACGATATACACCACCGGCCATAGCTGCCGGACGGGGTCCGGCCCGCCTGTGGCGGAGTCGTCGTCGGCGGCGTCGTACAGGGCCTCGACGGCGACTGCCACGGCGTCCTGTTCCGAGAGGCCGGGACGCCAGAGTTTCTTCAGCGCGCCGCGGGCGAACATCGAGCCGGAGCCCACCGCGTGGTGCTCCTGTTCCTCGTAGCGGCCGCCCGTGACGTCGTAGGAGAAGAGCCGGCCAAAACCTGCGGGTCGGTCGAATCCCGCGAACAGGGGCACGACGGCGAGGCCCTGCATGGCCATGGGCAGGTTGCCGCGGACCATGGCGCCGAGCCGGTTCGCTTTGCCGTCCAGGCTCAGGAGGGTGCCCTCGATCTTCTCGTAGTGTTCGAGTTCAACCTGGAACAGCCTGGTGATGTCCAGGGCGATGCCGGCGGTCCCGGCAATGCCCAGCACTGAGTACTGGTCGGCGGGAAAGACCTTCTCGATGTGCCGGCTCGCGATCACGTTGCCCATGGTGGCGCGGCGGTCCCCGGCCATCAGCACTCCCCCGGCGTAGGTCATCGCCACGATCGTGGTCCCGTGCGGGGCCTGCAGCGGTGCTCCTGGCTGGCCGGCGTGCCCGCCGGCGGGCAACTGGCTGAAAGGCACTTGGCCGAACGGCATCAAATCGGGCCGTTCGCGCTGCAGATGCTCGGTGAATGAGGACGTCGCGTTGGCTGCTACTCGGTTGGCTGTTGTTTCCTGCACTAACGCTCTCCCTCAACGTGGTGGATCAACGACTCTTCCGGCCCTTAGCCCCTCCCGCCGCCCTCATCCGGCGGCCGGCGGCGCTCCTACTGGCCGCCCTTTTGGACGAATGCGCGCACGAATTCCTCGGCGTTGGACTCCAGCACGCCGTCGATCTCATCGAGGAGATCATCGACGCCCTGGGTGGCTGCCGACGCCTGGGCGTCCGCCGGGGCCGGCGGCGCGGCGGGGACGTCCTCGTCAACCTCGGTGTCCCGCGACTGCGGCTGCTGCTGCTCCTGGCCTGCCATTGTTTTCTCCTTCATGTCCGTCCCTTTTCTCCTAAGGGACATCCTGTAGCAATAGTGCCACGCCCGGGGCGCCCGCGGGGGGCTTTGTTTTCAGGAACCGGGGCTGAGTCCGAGCAGTTCTGCCAGGAACGTCCCGGCCTCCCTGTGCCGGGCAAACAGGCCGCCGGTGAGGGCTTCGGTCCCGCGCAGCGGCTCGCGGGTTGGGACTCGCTGGAGCCTGCCGCGGCCGGGGACATCGAAGATCACCGAGTCCCAGCTGGCCCCCGCGAGGTCTGCACCGAACCTGCTGACGCAGCGCCCGCGGAAGTACGCCCGCGTGTCCGACGGCGGTTCGGTCACCGCACGGGCAATCGCGGCGTCGTCGACGATTCGGTGCATCCGGTCGCGGGCCAGCAGCCGGTAGTAGAGCCCTTTTTCGGGGCGGATGTCGGCCCACTGCAGATCCACGAGGCCCAGCCGCGCGTTGTCCCAGCCCAGGCCGTCACGCTGCCGGTAGCCCTCGAGCAGGGACAGTTTGGCGAGCCACTCGACTGACGATGCGGCCGCCGCCCGGTCACCGCCGAGTTCGCTCAGCGTGGCGGACCACCGCTCCAGGACCTCGTGGGTGTGGCCGTCACCGTCCACGGCGTCCGCGACGCCGGTGTCCTGCGCGTGCTTGGAGGCGGCCTCGAAATAGATCCACTGGAGGTCCAGGGCGCTGATCCGCCGGCCGTCGCCCAGGCGCAGCAGCCCGGTGAGCGAGGTGTCGTGGCTGACGGCCTGCAGCGCGGCGACGGGCTCATGGACTTCGATCCGCGGCGCCAGCCCGGCCTCGATCAGGCTCAGGACCATCGCGGTGGTGCCGAACTTGAGGAAGTTGGACGCCTGGCTGAGGTTGGCGTCGCCGATGATGACGTGCAGCCTGCGGTATTTGTCCGCGGTGGCGTGGGGCTCGTCCCGGGTGTTGATGATGGGGCGGCGGATGGTGGTTTCCAGGCCCACTTCGGTTTCGAAGAAGTCAGCGCGCTGGCTGATCTGGTAGCCGGCCCGGGCGCTGTCCTGACCGAGGCCCACCCGCCCGGCACCGCAAATGATCTGCCGGGTGACGAAAAACGGCGTGAGGCCGCGCACGATTTCGCCGAAGGGCACCGAGCGGGGCATCAGGTAGTTCTCGTGCGAGCCGTAGGAGACCGATTTATTGTCCGTGTTGTTCTTGTACAGGTTGATCGGCGGCAGTTCGGGATCCGCGGCGAGGCGCCGGACCGCGGCCAGGGCCACGAGGTCGCCGGCGGCGTCCCACGTGACGGCGGCGCGGGGGTTGGTCACCTCGGGGCTGGAATACTCCGGATGGGCGTGGTCCACATACAACCGTGCGCCGTTGCCCAGCACCATGTTCATCAGCAGCGTGCCGGACTCGTCCTCGCCGTCGGCCTCGAGTTCCTGCCGCCCGTAGGCGAGGGCGATCGCCTCGGCGTCGAGGACGGGAGGCTGGTCGGTGAGTTGTTCCGGGTCCGCGCTGCTCCGCTCCAAGGTCCAGCCGCGGGCGTCGTGCAGCGGTTCCTCGTCCGTGTAGTCCCAACGGGTCTCGGCGCCGCCGGCGGCCCGCTGGCGGGTCACCTGGGCATACGCCTGAATGACCCGGGCTGACATCATCGTGGCGTTTGCTCCCGGGGCCGAGGGCGCGTGGATGCCGTATTCGGTCTCCGATCCCATGACCCGCATCGCCCCGCCGACCGGCAGCCCGCCCGCAGTGTCGGCGGGCTTGCCGGGGACAACAGCCGTCACAGGTACTGGCCTGTACTGGGCATCGTCTCGATGGACTTCCCGGGCTCCTGGCCGGCCTTGCCCTGGACGATGGTGCGGATGTACGTGATGCGCTCGCCCTTCTTGCCGGAGATGCGTGCCCAATCGTCCGGGTTGGTGGTATTGGGCATGTCCTCGTGTTCACGGAACTCGTCAACGACCGCCCGGAGTAGATGGTCGATCCGCAGGCCCTTCTGGCCGATGGTCAACAGGTCCTTGATGGCGTACTTCTTGGCCCGGTCCACGACGTTCTGCACCACGGCGCCGGAGTTGAAGTCCTTGAAGTAGAGCATTTCGGTGTCGCCGTTGGCGTAGGTGACCTCGAGGTATTCGTTGGACTTCTCGGTGGAGTACATCGCCTCGACGGTGCGTTGGACCATGGCGTCCACGGTCGCCTGCACGTCGCCGTTGTGCTCTCCGAGGTCGGACTCGTGGAAAGGCAGGTCCGTGGTGATGTACTTGTTGAAGATGTCGGCCGCGGCCTCGGCGTCGGGGCGCTGGATCTTCACCTTCACGTCCAGGCGGCCCGGGCGCAGGATCGCCGGATCGATCATGTCTTCCCGGTTCGAGGCGCCGATCACGATCACGTTGTCCAGCCGTTCGACGCCGTCGATCTCGCTGAGGAGCTGCGGGACGATGGTGGTTTCGACGTCGGAGGAAATGCCGGTGCCACGGGTGCGGAACAGCGAGTCCATTTCGTCGAAGAACACCACCACCGGGCTGCCCTCGGACGCCTTTTCCCGGGCGCGCGCGAAGATCAGGCGGATGTGGCGTTCGGTCTCGCCGACGTACTTATCGAGCAGCTCTGGTCCCTTGATGTTCAGGAAGTAGCTCTTCATGTCCGTCTTGCCGGCGCGCTCGGCGGCCCGGGCGGCCAGCGAGTTGGCCACGGCCTTGGCGATCAGGGTCTTGCCGCAGCCGGGCGGGCCGTACAGCAGGATGCCCTTGGGCGCCTTGAGCCCGTGCTCCCGGTACAGGTCCGGGTGCAGGAAGGGCAGTTCGACGGCGTCGCGGATCTGTTCGATCTGCGGGCCCAGTCCGCCGATGTCCTGGTAGGTGATGTCCGGGACTTCCTCGAGCACGAGGTTCTCCACCTCGGAGCGCGGGATCTTTTCCAGCGCGTACCCGGTCCGGGAATCAATCGAGAGCGCGTCGCCGACCCGGAGCCGCTGGGCGAGCAGGGCGCCGGAGAGGCGGATGACCCGCTCCTCGTCGGCGCGGCCCACCACCAGGGCACGGTCGGGCCCCAGCATTTCCTTGAGCGTGACCAGGTCCCCGGCCCGCTCGTAGCCGAGTCCGGCGACCACCATCAGGGCCTCGTTGAGCAGGACTTCCTGCCCGACGGCGAGCTGGCTGATGTTGACCAGCGGGCTGATCCCAACCCGCATCTTGCGGCCGGCGTTGAAGATATCCACGGATTCCTCCGTGGCCGCCTGGCCGCTGTTCCCGGCCGTCGGCTGCCGTTTCGGGTTGAGCTGCAGGACGGTGCCGAAGCTGTACGGCGGCTGTCCCTCCTGGTCGAGGGCGTTCTTCAGCCGCAGGATCTCGGCCTTGGCCGTTTCCAGCATGCTGACCAGTTTGGAGTTGTTCTGCGTCGCGGCGGCGAGCTGGCGGTCAATGTGGCGGAGCTTGTCCCGAAGGATGTTGACCTGCCGCTCGGCGACGGACAGTTCATTGGCGGCATACCGGTCACCCTCGCCGGCTGCGGCGCGGGCCGCATCCGTGCGGGCGGCAGCATCCGCTGCGTCCTCGGCCGGTGTGCGGCCCGGGTCAGTATTCGGAGTCTCCATCGTGCATCAGCCCCTTCCTGCTCTTCTGTTAAGACCATAGCCCTAAGAAGGCGGGTGCCGCTGGAGACATCCGAAATATGCTGCCTAGTTCGTTATCTCCGGGGCGTCGACGACGTTCGTTCCGGCAATTGCGTCGCGGGCGGCGCGGCGCAGCTTTTTGTCCGAGACCGCACGCTCGCCCACAGCGCCCGGGGTCCAGGCGTTGACGTCTTCTTCGTTAAAGTCGGTCTTAGAGGGGCGGCGCTTTACCGAAATTCCCGTGACGCCGTCGGCGAGGCGGCGGGTTACCAGCAGGAAGCCCGTGTGGGCGACCATGCGGTGGTCCGGGCGGACGGCCAGGCCTTCGAGATGCCAGCCGCGGACCATGGATTCCCACGCGTCGGGTTCGGTGAAGCGTCCGTCCGCACGGATGGCTTCGGCTGTCCGCGAAAGTTGCGTCACAGTCGCGACATAATTGATCCACACGCCGCCGGGGGCCAGGACGGTGGCGACGGCGTCGAGGCATTCCCACGGCGCGAGCATGTCCAGGACCACGCGGTCCACGGAGCCGGGTTCCTCGGTGCGCACCACTTCCTCCTGGAAGTCGCCAAGGGAGATCTTCCAGGCCGGGTGCGGGCCGCCGAAGATGGTCTCGACGTTGCCGCGGGCGATGTCCGCGAACTCCTGGCGGCGTTCGAAGGAATGCAGGTAGCCGTTGTCCCCCACCGCGCGCAGCAGGGAGATGGACAGGGCGCCCGAGCCGACGCCGGCTTCGACAACGCGTGCGCCCGGGAAGATGTCCGCCATCGTCACGATCTGGCCGGCGTCCTTCGGGTAGACCACGGCCGCGCCGCGGGGCATCGAGAGCACGAAGTCCGAGAGTAGCGGACGCAGGGTCTGGTACTGCTGTCCGACGTTGTTGACCACCACTGAGCCGTCGGGCTTGCCGATGATCTCGTCATGGTTCAGGAAGCCCCGGTGGGTGTGGAACGCCCCGCCGACTTCGAGGGTGATCGTGTTCATGCGGCCACGCTCGTCCGTGAGCTGGACGCGTTCGCCTTCACGGAAGGGTCCGCGGCGGCGCGCCGCGCCGGTGGCACCATTCGCGCCGGCGGCACTGCTGGCCCCGGCGGTGGGAGTGTCAGTGCCTGCGGCGGCGGTGGTGTTGGCAGTGTTAGTGCCTGCGGCGGTGTCGCTGCTCATGAAGATGTTCCTCGCTCCTGTAAAGCTGTGTGGCCGCGGACATGCCGGCGGGCACCGGTCCTTGCGCGTGGGGGCCGGAAATTCACGACCGCCCAGTAACTCTACCGGTTCTGCCCCTGGTTCTGGCGTTCGTTCCGGTACTTGCCCGTTATGGCCCGGACGACGGCGGCCTGGCGCAGCAGCCCGGTGACGGCGCCCTCGCGGTTCACCACCGCGTACTCCTGGCCCTCGAGCTGGGCCAGGTACTGGACGAGCTCCTGGCCCTTGGACCATTCGGGGACATAGGCGCCCGCGCCAAGGGGGTAGGAGACCGCGGTCAGGGCGGTCGCTGCGGCCAGTCCGGCAGGCACGCTGGCGGCGGCGCCGGCGTCGACGATGGCCACGGGACGGCCGTCCCGGTCGCACAGCACCACGGCGGGCTTTCCGCCCGGCGCCCGGTCCAGGAGGTCCGCGACCGTCGCGGTTTCCGGAAGGCCGAGGGCGGGTTCGGCGAGGGCCGCGGCGTCGACGAGGTGCAGCCGGCCCCGCAGGCGGGCCTGCTGGATCGAGGCCGACGCCCCCATCCACAGGAAGCTGCCCACCAGGGCGGTGATGAGGGTGAAGGAAATATCCGGCCGTGCGCCGCTGACCAGCGGCAGGACAATGAACCACAGGGCGAGGGCGATCACGATGATCCGGCCCGCCCAGCCTGCCGCAATTGTGCCCTTCTCCTGGCTGCCGGTGGCTTTCCACACGGCGGATTCGACCAGCCGGCCGCCGTCCAGCGGAAGGCCGGGAAGGACGTTGAAGATGCCGATCAACAGGTTGGCCCAGACGAAGATGTTGGCCAGGATGTCGGCCACGCCGTTCAGGTCGCCGTAGGCAAGCGGGAGCCAGCCTGCGCCGGCAAGGACGAAGTTCGCGGCCGGGCCGGCCATCGCCACCAGGACGGAGCGGCCGGGTGAGGCCGTGAAGCTCTGGAACTGGGTGTGGCCGCCCCAGAGGTTGAGGACAATTTTCTCCGTGGGCCAGTGGAACAGCTTCGCGGTCAGCGCGTGCGCGAGTTCGTGGGCCAGCACGGAAATCAGGAGCAGCAGCGCGTAGGCGAAGGCGACGAAGAAGGCGGTGACGCCGAGGCGCGGATTGTTGCTCTGCAGGACCGGCCCGTAGGCGATCACCGTGAAGGCCGCGATGATGAACCAGGAATACGCCAGAAATACCGGAATGCCGGCGATCCGGCCCAGCGGGATCCCTTCCCGGCGGTTAGCCGGAGTCTTGCCGCGTTCCCCCTGGCTGCCGGTGTCAGCCACGGGAGCGGCCCGCGGTCGAGAGCGTGGTCGAGACCGTACTTAAGCGGCCGGTTGGGTCCGCGGCGGCGCCGAAGGTGGCGTCGGGGAAGTCGTGCCGCAGGGCCACGAGCTCCTCCAGGTCAGCGACTGTCCGGCCTTCCAGGGTGTTCCAGGTGGCGCGGCGGGGATCGTGCGGTAGGGGCAGGATGTGCGGGATGGCGACCGTGACGACGCCGGAGGCCACGGCAGCGGCGACACCCGGCACGGAATCTTCCAGGGCCACGCAGTGGTGCAGGCCGAGCTCGGGATCCTGCTGCTGCAGGAGCTCGACGGCCGTGAGGTAAGCCTCCGGGTGCGGCTTGCCCTGGGTCACAGTGTCTCCCGTGACCAGGAACTCGAAGTAGGGCTCGGGCAGGCTCGCAACGATCTCCCGGGCCAGCGGGGCCTCGGACATGGTGACGAGGGCGCAACGGACGCCGGCGTTGTAGAGTTCGTCGAGCAGTTCGCGGGCCCCGGGGCGCCAGGGAATGGAACTCCGGACCTGGCTGATCACGTGGCCGGTGAGGGTGTCGATGATCTCGCGCCGTTCCAGGGCCACGCCGGCTTCCTGCAGGATTCCCGCGGAAAACATCAGGGACTGTCCCACGAGCTGCATGGCCTGTTCGTGGGACCATTGTCCGCCGTGGGCTTCGACGAGTGCGTGTTCGGCTGCGATCCAGTAGGGCTCGGTGTCGACAATGGTGCCATCCATGTCCCAGAGCGCTGCTTTAAGGAGGGGCCGGGAAGCTGAGGATCGCATGCCTTCCAGTCTACGGGGAAGCCCGCGGCCGGGCGCCCGCGCTACGCCTACGGCGAATTCCACGCGCCCGACCGTGGGATTCCGGGCGGAAATTGCGGTCCCTTGGCGCTCGATTGCCTGCGCTCGGCGGGTTCTTGGACGTAGGGTGATGGCATGAACAGCTTCGAGGCAGACCCCACCGAACCAGGCGCCGTCTCCGAGCCGGAGCGGCTGCTGCAGCCAGTCCCCGAGGGCCGGCGCATCACCGTCATGCTCGCGGCCTTCGAAGGCTGGAACGACGCCGGAGAGGCCGCCAGCGATGCCCTGCGCTACCTGAACAAGCTCTGGGGCGGCAAGAAGGTCGGGGCGATCGACGCCGACGAGTACTACGACTTCCAGTTCACCCGGCCCACGATCCGGCGGACAGCGGCCGGTGAGCGGAAGATCAAGTGGCCGTCCACACGGATCTTCAAGGCCAGCGTCCCCGACTCGAACGTGGACGTCATCTTCGTCCAGGGCACCGAGCCGTCCTACAAGTGGCGTGCCTACACCGCGGAACTGCTGGTGCACGCCGAGGCCCTGCATGTCGACTACGTCATCCTGGTCGGTGCGCTGCTGGCTGACGTGCCGCACAGCCGGCCCATTCCGGTCAGCACCTCCACGGACGACGCCGCACTGCGTGAGCGGATGGACTTGGAGGCCTCGCAGTACGAGGGCCCGGTAGGGATTGTGGGCGTGCTCGGCGAGGTGGCCCTGCTGGCCGGGCTCCCGACCGTGTCGCTCTGGGCGGCCGTGCCGCACTATGTAGCCCAGGCCCCGTCGCCGAAGGCGCAGCTGGCCCTGCTGCACCGGGTCGAGGAGCTGCTCCAGGTCCCGCTGGACACCACGGAACTCGTGGAGGAGGCCGACGCGTGGGAACGCGGCGTGGACGAGCTCGCTACAGAGGATCCGGAAATTGCGGCGTATGTGCGCCAGCTCGAGGAGGCCAAGGACACCGCCGACCTCCCGGAGGCCAGCGGTGAATCGATAGCCCGCGAATTTGAGCGCTACCTCAAACGCCGGGGCAAGGACAAGCCCTAGCCCGCGTCCCGCTTTCCCCGGACCAGAGTCTTATGACCCTGACGGCGGGCGCCCGTCGCGGCGAGAGTTGGACCTGGCCGCGACGCCGGCCAACACCGAGTGGAGGGCACACCATGACAGATCACAACTACATCTTGTTCGTGTCGTCGTACGCCGACGAGGACTCGGCGGCAGAGGATTTCAAGGCCATCAAGGGCATGGACGACGCGGCCGTCGCGGCTGCCGTCGTCCTGTCGCGTGACTCCTCGGGCAAGACCGAGGTCAAGGAGCACGGCGGCGGACTGGTAGCCGGCGGCACTAAGGCCGGCGCAGTCGGCGGGCTGGTGGTCGGACTGTTCGCTCCGCCGCTGCTGCTGTCCGGCGTGATCGGTGCCGGGATCGGCGCTGGTGTGGGTGCCATCAGGAAGCGGCATGAGGAAAAGTCCATCGGCGTCAACGCGGAGGAGTTTCTGCCGCCGGGCTCCTCGGCGATCGTTGCCATCGTCGAGGACCTCTACCTCGACCGCGTCGACAAGGCGATCAGCAAGGCCACCAAGAAAGTCAGCAAGGCTGTCGAAAGTGGTGACTACGACGCCGTCGTCAAAGCCGTGAACGAGGGCGACGAGAAGATCATCGAGGCCGCTTCGTCCTGACCGGCCGACGCAGCCACCGTGGAGACGGCCGCTGGGATTTGGGATCTGCTCCGGTCGGGGCCGATCGAAAACCGGTTAGAGTTCGACGCCGAGCAGGGCGTTGACGGCGTCGCTCACCAGCGCGGCGTCCGTGGCCGATGCCTCCCCAGGGGCTGCCAGGGCGGCCTTCGCCCAGGCATCGACAGCGGCGAGTGCGCCGGGCGCGTTCAGGTCGTTGGCGAGTTCGGTCCGCAGCCCGCCAAGCAGGGCCGCGGCGGAGCCTTCCGGCGCCACGGCGAGGGCCTCGCGCCAGGTGCGGAGCCGGTCTTTGGCCTCGGCGAATCCGGCGGCGGTCCAGGACCAGTCCGTGCGGTAGTGGTGGGCCAGGATCGCGAGGCGGATCGCGGCAGGTTCTTCCCCGTCAGCCCGGAGCCTGGAAACAAGGACAAGATTGCCCTTGGACTTGCTCATCTTCTCCCCGTCGAGGCCCACCATGCCCGCGTGCGCGAAGTGGCGGGCCAGCGGCACGCCCGCCAGCGAGTACGCGTGGCCGGCGCCCATTTCGTGGTGCGGGAATATAAGGTCCGAGCCGCCGCCCTGAACGGTAAACGGCTTGGGCAGGTACTCCTGGGCGATCACGGTGCATTCGACGTGCCAGCCGGGCCGGCCCTCCCCCAGCTCGCCACCGGGCCAGCTGGGCTCGCCCTCGCGGGCAACCCGCCAGAGCAGCGGATCCAGCGCCTGGCGCTTCCCGGCCCGGCCAGGGTCGCCGCCGCGTTCGGCGAAGAGTTCCAGCATTTCGGCGTCGGAGAGTCCGGAAATGGATCCCAGGGTCCAGGCGTCGACGTCGTCCGTCGAGTGCTTCCCGGCGGCTTCGACGTCGTAGTAGACGTCTCCGTCGGGCTCGCCGCCGGTGCCGGGGACGCGGTACGCGAGTCCGTTGCGCAGCAGGCGCTCGATGGCGGGAACGATCAGGGGAACGGCCTCGACGGCACCGATGTAGTGGTCCGGGGCGAGGACGTTCAGGGCCTCCATGTCGGTCTGGAACAGCTCGATTTGGCTCGCGGCGAGATCGCGCCAGTCGACGCCGGTGGCCGTGGCGCGCTCCAGGAGGGGATCGTCGACGTCGGTCACGTTCTGGACGTAGGCGACGTGCTGGCCGCCGTCCCGCCACGCGCGGTTGAGGAGGTCGAAGGCGACATAGCTGGCCGCGTGGCCCATGTGCGTGGCGTCATAAGGGGTGATGCCGCAGACATACATGGACTGCTCACCCGTGGCCTCCAGGGTGACAATTCCGCCCTTGGCGGTATCGAAGAGGCTCAGGGCGGGCATGCTGCCGGGGAGCTGGGCAACAGGGCGGGAGGTCCAGGATTTCACAGACCAAGCCTAGTGCTAGGCGCTGATGACATTGAAACCGAGGAGCAGGAACAGCGACATTCCCAGGATGATCCGGTACCAGACGAAGAGCCGGTAGCCGCGGGTGGAGACGTATTTCAGGAACCAGCCGATGATGACGTATCCCACAATGAAGGCGATCACGGTGGCCAGGGCAGTTTCCGGGAGCCCGTACGGGCCGGTGATGCCTTCCTTGGAGACCACTTTGTACAACTGGTAAAGTCCGCTGCCGAACACGGCGGGGATGGCCAGCAGGAAGGAGTAGCGGGCCGCCGCCTCACGGGTGTAGCCCATCAGGAGCCCGGCGCTGATCGTGCCGCCGGAGCGGGACACACCGGGGAACAGGGCCAGGGCCTGCGCCAGTCCGTAATAGAGGCCATGTCTGTAGGTCAGCTGCGTCAGTTCACGGTCCTGCCGGCCGATGGTGTCGGCTACCGCGAGGACCATGCCGAAGATAATCAGCATGGTCGCGACGCCCCACAGGCTGCGGAGTACCGATTCGATCTGGTCCTGGAACAGCAGGCCCAGGACGATGATCGGGATGCTGCCCAGGATCACCAGCCAGCCCATGCGCGCATCCGGGTCCTGCCGGGAGACTTTGCCGGTCAGCGAACCGGACCAGGCGCGGATGATCCGCAGGATGTCGCGCCAGAAATAGACGATCACCGCCGTCTCGGTGCCCAGCTGCGTGATGGCCGTGAAGGCGGCGCCGGGATCGGACGCTTCCGGGAGGAAGGCGCCGACAATCCGCAGATGGGCGCTCGAGGAAATCGGGAGGAACTCGGTCAGCCCCTGTACCAGGCCCAGCAGAGCCGCTTGTATCCAGTTCACGTTTATAGACCCTACGTTACGAAGCAGCCCGACCCCGTAAGCTAGCTGACATGCAGCAGCGTTATGTCGGCAACAGTGGGTTGCGCGTGTCCGCCCTATCCCTCGGCACCATGTCCTGGGCCAGGGAAACCGAGGAACAGGATGCCGCCGCCCTGGTGCGCTCCTTCGTCGATGCCGGCGGAACCCTGATCGATACGGCGGCGTCCTACGCCGACGGGCAGGCCGAGGCGATGCTCGGCGGAATACTGGGCGACGTCGTGGCGCGCTCCGAAGTGGTGATCTCCACAAAGGCCGGACTGACGACGGCGGACGGTCGCCGCAGCGTCGACACATCCCGCAACGGCATGCTCTCCGGGCTGGACGCGAGCCTGGCCCGAATGGGAACCGATTACGTGGATCTCTGGTTCGCGCACGCCTGGGATCCGAATGTTCCGCTGGAGGAAACCCTGTCAGCGCTGGACCACGCGGTGCGGTCCGGCCGGGCGCGTTACGCCGGTGTCTCCAATTTCAACGGCTGGCAGACTGCAAAGGCCGCCGCAATCGCGGGCTTCCCCCTCGTGGCCAACCAGTCCGAATACTCGCTCCTGCAGCGCAACGCGGAGATTGAGCTCATTCCGGCCATCGAGGACGCGGGGCTGGGCCTGATGGCCTGGGCTCCGATGGGACGCGGCGTCCTGAGCGGCAAATACCGCGGCCACATCCCGGCTGATTCCCGGGCCGCCAACCAGCGGTTGGCGACGTACGTGGAACCCTATCTCGAGGGACCGGCGTCCAGCGTGGTGGAAGCCGTCGCCATGGCGGCGAAGGGGCTCGGCCGGACTGCCCTGGATGTGTCGCTGAGCTGGCTGTTGTCCCAACAGGGGGTGGCAACCGCCGTCGTCGGTCCCCGGACACCGGTTCAACTCAAGGAGATCCTGGATTCGGCGCTCGCGCCGCTGCCGCCGGAGATCGCGCAGGCGCTCGAAGACGTGTCCGACCCCGGCTGAGGCCGCGGAGATCCGCAGGTCCCCTTAGTTCTCGGAATTCTCGAGGATCTCGAGGTCCTCTTCGTCGTCGACATCGTCTTCGTCGCCGTCTTCGTCGCCGTCGATCACTTCGAGCGGCGTCACTTCCCCATACGCCTCATACAGGGCATCGTCGTAGACTTCAAAGGCATCGGCAACGGCGAAGAACGCCGCCTCGACCGCGGGATCCCCGTCACTTCTGCGGGCGGAGGCCGCCGCCAGGTGTTCTTCCAGTGCAGAGGTCAGGGACTGAAGCGCGACACGCGGATCGATGCTCATGACTTCACGTTAGTCGGAAAAAGACGAAAATGGAGAGCAATGAAAGAACATTTTCTGAGCAGCTCGGTCCGGCGGGAACGGGACTATGTCAAGCAGTACGAGTACCTCGTTCTGACGGTCGGTCCTGAGGATTCGCTCCCCGAGGCCCGCCGCCGGCTCGTGGAGCATTCCGAGTACGGCAAATGGGAACTGGAACGCAGCCGCCTCTACGTGGGCGGCGGGCGGCGTTTCTGGCTGCGCCGGAAAGTCATCCAGGTCCAGCGCACCGTCTAGGCCGCACACGGATCCCGGCCGCGCATCAGCTGGGATCGGCAGCCGCGAACGCCGCGGGGAGTCCTGGGCCCTCTAGGGTGTCTCCAGCGGGCCCAGCCAGGCGTTCGCCACGGTATTGTGCGCCGATTCGTCATCTGATGGGTGGAACATGCCGGCGAGCACGTCCCGGTACAGCCGTTCGAGCTCGGAGCCGCGGAAGTAGCTGGAGCCGCCGGATACCCGGATGGCGAGGTCCACCACGGTGCGGGCCGTCTCCGTGGCCCGGACTTTGAGCCCCACGAGCCGGGGGAACCATTGGCTGCCGTGGTCCGCGAGGCCGTCGACGTCGGCCGCTACGGAGGACAGCTGCGGGTAGAGCGCATCCATGGCCATCGCCGCTTCCGCCACCTTCCAGCGGATGTCCGGGTCCTGGGCGTAGCTGCGGCCACCGTTCTTGAACGATGTCCGGCGCTGCACGGCTTCCACCCCGAGCGTGAGGGCCCGTTCGCCGATTCCGGTGTACACCGCGGCGAGGAGGGTCTCGAAGCAGGCGAAGATCGCGAAGATCAGCGGGTCTGCGTTGGGGCCCACGGGCAGTTTCCGGAAGATCCGTTCGGCCGGGACGACGGCGCCCTCCAGCAGGGTCGTGTTGGACTGGCTGGCCCGCATGCCGAGCGTGTCCCAGTCGGGCAAAATCTCGTAGCCGGGGGTTTCCCGGGTGATGAACCCGTGGACCAGTTCTCCGGTGCCGTCCGCAGCGTGGGCGTCGTTCCCGAAGATGCCCAGTCGTGTCCACGCCGGTGACAGGCTGGTGAAGATCTTGCGGCCCGTGAAGCTGTAGCCGCCGCCGGGCAGCGGGACGGCCTCCGTGCGGGAATCGAACAGCACGGAGTCGTTGCCTGCCTCCGAATTGCCGAAGGCGAAGACCTCACCCTGTGCCGCCTCCTGGAGGATGAAATCCAGCGAGGAGTCACCGCGGGCGGCAAGGACGTGGGCGACGCCGGTCCACACCAGGTGCATATTGACGGCCAGCGCGGTGGCCGGCGCCGCGGTCGCCAGCCTGCGTTGCAGCTGCGCCGCTTCCGCCAGCCCGAGTCCGAGTCCGCCGTCGATCACCGGGACGAAAAGTTTCAGGTAGCCGGCCGCCGTGAGGTCCGCCAAGTCCTCGTGGAAGAAGGCGTTGTCGCGGTCGTAGCCGGCGGCGCGGCCGCGGATCCGTTCCAGCAGCGGACCGCTCAGGATGTCCTCGGGCGTCATGGCAGGCGGTCTCCGCTCAGTAGTTGGTGAGCAGGGTGTCCAGCACCCGTGCGCCGAATTTCAGGGAATCCGCCGGGACCCGTTCGTCGACGCCGTGGAACATGCCGGTGAAGTCGAGCTCGTCCGGCAGCATCAACGGGGCGAAGCCGTAGCCGGTGATGCCGAGCCGGCTCAGGGACTTGTTGTCGGTCCCGCCGGAGAGCGTGTACGGCAGCACCTTGGCGCCCGGATCCTCGGAATGCAGGGCATCGATCATCGAATCGACGAGGTTGCCGGCGAACGGCACCTCCAGCGAGACGTCGTTGTGCACGTAGCTGATGTCCACTCCGGTGCCGGCGAGTTCGCGCACGATTTCCAGCACCTGCTGTTCCTGCCCGGGCAGGGTGCGGCAGTCGATGAGGGCCTCGGCCGATTCCGGAATGACGTTGTGCTTGTAGCCGCCTTTGAGCAGGGTGGGGTTGGTGGTGTTCTGCAGTGTGGCGCCGACGAAGCGGGCCACCGTGCCGAGTTCCTTCAGGATCTTCTCCGGATCGTCGGGATCGAATTCGACCCCGGTGAGTTCGGTGACGCCGTCGAGGAACTGCCGCGTGGTGGGCGTGAGCTCGATCGGCCAGTTGTAGGCACCAATCCGGGAGACCGCGCCGGCAAGCCTGGTCACGGCGTTGTCGGTGTTGATCTGGGAGCCGTGGCCCGCGCGGCCGTGGGCCACCAGGCGGAGCCAGGAGAGGCCCTTTTCCGCCGTCTGGAGCAGATAGGTGCGCTGGCCGCCGATGGTGGCGGAGAAGCCGCCGACTTCGGAGATCGCCTCCGTGGCGCCCTCAAAGAGTTCGGGCCGCTTCTCGACGGCGTAGCGGGCGCCGTAGGTGCCGCCGGCTTCCTCATCGGCGAAGAACGCGAAGATGAGGTCGCGCTTGGGTTTGCGTCCCGTGCGGGCGAAATTGCGCAGCACGGACAGGATCATGGCGTCCATGTCTTTCATGTCCACGGCGCCGCGTCCCCAGATCAGGCCGTCCTTCAGTTCGGCGCCGAAGGGGTCAACCGACCACTGTTCGCGCAGGGCCGGGACGACGTCCAGGTGGCCGTGGACCACCAGGGCGCTGGCGGAGGGGTCCTCCCCCGCCAGCCGGGTGACTACGCTGGCTCGGCCGGGTGCTGCTTCGAAAATTTCGGCGTCCAGCCCGACTTCGGCCATGAGCCCGGCGGTGTATTCGGCGGCCGCGCGTTCACCGGGGCCGGAGCCGTCGCCGTAGTTGGACGTGTCGATCCGGATCAGCTCCTGGCAGATCCTGACGACCTCATCCTCTGGCCTGGTTTCGGTCCGGTTGTCAGTCATAGCGGCTCCTCGTGGCGGGTGGCTCAATTGCTTGCTTCAGCCTACCCACACCACCCCCGCGGACCCCGATTATTTGTTTCCGGAAAAGTCGTGCTAGAGTCTTTCTCGCTGCTTCCGAGAAAAGCAAAACGCTGAACGGCGAAACGAACTCGGAATTACCACCTGCGCGGGTGGCGGAATGGCAGACGCGCTAGCTTGAGGTGCTAGTCCTCGAAAGGGGGTGGGGGTTCAAGTCCCCCTCCGCGCACAAGGGAAAACCCCTGGAATCCACGGATTCCAGGGGTTTTTTTTCGGCTTCCCCGCAGACGGGCTACGGCGTCGCCCCCGCTGCCGCTGAGTAGCAATACCCGCTGCCCCGGCCAGGAGCCCACCGGACGTGCCCGCCAAAGGATGGCCGCACAGCGTTCTCGCCTCGTGGCCGCCGGCGTAGAGTCTGCGCAAGAGACTTGCAAGCAAATCGAGGGATGACAAATGACAGTTAAAGGCTGGAACCCGCTGGTGCTATTGCCCGTCGCGTTCATCGTGGTCTTCGTGGTTTGGGCAGCTCGACGGGCCCGAGGCCGGACGTCCAAGGACTAGCGACTCGCTGAGCGGGGAGCGCATCGTCTCCCGCGGCGGCCGCCGTCGACAGGAACACTGGGACCTCACGCCGCCGGGCCAACCAAAAGACCGCATCCCTGCCGGCCCCCCAAAAGCTCCTGCAGGAATGCGGCCGTCGTGGCGTCAGCCGGAGCGCGGCTCCCCTGACGGGCAACCCTTAGGCTGCGTGCCTCCACTATGGAGGCGGTACCGGAGGCGTGGCCCGGCTCCCCTCCGGTGCAGAAATAGACATGTCCAATTCTGTTTTCAGAGGGTAATGCAAAATTATTGGACATGTCCAATCGGATGATATTGTCTTCTGGTTCCACCCTTCGACCTCAGAAAAGGAGCCGCGCGATGAACGACGCGTCAGTCGATTCCGGGCCGGGCGCGGCACTCGCAAGGAAGCTGAACCTTCTCCTTGATTCTTCGGAAGCCGCCGGGAAGAAGATCACCTTCAACGACGTCAGCGCCGCCATGAAGGCGGCCGGTACTCCGATCTCCCGCGCCCGCTGGCACTACATGCGCACCGGGTCCGGGCCCGAGGTGAAGAAGACCGAGCTCCTGCAGAACCTCGGAAAGTTTTTCGGCGTGAACCGCGACTACCTGCTGCACGACCAGGACGAGCTGCCCCAGAAAGTCGAAGCCCAGCTCGACCTCCTGGCCAGCATGCGGGCCAACAAGGTCCGCAATTTCGCTGCCCGGCAACTCGGCGGCCTGTCACCCGAGACGCTCCTTCAGATCCGGGACCTCATCGACGAGCAACTGGCGGAGACGAACGTCACTTCTTCCGACACGCCGGGCGCCGGAAAGGCCCCTGAACAGGGCTGATACGCTCCTCCTTGGAGTCGGAGGGACTCCGGCCCCTTATCGGACCATCCCAAGGATCAGCTCCATGGATTACAGCGTCGCCCGAGCGCGGGCCCGGACTGCGGAAGAAGGCCTGCGGCTGCAGGTACCGGTCTCCATGGGTTCCATCCAGACCCACCTGGAGACCGCGAGCGGGCGTCCGATTGTCATCAAGCCGATCGAGAACACCCCCACCGACAAGGTCTGTGGCCTGTGGTTCGGCATGGACGGCCTGGACCTCATCCTCCACGCCAAGGCGGCGTCAGAGGTGCACCGCCAGCAGATCGTCCTGCACGAGTTCGCCCACATGATCCTCCGGCACGAGCAGGAAGTCCTCTCGCACGACTACGCCCAGGTCTTCTTCCCGGACCTCGACCCGGAGCGCGTCGTCTCGGCCCTGAAACGCACCGACTTCGCCGACGAGCTCGAGGTAACGGCCGAACTCCTTGCCGACCGGCTTGCCTCCCGCATCCGCCGCTCCTACCAGCAGCCGGACGCGGAGCCGGGCAACTTCGGGGCGGTCTTCGGATGATGCAGTTCCTGATGGCCGCGGCGCTGTTCCTGTTGGCCGGTGCCCGCATTCCCGCCCTGCTTCGCAGCCGGAGCGACCTGGTGTTCACCTGTGCCGTGTACGGAGGCGTGGGCTCTTTGCTCATGTCCCCGGTTGTCTACGTCCCCGTCGATACGGCCCTGGGCGGCATGAACCTGGTCAAACTGGTCCTGAACTCCCTGATGATTGTCTCTCTCTGGTATCTGCGCCTCGCCGCATACGCCGCCATCGCCCCGGAAGCCGGCGGCCGCCGGTCCTGGTGGACACGCACACTTCCGTTGACGCTCACGCTGAGCCTGCAGACCGCGTTCTTCCTCCTCGCAGGACCCACCGTCACGACCCCCGCCTGGGGCATCTACGAGGACCGTTTCCCGGCTCTCCTGTTCTCACTGATGCTCACCCTCTTCATCTGTTCGATGAGCGCGGAAATTGCCGTGATCTGCTTCCGCTACGTCCCGCGGATGAGCCGCCCGTTCCGCGTCGGTTTCTCCATGCTGGGCGCCGGCTGCATCATGGGCTTCCTGGTGATGGCCGAGATGTGTCTGTCCCTCTTGGCCCGGCACCTGACATTCCTGGCCGTACTGGTCAGGCCTGACTTCCCGTACCATCAGCTGGAACTGGTCGCGACCGTCCTGGCCGGCGCCGGACTCACGATCCCGGCGGTTGCCGGCAGGGCTGCCCGCAAAAACCTGCACCGCCGGAACACCGAAACCCTCGCACGCGTCGAGGCCATCTGGTCCAAGGCGCTGCAGAGCACGTCGCTTGACCGGACCCTTGAGGCCGACCCCCAGGCGCCGGTACAGGACAGGCTGCACCGGATGGTTGTCGAAATCCGGGACGCTGAACTCGCTGCGGGCACTTCGGCGACCTTCCTGACCGCGGAGGAGCGCAGCTACCTGCTCTCCGTTGAAGCAAAGCTCCATAACTCCCCTGCCCCGGCATAGCTTGCGACAGCTACGGAAAGCCCCCATGCAACTCCTCACGCACCCGACCCGCCGAACACGCCCGAGCGGTAAGGACATGTACGGGATCTACCGGAACATGGTCCTCTTCGATTTCAAGACTGAAATCCATTCGGGCTTCTTCGTCGCCTACTACCGCAACTTCGCCATCCCCTCCACAGCAAGGACCCTGGCGGCGACCGGGGAGATGAAATCCCGGCCGATGAAGCGCTCCTACGACACCGGCATCGTCCTCCACGAGATCATCGCCAACGGGTTCGAGCACGAACGCAGCCAGGCCATGATCAACCTGCTCCGCCGGGTCCACAAGGGGGTGCCCGGTACCCCGGACGACTTCGCCTACGTCCTCATGACCTTGCTTGTGCTGCCGCTGCGCTGGACCGAACGTCACGGCTGGCGCCGGCTGACGGAGCTGGAGAAGCGGGCCGCCACGGACTTCTACGCCGAACTGGGCCGGCGGATGGGGCTCGAGGGCATCCCGGCCACCTTCGCGGAGGCGGAGCGGTTCCTGGACGAATACGAGGACCGGAACATGGGCCCGAGCCCCGAGGGTTCGATGCTGTTCAATGCGACCGTCGCGGCCTTCGCCAGCCGTATCCCCGCCCTGCTTCGCCGGTTCACCCCGACCATCCTGGCGCTGATGATGGACAAACCCCAGGTCGCTGTGGCCCTGGGCCTGAAACCTGCCCCGGCAGTGCTGCGCGTGCCGTTCAATGCGGTGCTGCGGTTCCGCTCCCTCAAGGCCAGGCTGCGTCCGTTGCCGACCGAGCCCATATTCGTGCCGGGAAGGATGTCCGTCGTGGCATACCCGGACGGATACACCCTGGACCAGATCGGCCCTTGGGGGAAATCAGCCAACGTCTGAGGCCCGGGGACCGGGTGTGAGCTTAGACACGGGTCGCAGGACACGGACAGCCCCGCCGGAATCGGAACTGCTCAAATCCCGGCGGGGCTGTTCGTTGTGGTCAGAGTGCGCTCTGCCTACCCCACGTGGATGGCGGGCCGGAGTGCCTGGTCGGGCTCTGTCTCGCGGAGGATTTCGCGCACCAGCGGCGCGGTGTCGCCCTCACCCAGGAACAGGTACCGCATGAGGTGGCCGACGGGGTTGCCCTCGGACCACTCGAAATAGCACTGGGGCTTCGTGCCGGTCGAGTCGCGCATGGCCAGCAGGACGGCCGCGATCGCGTTCGGCACGGCCGGGGACTTCACCCGCAGGACCCTGTAGCCGTCCACTTCGACGCCTTCGACCCGGAGCGTGTGGCTGAACGCCGAAGGATCGGAGATTTCCACTTCCAGGAAGATGACATCCGCCGGGCCCGGGACGGGGTTCAGCCCGCGCTGTTCGTACTCTTTGTCCGCGTATTCAGCCTTGTCACCGGCCTGGCGTTTGTTGGCGATGACGTTCAGTTGCCCGTCGAAGGCAATCGAATCGGTGATGAACTGCCGGGCTGCCTCGTCGAACTCGATGGTTTCCAGCCGCAGTTCGGTGGTGCGCTGGACCCGGGAGATGAGCGAGACGACGATGATGCCGGCGATGAAGAACGCCGAGATCGCAATGCCGTCGGGCTTTTCGATGACATTGGCGGCCAGCGCGTACAGCAGGACCAGGGTCAGCGCACCGAAGCCGATGGTGCCGGCGCGGCTGTGCCGGCGGATCGCGGAGACGGTCACGGCGACGGCTCCGGAAACCATCATGGCCAGGATGCCGGTGGCGTAGGCACCTGCCTGGGCGTTGACGTCGGCGTTGAAGGCGATGGTGATGCCGATGCTCAGTACGGTGTAGACGATCACGACCGGGCGGACGGCCCGGCCCCATTCCGGCGCCATGCCGTAGGCCGGCAGGTACCGGGGCACGATGTTGATGAGCCCGGCCATGGCGGAGGCTCCGGCGAACCAGAGGATCAGGGCGCTGGAAATGTCGTATACGGTGCCGAACCCGGCGCCGAACAGGTCGTGGGCGAGGAACGCCAGGGCGCGGCCGTTGGCCTGTCCGCCCTCCTCGAACTCCTTGGCCGGGATCATGACCGTGGTGAGGAAGCTGGTGGACATCAGGTAGACGCTCATGATGGCCGCCGCCGTGGTGAGCAGCTTGCGGGTGTTCCTGACCCGGGACGCCATGACCTGCTCGGGGCTGTCGCCGGTGGCCCTGATCAGCGGCATCATCGAGACGCCGGTCTCGAACCCGGACAGGCCCAGGACCAGCAAGGGGAAGGCGATGACGGCCGGGCCGATCAGGTCCATGGGGCCGCCGCCGGCGCTGGCGAGCAGCCGGTCGGTCCAGCCGGCGATCAGGGACGGATCGGAGAAGACGTGCATGAACCCGGCGGCGACGACGGCGGCGTTCAGGAGCAGGTAGACGGCCACAAGCGGAATGGCGACGCCCACGGCCTCATTGAAGCCGAGCAGGAACACCCCGCCCAGGATCAGCAGCAGGATCACCGTGATGATCACGGCACTGCCTTTCAATCCCGCAGGGACGATCGGGTTCTCCAGCAGGTGCACCGTCGCGTCGGCTCCGGAGAGGGTGATGGTGATGATCCACGAGGTCGCCACGAACCCGAGCAGCAGCAGCACGAAGAACTTGCCGCGCCAGAACGGAAGCAGCTTCTCCAGCATGGCAACCGAGCCCTGCCCGTGCGGGCTCTCCTGCGCGACCCGGCGGTACATGGGCAGCATGCCCAGCAGGGTCAGGGCCACAATGAGCAGGGTGGCCAGCGGCGACAGGGCACCGGCGGCCAGGGCGGCGATACCGGGAAGGTAGGACAGGGTTGAGAAATAGTCGACACCGGTCAGGCACATGACTTTCCACCAGGCGTTGGGCTTGTGATCTTCCTCGGCTTCGGGGCCGGCGGGTGCGACCTGGTTGGCCAGTAGCCAGCGGACCAGGGGCTTGTGGTCCGGGCGGTCGGCCTGCTTCAGGTCAACTTGGGCCGGGACGGCGTGGTCAGAAGTGGTCTGCATCGGATCTTTCTGTTGGTGGCCGGGCGTGTGCCGGGCAGGAGCAAGTCCTGGGAACCGGTCAATTGTAGTGCCGGGCCCCCCTTGCAGCGGCCAGCTGCAGGCAGCGTCCGGAACGGCGAGGCTACCGCGGCTCTGGTCCGGGCAGCTCCGGCCCGGGCGGCTCAAGTCCGGGCAGCGGGTCCTTGCCGGTCCATGTCTTCACGACCGTCCACGTGACGGCGGTGATCGGCACGGCCAGCAGCGCGCCGACAATGCCGGCCAGTATGGTGCCGGCAGCCAGGACGAGCAGTATCGCCAGGCCGTGGATGCTGAGGACCCTGCCCATCAGGACCGGCTGCAGGAAGTGGTGTTCGAGCTGGTTCACGCCGATGACCACGGCCACAACAATGAGCGTCTGGACCAGTCCGTTGGAGACCAGCGCGACGACAATGGCGAGGGTGCCAGCGACGGTAGCGCCGACGATCGGGATGAATCCGCCGATGAAGATGAACACTCCCAGCGGCAGGGCCAGCGGCACTCCCATGATGGCGAGGGTGATCCCGACGACGAGACCGTCAACCGCGGCCACCATGGCCGTGCCGCGGACATACCCGCCCAGGACGACGGTACTGCGATCCGCCGCCAGCCGTGCCTTGGCGCGCTGGTCGGCCGGCAGCATGCCAATGAGAAAGGCCCGGATTTCGGGCCCGTCCTTGAGGAAGAAGAACAGGGTGACGGCCATCAGCACCGCGCCGGTGAAGATTTCCACCGCGGTGCGGGCACCGGTGAGGGCTTCTGCACTGAACGTGCTCGAGGTGAAGAACTCCCGCACCGAGTCCATGACGGCGGTGATCTGTTGGTCGCTGACAGGGACAGGTCCGTGGTTCAGGAATGAGTGCAGTTGCTCGACCCCCGCAGCGGCCCGGGCCGTGAGCTCGCCCCACTGGTTGGAGACCAGAATGACGATGCCGGCGATGACGCTGCCGAAAACGGCGAGAATGGCCACGAACGAGGCAACCACCGCGAGGGCGCGCGGCCATGCGTGCCCGGTGAGCCAGCGGACCAGCGGGGAGATCGCTGCGGCCAGGATAACGGCGATGAGGACGGGGATGATGACGAGCGGGATGCGGCTGGCGGCCCAGATGATCGCCCATGCGAGGGCGGACACGGCGAGGACCTGCACGGAGCGGATGCTGGCGCGGCCCAGTCCGTCCGACCAGATGGCCGGCATTGCGCTGCGGGGTTCGATCATAGGGGTTCTCCCGGCATTCGGACGCGGTGGCTAGGCCCAGCGCAGGGGTTTCGGCCTGGCCTGTTGCCACGCATCGTAGAACCGCAAGCGGGCTTCGTTGCCGCGCTGCTGCTCAAGGGCGTGCAGGCGCCCGAAGGTAAATCCGGCGCCGGGGCCAGCCGCGGCCTGCCCCGCCAGCACCAGTAGGGTTTCCCGGGTGACCACGCTGTCCTGGAAGTCTCCGAGGATCTCCTGGATGCCCTCCGCGGCCCGGGCAACGTTCGTTGCTTGAGCGCCGAAAATGGGGGCAGCCACCTCTGCGGCATAGCGCAGCCGCTTCGCAGCCTTCCGAACTTCATGCAATGCGGCATCCTGCGGTGTCCCGCCTGCGCCGCCGTCAAGGGACCGGACCGCCGCCTTGAGGCGTTTTCGTTCCGCGGAGACGAGCCGGCCAACCGTCCCCGGCGCATCGTTGCCTGCCCCGCCGTTCAGCGGAGGTACCGCAAGGAAGGCATCGAGGGCATCGAGGAGGCGGAAGTAGCGGGTGCTGTCCAGCGCCGCCAGGCCGGCGGCAAGGCCCTGTTGCTGGACGGTGCCGAGGTGCTCCTGGATCTGCTGCGCGACTGGACCGATTAACAGCTCCGGAGGTTCGGCACTGATCATGTCCTTTAGCCGGGCACGGATGACCTCGGCGTCCCGGGCCTGGCCCACGTTGCCGGCGAGCCACTGGAGCTCGCCCCTAAGAAACCTCGCCGACGTCGTATCTGTGAGCGTTCGAAAGGTTGCCAGTGCCGACCGCAACCGGCGGGCGGCCACCCGGAATTGATGCACGGCATCGGGCGCATTGACCCGGACGCGAGGATCATTCAGCTTCACGGCGCGTACCTGTTGGGATACGTACGAGAGCATGACGTCCGAGGCCGGCCCGCTCGGGCTCGGCTTTGGAGCCGTGGCCGGATTCTCCGGATAGTCCGGTCCGAGCGACCGGGCGAGCTTGGACGGGTGCGTGGCGATGGTGACTCCCTCTGCGGCGCACAGAGCGTCAGCGTCCTGGAGCAAACGACGGGGGCCGTCGGCGAGTTCCAGTTCCCATTCCCGCCACCGCGACGGTCCCGCGCGGGTTAGCAGGGATTGGGCCTCGACACGGTCGTCACTGAAATTGGCAAGGACTGCGCCGTCGGCGGCGTATAACGGCGTCAACCTCCGGCTGGTCCGGATGTGTGAAACCGGAATCAGCGCGTGGCAGCGGGTGTGGACGAGGACCAGCTGCCGCAAATTTTCCGGCACGGCATCCTGATCGCCGCCAAGCGGCGCCCGTATCGCCCGGCGCTCCCCCACGGCGACCGGCAATTTGAGGTGCCATCCTGCATCCGGACCGCCGGACCGCCGGCACAGGGTGATCCGTTGCCTGGCCAATGCCAGTGCTTTGGTATCAAAGTAGACGGCGTCCAGCATTTCGTTGACGGGCTGCCCGGCGCGATCTACCCCAGGGATTGATGCCAGTGGCGGGAGGGCGTCGGATTCCGAAGGGCTGTACTTGCGTTCCACCTCGATCGCGTCGGCGGCCATGCTTCATTTTAGGAACTCCTGCACGCGCCGGGCGTGTGCCCAAAGGCCCCTATCGGAGGAGATTGTCATGGGAACCGGGTGCTGGGGACGGGTGGCCGCCCAGTTCAGGCCACGGCCCTGCGGAAGGCGCACAGACGCGGCGGTATGAGGCTGGAAAAATGACTTGCCCGGGCATGCGGCGGCGAGTAACTTTCGGAGCAGTGGGCCGCCGGACCGCTGGCCCCCTGCGAGAGGAACGCCATGCCAACCATAATCGGCCACCACGATGTCAAGGACAAGGATCATTGGCTTGCCTCGCCGAAGCGCGAAGAGGTGTTTGGCCCACTGGGGATCACCAACATTCGTACGTTCGTCAACCCCGAGAACCCGACGCAAGTCGCAGTGATGATGGATGTCCCTGACCTGGATGCCCTCATGGCCGCGATGCAAAATGAGGTAACGGGCGAGGCGATGGCCAGCGACGGCGTACTGCCCGAGACGCTGGTCATCCTCGTCGAGGCCAAGCCCTAGCTTCACCCGGGCGGACACCGCCGGCGGTGCAGGCGGATGTGGCGAAGCTCCGGTCAAATAGCGGTTGACCGGAGCTTCGGGTCCATTATGGGCAGTGGTTCCTGTGTATTGGCTGGGAATAGGCTGACCGCTAGTGGTTCAGCAATTGGCCCATGAGGGGCGCATTGCGGACATCGTCGGTCAGGGGGCTCAGCCCCCACACGTCCTCGATGGTGTGCAGCAAGGAATAGTGCGAGTAGGCGGCATTGGATGTGAAGTGCTTCCGCGCCGCGGGGCCGGCAAAAACCGTAGCCACCCGGTTGTCATCTTTGCTGCCTTCATCCCACGTGAGCACCAGCAGGGAGTTCTGCGCCGTGAAGGCCGGGGATCCCAGAATCCTGGGCACTTCGCGGGCGAGCCAGTCGTCTCCGGTGCCGATGGAGCAGTCGTGGGTGTCGTGGCACATGTCCGGGCTGATGAAAGCGTAGTCCGGCAGGGTCGACGGCGACTGCAGGTCCTGTCCCAGCCGGTCATACGGAACAACATGGTCCGAGCAGGAGGCCACGTCGTCCGTCACGGCAGGGTAATACATGAACGGATTATGCTTCACCGCATACCGGCGGGAGTCATGCGCGGCGCAGGGCGCGGGCATGCCCTCGGCATACATTTTCCAGGTCCGTCCGGATTGGGTGATCTCATCGGCGATCGAGCGCACATCGGCGGTGCACGAGTCCGGTTTGCAGTCGCTGGTGATCCCCGCGCTCGTTCCGCTCGTGAGGGCGAGATAGTTGGGCAGGCTCGGGTGGGTGATGGCCCGGTAGTTGGCGGCCACCGAGAATTCCGCCGCAAGCTTGTTGAAGTAGCCCGCTTCGCTGGCGCCCATGATCTGCGAGGCCGCCTTGTTCTCCTGGACGATGACCACAATGTGCGCGATTCCGCTGCTGGCCTGCCCGCCCGGGGCGGGGTGCGGGGCCGGCTGCGCGAAATACGGGGATGGTGGTGGGGCCGCGGCGGTCGTGTCCTGGCCGGGGGACGCGGGCGGCGATTCGGTCCCCGCCGGCCCGGCAGGCAGGGACCCGGCCGGTGGGGACTCGGCAGATGAGGACTGAGAAGGCGGGCCGGCCTGGAAGGGGTGCACCGACGTGCACCCCGCCAGCAGCATCGCCAGCGCCCATCCGCCGGCCAGGGAGAGTCGGCCGATCCGCGTCATCGGTCCATGCTAGCGGCCGGTATTGGTGCGGCCAATGCTGTCTGCATTCCCGGCCTCAGGCCAGGCTCAGGTCAAGAAACTACCCGCACCCGGTCCAGGGCCCGGCTCCCCCGTGTCCGGTCACCCTCCGGGATGCATCGCGCCGCGGACGGTGCCCAGCAGGGACAGGAACCGCTCGTTGTCCGGCAGGTCATCGATCAGCACCACACCCTCAGGAGCGGCCAGCGGAATGCGCCAGTTCGGGTATTCGGTGCTGGTGCCCGGCTGGTTCTGGGTCCGGGTCTCCCCCACGGCGTCGACCAGCGCCACCCCCAGCAGCGCTGACGGGGCCAGCGCCGTGTAGGCGTACAGCGCCTCCACCGTGGTCCGGACGTCTGTGCCGTTTTCTGCCAGCAGGCCGCGTGCCCGGACCCGGGCCAGCACGGCCTCCTGCTCGGCCGCGGCCTCGGCGCGTTCTTCCGCCACGGGCCGCCGCAAAAGCCCGAGCGATTCGCGCAAGGTGACGTGTTCACCGGCGAGGTAGCCCGCCGTCGGGGGGAGATCGTGGGTGTTGACACTGGTCAGGCACTGCTCGCGGTAGTGCTCCGGCGGAATCGGGCCATCGGCGTCGTATTCGAACCAGAGAATCGACGTGCCGAATATCCCCCGCTCGGCCAGGTAGCCGCGGACCCACGGCTCGAACACCCCCAGGTCTTCGCCAATCACGATCGCCCCGGCCCGTTGCGCCTCGAGGGCAAGGATGCCGATGAGCGCCTCGTGGTCGTAGTGCACATAGGTGCCGCTCTCCGGCCCCCCGCCCTCGGGGATCCACCACAACCGGAACAGGCCGAGGATATGGTCCACGCGGATGCCGCCCGCGTGCCGCAGCACGGTACGGAGCATGTCCCGGTAGGCGGCATAGCCGGATTCGGCGAGCCGGCCCGGATGCCATGGCGGCTGCGACCAGTTCTGGCCCAGCTGGTTGAACATGTCCGGGGGCGCACCAACGCTCACGCCCCGGGCAAGAACGCCGGAGAGGGTCCAGGCGTCGGCACCGCCGGGTTTTACCCCGACAGCGAGGTCATGGACGACGCCGATCCCCATCCGCGACTGGCGTGCCGAACGCTGGGCCGCCTCGAGCTGCTGGTCGCAGAGCCACTGCAGCCAGCAGTGGAATTCGATCCGGGCTGCCAGCCTCGGCCGCTGCTCGACACAGTACGGCGACGCCGGGGATGCCGCCGCTCCGGCCCATTCCGGTGCCGACGGCGGCAGCGCTTCGGCGAGCGCAGACCACAGCGCAAAGTCCTCGAGCCCCTGCCCCTGCTCGGCGCAGAAGTCGGCGAACTGCCGGGTGCGCGCCGGCCCGCGGCGGACCGCAAACACGCGTTCCAGCGCCGAGAGCTTTGCCGCGTAACTGGCGTTGCGGTCCAGGAGGTCCCGGGAACGGTTGGCCGCCTGCTGGCCTTCGGCCAGGCGTGCCACCTCGGCCCGGCCGGCTGCGTCCAGGTAACCGTATTCCGGGATTTCCTCCACCCGCAGGTAGAGCGGGTTGAAGAAGCGCCGTGTGGTGGGCAGGTACGGGGAGTCCTCGACCGGCGGCACTGGTTCGGCGGCATGCAGCGGATTGACGAGCACAAAGCCGGCCCCCTGCTCCCCGGCAACCTCGGCGAGGTCCCCGAGATCGGCGAAGTCGCCAATCCCCCAGGACCGGGAGGACCGCACGGAGTACAGCTGGGCCGTCAGTCCCCAGGTGCGGCGTTCCTTGAGCAGGGCCGAGGCCCGGAGCCGGCCGGGCGTAACTACCAGCGGACACTGCACCGCCGTGCCCGCGGCGTCGGCTCTCAAGGTATGCCAGCCGAGACCGAGGCCGCCGGGTATCGCGAACGTGGCACGTCCCGTGAGGACGCCGTCGACGTCGACCGGCTGGTCCCAGTTCTCCCGCTGGGCGGCCTCATAGCTGCTGCCGTCCTCGGCGTCGATCCAGACGCGGACTTCGCTTCCGTGCGGGACGTGGACCTCGACGCGGGACTCCTGTCCCTCCCTCACTACAAGGACCGGGGGCAGGATGCGCCGCCAGGGTGCCAGCCGGGACTCGGCCAGGGAGCGTTGCTGCTCCTGGGGCCCGTTGGCGGGGACCCCGAGGGCCGCCAGCACGTCCTGCAGGGTCCCGGCGGCCACGGAACGCTGCACTCCGTCCCAGCCCCAGTAGCTGGTGTCGACGCCATGGGCTGCGGCGAGTTCGCGCAGGAGCGTGTCGGCCGTATTAGTGTCCCCGGTCTGCCCGGGACTTTCGGGGGCCGCGGCGTTGCCGGCGTCTGCAGGATGATTGGGGTTTGGACGGTCGGGGTTTGGGCGGCCCTCGGGCGTTGCGGGGGTCTCGGGGTGCGTCTGGTCCACCATGCGCCCACTCTAGACGCTGCCCCCACCGCCCGCGCCCGTTCCGTGGATGTGGGAATCATCTACCAGTTCGTTGAGTGCTTGGCCGGCACCCGGCGCGGACGGCTCCTTCAGCCCGTTTAGGCGCCGCTACAGCGGCCGCGCTAGCCTTGAAGCCTATGGTTGACGTCGAACGGTTCCGGATCCTCCTGCGCGAGGAACGTGACCGGAAGCTTGCCCTCCTGCCCGCCCTCCGCCGGGACATCACCTCGGTCAATGCCGCCCGCCTCGACTCCAACGTCGACGACGAACACGACCCCGAGGGCACGACGATCGCCTTCGAACTATCCCAGGCCTCCGCGCTCCTGGAACAGAGCAGGGCTTCCCTGCTGCAGATCGATGCCGCCCTTGCGCGGATGGACGAGGGCACCTACGGAATCTGCGCTGTCTGCGCCACCCCGGTCCCCGAGGACCGGCTGGAGGCCAGGCCCTGGACCGCGTACTGCATCGCGCATGCCTCGGGCAAGGCATGACTCCGCCCGGCCTGCTGGGGGAACCGAACCTCGCCCTGACATGGTGGGAGCGGATCGTTGCCGGATTCACCCACGCCCCCAGCCCGCACGTGAGCAGTATTGAGCTCGTGGCGGTGATCCTGCTGGCAGTGGCCGTCTCCCTGCCCCGCCTGTCCTGGCGCTACTTTGGCCTGCTCGCCACCGTGACCCACGAACTCGGCCACGCGTTTGCCGCCCTCACCACCGGCCAGCGGATCGGCGGCATCCGGCTGGGCATGGACCACTCCGGCACCACCACGACGTACAGCAGGAGCCGCCTCTCCGCCGCCTGGTCGACGTTCTGGGGCTACCCCGTGCCCGCCGTCGTCGGGGCGGCGATGGTCTGGTGCGGTTTCAACGGCTGGGGGCCGGCCGCGATGTCGGTGGGCACGCTCATCCTCCTGGCGTCCTTCCTGTTCCTCCGCAACGGCGTGGGGCTCCTCATCACGGCCGCCGCCGTACTGGCCGCGGCGCTCCTGGTGCTGTTCGTGCCGCCGGTGTTCAACGGCCACGTGATGATCGTGCTGGGCCTGGCGCTGCTGGTCGCTGCCGTCAGGGACCTCGGCAAACTGGCCAACGTCCATTTGCGGCACCGGGACAGGCTCCCGACGTCGGACGCGTACCTGCTGGCCCGGGCCACCTCCATCCCCGCCGCGGTGTGGATTGCCCTCTTCGCCGTGGTTGTGGCCGGGGCATGGTGGTTTGCCTGGCAGCCGATGGCCCCTGTGTTCACGGCCGCGTTCGGGCCGTTCCCTTCCCGGCCTTAGGCTGGGACCATGAGCCTGAGTACCCACACCGACGATCCGGGATTCAGCACCAAGGGCGCGTATGTGACCGGCGGCGAGGAATTCACCCGGGATACCAACTACATTGAGGACCGAATCACCCGGGACGGTGCCACGGGCGCCCACGGCGAGCCCGGCTGGCCCGTGGAACCTGGCCGCTACCGCCTCATCGCAGCGCGCGCCTGCCCGTGGGCCAACCGCACGGTGATCGTGCGCCGGCTCCTCGGCCTGGAGGCAGTCATCTCGCTCGGCCAGCCCGGCCCCACCCATGACGCCAGGTCCTGGACGTTCGATCTCGACCCGGACGGCAGGGATCCCGTCCTCGGAATCGAACGCATCCAGGACGCCTACTTCCGCCGCTTCCCCGACTACCCCCGCGGGATTACCGTCCCGGCAATCGTGGACGTCCCCAGCGGGCAGGTAGTCACCAACAATTTCCCCCAGATCACGCTCGACTTTTCCACGGAGTGGACCCAGTACCACCGCGCCGGCGCGCCGGAGCTGTACCCGGAGCACCTCAGGGAAGAAATCGACGCCGTCAACAAGCGTGTCTTCACCGAGGTGAACAACGGCGTCTATCGCTGCGGCTTTGCCGGTTCCCAGGAGGCCTACAACGCTGCCTACGATCGGCTCTGGACGGCCCTGGACTGGCTCGAGGAACGCCTGGCGGCCCAGCGGTACCTGGTGGGCGACACGATCACGGAGGCCGACGTCCGCCTGTTCACCACACTGGCCCGCTTCGACGCCGTGTACCACGGCCATTTCAAATGCAACCGGCAAAAGCTCAGCGAGATGCCGGTCCTGTGGGCCTACGCGCGCGACTTGTTCCAGACGCCAGGGTTCGGCGACACCACCGACTTTGTGCAGATCAAGCAGCACTACTACATCGTGCATGAGGACATCAATCCCACCGGAGTGGTCCCGCGCGGACCGGAACTGGGCAACTGGCTCTCGGAGCACGGCCGCGAATCCCTCGGCGGCCGGCCGTTCGGCGACGGCACGCCGCCCGGACCGGTCCGGGCCGGCGAAGAGGTCGCCCCGGGACACGGCGCGGCCTGATGCCGACGGCGGCCGTCTCGGCCGGGTTTGCCGCCCCCGGTTTCGCGGGTGTGCGTGAGCTCTTCGACTCTTTCCTTTCCGAGGATCCGGGCTACAGCGCGCAGCTGTCGGCCTACCACCACGGCACCAAGGTGCTGGACCTCTGCGGCGGACCGGGATTCGTCCCCGGCGACATCACGGGCACCTACTCCTGTTCCAAGGGAGTCGCCGCCTTCGTCATCGCCCTCCTCGTCCAGGACGGCCGGCTCGACCTTGACCGGACCGTCGCGTCCTACTGGCCCGAGTTCGGCGTCCACGGCAAGGACCGGCTCACGGTGCGGCAGGCCCTATCCCATCAGGCGGGGCTGCCCGGCGTCGCCGGCGGGTTTCCCCTGGCGGAGTTCGCCACCCCGGCCGCGGCGCGGCGTCTCGCGGCCTCGGCGCCGTTGTGGCGCCCGGGCACGGCCTTCGGCTACCACGCCCTGACCATAGGGATCCTGATGGAGGAGCTCTGCCGCCGCGTCACGGGGATGACGCTGCAGGGGCTCTACGACGAACGCATCCGCCGCCCGTGGGGCATCGACTTCTTCCTGGGCCTGCCCGAGGACCAGGAACCCCGGTACCGCGAGGTGCTCTACGACCCTGACCCGGCCCAGCCGTGGCTGGACCCGCTCAGCCTCGACGGGCTGAACAGCAACGCGCCGGTCAGCACCATCATGGAACTGCCCAACCACCGCTTGGTGCGCGCCTCGGGCATGAGCAGCGCAGGTGGTGTGGGGTCAGCCGAGGGGCTGGCCAGGCTCTACGCCGCCGCCACCACCGGAGTGGACGGCGTTCCCGCTTTCCTCAACCCCGCCACCATCGAGCTCATGGCCGCTGAGCAGGTCTGGGGACTGGACCGGTGCTCCGGGCAGGACAACGCCTTTGCCGTCGTGTTCATGAAACCCCAGCCAGGGCGGAACTTCGGCAGCCAGCTGGCCTTCGGGCACGAGGGAGCGAACGCGGCCCTCGGCTTCGCGGATCCCGGCTACGGCCTCGGGTTCGGGTATGTGCCCCGCCGCAGCGAGGAAGGCCGGACAGGGGGGCGGGCCCAGCGGCTGTCCGCGGCGGTGCGGCGGGCCGCCCACGCGGCGTCCTGACCGGCCCCGTTTCGGCTTGGGCGGCCCGCTCCGGGGTTCGTCCAGTTGTCGCACGAGCCTCCCGGCCCTAGGGTAAGCCGAATGGCCATTCCAGAAAAGCAAGCCGGCAACCCGCCCTCCCTGCTGCGCCGATGGACCCGCACCGCGGGCAGCGCTGTCGCCGCGGCGGTGCTGTGGCCCCGGCTGCAGCTGGCCCTGAAAGCCGGGCTGGCCGCGGGCGTCGCCTTCGCGATCGCACCCTTCATGCCGGGCTCAGCGGCCGACTATCCGTACTACGCCCCGCTGGGCGCCTTGGTGGCCATGTACGAGAACGTTGCCGGCTCCATGCGGCAGGGCGTCCAGACGCTCGTCGGACTGGCGATCGGGGTGGGCCTTGCGTTCATGCTGTTCAGCCTCGGCTCGCCGTCGCCGTGGACGGTCGCGGTGGTCATGGGACTCGGCGTTATCCTCGCCGGCCTGCCCAAGATCGGTTCGGGCCGGGACTGGATCCCGACGGCGGCGCTCCTGGTGCTGTTGGTCGGCGGCCATAATCCGGACACGTTCTCCTTCGGATACCTGTTCCAGATGGGCGTCGGCGTCACGGTGGGCATCGTCGTGAACCTGCTGGTCTTCCCGCCGCTGCACTTCCGGGCGGCAGAGCTAAGTATCGCGGAGCTGCGCCAGGCCCTCGCCCAGCAACTCTGGGACATGGGCAAGGCGCTGAAGGAAAGCTGGCCGCCGGAGCATGTTGACTGGTCCCGCCGCTCGGAAGCGCTCGCAGCCCACGCCCGCTCCGTGCGGCTCGCCGTCGAAAAAGCCGACGCCAGCCGCCAGGCAAATCCCCGACGCCACCTGCATCCGCGCGACCTGAACCTCGACTACCGGAACCTGCGGGATCTAGAGCGCCTGACCTTCCACGTCCAGGACGTGACCCAAGTGCTCTCGGATGTCATCTGGGCCGAGGATACCCCCTTTGTGGTGCCCGACGAATACGCAGTGCCCCTCGGGGACGCCATGGCTTCCGTCGGCGACGTGCTGCGGGCTCTGGAAGAGGAACAGCCCGAACGCCAGACCGAGCTGGCGGCTGCCGCCGATGCGGCGATCAGCGAACTGACCGCCCGGATTGGCTCCGAGCAGCCCAGCACGGACGCCCCGAGCGCGGTCGAATCCATCCTCTTGAGCCTGCACCGCATGCTGCGCGTGGCCACGCCCGGGCGGCCGGAGGCCAAACCGGCCACGGCGCCGGCAGACTAGGAAATACTCTCCGTCTGCCGGCGGGGCGGCCCGGTCTGACCCGGTGGGTCTGTCTGTCCTGCCCGGCTGTGGCAGCGCCGGCTATGGCAGCGCCGGCTGTGGCAGCGCCGCGACAGAGCCGCTGAAGTGCCGGCGCCCGGACAGCGGGTTCCATGCCACGTAGTCCGAGCGCTCCCACCCGCCGCCGTCCGCCTGCACGGTGCTGATGTCGAGCGCCACGCGGGCCGGCAGGAACACGGGGGCCTCGAAGGCCACCTCCCAGGTGAACGAATCCCCCCGGACGGCACCGACGTCGGCCAGCGCCCGCGACGCCAGGTACATGCCGTGGGCAAGGGACCGCCGCTGCCCGAGGGCCTTGGCGGTCAGGACGCTCAGGTGGATGGGGTTGAAGTCCCCGGACACAGCCGCGTAGGCACGCCCGGTATCGACGCCCAGCTGCCACAGGGCCGTGGGATCCGGCACGGAGAATGGCGGCGGCGGCACGGCCACCGAGGCCTTGTCGATCCCCGGAAGGAACACCCCCTTGGCCAGGTAGGTCGACACCCCGCGCCAGCGGACCTCTTCCTGCCCGGCGGCGCGGACCTCGGCGACGACATCGAGCTGCGTGCCGGCGCGGTGTCCGCGCAGGTTCTCCACCCGGGCCCGGATATCCAGGGCCTGGGTGAACAGGACCGGCGCGGACTGCACCACGGTGTTCGTCAGATGGATCATGCCCAGCAGGGGCAGCGGAAAATCGTCCCGGTTCATCACGCTCATGGCCAGCGGAAACGCCAGGGCATGGATGAAGCCGGCGGGGAGGACATCGCTCGCGCTCTCGCCGATCAGGTGCTGGAAGGCGGTCAGGTTGGCGACGTCGGCCTTCACGCCACGGACCTCGTGGGTGTAGGCCGGCAGTTCGGTGCCGCCATGGGTGCCCAGGACCCGGCGCCGTGCCGCGGCGGCCGCCGCGTTGACGTAGAGCTTGGACAGTGCGGGCATCTCGCCCAGGATGACGGTCTGGGATCCGCTCATGCGCCGACCAGGTTCTGCCCGCAGACGCGCAGCACCTCCCCGGAAATCCCACCCGCGGCGTCGCTGGCCAGGAACGCGATGGCCTCGGCGACGTCGCCCGGCCGGCCGCCCTGCTGCAGGGAGTTGAGCCGGCGCGCCACTTCGCGGGTGGCGAAAGGGATCCTGGCGGTCATCTCCGTTTCAATGAAGCCGGGCGCGACGGCGTTGATGGACCCGCCGCGTTCGCCGATCAGCGCCGCCGTGGCGCGGACCATGCCGATCACGCCGGCCTTGGACGCGGCATAGTTGGTCTGGCCGCGGTTTCCGGCGATCCCGCTGGTGGAGGCCACGGACACGATCCGCGGCGAGTCGCGGAAGTGCTCCGAGGCCAGCAGGGCTTCATTGATCCGCAGCTGCGCGGCGATGTTGACCGCGAGCACGGCGTTCCAGCGGCCGGCGTCCATGTTGGCCAGGAGCTTGTCCCGGGTGATCCCTGCGTTGTGGATCATGATGTCCAGCCGGCCATGCCGTGCCGCGGCGTGGTCGATGATCCGCTGGCCGGCGTCGTCGCGGCTGATGTCCAGCTGCAGGGCCGTCCCATGGACCTCGTTGGCCACTGCCGCCAGATGCTCTCCCGCCGCCGGAATGTCGACGAGGATGAGCGTGGCGCCGTCGCGGTACAGGGTGCGGGCAATTGCGGCCCCGATGCCGCGCGCTGCGCCGGTCACCACAGCCACCTTGCCGGCCAGCGGCTTCTCGACGTCGTCGGGCAGCTGGCCGGCGCCGGAGCTGACGGCCAGGAACTGCCCGTCCACGAACGCCGAGCGGCCCGAGAGGAAGAACCTCAGCGCCCCCAGTGCTGCCGGGCTCGTGGTCCGGGTGCCGTCGGCGAGCAGGATGCCGTTGCCGGTGGCGCCGGCACGGAGTTCCTTCGCCAAAGACCGCAGGAGACCGTCCACGCCCTGCCTGGCAGCCGCCGTTGCCGGTTCCGTGGCCGAGCCCGCCGTGCGGGACATAGTGATGACGCGGGCGTTCGGGGCGAGGTCACGCAGCGACGCGGCGGCGGTGAGGACCGGCTTCTCAAGATCGCCGGGGTGGGCCAACTCGTCCAGCACCAGGATGATGGCGCCGAGCTTCTCCTTGGGTATCGCGTGGCGACGGACATCGAGGTTCCAGTCCAGCAGGGTGGCGGCGAGCTCGTCGGCGCCGCCGGTTGATCCCTGGACCAGGACCGGTCCGTCGATGAGGGGGCGGCCGCGCTCGTGCCGCCGGAGGACCACTGGCTGCGGGAGGCCGAGCCGCTTGGCGAGGTCCTTGCCGAGTCCGTGGCTGACCAGCCGGGTGTACTTGTCGCTCATCCGGTTCTCCCTAGAGTGCTTCGAGGATTGCGACGACGCCCTGGCCGCCGGCGGCGCAAATGGACACGAGGCCGCGGGCCGGACGCCCGTTGACGTCGCCCTTTTCGTGCAGCATTTTGGCCAGCGAGGCCACGATCCTGCCACCCGTGGCCGCAAACGGGTGTCCGGCGGCCAGCGAGGAGCCGTTGACGTTCAGCTTGGCCCGGTCGATGCTGCCGAAGGCGCCGTCCAGGCCCAGTCGGGTGCGGCCGAATTCGTCGTCCTCCCATGCCGCGAGGGTGCTCAGCACCGTGCCGGCGAAAGCCTCGTGGATCTCGAAGAAGTCGATGTCCGCGAGGCTGAGATTGTGGCGTGCGAGCAGCCGGGGCACCGCGAAGGCGGGGGCCATGAGCAGCCCGTCCTTGCCGTGGACAAAGTCGACGGCGGCAGCCTCGCCGTCGATCACCGCGGCGAGCTTGGGGAGGTCGTGGGCGTCGGCCCATTCCTCGGACGCCAGTAGAACGGTGGAGGCGCCATCGGTCAGCGGGGTGGAATTGCCGGCCGTCATGGTCGCCTCGGCGCCCAGGTTCTTGCCGAAAACGGGCTTGAGGGTGGCCAGTTTCTCCGGGCTCGTGTCGGCGCGCAGGTTGGAGTCGCGGCTCAGTCCCCGGTAGGGGGTCAGGAGGTCATCGAAGAAGCCTGCGTCGTAGGCCGCGGCCAGGTTCCGGTGGCTGTTGAAGGCCAGTTCGTCCTGGGCCTCGCGGGTGATCTTCCACTGCGCCGTGGTCAGCGCCTGGTGCTCGCCCATCGACAGACCGGTGCGCGGCTCCCCCGTGTTCGGCGCATCGGGAGCCAGATCCTTGGGACGGAGCCGGCTGAGGACCTGCAGTTTCCGGGACATTGTCTTGGCGCGGTTGAGGTCAAGGAGCACCTCGCGGAGTCCTTCGCTGACGGCAATGGGGGCGTCAGAGGCCGAGTCCACGCCGCCGGCGATCGCGGAATCGATCTGGCCCAGCTTGATCTTGTTCGCCAGGCCGAGCACCGTTTCCAGGCCGGTGGCGCAGGCCTGCTGGAGGTCATACGCCGGGGTCTCGGCGGAGAGGGCCGAGCCGAGCACCGCTTCCCGGGTGAGGTTGAAATCCCGGGAGTGCTTGAGGACCGCCCCCGCAGCCACTTCCCCGATCCGTTCGTCCTGCAGGCCGAAGCGGGCGATCAGGCCATCAAGGGCGGCCGTGAGCATGTCCTGGTTGGAGGACTTCGTGTACGCGCCTCCGGTCCGGGCGAACGGGATGCGGTTGCCGCCCACGACCACGGCCTTGCGGAGTTGTGCCGGGCCTGCGCCGGCGTGCTGTGTCTTCCCGGCGGCGGATGCGGCGGCTGGCTGGGGGCGGGGCACTGACTGTCCGTTGACGGACATGGGCTGTCTCCTTCGATCAAAGCAATTACCGATACCCAGCGTACCTGATACGCTGGGTATCGTGAACATTCCCAAAGCCACCGTGCCCGCCGGGCAGGCCGCCGTCGACGGCCGCGCTTCCCGCTGGCAGTCCCACCGCGAGGAACGGCGGCGGGAGCTGATCAAGTCCGCCCGGAAGGCGGTGCATGCCCTCGGGAGCGACGCGTCCATGGAGGACATTGCCGCTGCCGCGGGAACGTCGAAGTCCGTGTTCTACCGCTATTTCGGCGACAAAGCCGGACTCCAGCAGGCCGTGGGCGAGGTGGTCCTGAGCCAGATGCAGCGGCGCATCCAGGAGGCGGCCCAGAGCGCCCAGACGCCCCGCGAAGGCCTGTTCGCCATGGTGTCCGCGTACCTGCAAATGGCCGAGACCAGCCCGAATGTCTATACGTTCGTGACACGCCATGCTTCCGGCGAGGCCGAAACGGCCGGCCCGTCCATCTCCACGGCGGGAGCCTTGAGCCACTTCTTCGCCGCCATCAGCGACATGATTGCCCGGCCGATGCGCAGCCATCTGGGCGGCGGCCAGGACAAGGAAGCCGTGATCGGCTACTGGCCCAACGCCGCGATCGGCCTGGTCCGGAATGCCGGCGAACAGTGGCTCGCCAGCCCGCCCGGACCGGCCAAGCCCGGCCAGGAGGCCATGGCGCGGCAGATCACGGATTGGCTCTGCTTCGGCATCGCCCCCGAGCTGCAGGCACCTCGTCCCGACGAAGCAGCACAAACGGAACGAACGGACCCGGCAGGCCAGGGCGCGCCGTAGCAGCGGCACGCCGGCCCCCGCCCGCGACCTGAACTGTCAGCACTAAAGATTGTCAGAACCACAGAAGGAAACGACATGACTGAACTAGCCGACCGCACCACCCGCAACGCACCCCGCCGCCGGCCGCAACCACAACAGACGGCGGCAACCATGGCAGCCGGCCGTTCCGGCCAGCCCGGTTCCCCTGGGGCGCCCGCCGTCGACGTAGCGGCCCTTGGCGAACAGCTGCTCGGCAAGTGGGCCGACATCCGGCTGAAGTCCAGGGGCCTCGCCGGCCGCCCGGAACTGCACAAGATCGAGGGCCAGACCCACACAGAACACCGCCAACGCGTCTTCGGGCAGCTCAGGATCCTGGTGGACAATGGCGCCGTCCACCGCGCATTTCCGGAGTCCGTGGGCGGCTCCGATGACCACGGCGGCAACGTGGCCGGCTTCCAGGAACTGGTCATCGCCGACCCGTCGCTGCAGATCAAGGCCGGCGTGCAGTGGGGCCTGTTCGGCTCCGCAGTGAACCACCTCGGCACCGCGGAACACCACGAGAAATGGCTGCCCGGCATCATGAGCCTGGAGATCCCAGGCTGCTTCGCCATGACCGAGACCGGGCACGGCTCGGACGTGGCCAGCATTGCCACCACCGCCACCTACGACCCAGCCGCCGGAGAGTTCGTGGTCCACACACCGTTCCGGGCCGCGTGGAAGGACTACATCGGCAACGCCGCCACAGATGGCCTGGCCGCCGTCGTGTTCGCCCAACTGGTGACAAAGGGCGTCAACCACGGCGTGCACGCGTTCTACATGGACCTCCGGGACCCCGGGACCAAGGAGTTCCTGCCGGGCATCGGGGGCGAGGACGATGGGGTCAAGGGCGGCCTGAACGGCATCGACAACGGCCGGCTGCACTTCACGAACGTCCGGATCCCGCGCACCAACCTCCTGAACCGCTACGGCGACGTCGACCCCGAGGGCAACTACACGTCCCCCATCGCCAGCCCGGGCCGCCGCTTCTTCACCATGCTCGGCACGCTGGTCCAGGGCCGGGTTTCCCTCGACGGCGCCGCCGTGACGGCGTCGAAGCTGGCCCTGAAAACCGCCATCCAGTACGCCACCGAACGCCGGCAGTTCAATGCCTCCTCCCAGACCGACGAGGAAGTGCTGCTGGACTACCAGCGGCACCAGCGCCGGCTCTTCACCCGGCTGGCCACCACGTACGCCGCCAGCTTCGCCAGCGAGCAACTGCTGCAGAAATTCGACGACGTCTTCTCCGGCCGCCATGACACCGACCAGGACCGCCAGGACCTCGAAACCCTGGCCGCGGCCCTGAAGCCGCTGAGCACCTGGCACGCCCTGGATACGCTGCAGGAATGCCGCGAGGCCTGCGGTGGTGCGGGATTCCTGATCGAGAACCGGTTCGCCTCCCTCCGCGCCGACCTCGACGTCTACGCCACGTTCGAAGGCGACAACACGGTCCTGCTGCAGCTGGTCGCCAAGCGCCTGCTGGCGGACTACGCCAAGGAATTCCGCACCGTCAACGTCGGCGTGCTGGCCCGCTATGTCGTGGGCCAGGCCACCGGCGCGGCGATCCACCGCACCGGACTGCGCGGCGTCGCCCAGTTCGTGGCCGACACCGGATCAGTGCAGAAAGCTGCGCTGGCGATCAAGGACGAAGCAAGCCAGCGGACCCTGCTCACGGACCGTGTCCAAACCATGGTCGCGGAGGTGGCCACGGCCCTCAAGGGCGCGAACAAGCTCCCGCAGCAGCAGGGCGCCGCCTTGTTCAACGCCCACCAGCACGAACTCATCGAAGCCGCCCAGGCCCATGCGGAGCTGCTGCAGTGGGAGGCCTTTACCGAGGCCCTCGGCAAGGTGACAGACCCGGGCACGCACAAAGTCCTGACGTGGCTGCGCGATCTCTTCGGCCTGTCCCTGATCGAGAAGAACCTGTCCTGGTACCTCATGAACGGCAGGCTGTCGATGCAGCGCGGACGCACTGTGGGCGAATACATCAACCGCCTGCTCGTGAAGATCCGTCCGCATGCCCTGGACCTGGTGGACGCGTTCGGGTATGGCCCGGAGCATCTCCGCGCTGAGATCTCCACCGGCGCGGAGAAGGTCCGCCAGGACGAGGCCCGGGACTACTTCCGCAAGCAGCGGGCCAGCGGCCAGGCGCCCCTGGACGAAAAGATCCTGCTTGCCCGCGCCGTTCACGGCACAAAAGCTCACGGCACCAAAGCTGACGGCACAAAAGCTCACGGCACCAAAGCCCGCGGCTGACCCAGCCGAAATGCGACGACGGCGCCGCCCCCTCAGCCGGGGCGGCGCCGTCGTCGAAGTGCAATGACTCGGTACTGCAGTGACGCTGTGGTGCTGTTCCGTCGCGGGGTCAGGAGCCCTGCTGGAGCACCGAGCGGTAGACCTCGAGCGTGGTCTCCGTGATGGATTCCCAGGAGAAGTGCTCCTCGGCCCTGCGCCGGCCGGCTTCGCCCATGGCGCGCGCCCGGGCAGGATCAGACACCACTTCGATGAGGGCCTCGGCAAAGTCGGTGACGAATTTCTCCGGGTCCAGAGGGATTCCCGTGCCGTCCGTGACCTGCTCGATCGGAACAAGCAGTCCGGTCTTGCCGTGGTCGACGACCTCCGGGATACCGCCGGTGGCGCTGGCCACCACGGCGGCACCGCACGCCATCGCCTCAAGGTTGACGATGCCCAGCGGTTCGTAGATGGACGGGCACGCGAACGCCGTCGCGTGGCTGAGCACCTGGATGACCTCGTTGCGGGGCAGCATCCGCTCGATCAGGATCACGCCGCTGCGCTGGCTCTGCAGCTCCTCGATCAGGCGTGCCGTCTCGGCCGCCAGTTCCGGGGTGTCCGCGGCACCGAGGCACAGCACCAGCTGGACGTCGGCCGGGAGCTTGGCGGCGGCCCGCAACAGGTACGGCACGCCCTTCTGCCGGGTGTTCCGGCCCACAAAAACAACGCTGGGGCGCTCCGGATCGATTCCGAGCGGACGGATGATGTCATCAGCCTCGTCCCGGTTCCACTGGCTGACGTCAATGCCGTTGTGGACCACCTTGACCTTGGCCGGGTCAACGTCCGGATAGCTGCGCAGGATGTCCTGGCGCATGCCTTCCGAGACGGCGATGATGGCGGCGGCGGCCTCGTAGGCGGTCTTTTCCACCCAGGAGGACACCGCGTAGCCGCCACCAAGCTGCTCGGCCTTCCACGGGCGCAGCGGCTCCAGGCTGTGGGCGCTCAGTACATGCGGGATGCCGTGAAGCAACGACGCGATGTGTCCGGCCATGTTGGCGTACCAGGTGTGGGAGTGGACCAGGTCCGCGCCGGCGACGTCCGGAACGATCCTCAGGTCCACCCCGAGGGTCTGGATGGCGGCGTTTGCGGAGCCCAGGTCTTCAGGCACGGAATACGACGTGACAGTCGCTCCGTGGTACCCGGGCTCGCGGGGCGCGCCGAAGGCACGCACCTGAAGGTCCACGCGTTGGGCCAGCACTCGGCTGAGCTCGGCCACATGGACACCGGCGCCGCCATAAATTTCCGGCGGGAATTCTTTGGTCACAATATCTATTCGCACATGCACCAAGGTAGTCGTTACGGTGGAACTGATCTAGTGTGAAGACGTTCGGGCATGCCGGACTGTATTGGGGAGTAACGAAGGCGTTCAGGAGCTATCACCATGCCGCATCAAAAGAGAGTTTTGGCAATTGTCCTCGCAGGTGGCGAGGGAAACCGGCTCATGCCGTTGACGGCGGACCGGGCCAAGCCTGGTGTCCCGTTTGCCGGAAGCTACCGGCTCATTGACTTTGCCCTTTCAAATCTTGTGAATTCCCGCTATCTGCAAATTGTGGTGTTGACGCAATACAAGTCCCACAGCCTTGACCGGCACATTTCCGAAACGTGGCGGATGTCCACGCAACTGGGCAACTATGTGGCCTCGGTTCCGGCTCAGCAGCGCGTCGGCAAGAGCTGGTTCCTCGGCAGCGCCAACGCCATTTATCAGTCGCTGAATCTCATTCACGACGCCAACCCAGACATCGTGGTCGTGGTCGGCGCAGACCACGTCTACCGGATGGACTTCTCCCAGATGGTGGAGCAGCACGTCGCGAGCGGGGCCAAGGCCACGGTCGCCGCGGTCCGCCAGCCGCTGCACATGGCGGACCAGTTCGGCGTGATCGAAACTGATGCGGACAACCCGGAGAAGATTGCCGCGTTCGTGGAGAAGCCGTCGTCAACACCGGGCCTCGCGGCCGACCCCAGCCAGTTCCTGGCCTCCATGGGCAACTACGTCTTCGACGCCGATGCCCTTATCGAAGCCCTCCACGTTGACGCCGAGCGCCTCGATACCAAGCACGACATGGGCGGGGACATCATCCCGTACTTCGTCAACCAGGGCGAGGCCGGCGTCTACGACTTCACCCTTAACGACATTCCGGGCTCCACCGAACGGGACCGCACCTACTGGCGCGACGTCGGCACCATCGATTCTTTCTACGACGCCCACATGGACCTGATCTCCCCTGTTCCGGTCTTCAACCTCTACAACTCCGAGTGGCCGATCTACACCCGCCAGACCATCTCCCCGCCGGCCAAGTTTGTCCGCGGGAAGTCCAACACCGTGGGCACGGCACTGGATTCCATCGTGGCCAGCGGCGTCGTCGTCTCCGGCGGCATCGTGGAAGGCTCCGTCCTCTCAAACGACGTCTACGTCGGCACCTCGAGCCGGGTCCTGGACTCGGTCCTGATGGACAAGGTCAACGTCGGCGAAGGCGCGGTGATCAAACGCGCCATCATCGACAAGAACGTCAAGGTGCCGGCCGGGGCCGCGATCGGACTCGACCCCGAACTGGACCGCGCCCGCGGCTTCAAGGTCACGGACTCCGGAATCACGGTCCTGTCCAAGGGCCAGCACGTCCCGGACCCGAGCGATGCGGAACGGGCGCTCTCCGCGGCCAACCTGCGCCTGGTGCCCGACGCCGTCCGCACGGCCACCGAGAACTGGCCCGAACTGCGGGACTCCGTGGACAAGGTGGCCGACGTGCAGGCCGCCGCGGTCGGCGCAGACGCACCGGTCAAGCAATCCCCCACGGCATAGGCAGGCGGGGGCCCGGCAGGTACGTCCGGCCGGGCTCCCCGCACCCTGTAAAATTAGGGCAATGAGCTCCCCCGATCTGTCCTCCGACTTTCCCTCCGCCGAGCTTGGTCTAGCCGATCTTGGTCTTGCCGAGTTGACCCCGGAGGAAATCCAGGCCTGCCTGAAGGTCCTGAACACGATCCACGCCTATGACGAGGAGCACCCGGACTACGTCTCAGTGCGCCGCGCCACCGGGAAAATGTTCAAGGCCGTCAAGCGCCACCGGCGGGTCAGCAAGCGCGATGAGATCGCCGAGGCGGACCGCGCCGTGATCGCACAGACGGCGACGGCGGCCCCCGACAGGATCGACGACGAAACGCGCGGCAACAAGCTCGCCACGTCCGCCACCGGGGAAATCGCCGGCCACCTGATCAGGTCCCGGCCGTGCTACATCTGCAAGCAGCACTACACCCAGGTGGATGCCTTCTACCACCAGTTGTGCCCCGAGTGCGCCCTGTTCAGCCACAGCAAGCGTGACGCCCGCACCGATCTGACCGGCCGCAGGGCCTTGCTGACCGGCGGCCGGGCGAAGATCGGCATGTACATCGCGCTCCGGCTCCTGCGGGACGGCGCACACACCACCATCACCACCCGGTTCCCGAAGGACGCCGCCCGCCGCTTCGCTGCCATGGAGGACAGCGCCGACTGGCTGCACCGGCTCCGGATCGTGGGCATCGACCTCCGCGACCCGTCCCAGGTGATGGCCCTGACGGATTCCCTGGATGCCGCAGGACCGCTGGACATCATCATCAACAACGCGGCCCAGACAGTGCGGCGCTCCGGCAACGCCTACAAGCCGCTCGTCGACGCCGAGGACGAGCCGCTGCCCGCCGCCCTCCAGGCTGCCAACGGGGGCCCGGAGCTCGTCACCTTCGGACACGCCCACGACAAGCACCCGCTTGCCCTCGCCAGCAGCGTGCTCGACCATCCAGTGCTGGCCGGTGACGCGATCACGTCCCTGGCCCTGTCCACCGGGTCGGCGTCGCTGGAGCGGATTGCCTCCGGCACCGCGATCGATGCGGGCGGACTGGTCCCGGACCTCGCCAGCATCAACAGCTGGACCCAGGTGCTGGACGAGGTGGACCCGCTGGAGATGCTCGAAGTGCAGCTGTGCAACGTGACGGCTCCGTTCCTGCTGGTCAGCCGGCTGCGGGGCGCCATGAAACGCTCCACCGCGCGGCGGAAGTACATCGTCAATGTCAGCGCCATGGAAGGCCAGTTCTCCCGCGCCTACAAGGGCCCCGGACACCCGCACACGAACATGGCCAAGGCTGCGCTGAACATGATGACGCGAACGAGCGCCCAGGAAATGCTCGACGCCGACGGCATCCTCATGACGGCCGTGGACACCGGCTGGATCACGGACGAGCGCCCGCACTACACCAAAGTCCGCCTCATGGAAGAGGGCTTCCACGCGCCCCTGGACCTCGTTGACGGCGCCGCCCGCGTGTACGACCCCATCGTGATGGGCGAATCCGGCGAGGACCAGTACGGAGTGTTCCTCAAGGACTACAAGCCCAGTCCCTGGTGACCCCCAGTCCTTGGTGACCGGCGCCGACGGGCCGCGGCATCCGTCACATACGTGTCCGCCGCGGGACCTATGGCCCTAATCGGGGTCCGGGGCGGCCCGTATCGTGGCTCGACATGGACTCAACCACGCCCTCGCCGGAATACTCGCTGACCATGGACCAGTGCTGGGCGCTGCTCGACACCGAAGTCGTGGGGCGCGTGGCGCTGATCGTAGACAACCATCCGGAGATCTTCCCGGTAAATTTCGTCCTCGAACGGCGGGCGATAGCCTTCCGCACCGCCGGCGGCACGAAGCTGTGGGGCGCGATCACAGGCAAGCCGGTTGCATTCGAGATCGACGGCTACGACGCCCGCGACGAGACGGCCTGGAGCGTGATGGCGCGCGGGGAAGCCGAGGTCATCGAGAGCCAGGAGGAGAAGGACGAAATTGACTCCCTGCTCCTGGAGCCCTGGCAGCCCGGCGAGAAGGCCTACTACGTGCGGGTGGCTCCCAAAGCCCTGACCGGACGACGCTTCAAGGTCAACCGGCCCGATGTGTGGAGCACCCGGCTCTCGGATCCGCGCCGGGCCACGTTCGAATAGAATCCTCCGGCAGGATTGCGGCGTCAGCCGTGTTCTGGCGAGTGGACCACCAGCACCGGGCAATGCGCATGTGCCACACAGGCGGAACTCACCGATCCAAGCAACAGCCCACCGAATCCGCCGTGGCCGCGGCGGCCCAGCACGAGCATGTCCGCGGCTTTGCTCTCCTCGATCAGCACGCGGCGGGGGTGCCCCTGGATGAGGCGGGCCTCGACGTTGTCCGGGGTGTCCGGGCCGAAAGCCTTCGCCACCGCCTCGGCCAGGATTTCGCCGGCCCGGACATCGAAGTCGTCGATGCCGACGGCGACATAGCCGTCGTACACCGGCGGGTAGTCCCAGCACGCCAGCGCGACGACCTTGGCGGCCAGGGGCACCGCGAGGCCCTGCGCATGCCGCAGCGCGGACACCGAAGCGTCCGAGCCGTCAACGCCTACCACGATCGTGCGGACGTCCCTGACTTCGTTCATTGCCATCCTTTGCCCTCGTACCGGCCGAGCCTCCCGCGCCAGATGGCGACGCTCCCATGATTTCCTTCGCCCGGCCAGACGCCTAGGGCCAAAAGGCATGCACGCACCCCGGCCGGCGGGCGGCCCGGAAGCCTTCCGGGCAACGGGCCGGAGGCGGCCCGTTGGGCACTATGACCCTTGTCCGCGCCGCCCCGGTGCACAAGAATGGCAGAGGCTGGGGTCAACAGATGAAAGACAGCATCTCGTTACAAGAATCAGCGTGTTACTAAGAGCATCGAGCGGCCCCGCAAGCGGCCGGACGGGAGAATCATGATTGCCTGGGCAGACGCAGGTCTCACTGCACCTGATGGCGGGCAGGCGGTGATCCGAGTCTTTATCCTTGATGACCACGAACTTGTCAGGCGCGGGCTGCAGGAACTTCTCGAAGGCGAGGGGTTTGCCGTCGTCGGCAGTTCCGGATCCGCGGTGGAGGCGACCCGGCGGATTCCCGCACTGCATCCTGATGTCTGTGTGCTGGACGCCCGCCTGCCGGACGGGACCGGCATCGAGGTCTGCCGGGACGTGAGGTCGGTGGACCCGTCCTTGAACTGCATCATCCTGACGAGCTTCGACGACGAACAGGCCTTGCGCGGCGCCGTCCTGGCCGGGGCAAGCGGATACGTGCTGAAGGAGATCGGCGGCACGGACCTGATCGGCGCCCTGCGGCGGGCAGCAGCGGGCGAGTCCCTCTTCGAGGAAGGCGTGGCCGCCGGCGTCGTGGACAGCCTGGTGGAGGCCGAAGAGGTCGACCCGCGCACGTCCTCCCTCACGCCCCAGGAACGCAAGGTCCTGGAGCTGGTGGGCGGCGGACTGACCAACCGGCAGATTGCCGCCGAAATGTTCCTGGCGGAAAAGACCGTCAAGAACTATGTGTCGTCCCTGCTGGCCAAGCTCGGATTCGAACGCCGCACGCAGGCCGCCGTCTTCATCGCCAGCCCGGCATTTCCGGCGGCCGCCGTCGGGAGAACCGGCGAAGTAATCCGGCCCCGCAGCGTCGGGTAGGCTCTGCGGAAACCGGACCTTCGGGCGTGCCGGCTACAGCGGCACCGACCATTCCAGGCTGGTACCGGAGTCGGGCGCGCTCGTGATGGTGCATTCGCCGTCGAGCATGCGCGCCCGGTCCTCGAGGTTGCTTAGCCCGTTGCGTTTTGCGGGTTGGGCGAATCCGGCGCCGTTGTCGTTGATCACCACCGTCACCCGGCCCCTGACGACCGCAACCGAGACCGAGATTATATCCGCCCCGGAGTGCCGGATGGCGTTGCTGAGCCCCTCGGAAACCACGGCCACGACGTTGTCGGCCTTGTCCGGTGTCACAGCATCCACGGGTCCCGTAATGGTCAGGCGCGGCGGGAACGGCATGGACTTCGACGAACTGCGCGTGACACGACGGATCCGGCCGCTCAGCAGTTCGATCTCGCCGGTGTTGCTCTTGAGCGAGTAGATGGTGTCCCGCAGGCTGCGGATCGCCTCGTCGAGTTCGCCGGTGATGTTGCGGATGCGCTCCAGCGCCAGATCCTCCTTAGTGAAACGGGTCAGGCTCTGCACGCTCAGCCCGGCGGCGAACAGCCGTTGAATGACGAGGTCATGCAGGTCCCGGGCGATCCTGTCGCGGTCGGTGAAGACCAGAAGCTCCTCGCGCAGCCGGTGCACCCGGGCCAGTTCCAAGGCGAGGGCCACGTGGGAGCCGAAGACGGCCCCCATTTCGATGTCGGTCCGGGCGTAGCGCACCGACTCCTTGTCCCGTGCCAGCAGCAGGAGGCCATGGTGGGCACCCTGGGTACTCAGCGCCACTGCCAGCAGCGGGCCGGTGACTGCGCCGTCGACCTCCCCCAACACTTCGGATGCGTCGTCGAACAGCACCGGCTCGCCGCCTTCGAGGACACCTTCCAGGAGCTCTGAGTCCAGATGCAGTGACCGTCCCGAAAACGCGGTGCCACGCTCACCGGCAACGCCGATCACCACGTGGGCCACGCCATTGGCGGCGGGTGCCACCAGCAGGGCGAGTGAGGACGCGGACTCCTGGAGCGCCCGGCCCGCTATCGGGTCCAGGCCGCCCGAGGTGTAGTCGCGGTCCGTGCTCAGCATCAGCCCGGAGACGTCCATGCAGGCCTCCAGCCAGCGTGCCCGGCGGCGGGCGTCGTCGTAGAGCCGGGCATTTTCGATGGCGACGCCGGCCGCCGCCGCCAAGGCGACGGCCAGGGCCTCGTCTTCGGCGGAAAAGTCCTCCCCGCCTTCTTTTTCCGTGAGGTAGAGGTTGCCGAACACCACGTCCCGGACCCGGACCGGGACCCCCAGGAAGGACTGCATGGGAGGATGGTGCGCGGGGAATCCGTAGGCCTCGGGGTGCTTGCTCAGTTCATGCAGCCGGAGCGGCAACGGGTCCGTAATGAGGAGGCCAAGGACGCCGTGGCCGGTCGGCAGCGGACCGATTTGCCGTGCCAGCTGGCCATCGATGCCCACAGTGATGAAGTGGCTTAACGCGTGGTCATCACCGATGACACCAAGGGCGCCGAACCGGGCATGCAACAGCCGGCACGCTGATTCGACCACGCGCTCCAGGACGGCATCCAGACTCAGGTCCTCGGCCAGGGCGACAACGGCTTCCAGCAGGCCGGCCATGCGTTCCTTGGATTGAAGCAGCTCTTCCGCCCGTGCGCCGAACCCCGTCAGTAGCTCCTCAACTACGGGATTTGGCTCGGACACGGTATGGCCTGAGCCCTCACCCGTTGAATGCATGTCATTGCCCCCAGTTCGTTCCGGCCAATGTAGACGCTGACGGCCCTCTGCCAGAATAGCGCGAACGACTCAGGAAAGCCTCAGAATTCGGAGATTAACCCGGCGGCTGGGTCCATTTGCCCTAGCCGCCGTCAGCCCGGCCGCGTACGCTCGCCGGCATGAGCACTGAATCGAGCCCGGGCCGTCACGAGCCAAAGGACCAGACCCACGCTGTCGAAGACCTCGACCACCACGAATGCTGGCGGCTGTTGCGCAGCGTCTCCGTCGGCAGGCTGGCGGTCTGGGTGGACGACCACCCCGATATCTTCCCGATCAACTACAAAGTGGACCACGGCACGCTGGTGTTCCGGACCGCGGAGGGCACCAAGCTGCAGGCGGCCACCGGCGGCACGCCGGTGGCGCTGGAGGCCGACGGCATCAACGCGGACACCGGAGTCGCCTGGAGCGTCGTCATCAAGGGCCAGGCCGCGCCGGTGCAGAACCCCCAGGAAGTCATGGACACCGTTGGTCTGTTGCTGTTCCCGTGGCAGGCCGGAAAGAAGGAACATTTCGTCCGGATTACGCCGGAGACCGTCACGGGCCGGCGGTTCAAGGTGGTGCCGCCCCAGACCTGGTGGACCCCGTTGGACGACGCCACGCGCTCCGGCCTCGAATAACCCGCATCCCCCAAAAAAACATCTTGGGCTTTCAGATCGGGCTGCCCTGAGGGCTTCAGGGCAGCCCGATTTGACAGTGCAACGTGGGGCGCAGCGTGCGGTCAGGCGACACGGGTGATCTCCACGCTGACGCTGAGGGCCGATCCCCCGCCGCCGGACAGGATACCCTTGAGCGGCGGCACGTCGCGGTAGTCGCGGCCCCGGGCCACGGTGACGTGGAAGTCCCCCGCGGGTTTGTGGTTGGTCGGGTCCCAGCTGCGCCATTCGCCGTCCCACCACTCGAGCCACGCATGCGACTGGCCGGCGACTGTCTCGCCGAGGTCCGCCGTCGAACGCGGGTGAAGGTAACCGGACACGTAGCGGGCCGGGATACCGCAGCTGCGCAGTGACCCGATGGCGAGGTGCGCCAGGTCCTGGCAGACGCCCTGCCGCTGGTTCCAGGCCTGTTCGGCGTTGGTGGTGACGCCGGTGGAGCCCTTCATGTACGTCATTTCACCGCGCATCCAGGCAAAGACCGCCATGGCGGCCTCGTGCGGCGATTTCCCCTCGACGACGCCGGGAATGATGGCGAGCACCTCGGAGCCGGGACCTGTGAGCTGGGACTGGGGAATCCAGTCGCTGAACTGGTTCAGGGTTTCCGGTGCGGCCAGGACGTCCCAGCCGACGATGTCGGCCTCGGTTGCGATCTTCTCGACCCGGTGCACCTCAACGGTGGTGGTAGAGAGCACCTCGAGGTGCTCGTGCGGCATCTGCATGTCGAAGGCGGTCACCCGGGTGCCCCAGTAGTCGCGGTAGCTGCTCAGGGCCGCCTGCGAGGGCGAAACCTTCATGGAAGACTCAAGTACCACCTGCTGCGGGTCGGTCAGCGGGGTCATCCGGGCCTCGTTGTAGGACAGGGTGACGCGTTTGTTGTACTTGTAGGCCGTCTTGTGGACGATGTTCAGCCGGGTCATGAAACTTCTCCCACCCAGGCCAGTTCGTCCGCCTGATTGAAGTACTTACGGGAAATGGCGTCCGAGGCCTGCGACACGGCCTTTTGCACACGCTCCATGTGCTCCGGCAGCTCCGACATGAGGTCATCGGTGCGGTGGAACTCCAGGAAGGTGCGGGCCTGCCCGACGATCCGGCGGGCGTCGTTGATGAAGCCGACGCGCTGGGCCGAGGGGTCGAGCTTCGCCAGGCACTCGTCGGCGTCGCGCAGCGCGTAGACGATGGACCGCGGGAACAGCCGGTCCAGCAGCAGGAATTCGGCCGCGTGCTGGTCCCCGAACGCCGCCCGGCGGGTCCGCAGGAAGGATTCGTAGGCCCCGGCGCAGCGGAGCATGTTCACCCAAGACATGCCGGCCGAGAGGACATCCCGGGTGGAGAGCATGCGCGCGGTCATGTCCGCACGCTCCAGCGACCGGCCCAGGACCAGGAACTGCCAGCTCTCGTCATGGCTGACGGTGGTGTCGGCCAGGCCGCTGACCATGGCGGTGCGCTCCAGGACCCAGTTGCAGAACCGGTAGGTGCCCACCACGTCCTTGCGGTGCTGGTTGAGCCCGTAGTAGGTCGTGTTGAGGCTTTCCCAGAGCCCGGAGGAGACGGTCTCGCGGGCGCGGCGGGCGTTTTCGCGGGCGGCACCGAGGGAACCGGCAATGGAGGTGGCACTCTGCTTGTCGTAGGCGAGGGCGTTGAGCAGTTCGGGCAGGCCGAAATCGTCACTTTGTGCGCGCGCACCCATGACGGCGAGGAGCTCCTGTGCCACGCTGCGCTGTTCCTCCATAGGCAGATGGTTGAGCCGTTCGAGGTGGACATCGAGGATCCGGGCGGTGCCGTCGGCCCGTTCCACGTAGCGGCCGATCCAAAACAGTGACTCGGCAATACGGCTAAGCATTCGCGGTTACCTCCTGCGCGTCAGAAATCTGCTGCTGCTGTTGCTGCTCTTTCTGGCTGTCGCGCCAGTTGCTCTCCACCGGCCAGACCGAAACCCGCTCGCGAACTGCGATGGTGGGCCTCGGGATCACTTCGACGGGGACCTGCGGGGAATCGGCCAGGACCCAGGTGTCCTTGGAACCGCCGCCCTGGCTGGAATTGACGATCAGCGAGCCCTCCTTGAGCGCCACACGGGTTAGTCCGCCGGGGAGAACCCAGACGTCCTCGCCATCATTGACGGCGAAGGGGCGCAGGTCCACGTGCCGGGGGCCGAACTTGTCGCCGCTGAGCGTCGGCACAGTGGACAGCTGCAGGACCGGCTGGGCGATCCATCCGCGGGGGTCGGCGATGATCCGCTTGCGCAGGGCGTCGAGTTCATCCCTGGACGCGTCCGGGCCGATCACGAGGCCCTTGCCGCCCGAGCCGTCCACCGGTTTGACCACGAGCTCATCCAGGCGGTCCAGGACGTGTTCCCGGGCCTCCTTTTCTTCGAGCCGGAACGTGTCCACGTTGGCGATCACGGGCTCCTCGTTGAGGTAGTACCGGATGAGGTCGGGCACGTAGCTGTAGACCAGCTTGTCATCGGCGACGCCGTTACCCACGGCATTGGCGATCGTGACGCCGCCGGCGCGGGCGGCGTTGACCAGGCCGGGGCAGCCGAGCATGGAATCGGCACGGAACTGCAGCGGGTCCAGGAATTCGTCGTCGATGCGTTTGTAGATGACATCCACGCGCTGCTCACCCGCCGTGGTGCGCATGTAGACCCGGTTGCCGCGGCAGATGAGGTCGCGGCCCTCGACGAGTTCGACACCCATGAGTCCGGCGAGCAGGGTGTGCTCGAAGTAGGCGCTGTTGAACACGCCGGGGGTCAGGACCACCACGGTGGGATCGTCGACGCCGGAGGGCGCCGTCTTCCGCAGGGCTGACAGGAGTCGGCGGGGGTACTCCTCGACCGGACGGATAAGCTGCTGGCCGAAAGCCTCCGGCAGGCCCTTGGCCATGGCCCGGCGGTTCTCGAGGACGTAGCTGACGCCCGAGGGCACGCGCACGTTGTCCTCCAAGACCCGGAACGTGCCCTCGGCGTCTCGGACGACGTCGATTCCGGAAATGTGGACCCGGACGCCGCCGGCCGGCTCAAAGCCGTGCACCTGGCGGTGGAAGTGCGCGCTCGTCGTGACGAGCTGGCGCGGGATGACGCCGTCGGAGACCACGGTCATCTTGTCGTAGACGTCATTGAGGAAGGCTTCAAGGGCGCGGACGCGCTGGGCCACACCGCGTTCCAGGACGCTCCACTCATCGGCGGGGATCACGCGGGGGACGATGTCCAGGGGGAAGGGCCGTTCCTCACCCGCGAAGTCGAAGGTCACGCCGCGGTCCAGGAAGGTCCGGGCCATGGAATCGGCGCGGGCGCTGACGTCAGCCAACGAGAGTTCGCGCAGGGCCAGGGCCACCTGCCCGTAGGATCTCCGGGCCTGCTGGCCGGGGGCAAACATCTCGTCGTAGGCGCCGGTGCGGCCGGCGGCCTCGGAGTATTCCTGGAATAGGTCAGACATGGTCACTAGCCAACCACTTTTTTGTTCCGAAATCATTTCGGCGGCCCGCGGCGCGGCGCTCGGCGCTGGCCTCGCAGTCCGGGCCGCCCGGCAGGACGGCCGCGGTTACGGCTTTTCCGGCCGGGTACGGCAATGTAGGGGCGTGCCCCCCAAGAGATCCGCCACCGCCTCCGCCCTGAGAGAGGCCGCGCCAGGCCTGGCCGGCGCCGCAGCGGCCGTCGCCGTCGCCGTCGCCGCCCACCTGCTCCTTCCCGCGCTGCCGGCGATGACAATGGCCGTGCTCCTCGGGCTGCTGGCGGCCAACCTGCCGGGCGTGTCTGGCTGGACCGCCGGGCCGGCGCGGCCCGGGCTGGACTTCGCCGGCAAGCACCTCATGCGGGCCGGGATCGTGCTGCTGGGCCTGAAAGTCAGCCTCGGCGATGTGCTGGGCCTGGGCTGGGCCGCGCTGCTGCTCGTGACCGCCGTGGTGCTGGCCGCTTTCGCCGGGACATACGGGATCAGCAGGCTCTTCCGGCTGCCGCCCCGCGTGGCGCTGCTGGTGGCCACGGGATTCGCCATCTGCGGGGCGTCCGCGATCGGGGCGATGGCCGCCGTGCGCAGAATCCGGCAGGAGGAAACCGTGCTGCCGGTGGCGCTCGTGACCCTGTGCGGCACGCTGGCGATCGGTGTGCTGCCGTTGCTCGCGCGGCCGCTGGGCCTGGGTCCGGAGATCTTCGGGGCGTGGACCGGCGCCTCCGTGCACGACGTCGGGCAGGTGGTCGCCACCGCCCAGACCGCCGGTACCGCGGCGCTGGCCGTCGCCGTCGTCGTCAAACTCACCCGGGTGATCCTGCTGGCGCCGATGGTCGCCGCCGCGGGCTTCCATCACCGGCTGGGCACCGCAGCCGACGGCGCCAAGCGCCCCCCGGTGGTCCCGCTGTTCGTCATCGGATTCGTGGCCCTGGCGGGCCTGCGCACCACCGGGTGGCTCTCCCCCGCGGCCCTGGACGCGGCCGCCACCGTCCAGGACCTCCTGCTCGGCATGGCGCTCTTCGGGCTGGGCTCCGCCGTCCGGGTGGGCCAGCTGCTGCACACCGGCGCACGCGCGCTGCTGGCCGCGCTGGCGTCCTGGCTGCTGATCGCCCTGCTCGGGCTGGCGGCCGCCTTCCTGATGTTCCCGCCGGCGTGACCGGGCACACACGCTCCCGTGATTAGATAGCGGGGTGTCAAACCAGAATCTGAGCCGCGACGAGGCCGCGGACCGCGCCGCCCTCATCACCACTCACAGCTACGATGTCTCCCTTGACGTCCGGCAGGCGGCCGACCCGAGCGTCGCCGGCTACACGAGCCGCAGCATCATCTCCTTCTCGGCCAGCGAACCCGGGGCGACGACCTTCGTGGATTTCATCGCCGGCAGCGTGCACAGCGTCTTCCTCAACGGCAAGGGACTCGCCGTCGCCGACGTCGTGGACGGTTCCCGGATCCGGCTCGAGAACCTGCAGCCGGAGAACCAGGTCACCATCACGGGAACCGCCCTGTACAGCACCTCCGGTGAAGGCATGCACCGCTTCGTCGATCCCGCCGACGGCCAGTGCTACCTCTACACGCAGTATGAACCCGCCGACGCCCGCCGGGTGTTCGCGAACTTCGAACAGCCCGACCTGAAGGCCGAGTTCACCTTCCACGTCATGGCCCCCTCCGACTGGCAGGTGTCCTCCAACGGCGCCGAGGTGCTGCGCACCCAACTGACGAGTGATCCCGCCACGAGCCGCTGGGACTTCGCGCCCACCAAGGCGATGTCCACCTACATCACCACCGTCCTCGCCGGACCGTACTTCAAGGCCGAGGACGCCTGGCGCGGCACGCTCGCCGACGGCACCGTGCTGGACGTACCGCTGGCGCTCTACTGCCGCGCCTCCATGGCCGCATCCTTCGACACCGACGCCCTGTTCCGCCTCACCAGGAACGGACTGTCCTTCTTCAACGAGCTCTTTGATTTCCCCTACCCGTGGGGCAAATACGAACAGGCGTTCGTCCCCGAGTACAACCTCGGCGCCATGGAAAACCCGGGCCTGGTGACCTTCACCGAAAGCTACGTCTTCACCTCCCGGGCCGCCGATTCGCAGTACCAGGCCCGCGCCAACACGCTCCTGCACGAGATGGCGCACATGTGGTTCGGGGACCTCGTCACCATGAAGTGGTGGGATGATTTGTGGCTCAAGGAATCCTTCGCGGATTACATGGGCACCCTCGGCGTGGACCGGACCACGGACTGGGACACGGCCTGGGTGAACTTCGCCAACAACCGCAAGGCGTGGGCGTACGTCCAGGACCAGCTGCCCACCACACACCCGATCGTCGCCGACATCCCGGACCTGGAAGCCGCGAAGCAGAACTTCGACGGCATCACCTACGCCAAGGGCGCTTCGGTGCTTAAGCAGCTGGTGGCCTACGTCGGGTTCGAGGCCTTCATCGCCGGGTCCCGCCAGTACTTCCGGGACCACGCCTACGGCAACACCACCCTCGCCGAACTGCTGGCCGCCCTGAGCGCGGCGTCCGGCCGCGACCTCAGCGAATGGGCCCGCCAATGGCTCCAGACCTCCGGCATCTCCACCCTGTCCAGCGAGATCACCGAATCCACCGAATCCACCGAAGACAGCAGCGCGCTCAGCTCCGTCGCCGTCCTGCAGGACGCCGTGGATCCCACCACCGGCCGGCAGGAGCCCCGTCCCCACCGGCTGCGGATCGGCCTCTACGATTTCGACGACGCCGGCGCCCTGGTCCGCACGGACAGCGTCGAGACCGATGTCCGCGGCGCCCGGACCGACGTGACCGCGCTGGTCGGCAAACCGCGGCCCGCGCTGCTGCTGGTCAATGACGAGGACCTCAGCTACGCCAAGGTCCGGCTGGACCCGCATTCCGAGGCCACTGTCCGCGGCTCCCTGGACAAGCTGGAGGACCCCATGGCGCGGGCGCTGTGCTGGACGGCGCTGTGGGACTCGGCCCGGGATGCCGTCGCACCGGCCGCCCTCTATGTCGACGCCGTCGGGCGCTTCGGGCCCGCGGAGCCCGGCATCGGCGTCCTCCTCAACGTGCTGGGCAATGCCTCGACGGCGGTGGAACGCTACGTGCCCCGGGGCCAGCGCGATGCCGTGCGTCACGGCTTCCTCACCACGGCCGCCGAACAGCTGCAGGCGGCAGCCCCGGGTTCCGACCAGCAATTGGCCTGGGCCCGGACCCTTGCCGCAACCAGCCGCGACGACGCCGGCCGGCTGGACCTGCTCCGGGGCATCCTGGACGGCAGCATGGTGACCGAAGGCCTCGCGGTGGACGCCGAACTGCGCTGGAATCTCTGGCATGCCCTGGCGGCCAACGGCCAGGCCTCGCAGGAGCAGCTCGACCAGGAGCTCGCCCGGGACAACACGGCGGCAGGCAAGTCCGGGCACGCCACGGCCCTCGCCGCGCGCCCCGAGGCATCCGTCAAGGCGGCCGCCTGGGAGGCCGCCGTCCACGGCACCGGCCTGTCCAACCAGCTCCTCGGCGCCACGATTGCCGGGTTCAACACCGGCGCGGCCTCCCTGCTGGCCGGGTTCATCGACCCGTACTTCGAATCCCTCGAGGACGTCTGGGCGGACCGGAGCATCGAGATCGCCAGCCGGATTGTCCGCGGCTTCTACCCCGCGGCACAGGACCTGGACGGCGGAACGCCCGAAACCCACGCCGTGATCGTCCGCACCGACCAGTGGCTGGCCGCCCACCCTGATGCGCCGCGTGCCCTGCGCCGGATCATCATCGAACAGCGCAGCCAGCTGCACCGTTCCCTCAGGGCGCAGGCTCTGACGGCACCGGCCCAGGCGACGAACCCACGTCGCTAGGGGACCCGGTGCAGCCACTCCGCGGTGCCAAACTTGGTCTCCACGCGGCGGCGGGCGGCCTCCAGCTCGGCGTCGGTGAGGACGGACGGTGTCGCGCCGTAGCGTTCGGCGAAGACGTCCATCATCGCTGCAACGATTTCGGCGCGGGCCAGGCCGGTCTGGCGGCGGAGCGGGTCCACGCGCTTCTTGGCGCTCCTGGTGCCCTTGTCGGACAGTTTCTCCTTGCCGATCCGCAGGACCTCCACCATCTTGTCGGCGTCAATGTCGTAGCTCATGGTGACGTGGTGCAGCATGCCGCCGTTGGCGAGCCGCTTCTGCGCGGCACCGCCGATCTTGCCGTGCTCGGTGGCAATGTCATTGAGCGGCACGTAGAAGGCGCTGATGCCGACCTTTTCCAGGGCCGCCATCACCCAGGCGTCGAGGAAACGGTAGGAGTCCGCAAAGCTGATGCCGTCCACGAGGGTCTGCGGGAGGTACAGCGAGTAGGTGATGCAGTTCCCGGCCTCCATGAACATCGCTCCCCCGCCGCTGATCCGCCGGACCACGCTGATGCCGTGCCGGGCCACGCCCTCGGGATGGAGTTCGTTGCGGACGGACTGGAAGCTGCCGATCACCACGGAGGGCTCCTCCCAGTCCCAGAACCGCAGGGTGGGATTGCGCCGCCCGGCGCCGACTTCCTCGGTGAGGACCTCATCCAGGGCGACGTTGACGTGGGTGGGGAGGACGGACGGGGCGATGATGTTCCAGTGGTGGTCCGCCCAGCCGGTGGCCTTCGTCAGGGCGCGGCGGACGGTGACGGCGACGGCGTCGGCGGAAAAACCGAACAGCACGGTGCCTTCGGGCAGCGCCGCCGTCACGGCGTCCGCGATGTCCGCGGCGCTCGTCTCGACGGGCAGCCCGGTGAGCGCCCGGTTGATCTCCGGCAGCGCCTCGTCGGGTTCGAGGAAGAAGTCCCCGCTCAGTGAGACGTGGGCCAGGACGCCGTCGACGACGTCGAAGTCGGCGACCACGAGCTTGCCGCCCGGGACCTTGTACTCGCCGTGGTGACGGCCGCCGCCGTCGTCGTCGGGGCTGGGAGCGGTGGCCGCAGGATGGGATGTCATGACCTCCATCCTGCCGCATGCACCCGGGAACCCGGGTCACCCGGTCAGCCGGAAGGGCAGCAGAGATGCAGAAAGCCCGCACCGTTGCCGGTGCGGGCTTTCCATAAGACCTTGGGGAAGAAAGTTACTTCTTGCCGCCGAAGCCCTTGAAGCGAGCGTTGAAGCGCTCGACGCGGCCTGCGGAGTCCATGATGCGCTGCTTGCCCGTGTAGAACGGGTGGGACTCAGAGGAGATTTCGACGTCGATGACCGGGTAGGTGTTGCCGTCTTCCCACTCGATGGTCTTCGAAGAAGACACGGTGGACTTGGTCAGGAACTTGACGCCGGAAGCCAGGTCGTTGAAAACAACAGCTTCGTACTTCGGGTGAGTATTAGACTTCATAATTGGACCTTTGTTCGCACAACTGGATTTTGCCAGTTGCCAGGTATGAATGGGATGGCCGGCGGAAAGCACCGGACGGCCAGCTATCAATGATAGCCGATCCCCGGACGGCTGACGAACAGCATTGGCGCACGTCAGCGCGGCGCGGCCGCCGCACGATGCAGGGCGCCTCAGTCCTTCGGGCGGAGCTCCCAGAACGCCACCGCCGACGCCGCGGCGACGTTGAGCGAATCGACGCCCGGGCGCATCGGGATTTTCACGGCGAGGTCGACGGCGGCCAGGGTTCCTTCGCTCATGCCCGCGCCTTCCGTCCCCAGCACCAGGGCCAGCCGCTCCGGGCGGCGCGCCGCGAGCACGTCGAGGTCCACCGCGTCCTCCGTGAGCTCCATGGCCGCCACGGTGAAGCCTTGCTCCTGCAGCGCGGCCAGGCCTTCCGCCCAGTCCTCCAGCCGGGCCCACGGCACCTGGAACACGGTGCCCATGCTGACCCGCACGCTGCGGCGGTAGAGCGGGTCCCCGCAGCGCGGCGAGACCAGCACGGCGTCCACGCCCAGGGCCGCGGCCGAGCGGAAAATGGCTCCGACGTTCGTGTGGTCCACGATGTCCTCCAGTACCGCAACCCGGCGGGCTCCGGCGAGCAGGTCAGCCAGCGGCACCGGGGCGGGCCGGTGCATGGCGGCCATGGCGCCGCGGTGCAGGTGGAAGCCGGTGATTTGCTCCAGCAGAGCCGCGGGGCCGATGTAGGCCGGCACCTCCGGGTACTGCTCAAAGACATCGGCGAGGTCCCCGGCCCACTTCTCGGCCAGGAAGAAGGACCGCGGCCGGTGCCCTGCGGCCAGAGCCCGGCGCAGGACGCGGGAGGACTCGGCGATGTACAGGCCCTCCGCGGGTTCCCTGATTTTGCGCAGGTGCACGTCCGTGAGCTGGGTGTAGTCCGCAACCCGGGGGTCGTCGGCGGATTCAAGAAGGTGAAAGGTCACGGGCAGGTCATTCCTGGGAGGCTGTTGGAAAGGCTATTTGAACAGGTTGGCGATCATGAACCCCAGCGCCACCAGGCCCAGGGTGAAGATGACCCCGCGCAGGACCGCCGGGGAGAGCCGGCGCCCCACCCTGGAGCCAATCACGCCGCCGATCAGGGAGCTCACGGCGATCAGCCCGACCACACCCCAGTCGATCCGGTCGAAGGCGAACAGGAGGTAGGAAGCTGCGGCCACCACGTTCACGCCCAGGACCAGGAAGTTCTTCATCGCGTTGGCGTTCTGGATGGTCCCGGTCATGAACACGCCCAGGATGCCGACTAACAGGATGCCCTGGGCCGCGACGAAGTAGCCGCCGTAGACGCCGGCGAGGTACACCAGGACAACGAGCAGGACACCGTGGCGGCGGTCCCGGATCGCGTGCTCGGGGTTCTCCTCGCGGTTCCTCACCCACCGTTGCAGCCGCGGCTGGAAGACCACCATCAGCAGGGCCAGCACGATCAGGACGGGGGCGGCGTAGTAGAAGACTTTCTCGGGCAGGTGCAACAGCAGATAGGCGCCGGTGACGGCACCCAGCAGCGAGGCCGGCAGGAGCCGGAGCAGCTGCTTGCCGCGGCCCTCGAGTTCTTTCCGGTAGCCCCAGGCGCCGGTGGCGTTGCCGGCCACGAGCCCCATGGCGTTGCTGATGGAGGCCGTGACGGGGGCGTAGCCCAGGGCGATCAGCACCGGGAACGTGACCAGGGTGCCGGATCCGACGACGCTGTTGATGGTGCCCGCCCACAGCCCGGCGAAGAATATGAGGGCGCTATTGAAGAGCTCCACGCGCGGTCAGCGGCCCCGTCAGCGGCTGGCGGTCGCGGTGTACCGGCCCGCGTTGACGCTGACGTCCAGCGGCAGGCCGAACGTTTCGCTGAGGTTTTCCGCCGTGAGGACCTCCGGCAGCGGGCCGGAAGCCACGACGCCGCCGTCGCGCATGAGCATCGCGTGCGTGAAGCCCGGCGGCACTTCTTCGAGGTGGTGGGTGACCAGGACGATCGCCGGGGCGGCGTCGTCGCGGGCGAGTTCGCTCAGGCGCTGGACCAGGTCCTCGCGGCCGCCGAGGTCGAGCCCCGCGGCCGGCTCGTCCAGGAGCAGGAGCTCGGGATCGGTCATGAGGGCGCGGGCAATCTGGACGCGCTTGCGCTCCCCCTCGGAAAGCGAGGCGAAGGGGCGGTTGAGCAGCGGGCCCATCCCCCACTCGTTCAGCAGCCCGAAGGCGCGCCGCTCGTCGTCCTTCTCGTAGCCCTCGCGCCAGCGGCCGGTCACGCCGTACGCGGCGGTGACCACCACGTTGAGGACCTTCTCGTGCTCGGGGATCTGGCTGGCCAGCGCAGCGGAGGACAGCCCGATCCGGGGGCGGAGCTCGAAGACGTCGACGGCGCCGAGGACTTCCTCGAGGATGCCGGCCATTCCGGAGGTCGGGTGGATGCGGGCCGCGGCCAGCTGGAGGAGTGTGGTCTTGCCGGCGCCGTTGGGGCCCAGGATCACCCAGCGTTCGCCCTCTTTGACCTGCCAGTCGACCTTGTCCAGGAGCGTCTTCGCCCCACGTACAACACTGACCCCGGCCATTTCAAGAACATCACTCATAGGAGTAGACACTAGGACAAAAAAGCGGGCGACTGATAACCGGCGCCGCGCCCTGCCGTGGAGCGTCACGCGGCGCCTGCCCGGGCGCAACGAATTCGGGCCGCCCATGGTCCGCTCGCTAGGATTGAGGCCATGAGTTCGAACGTGACCGCAGTGAGCTATGGCCTGAAACTGTCCCTTCCCGACATCCAGCGGCTGCGTTCGCTCCTGACGGCCGCCGGGCTGGGCATCGGGACGGAAACCCGGACCGGCGACGCCCGCTTCGAGGTGTACGCCGTCGACTGCGCCCTGGACAGCGTGCAGGGCGCCTCACTGGACGCCTCCCGGGACGCCTCCCGGGGCGGCGGAACGGACAGCCGCCCGGACACCGCACGGGACGGGCGGACTGCCGACGCCGCCACAGCCGCCGCGGTTGCGGAAGCCCGCCTGGACGGTGCGCGCCGTGCGCTGGCGGCCGCCGGCATCGAGGGCGTCGACACGGCGCTGGTTCCGGCAGCACTGCGCAGCGCGCCCCGGAAGTTCCTCATCATGGACGTGGACTCCACCCTCATCCAGCAGGAAGTGATCGAGCTCCTGGCCGCCTACGCCGGCCAGCGCGAGGAAGTGACGGCGGTGACCGAGGCGGCCATGCGCGGCGAGCTGGACTTCGCCCAGAGCCTGCACGCCCGGGTGGCGGTCCTCGCGGGGCTGCCCGCGGACGTCGTCGAGTTGGTCCGCGCCGAGGTCAGGCTGACCGAGGGCGCTGCCGAGCTGGTGGCGGCGTTCCAGGCCGCCGGCCATGCCGTGGCCGTCGTGTCCGGCGGCTTCAACCAGATCCTCCGGCCGATCGCCGAAGACCTTGGGCTGCACTATTGGATCGCGAACGAACTCGAAATCGTCGACGGCGCCTTGACCGGCAAGGTGCTCGGGGACGTGATCGACCGGGCGGCCAAGGAGAAGTACCTGCGCGAATGGGCTGCGGCCGAGGGCATCCCGATGGAACACACGATCGCCGTGGGTGACGGCGCGAACGACCTCGACATGCTGGGCGCCGCCGGGATCGGCATCGCCTTCAACGCGAAGCCGACCGTCCGCGCTGCCGCGGACGCCGCCGTCAACCTTCCCTATCTCGACGCCGTGCGGTACATCGCCGGAGTCTGATGCATTAACCGGGAAGGCACGTGCCGGCAATGTTTGACTAAACATTGCCGGCACGTGCCTTCTCGACGCGCCATCCCGGCGCGCGTGGCGGCCTGCGCCTAGCTGGAGCTCGTATCCGCTGCCTGGTCTGCGGTCTTACCGAAATAATCCGCACCGCCGACGTATTCGGTGTGGCCGGTTTCGACGTCGGCCGAGGCCATCTTGGCGACCTCCGCGGCAAACTCCTTGACCGAGTACAGCTTGCCGGCTTCTGCGCGGCGGGCCTCGATGGCGCCGGGGTTGGACCGGTCAAGCAGGGTGGCCGTGACGGTACCCTCGATCATGTCGCCGGAGACGACCACGAGCGTGATCCCCTTCTCGGCCAGGTTCGGGAGCAGTGCCCGGAGTGCGTCCTCGCCGGCACGCTTGCTGCGGGCCACGGGCTCGTACTCGGGCATGGTGGGCACCGTGTCGATGAAGTGGGCCTGGTGGCTGGTCACGAAGACCACGCGCGAGCCGTGGGGCATGAGCGCGACGGCGGCATTGAGCATGTTCACCTGGGCGTCGCGGTTCAGCTTCAGCGCGTAGCCCTCTTCCATGCCGGTCTCCATGCCGCCGGAGGCGTTGAGGACCAGGAGGTCGAGCGAGCCGAAGTTCTCCATCGCGGCGCTGGCGAGGGCCTGGACGCCTTCCTGGGTGGTGAGGTCCGCCCCGATGGCCGCGGCACGGCCGCCGTCGGCTTCGATCTCGGCGACAACTTTGTTGGCGCGCGGCGCCTTCTGGCGGTAGTTGACGACGACGGCCGCACCCTCGGCGGCGAGGATTTTGGCCACTTCGGCGCCGATTCCGCGCGACGAACCGGTCACGATCGCAGTCTTGTTCTCCAGCAGTCCCATACGAGCTCCTTTGTTCCAAACGTCCAAATACTGTGGGTCTGCAATCCATCATGCCAGCGGACCGCGCCATTACAGTTGTTCAGCATCCACAAAGAAGCCCCGGCGGCGTAGTTCCGTCGTCACGTGGCCTGGACGTGCCTGGGGTTGGTCAGCCCCGGTCGATCCGGATCTTCGTCGTCGCTTCACCGGTCACAACCTTGGGCGCCGGTGCGCGGACTTCCAGGACGCCGTCCTTGTACGTGGCGGTGATGTCTTCTTCCCTCACCCCCGCGGGCAGCGCAATGCTCCGGGCGGCCCGGCCGTAGCGGAACTCCGAGCGGTAACCGTCCTTGCTCTTGTGCTCGGACGACTCCCGCCGCTCCACCGCAATATTCAGCACGCCCTCGCCGACCGAGACGTCGACGTCCCGGTCCGGGTCGATCCCCGGTGCTTCCGCCCGCACCACCAGGGTGGTGCCCTCCTGGAACTGTTCGATCTTGATCCCTGGCGCTATGGACAGATCACCGTCAAGGAAGCGGCGGACCGGTTCCAGCATGTCCGAGGGCGTCCATTTGCTGAGATCACTCATGATTTCCTCCTGAGTCCACGCCCCTGCCGCGGCATGGTCAGGGGCTGTGAGCCCATTACACGCTCCAGGAGCCCCGGAGCCAAGGGCAAAAAGGCCCGGCGCGGAACCCGGCACGGAACCCGGCGCGGAAAACTGTGCGTCTCCAGCGGCCCGGTCCGGGTTGCAGCAGACAGCGGACACAAGACAAGCGGACACGAGACAAGCGGACACAGCACAGCGGACGACGGCGGAATCCGCCGTCGTCCGCTGTGCTCCGCAGGTGTCCTGCGTCGTCCTGCTGGGTAGGGGCTAGTGGCCCATTCCGAGGCCGCCGTCGACAGGAATGACCGCACCGGAAATGTAGGACGCCTCGTCGCTGGCGATCCAGCGCACGACGTTGGCGACCTCGGAGGCCTCGGCGAAGCGGCCGGCGGGAACCTTGGTCAGGTAGTCCTTCTGCGTGGCCTCGGGCAGCTCGGCCGTCATGTCGGTGTTGATGAAGCCGGGCGCGACCACATTCGCGGTGATCCCGCGCGCGCCGAGCTCGCGGGTGAGCGACCGGGCGATGCCCACCAGGCCTGCCTTGGAGGCAGAGTAGTTGATCTGGCCCGGCGCGCCGTAGAGGCCGGAGACGGAGGAAATCAGCACCACGCGGCCCTTGCGCGCCCGGATCATGCCCTTGGATGCGCGCTTGATCACCCGGAAGGCGCCCGTGAGGTTCGTGTCGATCACCGAGGTGAAGTCGTCTTCGCTCATCCGCATCAGCAGCGTGTCCTTGGTGATGCCGGCATTGGCCACAAGGACTTCCACCGGGCCGTGGGCGGCTTCGACTTCCGCGAACGCGGCGTCCACCGACGCTTCGTCCGTGACGTCCGCCTTGACGCCGAGGATGCCCTCGGGCAGCGACGATTCGCTGCGGAAGGTCACGGCCACCTTGTCGCCGTTGGCCAGGAAGGACTCGGCGATGGCCAGGCCGATCCCGCGGTTTCCGCCGGTGATCAGAACGCTGCGGCCAGTGGTGGATGTGTCAGTCATATGGGGCTCCGGGATTCTGCGGCAGGGAGGGCCGCGCTGGGGGCTGGAATTTTCCTGCCTCCGATCTTAGCGCCCGGTGCGCTTCCGTTTGGGCGGCTCCGCCGATGGTGAGAGAATCGAAGTAAGCCTTGGGAGCGTGATCTGACAGCCGTGACACTCAAAAACCGACCCGGTGCGCATGTGCCCGGGAGGCCGGACTCCGAGTCCGGCGGTACCGAGGTGCACAGCATCACCGACGCCGCTGCTGCGCACTCGGACGAGATGCACCAGCGGATGGTGAAGTATGCCATCGCCATGGGCATCCGCATGGTCTGCCTGATCCTGATTTTTGTCGTGGATGGCTGGTTCAAGCTCATTCCGATTGCCGGCGCCGTCTTCCTGCCCTGGGTGGCGGTGGTGATCGCCAACGGGAGCGACAAGGCGGAAATCCACAGTGACTCGCTCCTGGACTATGCTCCGCTCGCAGAGCTGGACGCACCGGACACCGCGGGCCCCGCCGGACAGGATCCAAACGGGCAGGATCTGAGCGACGGCGCAGACGGTTCAGGGACGCTACTGCAGGGTGAGCTGATCGAAGATGAGAACGACGACGACCACGGACGGGCAGCTTCATGAATCTCTTTGACCTGGCCGGGACCGGTGGGGACACGGCCGCGGCCCCGGGCACTGTCTGCTCGCGGAAAGCCTGCCGCGCGGCGGCGGAATGGCAGCTGCTGTGGAACAATCCCAAGATCCACACCCCGGAACGGCGCAAGATCTGGCTGGCGTGCGGGGAGCATCGCGCCTGGCTTGAGGACTACCTCCAGACGCGCGGACTGTGGAAAGAGACTGTGGTCCTCGGCGCAGCGACCGTCCCCCTCCCGGGAGTGACCGCCCCTCTCGACCCGTCAGGCAGGATCGGCTGAATGTACCGCTTTCTCTTCTCCAGTAAATGGCTGGGGTACTTGTTGCTGGCCGCGATCTTTGCTGCCGGCTGCGTTGGGCTGGGCCGGTGGCAGATGGACCGCCGCGCCGAGACCCTGGCCGAAATCAACCGGGTGGTCTCCAACTACTCGGCCACCCCCGTGCCGTTCGCCGATGTCCGGGACCAGTTCAGCCGGCTGAATGCGGAACGGGAGTGGACCCAGGTGGAACTGAAGGGCAGCTACGACGCCGCCGGACAGCGCATCGTCCGCAACCGCCCGCTCAACGGCCAACCCGGCTACGAGGTGGTGGTTCCCTTCAAGCTCCAGTCCGGCGAAACCGTGGTGATCGACCGTGGCTGGCTGCCCATCGGCAACAACACCCCGGGACGGCCCGACTCAGTGCCTGCCCCGCCGCAGGGGCCGGTGACAGTGGTTGCCCGCCTCAAGCCGGCCGAGCCCGATCTGCAGCGCGGCGCCCCTGACGGACAGCTGGCTTCGATCGACCTCTCCGCCTATTCCGCGCAGCTGGGCTATCCGCTGCTGACTGGCGCCTACGGACAGCTGGCCTCCGAGTCGCCGTCGGTGCAGGACATGCCGTTCCCGTTCCCCAAGCCGACCACTGATGAAGGCACCCACCTGTCCTACTCCCTGCAGTGGTTCGCGTTCGGCGTGCTGATGTTCGTCGGGTTCGGCTACGCGGCCAGGCAGCAGGCCCGCAACGCCGCGATCGACGCGGAGGACGCCGAAGCCGAGGCCGCCGAGGGCGTGTTCCTGCACTCCAGCGGCCCGGTGGCCCGCCGTCGTCCTGCCCCGCGGAAGCGCAAGAACGCGACGGCGGAAGAAGAGGAAGACGCCATCCTCGACGCCCAGGGGTTCTGAGCGATGAGCCCTGACGCCTTTCCCGGCCCGGTGGCCAACGTCAAGCGTGCCCTCACCGCCCTGGGCGCCCAGGACACCGTGACGGTGTTCGATGCGAAGGTGCCGACGGCGGCAGCGGCCGCCGCCGCGCTGGGCTGCGATGTCGCGGCGATCACCAACAGCCTGGTGTTCGAGCTCGAGGGCACCCCGCTGCTCATCCTGGCCAGCGGCGCGGCCAAGGTGGACGTCCGCAAGGTCGCGGACCGGCTGGGCACGGGCAAGATCCGCCGCGCCTCCCCCGAGTTCGTCCTGGCCCACACCGGCCAGGAGGTGGGCGGCGTCGCCCCGGTAGGCCACCCGGAGAAGATCCGGACCCTGCTGGATGAGTCGTTGTCGGCCCACCGCGTGCTCTGGGCGGGGGCAGGGGACCACAACTCGATGTTCTCCATCAGTTACGCGGATCTGCACCGGATCACGGGCGCGGAAGAGATGCCGGTCCGCTGATCCGGCTGCGGGTCGGTTGGGTGACTTACGCCAGCGTGATGAGGTCCAGGTAGTCTTCGTTCCAGTGGTCCTCGATGCCGTCGGGAAGCAGGACGACACGCTCCGGGTTGAGCGCCTCGACGGCGCCCTCATCGTGGCTCACGAGGACGACGGCGCCGGTGTAGTTGCTCAGGGCCCCGAGGATTTCGGCGCGGCTGGCGGGGTCCAGGTTGTTGGTGGGCTCGTCGAGGAGCAGCACGTTCGCGCTCGAGGCCACGATGGTGGCCAGCGCCAGCCGGGTCTTCTCGCCGCCGGAGAGCACACCGGCGGGCTTGTCGACGTCGTCGCCGGAGAACAGGAACGAGCCCAGGATGTTGCGGACTTCCGCGTCGTTCATGTCCGGGGCGGAGGAGCGCATGTTCTGCAGGACGCTGCGGTCCACGTCGAGCGTCTCGTGCTCCTGCGCGTAGTAGCCCACCTTCAGGCCGTGGCCCGCAACGACTTCGCCGGTGTCCGGCTTGTCGACGCCGGCCAGCATCCGCAACAGCGTGGTCTTGCCCGCGCCGTTGAGGCCCAGGATGACCACCTTGGACCCGCGGTCAATGGCAAGGTCGACATCGGTGAAGATCTCCAGCGAGCCGTAGGACTTGCTGAGGCCGTCCGCGGTGAGCGGGGTCTTGCCACAGGGCGACGGGTCCGGGAAGCGCAGGGCTGCCACCTTGTCGTGCGCGCGCACTGCCTCGAGGCCGCCGAGCAGGCGCTCGGCACGCTTGGCCATGTTCTGGGCGGCGACGGCCTTGGTGGCCTTGGCGCGCATCTTGTTGGCCTGGTCGATGAGGACCTGGGCCTTCTTCTCCGCGTTGGCCCGCTCACGCTTGCGGGCGCGCTCGTCCGTTTCGCGCTGGTTGAGGTAGCGCTTCCAGTCCATGTTGTAGAAGTCGATCTGGGCGCGGTTGGGATCGAGGAGGAAGACCTTGTTGACGGTCGCTTCGAGCAGTTCGGTGTCGTGGCTGATGACAATCAGCCCGCCCTGGTGGTTCTTGAGGAACTCACGGAGCCAGGAGATGGAATCGGCGTCGAGGTGGTTGGTGGGCTCATCGAGGAGCATGGTTTCGGCGTCCGAGTACAGGATGCGCGCAAGCTCCACGCGGCGCCGCTGTCCACCGGACAGGGTCTTGAGCGGCTGGTTCAGCAGCCGGTCCGGCAGGGCGAGGTTCGAGCAGATCGCTGCCGCCTCGGCTTCGGCGGCATAGCCGCCGGCGGCCAGGAATTCGGATTCCAGCCGGTCATAGCGGTTCATCGCCTTGCGCTGGACCGCGGGGTCCTCGCTGGCCATCTCTTCGTGCGCCAGGCGGAGCTTGCCCACGGCAATGTCCAGGCCGCGGACGGACAGGATCCGGTCCCGCGCGAGCTGCTCCATGTCCGGGGTGCGCGGATCCTGCGGCAGGTAGCCGATTTCGCCGGTGCGGGTTACCTTGCCAGCGGCGGGCAGGCCCTCGCCCGCGAGCACCCGGGTCAGCGTTGTCTTGCCTGCACCGTTACGGCCGACCAGACCGATCTTGTCTCCCTTGTCGATCCGGAAGCTCACCTGGTCCATGAGGAGGCGGGCGCCGGCGCGCAGTTCGAGATCCTGGACGGTAATCAATGCAGCTAAGGCCTTTCACAACAGGGAATGCCGCGGCACGACGGGTGGAGTCTGGACGGGGCCGGGGCAGGGCGATGCGAGAGCACGGCCTGCTCAAGTCTACCGGCACTGCCCCGGCTCCATGACATGGGCACCTATGGCAGTGGCCGGCCGCCGTCGCCATGCTGGTCCCGCCTGCTGGCGGTGTTCGTTGGCGGCGCCCTCCAGCTTCCGGGCCGCCGGTTAGTGGGGCGCCTACAAAATACAGCCCCCGCCGCGACCGTACAGTCGATATCACAATCCATATTTCCGCCGCAGCACCCCGACAGGAACATCATGACGCAAACCCACCGTCCCGCCGCAGCCAGGACCCCGCGCCGCCGGGACCGCTGGAATGCCACCGACCTTGGCCTCATCGCCGTCTTCGCCGCCCTTGTGGCCGCTTCTGCCCTGATCGCCGCCATCCCCGTCGGCGGGCTCGGCGTGCCCATCACGCTGCAGACCCTTGCCGTCATGCTCACGGGGCTGGCTCTCGGCCCGGGCCGGGCCTTCGCCGCCGTCGGACTCTACCTGCTTTTGGGCTTCGCGGGCCTGCCGATCTTCAGCGGCGGCCGCAGCGGCCTGGGCGTGCTCGCCGGCCCCTCCGCCGGCTACATCATCGGATTCCTCCTGGCCGCCACGGCCGTCGGCTGGCTGACCGTCGTCGTGCTCATGCGGACCGCCAACCGCACCGGCAAGCTGCGCGCCATCCTCCTGTTCGCCGCCGCCATGGTGAGCAGCATCATCTTCATCCACGGCCTGGGCATCCTGGGCATGATGGTCAACGCCAAGCTGGACTTCTCCAAAGCCTTCCTGGCCGATCTCGCGTTCTACCCGGGCGACATCATCAAGAACGTCCTGGCCGTCAGCATCGCGTTGGCCCTGCACAAGGCCTTCCCGGACCTGCTGCTGCGCCGCGTCCGGACGGTGGACACCCGCCCGTGAGCATCATCGTCCTGGACCGTGTTTCGGTACGGGTGCCGGTTGATGGCCGCCCCGCTCCCAAGACGCTGCTCCAGGAGCTTTCGCTCGACCTCACGGAACGGCGGATCGGGGTTATCGGGGCCAACGGCTCGGGCAAGTCCACCCTCCTGCGGCTCCTGAACGGGCTCGTGGCACCCAGCGACGGCACCGTGCGGGTCGACGGTGCCGATACGGTCCGGGCCGTCCGGGAGGTCCGCCGCCGGGTGGGCTTTGTCTTCACCGATCCGCTCTCCCAGCTCGTCATGCCCACCGGACGCGAGGATGTGGAACTGTCCCTGCGCCGCTCCATCCGTAACGCCCCTGAGCGCCGGGCGCACGCGGAGTCGGTGCTGGAGCGGTTCGGCCTCCTCCCGCTGGCGGACCAGAGCATCTACGAGCTCTCCGGCGGCGAACGCCAGCTCCTGGCGCTGGCCGCGGTCCTGGCCGTTAATCCGGAGGTGCTGGTCCTGGACGAGCCGTCCACGCTGCTGGACCTGCGCAACCGCGAACTCCTGCGGCGCACGCTCGCCGGGCTCCGCCAACAGGTGATCCTGTCCACCCACGACCTCGAGCTGGCCCTGGACATGGACCGCGTCCTGGTGGTGGACGCCGGGAAGGTGGTGTTCGACGGCAAGCCGGCGGCCGCCGTCGCCCGTTACCGCGCCCTGAGCGCGGCGGGCCTGCCAGCAGCTGACGGCGTCCCAGCCGGCGGTGGGCTCGGCGGCGTAGCCGGCGGTGGGCTCGGCGGCGTAGCCGGCGGCCGGCTGGAGCGGGCCCTGCCCGACCAGGCCCGGCGGGAGCAGGCGTGAGCGGCCACGGCTTCCTGCTGGCGGCATATGTGCCGGGCTCGTCCCTGGTACATCGTGCGCCGCTGTGGCTGAAGTTCCTGCTGGTCGTGGGGTGCGGAATGACGTCGTTCCTGATCGCGGACTGGGCCGTGTCGGCCGCCATGTTGGTGCTGCTCTGCGGACTCTTCCTGCTCAGCGGGGCCGGCCCGGCCCGGCTGTTCCGCGCGGTGCGTCCGGTTCTTCCGGTACTCGTGGCGATCGGGCTTTTCCAGTGGTGGCAGCTGGGCGCACCGACCGCCGCCCGGATCGTGCTCAACGTCCTGGTCTGCGTCGTCGCTGCGTCCATCCTGACCGCCACCACTCCTGTGCAGGCACTGCTCGACGGCGTGGCGTCGCTTGCCCGGCCGTTCCGGCGCTTCGGTGCGGACCCGGAACGCTTCGCCCTGACCATCGCCATCATGCTCCGCAGCATCCCGTTCGTTGCCGGGGCCTACACGGACGTGCGCGACTCGGCCCGGGCCCGCGGACTCGAACGCAACCCGCGGGCCCTGGTGTTGCCCGTCTTCATCGGCACGGTGGCCTTCGCCCGGCAGACCGGCGAAGCCCTCGCCGCCCGTGGGCTGGGCGAGCCGGAGGACCCGGAGGATTAGCCCGGGATGGCCGGGCCGGGCTCCCCTGTTCAGCTGGTCAATGGACATGCCCTCCCCAAGCCGCGGCCAGTGGACATATGGCCCCTATGCCCACACGTGGTGCCCAAGAATGGACATGTCCCGCTTAGGTGGCCCGCGGAGTGGCCGCCCGCAGGTTCGGAAAATGGACATGCCTCCCCTGGCAGTCCGCAGGCCAGCAATTGGCCGCTTCAGACGCCCCCGATTTGGCGGGCGGCCTCGCGGCGCCTTGTCCTCCCGTAGCCTGGGCGCTTCCTGACGGACACAGTCCGCAGTTGTTCCCGCAGCGTCAAAGTGCTGCTCCGGCTGACCACGATCACCGAGCACAAGCCGGTGAGCAGCACGATGGAGCCGCCGGCGGCCACCGACCAGCGCGCGCCGAATTCAGTGCCGATCCACCCCATGAGGGGCGCCCCGACGGCGGTCCCGCCCTGCAGGACCGCCAGATACAGCGCCAGCACACGCCCCCGGAACTGCGGTTCCACCGAGAGCTGGATACTTGTATTGCAGCTGTTCAGGAAGGTCATTGATGCAAGGCCAACCGGAACCAGGACGGCTGCGTAGAGCCAAAACGAAGGGGTCACGCTGCCCACTAGCGTGAAGAACCCCAGGCCAAGGGCGCCGCCGAGCAGGAAGCGCAGCCGCGGCCCGGACCTGCGGGCTGCCAGCAACGCGCCAGCCAAAGTCCCCACAGCCATGATGGAGCCCAGGAGCCCGAACTCCCCCGGCCCCATCCCGAATTCCGCGGTGGACATCAATGCGTTGGTGATGGCGAAATTCATGCCGAATGCTCCCAGGATCCCGACCATGACGAGAATGAGCACCAGATCCGGGCGCCGCCTTACGTACCCCAAGCCCTCCGCGACCGGATGCTTGCCATTGCCTGCCGGCACCGCCGCGAACAACCCGGACGGACGTATGCGCCACAGGGAGACGATGACCGCGGCGAAGCTGGCTGCGTTGAGCAGGAAAACGGGTCCCGTGCCCACCCAGGCAATGAGCACACCGGCAATGGCGGGTCCAGTGAGCCGGGCGGTGTTGAAGGAGGCGGAGTTGAGCGCCACGGCATTTGAAATGTTGTTCTGCCCCACAAGTTCGGAGACGAAGGCCTGGCGCGCAGGCCCGTCTATGGCGCTGGCCACCCCAAGGCAGAGGGCCGCCACATATACCTGCCACAACTGCGCCGAACCGGTCAGGACCAGGAGCCCGACCAGCAGTCCGCACAGGCCCATGGCCGTCTGCGTCCACTTGAGGATCGCGAGCTTGCGGTACCTGTCCGCAAGCACGCCCGCGTACGGGCCAAGGAGCAGCATCGGAAGGAACTGCAGTCCCGTTGTGATGCCGACGGCGGTACCGGAATGGTCGGTCAATACTGTCAGTACCAGCCAGTCCTGCGCCACCCTCTGCATCCATGTGCCGATGTTGGATACCAGGGCCCCGCCCGCCCACATCCGGTAGTTGCGGTTCCCCAGGGCCCGGAACATGACACTCATCTGGCGCTCAACTCCTGCATGATGCGGGCGGCGCGGCTCAGCGTCAGACGGTCCTCGTCACTCAGAGTCGCGACGCGCTGCGCCAGCCACGCTGTCCGCTGGCTGCGGGCCTCATTCAGGACGGCCTCACCGGCCGGAGTAATCCAGACGAGCACCTGACGGCCGTCCTCGGGATGGGCTGACCGCGACACGAAGCCCTGATCGGTCAGCGCGTTGACTATCCGGGTCATCGACGGCGCCTGAACATGCTCCCGTTCGGCCAGCTCGCGAAGGGTTTGGGAGCCGCTGCGAAGATGTGCCAGGACTGTGTACTGCCCCGGCGTAAGAACATCACCGCTTGCCTCGATGCGGAGCCGGCGGGACGTGCGCATAACGGCGGTCCGAAGCTCGATCGCCAAAATGTCCGGCCGGATGCTGTCTCCTGCGTGACGGGAATCGCGGGTGGTGGTCATGGCGCCTCCAAGACCTGCACGGCAGCAATAGTTAGCTGCGCTAATTAGCATTGCTAACTACTATTCTACCGTTCCATCCACGAAATTGCATGGCCGCTGTCGGGGCAGGCCCAAGGCCGCCCTGACGGCTCGTTCGCTCGTGGTTCAGTGTGCGGCGGGCAGGCCCGGTGCTGCGCCGGCCCGCACCGTCGCGCTGGGTCACGTCACTGCCGTGGCGTTCGCAGGTGACCCGGTGCCGCCGGTGATGTTCAGCGGTTTGATGCTGACGAAGGCGTCCCAGGTTCCGGCCTTCTTCATGTGTCGGCTGAGGGGTCCCAGCTTCCAGAGTTCGCCGAGCGGCATGCCGAGTTTGGCCAGGAGCTGTTGGTGCATCATGCCGTGGTCGTTGGGCGCCGATTGCAGAAAGGGGCTTTCGGGAATGACGGGCAGGCATTCGAGGGCGAAGTTGTCGGCGGCAATCAGCGCGAGGCGGTGGTCCCATGCCCAGGCGACGAATTCCTGTGATTGGGCGATGCCGGTGGCGCGGCGGCTCTCCCGGGTCTGATGCTTGTCCGCCATGGCCAGGGCCAGGAACCATTCACACCATCCGGTGTGGAGCATGAGGATGTCGCCGGGCTGGATGGTGAGGGATTGGGCCTGGATGGCTGCCTGGATCAGGTCAAGCCCGAGGGGCTCACCTGCTGTGTGGTCAATGGGAGTGCCTTCGCCGGTGCAGTAGCCATCGAGGTCGACGAGCACTCCCCTGCCGACGATGGGTTTGTCAGCCCATTCCTGGATGCCGAGGTCCGGGGTGCCTTCCGTAATCCGGTCATCGGGGGTGCCGTTGTAGAAGCCGATGTCGTCTGCCCGGCGGTGCCGGAGCCCGTCGACCTGCGTGGATCCCTGGAGGTAATACCCGTCCAGGTAGTCGTCCCGGTGGGCCGGGTGGGAGGAGTAGATGGTGTGACGAGGGGCGCTGCGCTTGAGTGACATTCCGGGATCGAAGGCATCGGCCGGGTAGTCCAGGCCGAAGACCACGCCGGTCCTGATGCAGTTCCTGGCCTCCAGGGTGGTGTCCTGCGTGATGAAGGACGGCGTTCCGCGGTCAGGTTGGGGAAACAGCCCCCACGACGTCCCGGATAGCGCGCCCTCCCGTTCGAGAAGTTCGGTAAAGGACGGGTAGGTTCCGGATTCCCTGGTGTCGGTCATCGCGTCGCTGCCTTCTGGGGAGTCTGTTCTTTGTTCTCGTAGCGCTTGTAGTTGAGGAAGAACCCGGCGATCGCACAGATCGATGCCGCAAGGCACATCGGGGGCTTGACGGATTCGTTGAAGAATACGAGCCATTCGCTCTGGCCGGCGGCAAGGGCGATGGCCTGGCCCGTCACGAACAGGACTCCGCCGGCGAGGAGGGCGGCGAGGCTCAGGACGAAGATGACTTCGATGGCTCGTCTGATCTTGTGCATGTCGCGGTTCCTTTAGATCGGCAGAATGCCGAGGATGATGAGCACGCCGATGCCCAGCAGGGGCAGGGCGTAGTGGGTGAGCAGTCGGGCGAAGGTTTTGATCGGGTCCACGTCCGCGATGCCGCAGGCGACATACAGGGGCGCGCCTCCGGGGGGAACGGCGGCTTCGCAGGATGAGAAGACGAGCACGGCGACTGCGGCGGTGGTCGCCGGAACACCGGCGCTAACGAGTGTGGCGACACCGACGGTTCCGACGGCGGCCATGGTGGCCGTGGCGGAGAGGGGCGCGGCGACGGCGATGACGATCAGCCCGATGAGGATGGCGAGGAGCCACAGGGGCAGGTTCATCCGGTTGAGCAGTGCCGTCATTTGCTGGGGCAGGCCGGTGGCGGCGAGGGCGTTGGCGCCGGCGAAGGCAAAGACGACAGTGATGCCGACGATCCCGAACCTCGGGGCGGACTCCTGCAGCAGGGTCCACCAGCCCCGGCCGCTGCGTGGGAGGTTTTTTCGGCCGAGGACGGCGCCGGTGATGATCAGGACCACCGGGATCCAGACGATGACGCTCAGGGACTTGGTGATGTCTCCGCCGGTCCAGTCCGACAGCGCGGTGGCGATGAAGGCGGAGGTGATGATCAGTGGGATGGCCACCACGACGAACAAAAGCAGGGTGGCCCAGCCGCGGCCGAACGCCGCCCGGACCGGCAACCGGTGCGCGGCATCCAAGGGTGTCATCCCGCTCATGCGGATCAGCAGCCAGGTGACGATCAGCCGGTGCAGGAAGCACCACAGCCCGCCGATGAACAGCGGAAGCACGAGTTCATTGACGTTCAGCAGGGGCCCGACTGTGGCGGAGCCGACCAGGACGAACATCGAGGCGCTGAACGGGAAAGTGATGCCCATTCCGGCGTTTCCCGCCACGAGGGTCGCGGCCGCGGGCTTGTCGAGCCGGGACTTTTCCATCCACGGGATGGTCACGGAACCCACGGTCGCGGCGATCGCCGCCTGGTTGTGGACCACCCCGCCGAGGCCTGCCGACGCCACGGTGGACACCCAGGCGGGGCCTCCCCTGGTACCGCCGATCAGTGAGTTCAACAGGTCGATGAGCCGGTCCAGCACTCCGGTCTTGTCCAGCAGGTACCCCATGAAGACGAACGCCATGGTGGCGTAGACGATTTCATCAGTCACCGCCGTGTAAAGGGAGGACCAGCCGATCTGCGCCGCTGTGACCCCCGTGAAAGGCAGGACGACCAGGAATCCGAGGATCATGGCCTCTCCAACGCTGCGCTTGAGAAGGGTCGTCCACAGCAGGATGACGGCCAGATAGGCTGCCAGGGCCCAGATGCCGATCATGCTGCTGCTCCTGACGGGGTAGTGCTGGTTTGCGGATGGTTCATCATTGATTCCTGTAAACGATTCTGCCTGAGGTCGGGGTCAGCGCAAGGCCGGCGCCGGCTGTGCTGATTCCTCGGCGATGCGCGTAAGTGCCGCAGCGGAGGCTGTAGTCATTTCGGCGGGGACTCCGAGGTCGGTGAGGTAGCCGGCAGTGTCCTGCATCTCCTTGGAACGGCGCAGGGCGTGCTTGGCTGTGCCGGTGAGGAACCTGTCGATGACTGCCTGGCCGTCCCCCGCCAGCTGCCTGGCGATCTGACTCCGGATCCAATCTTCCAGTCCCGCGGCCCGTCCCGCCGTGACGGCTTCGACCACCACGGAGGCCAGGCCTTTCATCAAGACGCTGCGGAGCAGTTTGTGGGCCATCGCGGCCCCGGGCTCGCCGTCGGCGATTTCGATCTCGGCACCGAGCGGCGCCAGGAGATCGGCAACGGCCCGGGACCCCGGGCCACTGACCATCAGCGGGGTCTTCTCGCCCAGCGCGGCTACGGGCCCAAGGATGGCGACGTCAACGAAGAGTGCCGGACTGGGCAACTGCCCAAGTTCCCGCATGACGTGCGGTGAGGACGAGGTGAAGTCGGCATAGCAGCTGCCCTCCGGCAAAACGGGCAGGCATTCCTGGGCCACACTGCGGGCTGCGGCCGCTCCGGTGAGGACCAGGACAACGTCTGCGCCAAGGCACGCCTCGGCCGCGGTTGCTGCCCTGGTGACGCCGGCCGGGGTGGATGGTGCGACGGGATCAAATCCTGTGACGCTGTGGCCTGCCGCAATGAGTGCAGTCGCGTAGGTGGCTCCGGCTTCGCCGAGGCCGATGATGGTGCACGCGGTCATAGTTTTCTGTCTTTTCTGTCTAGTGGCGGTCGGCGATGATCGCGGCGCGGCGGCTGGTTTCGTCAGCGAAGACGGCTTCGGCGGCTTCCGCCACGGCCGCCGCCTGTTCCCGGGGTATGACGACGACGCCGTCGGAATCGCCGATGATGACATCACCTGGGAGTACTGGGACCCCGCCGAAGGAAATCGGGGTGCCGAGACGGGAGGGTCCGTTCTTATATGGTCCGGCCGGGGTGATGGCGCGGGCGAAGACGGGCATGCCGATCTCGCGGAGGGCTTCGGCGTCGCGGGCGGCGCCGTCCAGGGCGAACCCGGCGAGGCCGAGGTTGATGGCGCGTTCGCCGATGAGTTCGCCCAGCAGTGCCCGGGATTCGTCTCCGCCGCCGGCGACGACGATCACGTCCCCGGGGCGGGCGTGCTGCAGGGCGCGGTGGATTCCCTGGTTGTCCCCGGGGCGTGTCCAGACGGTGAAGGCCGGTCCGGCGAGGCGGGCGCCGGGCCAGATGGCCTGGATGGCTGAGTCCGCGATGCCGAGGCGGTCCATGGCGTCGCCGATGTTGGCGGCGGGCAGTTCGGCGAGGCGGCCGATCAGGTCGCGGTCGGGGCGGACGAAGTCGGCGTCGATGTCCTCAAGGACAGGAGTTGTCATGGTGGATTCTTCCGTGGTTGGCGGCTGGTGGGAGGGCTAGTCTTTTTTCTGGACCAGGGGGAGGACCTTCTTGAAGTCCTCTTCCTGTCCGGCCCAGAACTTCTCGTAGTCGGTGCCGGAGAGGTAGCTGGTCTGCAGGCCGAGGGCGCTCATCTTTTCCTTGACGGCAGGATCCTCGATGGCCTTCTGCAGGGCGGCTTCGAGCTTCTTGGCGACGGCCTCAGGCAGGCCGGCCGGGGCGGAGTAGCCGCGGACGGTGCCGGCTTCCACTTCGTAGCCGGATTCCTTGAAGGTGGGAACGTCCGGCAGCGAGGGTGAGCGTTCGGCGGTCATGATGCCCAGGACGCGGGCCTTGCCCTGTTTGGTCAGGTCGGTTACGTCGCTGACGTTGGCGACGAGGACGTCGACGTGCTTGCCAAGGAATGCGGTGGTGGCCTGGGATGCGCCTTCGGAGAAGTGCACCGGGGCGAACTCGGAGCCGGTGGCCTCCTGGATCTGGGCCAGCGCGAAGTGTTCGCCGGTCTGCAGGCCGGTGGTGCTCGCGGTCATGGACTTCGGGTTGGCTTTAACCGCGTCGAGGAGGTCCTTCAAGGTCTTGTAGGGGCTGTCGGGCTGGACGGCAATGACGGCGGGGTCGATGACCTGCCGGCCGAGGGGCTGGAAGCTGGCGCGGGTGTATTTGGCGCCGCGGCTGGGATCCAGTGGTGAAACCACGACGGAGGGGGAGCCGGTTGCACCGATGGTGTAGCCGTCGGGCTTGGCGCTGGTCAGTGCGGTGTAGCCGATCTGTCCGCCGGCGCCGGGCTTGTTGATGACCTCGACGTTGGTGCCGAGTTCCTTTTCCAGGATCGGCTGAACGAGGCGGGCTGCGGTGTCCACGGCTCCGCCGGAGCCGAAGGCCACGATGAGGTCGATGGACTTGCCCTTCTTCGGAAAGTCGTCCCCGGAGGCGGCGTTGTTGGCGCTGGCGTTGGCGCCGCAGCCGGTGAGGGCGATAAGGGCTGCTGCTGCGAGGGCTGCGGTGATTTTCTTGGGTGACAAGGGTCTTCTCCTTTGAAGAAATGCATTGGTGGCTGGTGGGTAGTCGGACGGTGGATTAGGAGGGTCAGGCTTCGGGGTCCTCGGTGAGGGCCTTGGGTTTGCGGAACTTGAGCAGCGGACTGCAGATGATCAGCACGCCAAGGCCGATCAGCACCGCGGAGATGGGGCGGCTGGTGAAGACGCTGAAGTCACCCTGGGAGATTTCCAGGGATTCGCGGAGTGACCGTTCCATCAGCGGGCCGAGCACCAGGGTGAGGACCATCGGTGCCAGCGGGATGTCCAGGTTCCTCAGGGCAAGGCCCAGGAGGCCGAAGCCGATCATCACGAACACGTCGAAGACGCTGAAGTTGATGGTGTAGGCGCCGATGACCATGAAGAGCAGGATCAGGGCGGTCAGAATCGGCGTGGGGACGCGCAGGATGGAGGTCCAGAGACCGACCAGCGGTACGTTGAGCAACAGCAGCAGCACGTTGCCGATGAAGAGGCTGGCGATGATGGCCCAGGCGATCTCGGAGTGATCGGTGAACAGGGCGGGCCCGGGCGTCAGGCCCTGCTGGAGGAACGCGCCCATCAGCACGGCGATGGTCGGGGATGCGGGGATGCCGAGGGTGAAAAGCGGGATCAGGGCGGCATTGGCGTGGGCGTTGTTGGCCGTTTCGGGACCGGCGACGCCTTCGACTGCGCCCTTGCCGAGCTGGTGGCGGAAGCGGGAGAACTTCTTTTCCGCGGCGTAGGACAGCAGGGATGAGACTGATCCGGTCATGCCGGGAATGAGGCCGAGTCCGAAGCCGACGCCGGTGCCCCGGGCCATGGCGGGGGCACTGCGGCGCCATTCCGTCCGGGTCGGGAGCAGTGAGCGCATGCCGGGGGCATGAACCAAGGGAGTCTCGGCGCCCTTGCGGTAGGAGAGGATTTCGGAGAGCCCGAAGACGCCGACGATGACGGCGACGAAACTGACGCCGTCCAGGAGCCGGTCCATCCCGAAGGTGAAGCGCGGGGCGCCGGCGACCGGGTCGATGCCGACCATGGAGATCAGCAGGCCCAGGGCGCCGGAGATGATGGCCTTGATCATGGACTTGCCGGCCAGGGCAACCAGCAGGGAGATCCCGACGACCATGAGCGCGAAGAACTCCGGCGGCCCGACGAGCAGGCCCAGTTCGCCCAAGGGTTTGGCGGCGGCGACCAGGCCGATCGTGGCGATGGTTCCGCCGACGAAGGATCCCACGGCGGCCAGGGTCAGCGCCGCACCGGCCCTGCCGAGTTTGGTCATCGCGTAGCCGTCGATGGTGGTGATCGCCGACGACGCCTCACCCGGAGTGTTCAAAAGGACGCTGGTGATGGTTCCGCCGTACTGGGTGCCGTAGAAAATGGCACACAGCATGATGATCGAACCGGTGGGGTCCAGGTTCAACGTGAGCGGGATGAGCAGGGCTACACCGGCCACCGGGCCAACTCCGGGAAGGACCCCAATGATGGTGCCCAGCAGGCAGCCCAGGAAGGCGAAGATCAGATTTTGCCAGGTCAGGGCGGCTGCGAAGCCGCCGAGCAGTTCGTTGAGTGTGTCCACGTCTAGAGTCCGATCAGGTTCAGCGGAGCGAATGCCGAGACGGGGAGTGCGACGTTCAACCCGTAGTTGAAGGCATAGAACGCACCGACGCTTCCGGCAAGGGCGATGATCAGCGAGGACACCCAGGTCCGGCGGCCCCGCAGTTTCAGGTGATAGAGCAGGAACAGGAACATGCTCAGCTGAAAGCCCAGCAAATCCATGACGGACGCCAGGAGCACAAGGCTGACCACGACCGCGATCACCAGACCCCTGTCGATCCCCTCGGCCCTCTCGCTCGGCCGGCGCAGCTCCTGGACCAGCCAGAGCGCCGACATCGCGACCAGGACCCCTCCCATGGCGAACGGGAACAGGCCGGGACCTGGCCCCAACGACGTCCACAGGCCGAGGCCGACCGAACTGGCCAGAACATAGACGCCGACGGCGGTGAACGTGCCGATGCCTGCAAGCACCGACGGAGCGACGCGGATGGCGCGCTCGGGTTTAGTCAGTAGTGACTCCGTTGTCATCGTTTTCCTTCTTACGTTTCGCAATGCTTCATTTCATAGAATGAAAGAATCTTTCGTCTGAAGAAATAGTGACAGGAGACACAAATGCTGTCAAGCGCAGTGCAGTTACATAGAATGAAACAATGACAGTGACTTCGACTCATTCGGCCGGCTCCGCTGATGAGGGCGGCCCCAAGGCCGGGAACATGCGCTCCCTGTCCAGGTCGATGGAGGTTTTCGCCGAACTCCAGCGTGCGGAGCGGCCCCAGCGCCTCAGTGACCTGGCCAGGACCTGCGGCATGAGCCTGCCGACGACGTTGCGGATCCTGCGGGTCCTTCAGGATTTCGGCATGGTCAGCCAGACGGACAAGTCCTACCGGATCGGCCCCGCGGTCCTGCCCGCGGCCCGGAGCTACCTGGAGAACGACCCCCTCGTGGTTGCCGCGCGGCCGATCCTCCAACAGGTGGCCTCCCAGACGGGACTCACGGCCTCGCTGTACACCAGGCTCGGCTTTGAAAGGATCCTCGTCGCACGTGTCGACGGCGACTCGCCCCTCCGCTACGACCTGCCGCTGGGTAAGCGGCTCCCCCTCACCGTCGGAGCGGCCGGGAAGATCCTGCTGGCCACCGTTACCGATGCGGAGCTCGGGCAAGTGGTAGCCGCGGCCGTCGCATCCGGCCATGAGGAGAGTACGTTTACCGCCGACGAGCTCCGCGCACGCCTGCCCGAACCCGGCGTCGATTACGCGTATTCGGCCGATGAGCGTGCCACCGGCGTGCTGTCCGTCGCCGTCGCTGTGCCGAACGGAACCCGACGCCCCAGTGAGTCCATGGCACTAACCAGCCCCGTTGAGTCAGCCACCGAAGCCGGCCTCGAGGCCGGCGTTCCTGAACTCCGGCGCGCCGCCAGCCGACTCTCAGAACTCTTGGAAGGTTCCGTCTACTAGGCACGGCTTCACCGCCGCCACGCCGCGGCCGTGCCCGCTCCTCGTGCCCAAAAATGGGCATGACCCTTCCCCGAGGCCACGGCAGAGCATGCCCGCACCGGGCACGGGGGCATGCCCTCCCCTGCCCGCCGCCAGTGGACATGTAGCCCATATGTCCACCCTGCGCGGTGAAGAATGGGCATGTCCGCCGAGGGGCTAGTCGAGGCGCGCGTACCCCAGCAGCGCGGCCGTGCCCATGCCGCCTGCGATGCTGATCATCGCCAGGGCAAGCTGCCCCGGCTCCGGGGACCTGCGGGCCTGTGCGCGCAGCCGGGTGACCAGTACCGCGCCCGAGGCTCCATAGGCGTGACCGAGGGCCAGGGCGCCGCCGTCGAGGTTGGCCCGTTCCGGGTCGATTCCCAGCTGGTCAAAGCACGCGAGCGTCTGGGCCGCGAAGGCCTCGTTGAATTCCACCAGGCCCACGTCCGCGGCACTCAGTCCGTGCGCCGCCAGGAGCCGTTCGGCCGCCGCGGCCGCGCCGATGCCCAGCAGCTGCGGCGCCACTCCGGCAGTGTCGGTTCCCAGGACCAGCAGCCCGTCGGCGGCGCCCAGCTGCCGGGCCCGCTCCATGGACGTGACAACGACGGCGGCGGCACCGTCGGCGTCGAAGCAGGAGTTACCGGCCGTGACCGTGCCGCCGCTGGCAAAAACGGGCGGGAAACGGGCCATCAGGGCCGGGCCAAGACTCGGCCGCGGCCCGTCGTCGACTGCCGCGGACGCGCCGGAGCCGGCGGCGAGGGGCACGATTTCGGCGTCGAACGTCCCGGCGGCCGCGGCTGCCAGGGCGCGTTGGTGGCTGCGGAGCGCGAAAGCGTCCTGGCGTTCCCGGCTGATGCCGAAGCGGGCGGCGACGTTCTCGGCCGCCACCCCCATGTCGGGATCGCCGAAGCTGAGCGGCGCGAACTGGGCCCGGCTGTAAAAGTCGGGGCTGCCGTCGTCGTTGCGGTGGGCGCGGAGCGGAGCCGTGCTGATGCTCTCGACGCCGCCCGCGAGGTACAGGCCGCCGCCGCCCGCCGCGACCAGCCGGGAGGCCAGGACGATCGCGTCCAGACCGGAGCCGCATTGCCGGTCCACGGTGACGCCGGGGACGGTGACCGGCAGGCCTGCCTCCAGCGCGGCGAGCCGGGCCACGTTTCCGCCGCCGCCCACGGCGTTGCCGATCACGACGTCGGTCACGGATTCCCCGGTGCCGTCGCCGGCATCGGCGAGCAGGCTGCGGAGCACCGGGGCCAGGAGTTCGTGGGCGCGGAGCCTCTTCAGTGCCCCGTTGGCGCGGCACAGCGGCGTCCGGCGCGCGGCGATGATCACCGGCTGCCTGTCCTCAGGCAGCAGTCCCGGGAAAGACAGCCCGGGGAACGACGTTGCGCGGATCGGCCGCCCGGGTGCTGCCGGCCCGCTGCCCGCGCGCGGCTCAGCCAAGACGCCGGATCCTGGGATCGTTCCGGGCCAGCCAGTCCAGCAGCAGTTGCCGGCTGATTTTGCCGCGGTCCGTCAGGGGCAGCTCCGTCAGCACGAAGTACTCCAGGGGGCGCTTGTTCCGGGCCAGCACATCGTCGATCCCGGACCGCAGCTGGGTGGCGGTGACCGCTCCGTGCGAGGGCACGACGCCGGCCACGACGCGCTGGCCGCGAAGATCGTCAAGCATGCCGGCCGCCACGGCCGCCGCGACGCCCGGGACGGAGGCCAGCGCCATCTCAACCTCATGCGGGTAGACGTTGGTGCCGGCGGTGATGATCATGTCGGAGCGGCGGCCCAGCATGTGCAGGGTCCCGTCGGAGAGGTAGCCCTGGTCCCCCACGGTGTACCAGCCGTCGAAACAGCGCAGCGCCTGGCCGTCGTCACCCCACAGGTAGCCGTTGCTGACCATGCCGCTGCGGACGCAGATGTTGCCGTCGCTGCCGTCCGGGAGTTCGGCGCCGTCGTCGTCGAGGATGCGGATTTCGACGCCGGGAAAGGGCTTTCCGATGCCGGTCCCGCCCGGCTCGACGGGCTCGCCCGGACGCAACCCGGCGCCCGAGACGAAGCTGAGCTCGGAGGCGCCGTAGTACTCGAAAATGGTCGCGTTGGGGGCCCAGCGCCGGGCCGCCTCCAGCGTCCGGGCGTCCAGCTTGGAACCGGCGCAGATGATGCTGCGGATGCCGGAGGCATCGACACCGCCGGCCAGGCCCCGCTCGCTGAGCAGCCGGAGCATGGTGGGCACCAGGACCAGTCGGGTGATGCCGTCGTGGCTGACGGCCGCGTGGGCGGCGCCGACATCGAAGTGGTCCAGGCTGTGGAACTCGGCGCCGGCGTACAGGCATTCGGCGAGGGCGTAGAGGTTCAGGCTTGCCGCGAGCGGCCCGGGAGCCAGGGACTTGTCGTCCTGCGTCAGTGCGAAGAATTCAATGGAGGCCTCGAAGGATTCCTGCCAGGACCGCCGCGAGCGGGTGAACGCCTTGGGCACCGAGGTGGTGCCGGACGTCAGGCCGACCAGGAACGAGGTCTCCGGCGGCCCGTCGGCCAGCCCGGTCCCCGGCCCGGGAACTGCGCGCGCCGGACGCGTTTCCGACCCGGCGATGCGGGCGGTGATGCCGTCCTGGAGTTGCTGGGGCCAGGCCGGGTCCAACACGGCGCACTGCCGCTCACCAGCGACGGCCGCGGCGAACGCTACGGCGAAGTGGGTTGAATTTTGTTCGGACAGCACGGTGATGGCCGGCGCCGAGGGCACCAGGGCCGCCGCTTTGTCCCGCAGGCCGGACCAGCTGAGGTGCTCTCCGGCCACGACGACGGCTGTCTCGTCGGGACGGTCATCGGCCCAGCGCTGGAGTCTGTCGAGAAAAGGCATCGAACCAACTTTAGCGTTGCCGGGCGCCGCGGCTGCGTGTGCGGGATATTGTGACTCCATGAGCTTTAACGACAATGCCCCGCTGGACCCGTCACAAGTCCAGGACCGACGCGGGATGGGCCGCGGCCCGATGATCGGCGGCGGGATCGGCGGCGGCATCATCCTGCTGCTGGCAGCCCTCTTTGGCATCAATCCCCAGCTTCTCGAGGGTCTGGCCGGCACCGTCCAGGAGCCGCAGACGCAGAGCCAGGGCTCTGCCCCCGCGTGCCAGACCGGCGCCGACGCCGACGCCCGCCTCGACTGCAGGATCACCGGCACGGTCAACAGCCTGAACGCCTTCTGGCCGGCCTACCTGGCCCAGTACAACACCAAGTACCCGCGGCCGAAGGCGGTGATCTTCACCGGCGGAACCAACACCGGCTGCGGCGCCGCCACCTCGGACGTGGGGCCGTTCTACTGCCCTGTCGACACCACGGCGTACTTCGATCCCGGCTTCTTCCAGGAGCTGGTGGACCGGTTTGGCTCCTCCGGCGGCCCCCTGGCGCAGGAATATGTGGTGGCCCACGAATTCGGCCACCACGTCCAGAACCTGCTTGGCGACCTCGACCGGGCGCAACAGGATCCGCAGGGACCCGGTTCCGGGGGTGTCCGGGTTGAGCTCCAGGCCGACTGCTACGCAGGGCTGTGGGCTCACTATGCAACAACGCAGGCGGATCCCAAGACCGGCCAGCCCTATCTCGACCCCTTCACTGACCAGGACGTGAAGGACGCCCTGTCGGCGGCCTCGGCCGTCGGTGACGACCGTATCCAGAAGGCCGCCACGGGCCGCGTCTCACCGGAGGCATGGACCCACGGGTCAAGTGCCCAGCGGCAAAAGTGGTTCTACCAGGGGTACACCACCGGGGACATCAACAAGTGCGACACGTTCGCGGTGGCAACGCCTTAGCCCCACCCCCCTGGTCCCAGCCCTCTGGTCCCAGCTCTCCGGCCTACACCCGAGGCCTCACCCGCGCGGCCGGCGCCGGACCGGGACCTCGACATAGCTGAGGAATCCGGCGTGGCCCAGGTGCCGGTGCTTCGCGTGCCACACGGGCCGGTACTGGTGCCCGAAGGGGTCGGTCACCAGGACCGAGTCCAGGCGGTCGTTTCCGGCCAGGAGGCGGTCGACGTCGGCCAGCGCATTGCGCCGCGTCGCCAGACCGTCAATGTCCAGGCTCCAAAGCCCCAGCTCAGCATCGGTTCCGCGTTCCAGCTGCAGCGTCTCGAACAGTCCGGCCACGAGCCCGGCGAGCCCGGCGGGGTCCACCCGCTGCAGCCGGTGGGACTCGGGATGCACGTCACGCGCCTCGGCGAGGGCCTGGCGCAGCCAGTGGAACTCCACCGATCCCAGGGGCGGTCCCATGCGCAGGTGGCGGTTCTCGTCCAGCTCCAGGCGGTACGTAGCGGCGCTGCGGTCCATGATGCACGGAGCTTCGCCGACATATTCGAAGTCGGCCAGCAGGGCTTCCCTGGACCGGTAGTAGGAGAAGTCGCCGCTGTCCTCGACAACCACGAAGTCCTTGCCGGCATCGGAGGGCCGCGGCGGTGACGTGGCATCCATTCGCGTGTGCCTCCTGTTCGACGGCGTGCCCGGCCCGAAGCGCGTGGACCCGTTGTCTTTATCAGACCACCGCCGGGACGATATGGGAACGGCGGCGGGAATGCCGGAAGGAAATGACGGAGAGAAATAACGACGGCGGCCCCGCCTCAATGAGGTGGGGCCGCCGTCGTTCACGCCCGGGCCATGCCGGCCCGGACGTGCGGTAAAGCTGTGGGTGCGGATCTAGATGTTGAAGCCCAGGGCGCGCATCTGGTCGCGGCCGTCCTCGGTGATCCGTTCCGGACCCCATGGCGGCATCCACACCCAGTTGAGCCGCCAATCGTCGACGATCCCGTCCAGGGCCTTGCCGACCTGCTCCTCGATCACGTCGGTGAGCGGGCATGCGGCGGTGGTGAGCGTCATGTCGATCAGCAGGGCGCCGTCGTCGTCGGAGTATTTCAGACCGTACAGCAGGCCCAGATCAACGATGTTCACCCCGAGTTCCGGGTCGATCACATCCTTGAGCGCCTCTTCGACATCCTCGAGGCCCGTGCGGGCCACATTGAGTTCGGTCATTGCGGAGTCCTAACTACGCCTGGGCTGCAGCCGAGGCGGCAGCGATGGTGGCCGCCCCTGCGCCGGTGGCGTAGCGGTCGTAGCCTTCGTCTTCGAGGCGGTCGGCGAGCTCCGGGCCGCCCTCTTCCACAACCTGGCCATCGACGAACACGTGCACGAAGTCCGGCTTGATGTAGCGCAGGATCCGGGTGTAGTGCGTGATGAGCAGGGTGCCCATGTTGCCTTCGCCGTGGGCGCGGTTGACGCCCTCGGAGACAACCTTGAGCGCGTCGACGTCCAGGCCGGAGTCGGTCTCGTCGAGGATGGCGAACTTCGGCTTGAAGAGCTCGAGCTGGAGGATCTCGACGCGCTTCTTCTCGCCGCCGGAAAAGCCTTCGTTGACGTTGCGCTGGGTGAAGTCGGCGTCGATGCGCAGCTGCGCCATGGCGGCCTTGACGTCCTTGGTCCACGTGCGCAGCTTGGGGGCTTCGCCGTCGATCGCGGTCTTGGCGGTGCGCAGGAAGTTGGTCATGCTCACGCCCGGGACCTCGACGGGGTACTGCATGGCGAGGAACAGGCCGGCGCGGGCGCGCTCGTCGACGCTCATGGCGAGGACGTCTTCACCGTCGAGGGTGATCGTGCCGGAGGTGACGTTGTAGCGCGGGTGCCCGGCGATGGTGGACGCCAGCGTGGACTTGCCGGAGCCGTTGGGGCCCATGATGGCGTGCGTCTCGCCGGTCCTGATGGTCAGGCTGACGCCCTTCAGGATTTCCTTGGTGCCCTGCTCGGTGTCAATGCTGACGTGCAGGTCCTTGATCTCAAGAGTCGACATGTGTCTTGTTCTCCTCTGCACCGTGCCCTCGGCACTGTGCGTTTTCTTGGCGATAAGTTTTCTTGTGCGGGATGCCGGCTGCAGGCAGCTAGCTGAAGTTTGGAGCCTCGGCGCCGTTCAGGACGTTGGTGAAGTCCACGTAGACCTCGTCATCCAGGACGGTCACGGCAAACACGGGAACGGGATCATAGGCCGGCAGCTGGAGCGGCTCGCCGCTGCGCAGGTCGAACTGGGAGCCGTGGCCCCAGCATTCGATCTTGCAGCCTTCGACTTCTCCTTCGGAGAGGGAGATGTCCGCGTGCGAGCAGGTGTCGCCGATGGCGTGGATCTCCCCCATCGAGTCCTTCACGATCGCTACCGGGTAGTCGTCGATCAGGATCCGCAGCGCCTGCTTGAGTTGGATCTCGCTGGCGTTGCAGACTAGCTCGCCCTTTGGCTGTTCAGTCATTGATGTCGTCCGTGTTCTCTCGTGCTGCGCACTAGTGGTTGGTCGCCGCGAGTTCGCGCTCGACGGCTTCCGTGAGGCGCTCTTCGATGGCGGGAACGTTGATCTTCTGGATGATTTCGTTCAGGAACCCGCGGACCACCAGGCGGCGGGCCACCTCTTCCGGGATACCACGGGCCATGAGGTAGAACAGGTGCTGATCATCGAATCGTCCGGTGGCGCTGGCGTGGCCGGCGCCGGCGATCAGGCCGGTCTCAATCTCAAGGTTCGGCACGGAATCGGCGCGGGCACCGTCGGTCAGGACCAGGTTGCGGTTGGCCTCGTAGGTGTCGGTGCCTTCTGCTTCCTTGCGGATCAGAACGTCACCGACCCACACGGTGTGCGCGTTGCGGCCCTGCAGGGCGCCCTTGTACAGGACGTTGGACTTGCAGTTGGCCACGGCGTGGTCCACGAACAGGCGCTGCTCGAGGTGCTGGCCGGCGTCGGCGAAGTACAGGCCGAACAGTTCCACTTCGCCGCCCGGGGCGGTGAAGCGTGCCGAGGGTGTGACGCGCACGAGGTCGCCGCCGAGGCTGACCACGATGTGCTTGAACTTCGCGTCGCGGCCGAGCTTCGCCTGCTGGGAGGAGGCGTGGACGGCGTCGTCGTTCCATTCCTGGAGCGAGATGACGGTCAGCTGCGCGCCCTCCTCAACGAGGATTTCGATGTTTTCCGAGACGACGGCGGTGCCCTGGTGGTCCAGGACGACGACGGACTTGGAGAACTTTTCCGCGACGATCACGACGTGCTGCGCGGAAGCTTCGGTGCCCTGGCCGGTCAGCAGCACGCTGACCTCGCCCTCCACCTCGACCTCGGACGGGACCGTGATGACGGTGGCCTCGGTGAAGTTCTCCCAGGCGTTCGCGGAGACGCGGTCCTCGGGGATGGCGGCGGAGCCGATCCGGCGGTCGTCACGGCCGACGGTCTCGACCCTGACGCTGTCCGGAGCGGTGACGCGCACGGCCGGCGCCGCACCGGTGAGGACCTCGGTGTGCAGGCCGCGGAGGCGCTTGAGCGGGGTGAAGCGCCAGTCCTCCTCCATGCCGGTCAGCGGTTTGAAGTCCGCCAGCTTGTAGGAGGTCAGGCGGCCGGCGCGTGAGCTGTCCGGTACGCCGACGCCGCCGCCGTGCGAGTGGCGCTTGACGGCTTCGCCGGCCAGCGGAGCCTTGGACTCCGCGGCGTTCAGCGGTGAGAGGCTTTCGCCTTCCTCGGTGAAGCCGTTGATGAACGGCTGGGCTGAGGGCGCGCCGACGCGGGCCTTTTCAGTAGTGATGTCAGTCATTAACCGACCGATCCTTCCATCTGCAGTTCAATCAGTCGGTTCAGCTCGAGGGCGTATTCCATCGGCAGTTCGCGGGCAATCGGCTCGATGAAGCCGCGGACGATCATCGCCATGGCCTCGTCTTCGCGCATGCCGCGGGACATCAGGTAGAACAACTGCTCTTCGCTGACCCGCGAGACCGTGGCCTCGTGGCCCATCGTGACGTCGTCCTCGCGGATGTCGATGTACGGGTAGGTATCCGACCGGCTGATGGTGTCCACCAGGAGCGCGTCGCAGCGGACCGTGTTGGCCGAGTGCTTGGCGCCTTCGCGGACCTGGACCAGGCCGCGGTAGGCAGCACGGCCGCCGCCGCGGGCCACGGACTTGGAGATGATCGAGCTCTTGGTGTTGGGCGCGATGTGGACCATCTTGGAGCCGGTGTCCTGGTGCTGGCCTTCGCCGGCGAACGCGATGGACAGCGTCTCGCCCTTGGCGCCTTCGCCCACGAGGTAGACGGCCGGGTACTTCATGGTGACCTTGGAGCCGATGTTGCCATCGATCCACTCCATGGTGGCGTTCTCTTCGCAGATGGCGCGCTTGGTGACCAGGTTGTACACGTTGGTGGACCAGTTCTGGATGGTCGTGTAGCGGACGCGGGCGCCCTTCTTCACGATGATTTCCACGACGGCGGAATGCAGCGAGTCCGAGGTGTAGATCGGCGCGGTGCAGCCTTCGATGTAGTGGACGTAGGAGTCCTCGTCGGCGATGATCAGCGTGCGCTCGAACTGGCCCATGTTTTCCGTGTTGATGCGGAAGTAGGCCTGCAGCGGGATGTCCACGTGGACGCCCTTGGGCACGTACACGAAGGAACCGCCGGACCAGACGGCAGTGTTCAGCGACGCGAACTTGTTATCGCCCACCGGGATGATGGTGCCGAAGTACTCCTGGAAGATCTCCGGGTGTTCGCGCAGCGCGGTGTCGGTGTCCAGGAAGATGACGCCCTGGGCTTCCAGGTCCTCGCGGATCTGGTGGTAGACCACTTCAGACTCGTACTGGGCGGCGACGCCGGAGACGAGGCGGCTGCGCTCGGCTTCCGGGATCCCCAGCTTCTCGTAGGTGTTCCGGATGTCCTCGGGCAGGTCTTCCCAGGTGGCGGCCTGCTTCTCGGTGGAGCGCACGAAGTACTTGATGTTGTCGAAGTCGATGCCGGACAGGTCCGCGCCCCAGGTGGGCATGGGCTTGCGGTCGAAGTACTTCAGGCCCTTGAGCCGGAGATCGAGCATCCATTCCGGCTCGTTCTTCTTGGCCGAAATATCGCGAACAACGTCTTCGTCGATGCCGCGGCGGGCGTTGGCCCCGACGTCGTTCTTGTCGGCCCAGCCGTACTCATAGGTGCCAATTCCGTGGAGCTCGGGATTCTTTTCCAGAATCTCCGAAATCACAGTAGAGCCAGCAACCTTCTTCTCTGATAGTTGGTCCGTCATCACGGCCTTTCTTGGAGATGGTTGGATACTTCGTCCGGGTTGACCGGTGCAGCGGGACCGGGAGTCCCGACGGCGGCCGGACGGCCCGTAGGTATGTGGGTGGTGCAGACGTGCCCGCCGCGTGCCAGGGTGGACAGCCGGCGCACATCGACGCCGACCAGCCGGGAGAACACGTCGGTCTCCACGTCGCAGAACACGGGGAACTGGGCAGCCAGGTGTTGGATGGGGCAGTGCCCCTGGCAGAGCTGGACGCTGGAGAGCGCCGCCGGGAGCGGGGCCTTGGCTTCGATCGACTGCGCCGAGGCGACGAACCCGTCGCGGCTCAGCGCCGCGGAGAGAGCCTGGGCGCGGGCCGTGATGTCCGGTCCTGCCTGCTCGATCTCCGGCGCGTAGCGGCGCTCCATGTCGGCGAACCGCTCGACGGCGAACTGCCGCACGGCCTCGGGGCCGGCCGCCTCGCCGAGCCGGCGCAGCGCCACGGAGGCGATGTCGAGGTAGTCGTTGCCCAGGTTCGACTGGCCCTGGGAGCTCAGGACGTAGCGGCGGGCGGGCCGTCCGGCGCCGGCACCGGCGCGGGCAACCCGCTTGACCTCAATCACTCCGGTGCGCGCGAGGTGGTCCAGGTGGCGGCGCACGGCGGCCGGAGTGAAGCCCAGGAGGTCGCCGAGTTCGGCTGCGCTGATGGGTCCGTGTTCCAGCACCGCGTTCAGGACGCGGTCACGCGTGCGCTCTTCGGCGTCGTGCGTGTGGGTGCCGGCGGCCGCGGGAACGGCGTCCGGAACGGCCGCCACGTGTGCCCGGGCAGGCCTGACGCGCGCGGCGCCGCGCCCGGACGGGACTGCGGACGCAGCGGATCCGGACACAGCGGCTCCGGACACCGTAGTTCCGGACACAGGGGCGCTCATGGAATACACAACACAATCATGTCGTAATTTAGTCCGGCATTCCAGTAAGGCATGGCTTGCCTGCGGGACCGCCCCTCCGAGGGGCCGACGTACTACATCGCGTAGAATGCTGTGGTGCGATCTCCCGAATCCCCCGTTTTGACCATCAGCGGGCTTGTCAAGGATGTTGGTCCACTGCCCACCCTCGACGGCAAGATGCTGCGCGTGGTCAGCGGCCTTTCCCTCATCGCCGAACGCGGCCAAGTCACGGCCCTGCTCGGCGCCAATGGCGCGGGCAAGACCACCACCATCGAATGCGCCCAGGGGCTGCAAAAGCGCACCGCCGGCGCCATCAGCCTACTCGGCCACGATCCGGATTCGGCCGGCGCGGGCCTCCGTGCCCGGGTGGGCGTGATGCTGCAGGACGGCGGCCTGCCGCCGTCGGCCCGGCCTATCCCCCTGCTGCGGCACATCGCCGGCATGTACCAGGACCCGTGGCCGGTGGATGAACTCATCGGCCGCCTGGGCATCGACTCCTTCAGCCGCACCAACGTGCGGCGCCTGTCCGGCGGGCAGAAACAGCGCCTCGCCCTGGCCGCGGCGCTGGTCGGCAATCCGGAGGTCCTGTTCCTCGACGAGCCCAGCGCGGGCCTCGACCCGCAGTCCCGCCAAATGGTCTTCGATCTCATCTCCGAACTGCGGAACAGCGGCATGGGCATCATCCTGACGACGCACCTGATGGACGACGCCCAGCGGCTGGCGGACTACGTCTACATCATCGACGCCGGCCGCAACGTCGCCGAGGGCACCGTCGCCCAGCTCCTGCGCCACCAGCTCCCGGCCGGCGACGCGTCGCAGCACATCCGCACCTTGTTGTTCGAAACCGAACCCGGCCTGGACTTCGCCGGCGTGCTGCCCGACGGCGTCGACGTCACCGAGGCGCGGGCGGGCAGTTACGCCGTGACCGGAGCCCTGACCCCCGCCGACCTCGCCGCGATCACCGCGTGGTGGGCCCAGCGCGGGATCATGCCCAGCTCCCTGAGCCTTGAAGCGCGCAGCCTCGAGGACGTCTTCCTGGACATCTCCGGAAGGGAGATCCGATGACCCGCGTAACAGGTGGCGCCCCGCTGGAGAGCGCACGCCGTGCCGGCGAGCCCCCTGCCGCGCATGGCAGCGCCCCCGCTTCCCTGCTGCGCCGCATCTTGCTGCAGGGGCAGTACGAGACAGTCACCATGCTCAGGAACGGCGAGCAGCTGATCCTCGCGATCGTGCTGCCGCTGCTGGCCATGGTCGGCCTGACCGTGACTCCCCTGCTGGACGGACTCGGTTCGAGCCGCATCAATGTCGCCGTCCCCGGCATCCTGGCCCTGTGCGCCATGTCCACGGCCTTCACCGGGCAGGGCATCTCCACCGGCTTCGACCGCCGCTACGGCGTCCTGCGCTTTCTTTCCACGACACCCCTGGGCCGCACCGGCCTGATTGCGGGGAAGATCCTGGCCGTCCTGGCGGTGCTGTTCCTGCAGGTGCTCATCGTGACCGCGGTGGCCCTGCTGCTGGGCTGGCAGCCCAATCCCGCGGGCTGGCTGCCCGGGCTGGCCATCCTGGTCCTCGGCGCCGCCGCCTTCACGGCACTCGGGCTGCTGGTCGCCGGGACGGTCCGGCCGGAGGCGACCCTGGCCATCACCAACCTGCTCTGGATCCTGCTCGGCGCGCTGGGCGGAATCGTGATTCCGGCCGAACGGCTCCCGGCGCTGGCCCAGGCCGTGGTGCATTTCCTCCCCTCCGGCGCGCTGGGCCAGGCGCTGAGGGATGTTTTCCTGTACGGCAGCGTCAATGGTGCCGCCGTTCTTGTCCTGCTGCTCTGGACGGCGATCGCCGGCGGCGCAGCAACCCGTTGGTTTAAGTGGAATTGAGAATACTGTGAGCACGGCGTCACGAACTCCCCGGATTGTCTCCGGAATCACCTCCCGGCTGCCAGTCCGCGTCGATAAGACGGTCAGGCGGCTGGCCGTGCTGTCCCTCATTGGCCAGATCGTCCTGGTGGTGACCGGCGGCGCCGTCCGCCTGACGGCCTCGGGCCTTGGCTGCCCCACGTGGCCGCGCTGCACGGAGGGATCCCTGGCGACCACCCCGGAAATGGGGATCCACGGAATCATCGAATTCGGCAACCGGCTCCTGACGTTTGCGCTGGCGGCCGTCGCCGTGATGATGCTGGTCTATCTGTGGAACCTCCGCAAGGAGCGCCGCGACCTCTTCCTGCTGGCCCTCGGCCTGCTCGCAAGTATCCCGGCCCAGGCCGTCATCGGCGGCATCACGGTGCTGACCCAGCTGAACCCGTGGGTCGTTGGCCTGCACTTCCTCGTGTCCATGGCCCTCGTGGTCCTCGCGACCCTTCTGGTGAACCGGGCCTACGACCGTACGGGCAAGGCCCGGACCGTGCAGCTTCCCGCCCTGCCGGGCGTTGCCCGCCCGGTGATGACCGCCGTCGCGGTCCTCTCCGCCGTCGCGGTCTGCCTCGGTGTGGTGGTGACCGGCGCCGGTCCGCATGCCGGGGACGCGAACGCCCCGCGCAACGACCTCGACTGGGACCTGTTCGCGCACATCCACGCCGTGCCCGCCTACCTGGTGACCGCCGGCGCGCTGTTCGCGTTGGTCCTGGTGGTCCGCGGCCTGATTCAGGGGCCGTTCCGCTCCGCGGTGTTCATGCTCCTGGGCGTCACGGTGCTGCAGGCCGCAATCGGCTTCACGCAGTACTACAACGGCATCCCGGCGCTGCTCGTCGGCGCTCACATGCTGGCGGCGGCGCTTCTGATGAGCGCGGCGACCAACGCCGCAGACCTCGCCCGCTACAGCCCGGTGGACTAACCAGCCGAAGCACCCTGAACAAAAGCATCGCGGGGTCGCTTACCGCCCTTCCGGCACGCCAGGACGGGCCGTAAGTGGCCCCGCGTTTGCTGTCTGTCGCTGTCTGGGCACTCGTACGGGCGCTGCGGCAACAATGACCAGTACCGCTTTCACCTCCCGGGGGCTGGCCTTGACGGGATTTCCGGGTGGACTATGGGATGGCATGGACATGGATCGTCGCGGCCGTGGGCTTTCCTCGTTCGTTCCCGTGACGCTGACCGGAAGGCCTTCTCTGATGCAAGCGACAGAACCGACCGTGCCTCCTTCACCCTCAGCCCGCCAACGCGCGGCGAGCCTCAAAGAACGCGTCTACATCATCTTCACGAGCCTGGCCGTGGTGTTGGCGCTTCGGAGCCACGCGGACGAGACCACGCCGCTGGCAGCGGCGGCGACGCTCAGCATCGTGGTGATCGGCTCCCTGCTGGGGATTTTCGTCGCCGACCTCCTGAGCCACCTGACTGTTCATTCGAAGCTTCCCACCGGTGAGGAACTGCACCACATGATCACGGTCAGCGCGGGCGGCCTCGGCGTCCTGGTCACCCCGCTGCTCCTCCTCACGGCAGCCGGCCTTGGTCTGTGGTCGACGGCCGTTGCCCTCGGGTGGGCAGTCGCTGTTCTGGTTGTCTCGCTCGGCATCGTCGGGTTCCTCGCGATCCGCCGCCTCGAGATCCCGCTCCGTCACAAGGCTGCCATCATGTTCGCCGAAGTCGTGTTGAGCCTGCTGGTAATCGGGCTGGAGCTGGTGGCCCACAATCTCTAAAGAAGCCTTAAGGCGTCCCCCCTCGACGCCCGGTTACTGGCCAGTCACTTGTCCAAACGGGAAAGATTTCGGAATACTGGATGCTGTGGCCCCTTTTCGGGCCCGCCCTTTAGCTGGGCAACCGCAGAGCCGGGCAGCCACAGAGCTGGCGTCAGGTTTCGTCCAGCCAGGGCGGGAATACTTGGATAGGGCGCAGAACTGGCGCCGCAATCGCATCCATGGATAGACGGACGGCGCGGTTTTGCCTTGATGCAGCTGGAATCGGAACCGGCCAGACTGAGGCACCGGAGGATATGTGGCGTTACTAGTCCGCGAAAGGCCCGCACAGACGGTCCAACATACTGCAAAGCGCCCGCGGCTGGACGGCCTGGACGTTCTTCGCGGTGCCGCCGTGGGCGCGGTCCTGCTCGGACATTCCTGGCCCGGCATATTCCAGGGCGCCGGCATCGTGGGTGTCATTGCCTTCTTCGTGTTGAGCGGTTACCTGATCACCAACGTGCTGGTCGGCGATATCGAACGGCACCGAAAAATTCGTTACGGACGCTTCTACGCGCACAGGGCCTTCCGGCTGGTGCCGGCACTGGTCTCTCTCCTGGGCGTATACGCGATCGTCGAATTGGCCACCGACGTCCTCGGTGACCGGTCCAAGGGAATCGTGGGCTACACGGTCCTCGCCGGTCTTGGCTACCTCAAAGACCTCCCCCTGCCGTTCGACGTCAGCATGGCGATCGGACCGCTCTGGACGCTGGCGGTGGAAGAACAGTTCTACCTGATCTGGCCCGCGCTGCTGGTGCTCGCCCTGCGGCGCAACCGCCAGGGACGGCTGATTGGCTGGTCCGCCGCCGTCGCGCTGTTCCTCATGTCGGCCAGTGTGCTGGCAATGGTGTCCCTGGCCCCGCAACTTCACGCGCTGGTCTACGCGCTGCCGACCACGTGGGGGCTGGGACTAATCATCGGTTCGGCCCTGCGGTTGTACAGGGTCCATGTGTTCAACTGGTTCACCGGCCGTTGGCTCCGGCGTGCGGCCCTGCTCGGTTCCGTCGCCGTCCTAACCGCGCTGATCTACTTCCCGAAGGCCAACGAAACGCCGGCCTTCATGTTCATTGGCGGCCCGCTGGCCATGGCCGCCGCGGCTGTCCTGGTCGCACTGGCCGCCTCCCGAACCGCAGTGATGCCGAAGTGGACGGCCCCGGTGCAGCTGCTGGGCACCGTCTCGTACGCCGCGTACCTCTGGAACTACGCCGTCATTCTCTGGCTCAACGGCGGCTCCACGGCCGATCTGCCACCGCTCATCGCGGTGTCCGCCATCGTGGTGACCCTGCTCATTGCGCTCATCAGCTGGCACACCGTCGAACGGCTCGGGCGGATCGCGCGGACCCGCTTCGACCAGCACTATTCGGCCCGCTACCATCCGGACCGGCAGCCGGCCGGCAGCGCCGCTTCCCGGCACGGTTAGTCGGCACCCTTCAGTCGGCTATTCAGTCGCTGCCCGCGTCGTTCTCCAGCGTGCAGGCATCGGTGTTCGCCCCGCAGACGATCACTGCGACACGTTCCCCTTCGGCGGGTGTGTAAGCCCCTGACGTGAGCGCCGCGAACGCAGCCGCAGCCCCGTATTCGGCGGGGATCCGGTAATCGCTCCACAACTGTGACCGTGCGGCGACGATGGCGGCGTCGTCCACCAGCACAGAGGCCGGCGGGACGCGTGAGGCGATGCTGAAGGCGATCCCACCCACACGTCTGGCCCCGAGGGAATCCGCGGCGACGCCCGAAACGGCCACATCGACCGGGCGGCCGGCGTCGAGGGCCGCGTGCAGCGTGGGGATGGTGAAGGGCTCGACCGCGACGACGCGGGCCCGGCCCTCGGCAGCTGCCGCCACGCCCGCATAGAGTCCGCCACCGCCGACGGCGACGACGATCGTGTCGATGCCGGGCTCGTCCTCAAGGATTTCCTCGGCCAGAGTGCCCGCGCCTGCCGCGATTTCCAGCTGGTCGTACGCATGGCAGAACAGGGCGCCGGTATCTTCCACGTAGTGCATTGCGGCCGCGAACGCCTCCGCGTACTCGACGCCGACCTGCCGGACCGTGGCGTTGTACGCGAGGAGACGCTCGACCTTTACCCGCGGGGCGTTCTCCGGGACGAACACCGTCGCCGGCACACCGAGGACCGCGGCGGCGTACGCGTTCGCCAAACCCGCGTTGCCGCCCGACGCCGCCACCACGCCGATGGCCGGGTCCAGCTCCCCGCGCTCCCGGGCGGCGAGCTGGCGGTTGAAGGCGCCGCGTGCCTTGAAGACGCCCGTGTGCTGCAGGAACTCACATTTGAACCAGAGCGGGGCGGCAGCGGTACCCCCGCGGAGCAACGGTGTGCGCCGCACGTGGCCACTGATGCGGTTCTGCGCCTGAAGTACGTCGCTGCGGTTGATCACGGGCTCCCCCTGGGGTTGTGTCGCCTGGCCGGTTCGTAAGGATACCCCGGGACCGAAAAGGACCGTCCCCCTGATACAGCTGACGCTCCCCCACCAGTGGTGAGGGAGCGTCGGGCAGATGAACGGGGAGGATCAGCCGCCCATGACGGCCGAGCCGACGAACGGGTCGACGGCCAGGGCTATGAAGAGCAGGGTCAGGTAGCTGATGGAGCCGTGGAAGACCTTCATGGCTCCCTTGTTGGAAACGTCGCCGGCCTGGGCCCGGTTGTACAGGGCGTGCGACTCGTACAGGAACCAGGCGCCGGCGCCGACGGCGGTCACCGTGTAGACCCAGCCGGCACCGCCGGCCGGGATCATCAGCAGCGAACACGCCACCATGGCCCAGGCGTAGAGGACCACCTGCACCGACACCACCTTCGCACCGGCGATGGCACCCAGCATCGGCACGTTGGCGTTGCGGTAGTCCTCGCCGTAGCGCATCGACAGCGGCCAGTAGTGCGGCGGGGTCCAGAGGAAAATCACCATGAACAGCACGACGGCGGGCCACTCGACGGTGTTGGTGACGGCGGCCCAGGCAATCAGGACCGGGAAACACCCGGCGGCGCCGCCCCAGACAATGTTCTGGGCCGTGCGCCGCTTCAGGATCATGGTGTAGATGACCACGTAGAAGACGATGGCGCCGAGCCCGAGCCACGCGGCGAGCGGGTTGGCCCCGAACCAGAGGATGGCGATCGCCGCCGCGCCCAGCAGCCAGGAGAAGGTGAGGGCTTCGCGGGGTGTTACCTCACCGGTGACCAAGGGCCGGTTCTCCGTGCGGTGCATGAGCTTGTCGATGTCGCGGTCGATGTAACAGTTGAAGGCGCCGGCGGAACCTGCTGCGAACGCGCCGCCCACCAGCGTCGCCAGGATGAGGCCGATCGACGGGAAGCCGCGTTCGGCATAGATCATGGTGGGCAGCGTGCTGACGAGCAGCAGCTCGATCACGCGGGGTTTCGTGAGCGCCAGGTAGGCCTTGGCTTTGCGGCCGAAGCCCATTCTTCCCGAGGCCGGGGAGGCGTTCAGCGGCGTATTAGTTGTGCTCACGGTGGCAGTCACTCTGTTCTGTCTGGCTGTGCAGTTCTGTCTGGCTGGGCAGCCCCGGGTGGATTTCGCAACGCACTGTGCTGCAGACCGGGCTCCGCGCTCGGCGCACACCCGTGTCCTTGCCCCAGTCGAAGGCCACCACCCATCATACCGTGGAGCTCCGGGCCGGACGGCCGCCGAATGCCGCGCCATGATTCCGGCGCGTTAACGCCGGTTCACCGGCCCCGCGGCGGACGGTGATTCATATAAGCGAAATCAGGTCCAATTGGTGAGATATACGCTGACCACAAAGTGGAATGGGACTAGGCTGTCATTAGATCAGCGCACACGGGCACGCATTTAGGCACTTGCCGGAACACGCGGCTCTGCATCTGCGTCTGAATGATAGATCAACGTTTCGATGGTGAACGGCTGGTACGAACCGCAGCGGGCACCGAACTGTGCCCGGGCGGGAAAAGAGCGTACCGCCGGCCGTCAGCACAGAGAGGGGCCCGGTTTTCGTGCCACATTTGGAAGAGCAAGAACTGTCATGGACTGACTTGGACCAGCGCGCGGTTGACACCGTCCGGGTGCTGGCCGCGGATGCGGTGGAGAAGGTCGGAAACGGCCACCCGGGGACGGCGATGAGCCTGGCTCCGGCCGCGTATTTGTTGTTCCAGAAGCTGATGCGCCACGACCCGGCGAATCCGGACTGGCTGGGCCGCGACCGGTTCGTCCTGTCCCCCGGGCACACGTCCCTGACCCTGTACATCCAGCTGTTCCTCTCCGGCTATGGCCTGGAACTGAAGGACCTGGAGGCGCTGCGGACCTGGGGCTCGCTGACCCCCGGCCACCCGGAATACAAGCACACCAAGGGCGTGGAAATCACCACCGGCCCGTTGGGCCAGGGCCTGGCGTCCGCGGTCGGCTTCGCCTATTCCCAGCGCCGGATGCGCGGCCTGTTCGACGCCGACGCTCCCGCCGGCACGAGCCCGTTCGACCACACCGTCTGGGTGATCGCCTCCGACGGCGACCTGCAGGAAGGCGTCACCTCCGAGGCGTCCTCGCTCGCCGGTCACCAGGAACTGGGCAACCTCGTGGTGATCTACGACGAGAACCACATCTCGATCGAGGACGACACCGATGTGGCGTTCACCGAGGACGTCCTGGCCCGCTACGAGGCCTACGGCTGGCACACCCAGCGGGTCGACTGGACCCGGACCGGCGAATACGTCGAAGACATCCAGGAACTGCACGCCGCACTGCTCGCCGCGAAGGCCGAAACCGGCAAGCCCTCCATCATCTCCCTGCGGACCATCATCGGGTACCCGGCGCCGAAGAAGCAGAACACCGGCAAGATCCACGGCTCCGCCCTCGGCGCTGAGGAAGTCGCAGCCCTGAAGAAGGTCCTGGGCTTTGACCCCGAACGCGCCTTCCAGGTCGACGAGGACGTTCTGGCCCACGCCCGTGCCGTCCAGGACCGCGGCGCGGCCGCCCGCGCCGACTGGCAGGCCTCGTTCGAGGCGTGGCAGGCCGGCAACCCCGAGTCCGCTGCACTGCTGGAACGCGTCGAAGCGAAGAAGCTCCCGGGCGACTTCGAAGCCGCCCTGCCGGTCTTCGAATCCGGCAAGGACGTCTCCACCCGGGCCGCCTCCGGGAAGGTCCTGAACGCGATCGGCCCGGTCATGCCCGAACTCTGGGGCGGCTCCGCCGACCTCGCGGAGTCGAACAACACCACGATCGAGGGCTCGCCCTCATTCATCCCCACGTCCCGGTCCACCGCGGCGTGGAAGGGCAACCCCTACGGCCGGGTCCTGCACTTCGGCATCCGCGAGCACGCCGCGGCGTCGATCGTGAACGGCATTTCCCTGCACGGGCGCACCCGGGCTTTCTCCGGAACGTTCCTGATCTTCTCCGACTACCAGCGCCCCGCGATCCGGCTCGGCGCGCTCATGGGAGTCCCGTCGCTGTATGTCTGGACGCACGACTCGATCGGCCTGGGCGAGGACGGCCCCACGCACCAGCCCGTTGAGCAGCTCGCCTCCCTCCGCGCCATCCCGGGCCTGGACGTCGTTCGCCCGGGAGATGCGAACGAGGTCGCCGCGGCCTGGAAGGCCATGCTGGAAAACCATGAAAACCCCGCCGGCATCGTCCTGACCCGGCAGAACATCCCCACCTACGCCCGCGGCACCGGCGTCGCCGACGGCGACACCTTCGGCTCCACCGCCGGCGTCGAGAAGGGCGGCTACGTCCTTGCCGAGGCGTCGAAGGACGGCTCCACCGCCGAAGCGCAGGTCATCCTGATCGGCACCGGCTCCGAGGTCCAGCTCGCCGTCAACGCCCGCGAAGCGCTGCAGGCAGAAGGCATCCCCACCCGTGTGGTGTCCATGCCCTGCGTGGAATGGTTCAACAAGCAGGACGCCGCCTACCGCGACGCCGTGCTGCCCCCGGCCGTGAAGGCACGCGTCTCGGTCGAAGCCGGACTGGCCCTGGGCTGGAAGGAATTCGTCGGCGACGCCGGCCGTTCCATCTCCCTGGAGCACTTCGGCGCGTCCGCGGACTACAAGCGCCTCTTCCAGGAATTCGGCATCACGGCAGAAGCAGTCGCCGCCGCCGCGAAGGAATCCCTCGCCGGCCTCACCAACTGATCCACCACCACGGTTCCGGGGGACGCTGTGCCCCCGGAACCCATGATTTCCAGGAGTTATGAAATGACTACCCCCACCCAGCAGCTCTCCGACGCCGGCGTCTCGATCTGGCTCGACGACCTCTCCCGCGGCCGCCTGCAGACCGGCACCCTGCGCAAGCTCATCGAAGAGAAGAACGTCGTTGGCGTCACCACCAACCCGTCGATCTTCCACGCCGCCATCACCGCCGGCCACGACTACGACGCCGTGATCGCCGCCCAGGCCGCCGCCGGCGCCACCGTCGAAGAGACCGTCTTCGAAATCACCACCACCGACGTCGCCGACGCCTGCGACCTGTTCGCCCCGGTCGCCGCGGCCACCAGGGGCGTCGACGGCCGCGTCTCCATCGAGGTCGACCCCCGCCTGGCCTGGGACACCGCCGGCACCATCGCCGAAGCGAAGCACCTGTACAAGAAGGTCAACAAGGACAACGTCCTGATCAAGATCCCGGCCACCCTCGAAGGCCTCGAGGCCATCACCGCCACCCTGGCCGAGGGCATCAGCGTCAACGTGACCCTGATTTTCTCGCTGGAACGCTACCGCGCCGTGATCAACGCTTTCCAGTCCGGGCTCGAGCAGGCCAAGGACAACGGCCACGACCTGTCCACGATCCACTCGGTCGCGTCCTTCTTCGTCTCCCGCGTCGATGCCGAAATCGACAAGCGCCTCAACGCCATCGGCACCGAGGAAGCCAAAGCACTCAAGGGCAAGGCCGGCCTGGCCAACGCGCGCCTGGCCTACCAGGTCTACGAGGAGCTTTTCTCCACCGAACGCTGGGCCCTGCTGGCCGAGGCCGGCGCCCTGCCGCAGCGCCCGCTGTGGGCCTCCACCGGCGTGAAGGACCCGGCCTACCCGGACACCCTCTACGTCACCGAACTCGTCGCCCCCGGCGTCGTCAACACCATGCCGGAGAAGACGCTCGACGCGACGTTCGACCACGGCACCGTCACGGGCGACACCGTCACCCGCGGCTACGACGACGCCAACGCCACTCTGAACTCCCTCGACGCGCTGGGGATTTCCTACAACGACGTCGTCGCCCTGCTCGAATCCGAAGGCCTGGACAAGTTCGTTGCCAGCTGGAAGGAACTGCTGGGCGACGTCGAAGGCGCCCTGGCCTCTGCACGGAAGGCTTCCTAACCCACCATGAGCACACTCAGCTACGACGCCACCGGCGCAGCCCGCCAGGCACATGAGCAGCACCTCCCGGCATTGCTGGAAGACCGCATTGCCACCCGGATCTTCGCGAAGGACCACACCCTGTGGGGTCCGGACGCAGAGCAGGAATCGGCTGTCCGGCTGGGCTGGGTCGAGGCGGCTTCCGTCTCCCAGCCGCTGGTCGGCGACATTCTCGAACTCCGCGACGCGCTGAAGGCCGAGGGCGTAACGCGGATCGTCCTCTGCGGGATGGGCGGTTCTTCGCTGGCGCCTGAAGTCATTGCGGGCACCGCTGGCGTCGAGCTGACTGTTCTGGACAGCACCGACCCCGAACAGGTCAGTGCCGCGGTGGCGGACCGGCTGGACGAAACCGCGATCGTGGTTTCGTCCAAGTCCGGCTCCACTGTGGAAACCGATTCCCAGCGCCGGATCTTCGAGCAGGCGTTCACCGATGCCGGGATCGATGCGAAGAGCCGCATCATCATCGTCACCGACCCGGGGTCGCCGCTGGACAAGGCCTCCCGGGAGGCAGGCTACCGCGCCGTCTTCAATGCAGATCCGAATGTCGGCGGCCGTTTCTCGGCCCTGACCGCCTTCGGGCTGGTCCCGTGCGGGCTGGCCGGCGTCGACATCCAGGCTTTCCTGGATGAGGCCGAAGAAGCCGCCGAGATCCTCAATGAGGACTCGGAGGACAACATCGGCCTCGCTCTCGGCACCGCCCTGGGCGGCACCACCCCGCTGCGCAACAAGATCGTCATCGCGGAGGACGGATCCGGGATCGTGGGTTTCGCCGACTGGGCCGAACAGCTCATCGCCGAATCCACGGGCAAGCTCGGCACCGGCGTGCTGCCGGTCGTCGCCGGTCCTGCCTCCCCCGAAGCCACCCTGGGCGCCCCCGATGTCCTGGTCATCAGGCTCGTCGCGGCGGATGCCGACGTGCAGCTCGGCGAGAACGAGGTCGCCATCGCCGGCGGCCTGGCCACGCAGATGATGGTGTGGGAATTCGCCACCGCCGTGGCCGGCCGCCTGCTCGGCATCAACCCGTTCGACCAGCCGGACGTCGAGGCAGCGAAGATCGCCGCCCGCGGCCTGCTGGACGCACAGCCCGCACCGACGCCGGCGAATTTCACCGACGGCGCGATCGAGGTCCGCGGCGGGGAATGGCTCGGCGACGCCGGCACCGCGGCTGAGGCTGTCAGCGCCCTGCTCGGCGAACTCGGCCCGGACAACTACCTCAGCGTCCAGGCCTATTTCGACCGGCTGGCCTATGCCAGCTTCGAAGGCGTCCGGGACGAACTGGCAGCGGTCAGCGGACGCCCGGTCACCTTCGGCTGGGGCCCGCGGTTCCTGCACTCCACCGGCCAGTTCCACAAGGGCGGACCCGCGATCGGCGTTTTCCTGCAGGTCACGGCCGCATCCGCGGCTGACCTGGCCATCCCGGACCGGCCGTTCACGTTCGGCGAGCTGATCTCGGCGCAGGCCGCGGGCGATGCCCAGGTCCTGTCCGAGCACGGCCGTCCGGTCCTTCGGCTGCACCTGGCCGACCGCGCCGCGGGTGTGAAGCAGCTCCAGGAGCTCGTCACCTCCCTTGCCGGCCAGGCAGCATCCTCCACTGAAAGCTAAGGCACCCACGCAACCATGCCAGAAACCTACATCGGCGGCAGGAACACGGCCGGCCGGGGGCGCAATCCGCTCCGGGACCCCCGTGACCGCCGTCTGAACCGTATTGCCGGACCGGCGTCGCTGGTCCTGTTCGGGGTGACCGGGGACCTCGCCCGCAAGAAGCTCATGCCCGCCGTGTATGACCTCGCCAACCGCGGGCTGCTGCCGCCGAGCTTCGCGCTGGTGGGCTTTGCCCGCCGCGAGTGGGAGAACGAGGACTTCGCCGCGGAGGTCAAGGAGTCCGTCAAGGCGTACGCCCGCACCCCGTTCGACGAAACGGTCTGGAAGCAGCTCTCCGAGGGCATCCGCTTCGTGCAGGGCGAGTTCGACGACGACGAGGCGTTCAAGCGGCTCTCCGACACAATCGATGAGCTCGACGAACAGCGCGGGACGCGGGGAAACCACGCCTTCTACCTCTCGATCCCGCCGAAGGCCTTCGAGCAGGTCTGCCGTCAGCTCTCCAAGCACGGCCTGGCCCAGGCCGCGGGCGACAACTGGCGCCGCGTGGTGATCGAAAAGCCGTTCGGACACGACCTCGAGTCGGCCCGGCAGCTCAACGACATCGTCGAGTCGGTGTTCCCGCCGGACGCGGTGTTCCGGATCGACCACTACCTGGGCAAGGAGACGGTGCAGAACATCCTGGCACTGCGCTTCGCCAACCAGCTCTTCGAGCCGCTCTGGAACGCCAACTATGTGGACCACGTCCAGATCACCATGGCCGAGGACATCGGGACCGGAGGCCGGGCAGGCTACTACGACGGCGTGGGCGCGGCCCGCGACGTCATCCAGAACCACCTGCTGCAGCTGCTGGCCCTGACGGCGATGGAAGAACCGATCTCCTTCAACGCGGACGACCTGCGTGCCGAGAAGGAAAAGGTCCTCGCCGCCGTCCGGCTCCCCGAGGATCTCTCCTCCCACTCCGCCCGCGGGCAGTTCACCGGCGGCTGGCAGGGCGGCGAGGAAGTCCTCGGGTACCTGGAGGAGGAGGGCATCCCGGCCGATTCCAAGACCGAGACGTTCGCCGCGATCCGGGTGGACATCAACACCCGCCGCTGGTCCGGCGCGCCGTTCTACCTGCGCGCCGGCAAGCGGCTGGGGCGCCGGGTGACGGAGATCGCCGTCGTGTTCAAGCGCGCACCAAACCTGCTCTTCACTGACCACGGCGAGGACGACTTCGGCCAGAACGCCGTGGTGATCCGGGTCCAGCCTGACGAGGGCGCCACGATCCGGTTCGGTTCCAAGGTTCCTGGCACCCAGATGGAGGTCCGCGACGTCACCATGGACTTCGGCTACGGCCACTCCTTCACCGAGTCCAGCCCCGAAGCCTATGAACGGCTGATCCTGGATGTGCTCCTGGGTGAGCCGCCGCTGTTCCCCCGGCACCAGGAAGTTGAGCTGTCCTGGAAGATCCTGGATCCCTTCGAGGAATACTGGGCCGGCCTGGACGAACAGCCCCAGCCCTACGCTCCCGGAAGCTGGGGCCCTGCCTCGGCCGATGAGCTCCTTGCCCGCGACGGACGAACCTGGAGAAGGCCATGATCGTAGATCTTCCCGACACCACCACCTCCAAGATTTCCAAGAAGATCATGGCCCTGCGCGAGCAGGGCGGCGTGATCGCCCTGGGCCGGGTCCTGACCCTCGTGGTCGTCACCCGCTCCGGGCTGGAAGAGGAGGCCATCGAGGCCGCCAACGAGGCCAGCCGGGAACACCCGTGCCGGATCATCGTCCTCGCCGACGCCGGGGCCTCGGCCCCGACCCGGCTGGACGCCCAGATCCGCGTCGGCGGCGACGCCGGCGCCTCCGAGGTGATCCTGCTGCGCGGCTACGGCGAACTGGCAGAGGAAAGCGAATCCCTCGTCGCGGCCTTGCTGCTCCCGGACGCCCCGATCGTGGCCTGGTGGCCGCACGGCGCGCCCAGGAACGCGTGCCAGACCTCGGTCGGGGGCATCGCGCACCGCCGGATCACCGACTCGGCCAATGAAGCGGACCCGGTCGCGGCGCTGGAGAACATCCGCCGCACGTACAAGGCCGGCGACACGGACCTGGCTTGGACCCGGCTGACCAACTGGCGCATCCAGCTGGCCGCGGTCCTGGACCAGGTGGACGACTCGCCGGTCACGGCCGTCGCCGTCGAGGGCGCCTCGGACTCCCCCAGTACCGTGCTTCTCGCAGCCTGGCTCACCCTGGCCCTGGACGTTCCCGTGACGATCGTGGCGGATCCGGCCGGAACCGGCATCCGTCGCGTCCGGCTGACCCGGCCCGGCGGCGACATCCAGCTCTTCCGGCCCGGGCTCACCATCGCCGAACTGACCCAGCCCGGCCAGCCCGCCCAGCGGATCTCACTGCCCCGCCGCAGCCTCAAGGACTGCCTTGCCGAAGAGCTCCGCCGCCTGGATCCGGACGAAGTCTTCGGTGAAGTGATTACTATGGGACTGCCGCGTACCAATCTAAGGAGTGTCCGTCCCAGTGAGCGCTGACCCGAGAGTAAGCATCCATCCTGACTCGACCGTTCTGATGGCGGCGATCGCAGCCCGCCTGATTACCAAGCTGGTGGATATCCAGGACCGGCACGGCGAGGCCACGGTGGTGCTTACCGGGGGAACGATGGGCATCGGCTCGCTCAAGGCCGTGGCCGAATCGCCCGCGGCGCGGGCCGTCGACTGGTCCAAGGTGAACTTCTGGTGGGGTGACGAGCGCTTCGTGGCGGCCGGCGACGCCGAGCGCAACGCCCGCCAGGCCCAGGACGCCCTCCTGGCCCACATCGATGTTGATCCGGAGCGCGTCCATGTGCCCGGTTCCACCGATGACTTCGACAGCCCGGACGACGCCGCGGCCGATTATGCCCGCCGGCTCGCCGAGGCGGCGGGCGCCGAGCACGCCGCGGACATGTCCGACGACAGGCCGGAACAGCCGGCGCGGCTCCCCCGCCTGGACATCGTCCTCCTCGGCGTGGGGCCGGACGCGCACGTCGCCTCGCTCTTCCCGGAGCAGGCCGGCATCCGGGAGAAGGAACTGACTGTCGTGGGCGTCCACAACTCCCCCAAGCCGCCGCCGGCGCGGGTGTCGCTGACGTTGCCGGCGATCAACACGGCATCCGAGGTGTGGATGGTGGTGGCCGGTGATGACAAGGCCGGCGCCGTAGGGCTCGCCCTGGCCGGCGCTAATCCCGTGCAGGTGCCCGCCGCGGGGCCGCGCGGCCGCCGGGAAACGCTGTGGCTGATTGACGAGGACGCGGCCTCACGGGTCCCGGAGCAGCTCGTCCGGAAGGGTCCGTCCGGAGCGTAGACGTTCCAGCGCTCCAGCCAGCACGTCTTCGGCGTCCTGGCTGGAGCGCCGCTCTTTAACGTATTCCAGATGCGTCTTGAAGCCCTCTGTTGGCGTCTCCTCCAGGGCAAACTTTGATTCGTCGCGGGTTGCGGTGCCGCCGCAGCGCCGGCAGTCCCAAACTCCGGGGATCTGTTCCTCCGGAAGCTGTGCGAACACGAGCGAGGTTTCATGGCCCTTGGCGCACCGGAAAGACACACGAATACGGGGCTGGCGTACGCCGGCCCCGTTCAGTGGTTCATGGCGGGGAGTGGCCCCCTCGGTGGCGCCCACACGGATTCCTTTGAATCCGGAAGCAGAATGCAGCATCGGGAACTCCTGGCTACTTAGCTGGTGGAAGTGCAAGACGACAGCCACAGTGTAGTTCGTGAGTTCCCGATGCCGGGAGGGCCATAAGGACCCCATATGAAGTTTTCGAAACGGGCGTCCTAGGAATCGGCGCCTGTGCTGAACCGCATGAGCAGGCCGAGGGCGATGATCACCACGCCCCAGGTGATTCCCAGGATAACCGTGAACCGGTTGAGGTTCCGTTCCGCGACGCCGGAGGAGCTCAGGCCCGAGCTCATGCCGCCGCCGAACATGTCGGACAGGCCGCCTCCGCGTCCCTTATGGAGCAGGATGAGCAACGTCAGCAGGAGGCTGGTGATGCCTAGGAGGACCTGCAGAATGACATGAAGAACGTCCACGACGGCCTTTCAGAAGGATTGGATTGCGGGGGTCAGGCTGTGTCCGGACTAATCCGTCAACAGGTGACTCTCGAACCTGACAATATTAGCAAACTCGGCAGCGTCCAGGCTGGCACCGCCGACCAGCAAGCCGTCGACGTCGCGCTCCTTCAGGATCGAGGCCGCGTTGTTGGCCTTGACCGAGCCGCCGTACAGCAGGCGGGTCTTGGCGGCGACGTCTGCTCCGAAGAGGGTGGACAGTTCGGCACGGATGGCGGCGCACATTTCCTGCGCGTCCTCCGGGCCAGCGACCTCACCGGTGCCGATGGCCCACACGGGTTCGTAGGCAACTACGAGTTCGGCAGCCTGCTCCGGGGTGAGGCCTTCGACGCCGGCGCGCAGCTGGGCGAGGGTGTGGTCCACGTGGGTGCCGGCCTGCCGGATCTCCAGGCCTTCACCGACGCAGAGGACCGGGGTGATGCCGTGCCGGAAGGCGGCTTTGGTCTTGGCGTTGAGCACGGCGTCGGACTCGTTGTGGATGGTGCGGCGTTCGCTGTGGCCGACCAGGACGTAGCTGCAGGCAAGCTTGGCGAGGAACTGGCCGGAAATGTCGCCCGTGTAGGCGCCGGAGTCGAACTGGGAAAGGTCCTGGCCGCCATAGACGACGGCGAGCTCGTCGCCCTGTACCAGGGTCTGGACGCCGCGGAGATCCGTGAACGGCGGGAAGACGGCGACCTCCACCCGGCTGTAGTCGTGCTTGGCGTCGGACAGGGTCCACGCGAGCTTCTGCAGGAGGGTGATGCCCTGGACGTGGTCCATGTTCATCTTCCAGTTGCCGGCGATGAAGGGCTTGCGGTCGAATTTACCGTTGGTTGACGTGGTCACGTGATCTCCAGGAGTTCTTGGTGTGTGGGAGCAGCCGGCAGGGCGCCCGGTTCCCTGCGGAGGGCACCCTGCCGGCTCAAATGCCGGTGCTTTTAGCGGTCAGTGCTTCTAACGGTCCAGGACGCTCAGGCCGGGGAGTTCCTTGCCTTCAAGGTACTCCAGGCTTGCGCCGCCGCCGGTGGAAATGTGGCCGAACGCCTCATCGGCGAAGCCGAGTGTCCGGACCGCTGCCGCCGAGTCGCCGCCGCCAACCACGGTGAATGCGTCCGTCTCGGTCAGGGCCTGGGCGACGGCCCGGGTACCGCCGGCGAAGGCCGCGAATTCGAACACGCCCATGGGCCCGTTCCAGAACACCGTCCGGGCGCCCTTGATCCGTTCCGCGAACGCCGCTGCCGAGACCGGCCCGATGTCCAGCCCGATGCCCTGGGCTCCGAAGCTGCCCGACTCGATGGCGTCGGCGGCAACGGTCTCGTGCTCGGCGTCGGCGGCGAACTTGCCCGCCACCACAACATCGGTGGGCACAACGAACTCGGTACCGGCGTCGGCGGCGCGCTTCAGGTAGTCCTGGACGACCGGGATCTGGTCCTCTTCGAGCAGGCTGCCCGCGACCTTGTGACCCGCGGCGGCGAGGAAGGTGAACAGCATGCCGCCGCCCACCAGGATCGTGTCCGCCTTGCCCAGGAGGTTGTCGATCACAGCGAGCTTGTCGGAGACCTTGGAGCCGCCGAGGACAACGACGTAGGGCCGCTGGGTATCCGTGGTGAGCTTGCGCAGCACCTCGACCTCCGTGCGGACAAGGTCGCCCTGGTAGGACGGCAGCCGCGTGGCGACGTCGTACACGCTGGCGTGCTTGCGGTGCACCGCACCGAAGGCATCATCGACGAAGGCGCCGTTGTCGCCGGTGAGGGCGACCAACTCGTCCGCGAAGGCGCCGCGCTCGGCGTCGTCCTTGGAGGTCTCCCGCGCGTCGAAGCGCACGTTTTCCAGGACCAGCACTTCGCCGTCCTGCAGCGCCGCGGAGAGCTCCTTGGCCGACTCGCCGACGGTGTCGGTGGCAAGTGAGACCTTGAACCCGGCAAGCTCGGCCAGCCGTGCGGCTGCGGGCTTGAGGGAGTACTTCTCCTCCGGGGCGCCCTTGGGGCGGCCGAGGTGTGCTGTGACCAGCACGCGGGCACCGGCGTCCGTGAGCTTCGCCAGCACTGGGAGGGAGGCCTTGATGCGGCCGTCGTCAGTCACTGTAGAGCCGTCGAGCGGTACGTTCAGGTCACTTCTGACCAGAACGTACCGCCCGCGGACACCATCAGCGATCAGTTCGTTGAGGGTGTGAAATGTCATGAGTCTTACCCTAGCCCAGCTTGGACGCTACAAGCTCCGTGAGGTCCACGAGGCGGTTGGAGTAACCCCACTCGTTGTCATACCAGGACACAACCTTGACCTGGTCGCCGATCACCTTGGTCAGGCCGGAGTCGAAGATGGACGATGCCGGGTCGCCGACGATGTCGGAGGAGACGATCGGCTCGTCGGTGTAGGTCAGCAGGCCCCTGAGCTCCTCGGTCTCCGATGCTGCCTTGAGGGCGGCGTTGACTTCGGCGACCGTGGTCTCGCGGGAAACCGTGACGGTCAGGTCCGTGGCGGAGCCGGTGGGAACGGGCACGCGGATGGCGTAGCCGTCGAGCTTGCCCTTGAGCTCCGGCAGGACCAGACCGATTGCCTTGGCGGCACCGGTGGAGGTGGGCACCATGTTGATGGCGGCGGCGCGGGCGCGGCGGAGGTCCTTGTGCGGGCCGTCCTGCAGGTTCTGGTCGGCGGTGTAGGCGTGAATGGTGGTCATCAGGCCACGCTCGATGCCGAAGGCCTCATTGATGACCTTGGCCAGCGGGCCGAGGCAGTTGGTGGTGCAGGAGGCGTTGGAGATGATGTGGTGCGTGGCGTTGTCGTACAGGCCGTCATTGACGCCCATAACGATCGTGATGTCCTCATCCGACGCGGGGGCGGAGATCAGGACCTTCTTGGCGCCGGCGTCGATGTGCTTCTGTGCATCGGCGGCCTTCGTGAAGAAGCCGGTGGACTCGATGACGATGTCGACGCCGAGCTCGCCCCAGGGCAGCTTCGCGGGGTCACGTTCGGCGAGGACCTTGATGATGTTGCCGTCGACGACGATGTTGCCGTCCTTGACCTCGATGGTTTCGGCCAGGCGGCCTCCCACGGAGTCGTACTTGAAGAGGTGAGCGAGGGCTTCCGGGCTGGTGAGGTCGTTGACCGCAACGATCTCGAGGTCTGCGCCCTGTGCGAGGGCGGCGCGGAAGTAGTTGCGGCCGATACGGCCAAAGCCGTTGATGCCAATACGGGTCGTCACGTTTTCAGTCTCCTTGGTGCTCTTGCGAGCACGACTAGTTGAGAAGGCGTTCAAGCCAACTAACAGATCCCGCACGCCATTGGGCAGAGATAATTACCAGATCGGAGGGCGACCAGCCACATTGCTGAAGGCTAACCGCCTTCCGTGATCCATCTTACGTTTAACCGGGACTGCCCCCGCAAGTGCAGGGGCAGTCCGTCCACAATTCGGGCCGAAGGGCCCGTAATGTGAGGTTTGTTACAAACGGAAGTCGATTCCGTCACCCTGTGCAGGGTATAGGGACCTGCCTAGAGGGTGATGAGACCCGTCGCGTTCTTGCGCGCGGCGTCGAAGCGCTTGGCGACGTCGGCCCAGTTCACGATGTTCCAGAAGGCCTTGACGTAGTCAGCCTTGACGTTGACGTAGTCCAGGTAGAAGGCGTGCTCCCACATGTCCAGCATCAGCAGCGGGGTGGTGCCGAGTGCGACGTTGCCCTGCTGATCGTAGAGCTGCTCGATGACCAGGTTGCCGCCGATGGGCTCGTAGGCCAGGAAGCCCCAGCCGGAGCCCTGCAGGCCCAGTGCCGCGGCGCTGAATTGCGCACGGAACGCGTCGAACGAGCCGAAGGCGTCGTCAATGGCCGCCGCGAGCTCGCCCTCGGGCTTGTCGCCACCGTCCGGTGAGAGGTTCTTCCAGAAGACGGAGTGGTTGATGTGCCCGCCGGTGTGGAACGCGAGGTCCTTGGAGAGGCGGTTGATGTTGGCGAAGTCGCCCTTTTCGCGCGCCTCGGCCAGCTGGGTCAGGGCGTTGTTGGCGCCGGCCACATAGGCGGCGTGGTGCTTGCTGTGGTGCAGCTCCATGATCTTCGCGGAGATGTGCGGTTCCAGCGCTGCGTAGTCATAGTCGAGCTCGGGCAGTACGTACTCGGTCACAAATTCCTCCAATGTCGTGGACGGGTTGTCCGGTTCGGTAACTCTTTCGATCGTGCATCCGGATGCGGGGCATCCGGAAAATTGCGGTGGAATCCAACGGCGACAACCAGCCGCGGCTCCCGGATATTTCATTCCCCGGGATATTCCTGCTGTTGATTCTAGGGGCGGGCTAGTCGTCGAGCATTTCCGGCGTCACATTGGCTTCCGTGCCCGGGATGCCGAGGTCCTGGGCCCGTTTGTCCGCCATGGCCAGCAGCCGGCGGATCCGGCCGGCGATGGCGTCCTTGGTCATGACGGGGTCGGCGAGCCGGCCCAGCTCGTCCAGGCTGGCCTGCTTGTGCGCGACCCGGAGCTCACCGGCATACTTCAGGTGGTCCGGGACGTCGTCGCCCAGGATTTCCAGGGCGCGGTCCACCCGGGCACCGGCGGCCACGGCGGCCTGCGCGGAACGGCGCAGGTTCGCGTCATCGAAGTTGGCGAGCCGGTTGGCCGTGGCGCGGACTTCCTTGCGCATGCGGCGTTCTTCCCAGACCATCAGCGCGTCGTGGGCGCCCATGCGCGTCAGCAGCGCGGCGATCGTGTCGCCGTCGCGGATCACCACACGGTCCACTCCCCTGACCTCGCGGGCCTTGGCCTGGATGCCCAGGCGGCGGGCGGCGCCGACGAGGGCCAGGGCCGATTCGGGGCCGGGGCAGGTGACTTCCATGGCCGAGGAGCGGCCGGGCTCGGTGAGCGAGCCGTGGACCAGGAACGCGCCGCGCCAGACAGCTTCGGCGTCCGCGGCGGAGCCGTTCACCACTACCGACGGAAGGCCGCGCACGGGCCGCCCCCGCGCGTCCAGGAGTCCGGTCTGGCGGGCGAGGGCCTCACCGTCGCGCACCACCCGCACCACGTAGCGGCTGCCGCGGCGCAGGCCGCCGCCGGAGACGACGATGATCTCGCTCTGGTGGCCGTACACCTCGGCGATGGCGGCGCGCAGCCGCCGGGCGGTCGATGCGAGGTCGACTTCGGCCTCGATCACAATCCGGCCCGAGATGATGTGCAGCCCGCCGGCGAAGCGGAGCATCGCCGATACCTCGGCCTTGCGGACTGAGGACTTCTTGATATCCAGACGGGAAAGTTCTTCCTTGACTGATGCTGTCAGTGCCATGGCACCTTTCCTAACTATTCCCGAAAATATCGTGATACGCCGTCGCCAGCCGCAACGGATCGTGGACCGGACGGCGACCAGACGCCCCCACTTTACCCAAGACCACCTCGGCACCGAGCATTCCTGCCGCCGCCTCGAAGTCGGGCAGGTTCTGCACCGACGCCGGGTCGGCCAGGATGACGTCGATCGTGAACTCCGGCGCGTATTCGCGCAGCACCCGGAGGTGGTCGGCGGCGGACATGCCGGCCGTCTCCTTGGTATCCGTGGCCAGGTTCATGGTCAGGCACCGGCGGGCAGCCGTGTTGGCGAGGGCCTCGCGCATTTCGGGCAGCAACAGGTGCGGCAGCACGGACGTGTACCAGGAGCCCGGCCCGAGGATCACCCAGTCGGCCAGCTCGATCGCCGTCAGTGCCTCGGTGCAGGCCGGAGCGTTCTCAGGCAAGAGCCGGACGTGCTCCAGGGATCCTGCCACTGCGCACTTGGCCTGGCCGGTGAGGGTCTGCAGTGCCGTGGCCCCGTCCGGGGCGGTGACCCGGACCTGGCCCTCGATGGTCAGCGGGACGCTGGACATCGGCAGGACTTCTCCGCGCGCGCCGAGCAGGGCGCCGGCCCACTTCAGGCCTGCGACGGTGTCGCCCAGGAGCTCCCAGAGCGTGACGATCAGGAGGTTGCCCATCGCGTGCTCATCGAGGGAGCCGCCGCGGCCTTTGCCGGGGGCGAAGCGGTGCTGCATGACGTCGCGCCACGTGCGGCCCCAGTCGGTGTCGTCGCACAGGGCGGACAGGGCCATCCGGAGATCACCGGGCGGCAGGACGCCGTACTCTTCGCGGAGCCGGCCGGAGGATCCGCCGTCGTCCGCGACCGTGACGACCGCGGTGAGTTCGGAGGTCAGCAGGCGCAGGGCCGACAGCGAGGCGGAGAGGCCGTGGCCGCCGCCGAGCGCCACGACGGAGGGGCCTTTGTCCTGCTGGCTGGCGAAGGCCGCGCTGGCGGGCGGGACAAGGGGCAGCGGGCCGGTCAGCAGCGCCATTACTCGCGGCCCAGGTCCCGGTGCGTCGTGGTCACCGTGACGCGCGGATACTGCGCCAGCCTCCGTGAGAGCTCGACGGCGACCGCCACGGAGCGGTGCTTGCCGCCGGTGCAGCCCACGGCGATGGTGGCGTAGTGCTTGTTCTCCCGGCGGTATCCGTCCAGGACGGGTTCAAGGGCCAGGACGTAGCGTTCCACGAAGTCGCTGACGCCCTGGGCCTCCAGCACGTAGTCGCTGACGTCCTTGTCCAGTCCGGTGTGCGGGCGCAACTGCGGCACCCAGTGCGGGTTGGGGATGAAGCGGGCATCGGCCACGAAGTTGGCATCCACCGGCAGCCCATACTTAAAGCCGAAGCTCATGACGTTCAGCCGCAGCGCCACCGGCCCGGTCTCGCTGAAGAGTTCGGTGATGGCGGTGGCGAGGCCATGGACGTTGAGGGAGGACGTGTCCAGGACGATGTCGGCGGTGTCCCTCAATTCACGGACCAGCTCGCGTTCGGCGGCGATGCCGTCGAGGATCCGGCCGCCGCCCTGGAGCGGGTGGGGCCTGCGGCCCTGCTCGAAGCGGCGCACCAGGACGTCGTCGCTGGCGTCGAGGAACAGCACGCGGAAGCTCACGCCGGTGGCTTCCAGGGCGCGGAGCGCCGCGCGCATGTCGACGAACAGTTCCTTGCTCCGGACGTCCATCACGACGGCGAGCTTGGACATGGAGTGCGGCGTCCGGGACACCAGTTCCGCGAGCGTGCCGAGCATCTGCGGCGGCAAATTTTCCACGACGTACCAGCCATGGTCCTCAAGGGCGTCCGAGGCGGTGCTGCGGCCGGCTCCCGACATTCCGGTCACCACGAGCAGTTCAGCCTCGACGGGTTTGACGGGTGTCATGCCGTCCGCATCCGTCTCGGATCCTGCCGTCGACTCTGCCATCACTGAAGCCCCATCTCTGCCTGTACGATTTGCTGTTTGTCAGGTTTGCGCGCGGGCCGCGGTGATGCCGCTGCCGTGCCCAAGTCTTTACCCTAGCTAAGTTTGGCGGCACTAGCTAAGCGTCGAGGATTTCGCCGGTGGTCATGTTGACGGCAGGAACCGTGGCGGCTTCCTCGACGCCGCCGCCAGCGAAGTGCCGGACGATCGCGGCGGCGAGGGAGGGGCCGATCCCCTTGGCGCCGGTGAGTTCGTCCTGCGTCGCGGCTTTGATCCCCTTGACGGAGCCGAACTCCGCCAGGAGGGCCTTGCGCTTGGATTCGCCCAGCCCGGGCACGCTGTCCAGGGCGGAGGCCGTCATGGCCTTGCCGCGCTTTTGCCGGTGGAAGGTGATGGCGAAGCGGTGGGCCTCATCGCGGATCCGCTGCAGCAGATACAGGCCGGCCGAGGCGCGCGGCAGGATCACCGGGAAATCGCTGTCCGGCAGCCACACCTCTTCGAGCCGTTTGGCCAGGCCGACCACATACACGTCCTCGATGCCGAGCTCTTCCAGCGCCCGTGCGGCCGCATTGACCTGCGGTTTGCCGCCGTCGACGACGACGAGGTTGGGCGGGTAGGCGAATTTGCTCCGCGGTGTTGGCGTCGTGGAGTCCGCGACCGCCGCGTCCAGGGCGGCCTGGTGCGCCGGTTTGGCCGCAGCCGCCGCCTGCTCGTCTTTTTCTTGAAGATAGTGCCGGAACCGCCGGGTCAGCACATCATGCATGGCCGCGGTGTCGTCGGTGGCCGCGGCCCCGGTCACGGCGAACTTCCGGTAGTCGGACTTTTTCGGCAGGCCGTCCTCGACCACCACCATGGAGCCGACCACGTTGGTGCCCTGGACGTGCGAGATGTCGAAGCACTCGATCCGCAGCAGCGCCACGGGAAGCTCGAGCGCTTCCTGGATTTCCTGCAGGGCCTGGGAGCGCATGGTGAGGTCGCCGGCGCGCCGGGACTTATGGAGCTTGAGGGCGTGCTCGGCGTTTTCACGGACCGTGGACAGGAGGGCGGCCTTGTCTCCGCGCTGGGGAACGCGGATGTCCACCCGCGCCCCGCGCAGGCCGCTGAGCCATTGCGCGAGCTCCGGGGCGTTGCTGGGCTCGGCAGGCACCAGCACTTCCCGGGGCAACCTGCCCTGGAGCCCGGCTTCCTCGCCGTAGACCTGCTGGAGCAGGTGTTCGACCAGTTCCGGGGTGGTGGAGTCCTCGACTTTTTCCACCACCCAGCCGCGCTGGCCGCGGATCCGTCCGCCCCGGACGTGGAAGACCTGCACGGCGGCCTCGAGCTCGTCTTCGTGCAGGGCGAAGACGTCGGCGTCCGTGCCCTCGGCCAGGACGACGGCGTTACGTTCGAAGACCTTCTTCAGCGCCACGATGTCGTCCCGGAGCCGGGCCGCGCGTTCATAGTCGAGCTCGGCGACTGCCGCGGCCATCTCCCGTTCCAGCCGGTTGACGAAGGGCTTGGCTTCGCCGCCCATGAACGTGCAGAAATCCTCGGCCAGGGCGCGGTGGTCGGCGGCGGAGATCCGGCCGACGCACGGCGCGGAACATTTGTCGATGTAGCCGAGCAGGCAGGGCCGGCCGCTGGCTTCGGCGCGCTTCAGCACCCCGGCGCTGCAGCTGCGGACCGGGAACACGCGCAGCAGGGTGTCCATGGTGTCCCGGATCGCGCCGGCGGTGTACGGGCCGAAGTACCGGGTCCCCTTGCGCCGGTCGCCGCGCAGCACCTGGACGCGCGGGTACTTCTCCCCCATCGTCACGGCGAGGTACGGGTAGCTTTTGTCGTCCCTGAACATCACGTTGAAGCGGGGCGTGAATTCTTTGATCCAGGTGTATTCCAGCTGCAGCGACTCGAGTTCGCTGCCCACCACGGTCCATTCGACGCTGCTGGCAGTGTGGACCATCGCATAGGTTTTGGGCATGAGCCCGGCGGGGTTGGCGAAATAGGTGTTCAGCCGGGCACGGAGGTTCTTTGCCTTGCCGACGTAGATGACCCGGCCGTGCGGATCGCGGAAGCGGTACACGCCCGGATTGGTCGGAATTTCACCCGTCTGGGGTCGGTAACTCGCTGGATCTGCCACACATCAAGTCTACTGAGCCGAAGGCGGTGCCGCTGCACGTGCACCGGCGCATGCCCGGCGGGGGCCGGGAGCAGGAAGCCGCGCGCTATTCGGCCGACTTGCTCTGGTTGTAGCTGGTGGAGCGTTCCTGGCCGCTCAGGTCCGCGATTGCGTCCATGATGCGGTCCGTGACCTGGCGGCGGGCCGGCAGGGAATGGTCCGGCCCGGTTTTCTCGAAGTACAGCGGCTCGCCGACCTTCATGGTGAAGTGCTGCGGTTTGACGGACTTGCTGTCCGCGGGCTGCAGGTGTTCGGTGCCGATCAGGCCCACCGGGATTACGGGCGCGCCGGTGGTCAGGGCCAGCCAGCCGACGCCGGTGCGGCCGCGGTACAGGATGCCGTCGCGGGAGCGGGTGCCTTCTGGATAGATGCCCACGCCCTTGCCGGAGTCGAGGATGTCCAGCAGCGTTTTCAGCGCCTGGACGCTCGCCGCCTGCTCGCCGCGTTCCACCGGGATGGAGCCCACAGCCTCGAAAAAGGACTTCATGGCTTTGCCTTTGATGCCGCCGGTGGTGAAGTACTCAGCCTTCGCGAAGAAGGCCACGGGCCGCGGCATGAGCGCCTGGACGATCACGCTGTCCAGGAACGAGAGGTGGTTCGGTGCCACGATGAACGGTCCGTCCTTGGGCACGTTTTCCAGGCCGATGACCGTGGGACGGCACGTGGTGGTTACCAGCCCCCGAGTGGTCCAGCGGATTGCGTCAAACATTGCCATCGGTGTGCACCTCGTTCAGGGCTGTGGTCCCCGGGCGTTCGGAGAGCCGGTTGATCGTCGCGTGAAGCGCCGTGGTGTTGTGCACGATCTCGACGGCACCGGCCGCGTGCAGTTCGCCGTCGGGCGCAAACCCCCAGCCTACGCCGATGCAGTCCAGTCCGTTCGCAGCGGCCCCGGCGACGTCCTGCGCCCGGTCCCCCACCATCACGGCCCGGCCTGCGGCCGCAGGGTCCGCGGAAGCGAGGTCCGAGAGCGCGGCGGCGACGATGCCGGCCTTGCCTCCGGGAACAGAGCCTTCGGGAACGGAGCCGTCGGGCACCGAGCCCGCTCCCGGGCTGGCGGCCTCGTCGGCGGCGGAGCCCCGGATGCTGTGGAAGAGACCGGCGATGCCGTGGTGCGCCAGGACAGTGCGGGCAAGCCCTTCCGGCTTCTGGGTCGCGACTGCGATGGGCCGCCCCGCGGCGACGAAGTCCTCGAGGAGGCCGCGGATTCCCGGGTACAGCCTGCTTTGCGCTATTCCTGTGGATGCGTAGTGCGCGCGGTAGATGCGGATGGCGTCTTCCAGCTGTGCGGCCGGAACGCCGGCGATTTCCGTCAGGGAATGGCTGAGCTTGGGCCCAATCATGGCGTCCATCCGGGACTTGTCCGGAACCGGCAGGCCAAGCTCGATGAGGGCCGCGGCGATACCGTCGGTAATACCCCCGGCGGGATCGACAAGAGTGCCGTCAAGGTCGAAGATCACGGGCACTGTTGTATGCGTCACCGGCTTAGTTTCTCACGAGTGTGCGGTTGCCAGAAATTCGCATACTCCTTCAGGAATACATCAGGGAATACATCGGGAATATATCGGAAATACATCAGCAGATACATCAGGTGGAAACGTCCCTGCGGGGCGGGGACGCGTGCGGCGGAGGCTTACCTGCCCCTCCGCACGGTCCATGGCGGCCGGTGTTCAGGCGAGAAGCTCGGCGAGGAACGCGGCCGTGTGGCTCTCGCTCGACTTGGCCACCTGCTCAGGGGTGCCGGAGGCAACCACACGGCCGCCACCGGACCCGCCGTCGGGGCCAAGGTCCACGATCCAGTCGGCGCTCTTGATGACGTCGAGGTTGTGTTCGATCGTGATCACCGTGTTGCCCTTCTCCACGAGGCCCTGGAGCACCATGAGGAGCTTGCGGATGTCCTCGAAGTGCAGGCCCGTGGTGGGCTCGTCCAGGACGTAGACGCTGCGGCCGTTGGAGCGTTTCTGGAGCTCGGCTGCGAGCTTCACGCGCTGGGCCTCGCCGCCGGAGAGCGTGGTGGCGGGCTGGCCCAGCCGGACGTAGCCAAGGCCGACGTCGACGAGCGTGTTGAGGTGCCGTGCGATCGGCGAGAAGGCCGCAAAGAACTCGGCCCCTTCCTCGATAGGCATGTTCAGCACGTCCGCGATGGTCTTGCCCTTGTAGTGGACCTCCAGAGTTTCGCGGTTGTACCGTGCGCCGTGGCAGACCTCGCAGGGGACGTAGACGTCCGGCAGGAAGTTCATCTCGATCTTCAGGGTGCCGTCGCCGGAGCAGGCCTCGCAGCGGCCGCCCTTGACGTTGAAGGAGAACCGGCCGGGCAGGTAGCCGCGGACCTTGGCCTCGGTGGTCTCGGCGAAGAGCTTTCGGATGTTGTCGAACACGCCGGTGTACGTGGCCGGGTTCGAGCGCGGGGTGCGGCCGATCGGGCTCTGGTCGACGTGCACCACCTTGTCCAGGTGTTCGAGGCCCTGGACGGACTTGTGCCTGCCGGCCACCTGCTTGGCGCCGTTGAGCTTGTTGGCCAGCACCTTGTAGAGGATCTCGTTGACCAGGGTGGACTTGCCCGAGCCGCTGACGCCGGTGACGGCGGTGAAGAGGCCCAGCGGGAAACTGGCGTCGATGTTCAGGAGGTTGTTCTCCTTCGCCCCGACCACCTTGAGCTCGCGCTTCTTGTCGTATTTGCGCCGCTTCTTCGGAATCTCGATTTTCCGCCGGCCGGAGAGGTAGTCGCCGGTGAGCGAATCCGTGTTTTCCAGCAGCTCCTGGTAGGACCCGGAATGGACCACCATGCCGCCGTGCTCGCCGGCGCCCGGTCCGATGTCAACCACCCAGTCGGCCTCGTGGATGGTGTCCTCGTCATGCTCCACGACGATCAGGGTGTTGCCGAGGTCCCGGAGCCGGGTGAGTGTCTCGATCAGGCGGCGGTTGTCCCGCTGGTGCAGGCCGATCGAGGGCTCGTCGAGGACGTAAAGGACGCCCACGAGGCCGGAGCCGATCTGGGTGGCCAAACGGATGCGCTGGGCTTCGCCGCCGGACAGGGTGCCGGAGGGCCGCTCCAGGTTCAGGTACTCGAGTCCGACGTCGAGGAGGAAGGTCAGGCGGGCCTGGATTTCCTTGAGGACCTGGTGGGCGATCTGGGCCTCGCGGCCGGTGAGGACGAGGTTTTCGAGGAAGCCGGCGCATTCCCGCATGGGCAGTGCGGCGACCTCGGCGATTGACTTGCCGTTGATCAGCACCGAGAGCGACGCAGGGTTCAGCCGGGCACCGTTGCAGGCCGGGCACGGGACCTGGCGCATGTATTCCTCGTAGCGGTCGCGCGCATAGTCGGAATCGGTCTCGCCATGCTTGCGGTGGACGTACTGCACGACGCCCTCAAAGCCGGTGCTGTACTTGCGTTCACGGCCGAAGCGGTTGCGGTATTGCACCACCACCTTGTGGTCCTTGCCGTGCAGGACGGTCTGCCGGACGTCGGTGTCGAGCTTCTCCCACGCCGTCGTCATGGAGAAGCCGAGTTCCTCGGCGAGGCCGGCCAGCAGCCGGTTCCAGTACTCCGTGGTGGCGGTTCCCAGGGACCACGGCGCAATGGCCCCTTCGGAGAGCGAGAGCTCCGGGTTGGGGATGAGGAGTTCCTCGTCGACCTCCAGCTTGGTGCCGATGCCGCTGCACGCGCTGCAGGCGCCGAAAGGGTTGTTGAATGAGAAGGAACGGGGCTCGATCTCGTCGATCGCCAGAGGGTGCTCGTTGGGGCAGGCCAGGTGTTCTGAGAACGCCCTGATCCGCTCGGGATCGTCTGCTTCGAGGTCGACGAATTCGGCCAATATGCGGCCCTCCGCCAGTCCGAGGGCGGTTTCAACCGAGTCGGTCAGGCGCTGGCTGATGCCTTCCTTGACCACGAGGCGGTCCACCACCACTTCGATGGTGTGCTTGAACTGCTTGCCCAGCTTCGGCGGATCACTCAGGTGGACGAGCTCGCCGTCCACCCGGGCCCGCGAGTAGCCCTTGGCTGTGAGTTCCTTGAAGAGGTCCACGAATTCGCCCTTGCGGCCGCGGACCACGGGTGCCAGCACCTGGAAGCGGGTGCCGTCCGGGAGTTCGAGCAGCTGGTCGACGATCTGCTGCGGGGTCTGCTTGGTCACGGGCTCCCCGCAGACGGGGCAGTGCGGCCGGCCCACACGGGCCCAGAGCAGGCGCATGTAGTCGTAAATCTCGGTGATGGTGCCCACGGTCGAGCGCGGGTTCTTGGACGTGGACTTCTGGTCGATGGACACCGCCGGCGAGAGGCCCTCGATGAAGTCGACGTCGGGCTTGTCCACCTGGCCCAGGAACTGCCGGGCGTAGGCGGAGAGGGATTCGACGTAGCGGCGCTGGCCCTCGGCGAAGATGGTGTCGAACGCGAGGGAGGACTTTCCGGAGCCGGACAGGCCGGTGAACACGATCATGGCATCGCGCGGCAGGTCCAGGTCCACGTTGCGCAGGTTGTGCTCGCGGGCGCCCTTGACGACGAGGCGGGTCATGTCCGGACGCTTCAGGACGGGGCGGGACGGGGCCGCATCCCGGACTGCCAGCGGCTCGGCGGCGGAATGGACTTCAACGGCTGGATCTTCAGCTACAGCTTTAGGCACGACTCTAATGCTAATCGAAAACTTCTTCGAAAAACTATTCCGCGCGCCACGGGCGGCGCGGGATGTGCTACTGGCGGTCGTAGGCGGCGGCCAGCAACTGCACGGCCTCGGCGAAACTGGCGCCCTGGGCTTTGGCGGCCGCGGCGAACTCGGCGGCGGCGGCGGACAGCGAACTCCACGCGGCATCGCGGGCACACACCACGGTCCCATTGCGGCCCTTCGTCACTACGACGCCGGCGGCCTCGAGTTCCTTGTAGGCCCGCGCCACAGTGTGCGGGGCGACGCCCAGTTCGCCTGCGAGGCTCCGCACGGCCGGAAGCCTGGTGCCCGGCGCGAGTGTGCCGTTGTCGGCGCGTTCGATCACGTAGAGCCGCAGCTGTTCGAAGAGCGGGACGGAGCTGGCCGGATTGGTCCGCCAGGATCCGGGAAAACGCTCCCCCGCGGCGTCCGCGGGGCTCACTGTTCGGCCTCCTGGACGGCCGGGACCTGTTCGCGGCCGGCGAACTGGGCCTCGTACAAATCCTTGTAGAGCCCCTGCCGGGCCACCAGCTGCTGGTGGGTGCCGTGTTCAACGATTCGTCCGTGGTCCATGACGAGAATTAGATCAGCGTCCCGGACCGTGGACAAACGGTGCGCGATCACGAAGCTCGTGTGACCGTGCCGCAGCCGCTCCATGGCATGCCGGATCTGCACTTCAGTGCGGCTGTCGACGGAGCTCGTCGCCTCATCCAGCACCATGATGCTGCGCCCGGCGAGCTGCGCCCGTGCGATCGAGACGAGCTGGCGCTGGCCCCGGCTCAGGGAGTCGCCGTCGTTGCCGAGCATCGTGGCGTAGCCGGCCGGCAGGGACCGGACAAACTGGTCCACGTGGCTGGCGCGGGCCGCCGCGACGATATCGGTTTCGGTGGCGCCGGGCCGGCCGTATTCGATGTTCTCCCGGATGCTGCCGGTAAACAGCCAGGCATCCTGCAGGACGATGCCGAAGGCGCGCCGCAGGTCGTCCCGCGGGATGGTGGCGATGTCCGTCGAGTCCACCAGGATCCGGCCGGAGTCGAGTTCGTAGAAGCGCATCAGGAGGTTGACCACGGTGGTCTTGCCGGCACCGGTGTGTCCCACGATCGCCACGGTCTGTCCCGGGTCCACCGTGAAGGAGAGGTCCTTCACCACGGGCGTGCCGGGGCTGTAGCTGAAGCTGACGTGCTCGAACGTGACCCGACCAGCCACTGCGCCGGGATCCAGCAGGTCGCCGGGCGTGCCCGGGGCAGGGGCTTTGCGTCCGTTGGAGGATTTGCGCGGGACATGGAGCTTTCGCGCGGCCGTGGCGCCTTGCAGCTTGCCGGCGCCGTTGGCGGAAACGGCCGGCACGGCGCTGTCCGCAGGGATCTCCGGGGCGTCCAGCAGCTCAAACACCCGCTCCGCCGAGGCCAGGCAGGACTGCACGAGCGTCAGCATGCCGCCGATCTGGCTCACCGGCTGGCTAAAGAGACGGGAGAACTGGACAAAGGCCTGGATGCCGCCGATCGTCAAGAGCCCCGCGGTGACCTGCAGCGCCCCCACAACAGCAATTGCGATGTAGTTGAGGTTGGCGACAAACACCAGCAGCGGCTGCACGATGCCGGACAAATACTGGGCGCGGGTGCTCGATCGCGTGAGCTTCTCGTTGCGCTCCCGGAAGCTCGCCGCCGACTCTTCCTGCCGGCCAAAGGCCTTGACCACTTCATGCCCGGTGAAGAATTCCTCGAGTTGGGCGTGCAGTGCCCCCGTGCTGCTCCACTGCTCCTTGAAGTGCGCCTGGGAGTGCCGGGCCACGAGCACGGTGATCATCGTGGACACCGGCACCGAGAGGATCGCGATCAGCGCCAGCAGCGGCGAGAGCCACAGCATCATGGCGAGAGCGGCCGAGAGCATCAGGACGGCCATGATCAGCTGGTTGAGGAGCTGGTTGAGCGCCTGGGAGATATTGTCGACGTCGTTCGTGGCCCGGCTGAGCACGTCGCCGCGGCGCTGTTCCTCGAAATGGCTGGACGGCAGCACATGGAGTTTTTGTTCCACGGAGCCGCGGAGGCCGTAGCTGAGGCGCTGCACCGCGGTGGCGGTCAGGCTGCCCTGGATCCAGCTGAACAGCGACGCCCCGACGTACATGGCCGAAACGGCCAGCAGCCGCTCGGCCAGCTGTTGCTCGTCGAGGGAGCCGCCCAGGAAGCCATCGACGACGACGTCGGTGGCGTCGCCCAGCACCTTGGGCGCCGCCACGTTGAGTGTCACGAACGCGCAGGTCGCGGCGATGACGCCGGCCATCCGCCACTTCAGCGGCAGCAGCAGGCCCAGCAGCCGGGCGGCGGTGTGCCATTTGATGCGCTCCGGCACGCCGGGTCCCGCAACGGCCCCGGCGCGGTGTGCCCGCGCGCGGCTCACGGGGCTTCCTCCAGCACCAGCTGGGACGCGGCAATTTCCTGGTAGCTGGGCGAGGACTCCATGAGTTCGCTGTGCGTGCCCTGCGCAACCACCCGGCCGCCCTCCAGTACGAGGATCAGCCCGGCGTCCACGATTGTTGACACCCGCTCTGCCACGATCAGCACGGTCGCCGAGCGCAGCAGCGGCTCGATCGCCGCCCGGAGCCTGACGTCGGTGCCGTAGTCCAGAGCCGAGAAACTGTCATCGAAGAGGTAGGCGGGGGCCCGCTTGAGCAGGGCCCGCGCGATGCACAGGCGCTGCCGTTCGCCGCCGGAAAAGTTGGTGCCCCCCTGGCTTACGGGCGTGTCGAGCCCGAGCGGCAGGGCCCGGACAAAGTCGGCGGCCTGGGCAGCTTCGAGCGCCTGCCATATTTCGGGCTCGTTCGCGGCGGGTGCCCCGAACCGGAGGTTCCCCGCCACCGTGTCCGCGAACAGGTAGGACTGCTGCGGGACTATTGCGATCAGGCCGCGCAGGGCGTCCAGGGGCATCGCCCGCACGTTCTCCCCGCCGATGCTGATCTCTCCGGCCGTCGCGTCGAGGAAACGGGGCAGCAGGTTCAGGAGTGTCGTCTTGCCGCTGCCGGTCGCGCCGATGATCGCCGTCGTGGTACCGGCCCCGGCGGTGAAGGAAACGCCGTCCAGCACGGGTGCTTCGGCGCCGGGGTAGGCGAAGGACACGTTCCGGAACTCGACAGCGCCGGAGCGGCCTGGGGCGCCGGCGACGGCGGCCGCACCGGCGGTGCCCGCCACACCGGCCCCACCGGCTGGAATGGTGGCAGGGGCGGCCCCGGCGGGAACGGCCGGATCCGCGATGGCCGGTTCCGTGTCCAGCACCTCGCGGATCCGTTCCGCGCAGGCCGCCGCCCGGGGGGCGGTCATGAAGACGTACATCGCCATCATGATGGCAATCAGGATCTGCAGGATGTAGGCGATGAACGCCGTCAGCGCCCCCAGCCGCATCTCGCCGGCGTCGATGCGATGGCCGCCGAACCACACCACGAACACGGACGAGATGTTGACCACGAACATGATCATCGGCATCATCGCCGCCACAAGGAGAGCGGATTGCAGATTGTTCCGGGTGAGGTCCCTGTTGGCTTCATCGAACCGGCGGACCTCGTGGTCCTGCCGGACAAAGCCGCGGATGACATTCGCGCCGATGATCTGCTCCCGCAGCACCCGGCCGATCCGGTCCAGAAGACCCTGGCCCTGGCGGTACAGGGGAATCAGGCGGCGGACGATCACCGTCATGATCACCGTCAGGACCGGGATCACCACGACCACAATCCAGGACAGCACCACGTCCTGGTGCACGGCCAGCACGATGCCGCCGATGAAGATCGCCGGTGCGGCAATCAACATGATGAATATTAGGACGGCGAGGTTTTGGATCTGGGCGACGTCGTTGGTGGCCCGGGTTACGAGACTGGGCGCACCGAAACGGCCTACCTCCTGGGAGGAGAAGGACTGGACCTTCGCGAAGAGCTCCCCGCGCAGCTGGCCGCCAATCTCCATGGCGACCACGGCGCCCAGATATCCGGCCGCGACGGCCGTGACCACCTGAACGGCAGCGATTCCGGCCATCCAGGCCCCGAGGTGGAGGATCTCCCCGGTGTCCCCGCCGATGATGCCGTCGTCAATGATCGCGGCATTCAGGGTGGGCAGGAGCAGGTTGGCGGTGGCTTGCACGAGCTGCAGCACGACGATGGCCAGCACGGTCCCCTTATGCGCGGACAACAGCCGCGACATCAGGCTTATTAGCACTGAACCTCCATTACTAGCCCAGGGCCCGGAATGGTGATCAGCCTAACGGCCGCCCCACACCGCCACGTCATTGTAAGCCCCATTCCGGAGTGCTTCGTGTCAACCGGCAGACACGCCGCCTACCCGGTTTTCTGCGCCACCGCGAACGTGCGACGGAACGGGAAGACCGTCCCGTGCCGGCCTGCCGGATACGCGTCGTCCAGCCGTGCCGAATACTCGGCCTCGAACTCCCTCGCCTCGTCGTCGGGGAGAGCCGCGAGGACCGGCCTGAGTCCGGTGCCGCGGACCCACTCCAAAACGGGGTTGGCGCCCGGGAGCAGCTGAAGGTACATGGTCTCCCAGGCGTCGGCGGCACAACCGGCGTCGAGCATGATCTCCAGATATTCCGCTGCCTCCCCCACCACGTCGTCGTGGCGGAGCACCCCGGCGAGCCGCCCCGCCCAGGCCGGAGAGTCGGCCAGCTCCCGCATCAGGGTGTGCGACGGGGCATTGAAGTTCCCCGGCACCTGCAGCGCAAACCAGGCGCCCGGTTTGAGGGCATCGAGCCATAGTGGCAGGAGCTTTCGGTGGCCTGGCACCCACTGCAGGGCCGCGTTGGTGACCACGACGTCCGTGTCCCCAGACGGCATCCAGTGCTCAATGTCGGCCAGCTCGTAGGAAAGATTGGCCGCCGCGGCTGCGTGGTCCTTGGAAGTGGCCAGCATTTCCGGCGACGAATCCAGACCCACCACCTGCGCGCCCGGCCAGCGGTCCGCGAGCGTCGCGGTCAGGTTGCCGGGACCGCAGCCGAGGTCCACCACATGCCGCGGGGCTTCGGCGTGAACCCGCCCGGTCAGATCAAAAAATGGTCTGTCCCGGTAGTCCCCGAACTGCACATATTTCTCCGGATCCCACTTCATGGCTGCCTCCAGTTCCCGGCACATCGTCCTAACCGAAGCCTAGTCCCGGCCCGTGGGCCAGCCAAGGAAGCACGCCTGCGCTTGCGGGCGGCTCACGGCGCGCGCCTGCACTGCGTGCGGTGCCGCGGCTACCACACGGGCACTAAGCTGGACAGCAATGAAACTCGTTGATCAGCTCCCCGCCCCGGCCGCCCGTATCCCCGGCAGGACGGGCCTGGACCCGGACGAGCTCTACACCCGGTTTGTCGAGTGGACCGAGACCCGCGGCCTGGCCCTGTACACCGCCCAGGACGAGGCCATCATGGAGCTGGCCGCCGGCTCAAACGTCATCCTGGCCACCCCGACCGGGTCCGGGAAATCCCTCGTGGCCATTGCCGCGCACTTCCAGGCCATGGCCCGCGGGCAGCGGAGCTACTACACCGCCCCGATCAAGGCCCTCGTCTCGGAAAAGTTCTTCGCCCTCTGTGAGATCTTCGGCGCCGACAACGTCGGCATGATCACCGGCGACTCCGGCGTGAACCAGGACGCCCCAATCATCTGCTGCACGGCCGAGATCCTGGCCAACATCGCCCTGCGTGAAGGTTCTGCGGCGCAGCTCGGTGCCGTGATCATGGACGAGTTCCACTTCTACTCGGACCCGCAGCGCGGCTGGGCGTGGCAGGTGCCGCTGCTTGAACTGCCCCAGGCGCAGTTCCTGCTGATGTCGGCGACGCTCGGCGACGTCAGCCGGTTCGAGGACGGCCTCAGCGACCTGACCGGCCGCACGACGACGACCGTCAGTTCCGCGGAACGCCCCATCCCGCTGCACTACTACTACGAACAGACCCCGGTGCACGAGACCCTCGAGGAGCTGCTCGCCACCAAGCAGGTCCCGGTCTACGTGGTCCACTTCAGCCAGGTCGAGGCGATCGACCGGGCCCAGAACCTGATGAGCATCAACGTCTGCACCCGCGAGGAAAAAGACAAGATCGCCGAGCTCATTGCCGGGTTCCGCTTCGCCGCAGGCTTCGGCAAGACCCTCAACCGCCTGGTCCGGCACGGGATCGGCGTTCACCACGCCGGCATGCTGCCGAAGTACCGCCGGCTGGTCGAACAGCTTGCCCAGGCCGGCCTGCTGAAGGTCATCTGCGGCACGGATACGCTCGGGGTGGGCATCAACGTGCCCATCCGCACCGTGCTGCTCACGGCCCTGAGCAAATACGACGGCGTCCGCACCCGGCTGCTGAACTCCCGTGAGTTCCACCAGATCGCCGGCCGCGCCGGCCGCGCCGGCTATGACACCGCCGGAACCGTGGTGGTCCAGGCCCCGGAGCACGTGACGGAAAACGTGAAGGCGATGGCCAAAGCCACGGCCAAGTTCGGCGACGACCAGAAGAAGCTGCGCCAGGTGGTCAAGAAGAAGCCCCCGGAAGGCTTCGTGTCCTGGGGCGAACCGACGTACAAGCGGCTGGTCGAGTCCGTTCCCGATCCGCTGACGTCGAGTTTCACCGTGACGCATGCGATGCTGATGAACCTGATGGAACGCCCCGGCGACCCGTTCCAGGCCGCCCGCCGCCTGCTCACCGAAAACCACGAGACCCGTCCGGCCCAGCTGCGGCTCATGAAGAAGGCTCTGGGAATCTACCGCGAGCTGCTCGCGGCCGGCGTCGTGGAGCGGATCCCGGCCGCGGATCAGGGTGCCGACGGCCGCACGGTCCGGCTCACGGTCCATCTGCAGGCAAACTTTGCCCTCAACCAGCCGCTGTCCCCGTTCGCGCTGGCGGCGCTGGAGCTGCTGGACCCGGAGTCGCCGTCGTACGCCCTGGACGTGGTGTCGGTGATCGAGGCCACCCTGGAGAAGCCGCGGCAGATCCTCTCGGCACAGCAGAAGAAGGCGCGCGGCGAGGCGATCGCGGCGATGAAGGCCGACGGCATCGAGTACGACCAGCGGATGGCGATGCTCGAGGAGGTCACCTACCCGCAGCCGCTCGCCGAGATCCTCGGCGAGGCCTTCGACGTCTACCGCAAGGCCGCGCCGTGGGTCGGCGACTTCGAGCTCGCGCCCAAGTCCGTGGTCCGGGACATGTACGAGCGCGCCATGAACTTCGGCGAGTTCGTCCAGTTCTACGGCCTCGCCCGCTCGGAGGGGATCGTGCTGCGCTACCTCGCCGACGGTTTCAAGGCGCTCCGCCAGACGGTCCCGCAGGATGCCCTCCGCGAGGACCTAGAGGACCTCATCGCCTGGCTGGGCGAACTGGTCCGGCAGGTGGACTCCAGCCTGCTGGACGAATGGGAAGAGCTCACTTCCGGCGCGGCGCCGACACCGCATGACGCTCCCCCGCCCCCGCCGCCGTCGCTGACCTCCAACATCCGGGCCTTCCGGGTGATGGTGCGCAACGAGATGTTCCGCCGCGTGGAGCTGTTCGCCGATGAGGCCGCCACCGCCCTGGGCGAGCTCGACGCCGGCTCCGGCTGGGACGCCGAGCGCTGGGAAGATGCCCTCGATGACTACTTTGATGAGCACAACGACATCGGCACCGGACCGGATGCCCGCGGTCCCGGGCTGCTGATCATCACCGAGGAACCCGGGGTGTGGAAGGTGCGGCAGATCTTCGATGACCCCGCCCGCAACCACGACTGGGGCATCTCCGCCGACGTGGACCTGGCGGCCTCGGACGAGTCCGGGACCGCCGTCGTCCGCGTCACGGACGTCAACCGGCTCTAAGCGGGACGGCACGGGGGCGGGACGGCACGGGGGCGGGACGGCACGGGGGCGGCCGTCGCCGGCGCCGGCGCCGGCGCCGGTACCCAAGCCTGGGCCATCGCGCCGCGGGTAAACTCGGACAATGAGTGTAATCCGGCCTGCCACGGCGCATGACGTCCCTGCCATCCTGCAGATGATCCACGACCTCGCCCTCTACGAGAAGGAACCGGACGCCGTCCGGAACACCCCCGAGATGCTCATCGAGGTCCTCTTTGGTGAGCATCCCAAGGTCTTCGCCACCATGGCGGAGAACTCCGCGGGCGAGGTCCGCGGCTTCGCCCTCTGGTTCCTGAACTACTCCACGTGGGAGGGTGTCCACGGGATCTACCTCGAGGACCTCTACGTCCGGCCGGAGGCCCGCGGCGAGGGCCACGGGAAGGCACTGCTGCAGCACCTGGCGGCGACCGCCGTTGACCGGGGCTACGCGCGCGTCGAATGGAGTGTCCTGGACTGGAACGAGCCCTCCATCAACTTCTACAAGAAGCTCGGCGCCCTGCCGATGGAGGAATGGTCCACCTTCCGTCTCACCGGAGCGGCGCTGACGGCCTTCGGCAGCCGCCCGGCAGTTGCCGGCGCCGGCTCCCCTGCCGGCTCCAGCTCGCGTTCCCGCGAGGCGGCAACCCGTGGCTGATCTCCCAATGACGGGGCTCATGGGAGCCTCCCTGCTGGAGACTGCCTCCAACGACGGGCGCAAAGTTCCGCACAGCGTCCGGGCGCGTCACACCTATCGGGGAATGCGGACCGCGGAACACTACTTCCAGGTCCCCCTGGACCACTTCAGCGAGGCGGGGCGCCGCGGCGAAACCATCTCCGTGTTCGCCCGCGAATACGTGTCCACCGAACACAGCGAGGCTGAGGCCGCCGGGCTTCCTTGGCTGCTTTTCCTGCAGGGCGGTCCCGGCGGGCGTGGAAACCGGTTCCCGTCGCTGGGTGGGTGGAGCAAGGCCGCCGCGAAGGACTTCCGGATCCTCATGCTGGACCAGCGCGGCACCGGCCTGTCCTCGCCCGTCGACCGCAACACGCTGCCGCTGCGCGGCACCGACGCGGAGCAGGCTGACTACCTGACGCACTTCCGCGCCGACTCGATCGTCGCCGACGCCGAGGCGATCAGGGCAGCCCTGGACTCCGCCCCCTGGACCATCTACGGCCAGAGCTACGGCGGATTCTGCGCGCTCAGCTACCTTTCCTTCGCCCCCGAGGGGCTGCGCGAGGTCCTCGTGACGGGCGGGCTGGCCCCGCTGGGCGGCTCCGCCGACCGTGTGTACCGGGCCACGTTCCAGCGGGTCGCGGCCCGGAACGCTGAATACTTTGACTGGTATCCCGAGGACCGGGCCATCGTCACCCGGATCGCCAGGCACCTGCGGGAAACGGAGGAGGTCCTGCCCGACGGCGGCCGGCTCACGGTGGAGCGGTTCCAGATGGTGGGCTCGTTCCTGGGCGGCAACACCCGGGTGGACGCGCTGCACCACCTGCTCGAGGATGCCTTCGTGGCCACACCGGGCGGCGACCGTCTCTCGGACGCCTTCCTGGAGCAGGTCCGGGGCCTCGTGTCCCGGGCCGCGAACCCGTTGTACGCGTTGATGCACGAATCCATTTACGCCCAGGACGGTCCCACCAACTGGGCCGCCTGGCGCGTGCTGGACGATTTCCCCGCGTTCCGCCCCGACGCCGGCGAACCGCTTCTGACCGGGGAAATGGTGTACCCCTGGTATTTCGAGCAGGACCCGGCCCTGCACCCGCTGCGGGACGTGGCCCGGCTCCTGGCCGAAAAGGACGACTGGGCACCCCTCTACGATCCGGAGCGACTGGCGCTGAACACCGTGCCTGTCGCCGCGGCCGTCTACACCGACGACATCTACGTGGACCGGGAGCTGTCCTTGGAGACGGCGGCCGCGGTCCGGGGCCTGCAGGTGTGGGAAACCGGCGACTTCCACCACGACGGCATCGCGGACGACGGCGAGGCGATCTTCGGGCGCCTGCTGGGGATGGCCCGTTCCGCCAGACGGTGACCCGGCCGCGGCCAGGCAAAGGGCCCGGGCGCCCGGCTTGGCAGGTACGGCTTAAACAGGTACGGCGCCGGACCCATGAGGGTCCGGCGCCGTACTGCTATGCGCCGCGGGGTGTGTCCTGCACTCTCACCCCGGCGGTTTGATACTAATCGACGTCGCTCAGGCTCTTGCGGGAGTCCTCTTCCAGCCGGGCATCCAGCTTCGACTTGGACGCCTTGGAGCTCATCAGGCTGGCGACCACCGCGACAACGATGGTGCCGATGATCACACCGAGCGAGACGTAGGTGGGGATCTCGGGGGCCCATTCGATGTGCTGGCCGCCGTTGATAAACGGCAACTCGTTGACGTGCATGGCGTGCAGGACCAGCTTCACACCGATGAATGCCAGGATCACGGACAGGGCGTGCTTGAGGTAGATGAGCCGGTTCATGAGGCCGCCGAGCAGGAAGTACAGCTGGCGCAGCCCCATGAGGGCAAAGATGTTGGCGGTGAAGACGATGAAGGCGCTCTGGGTGAGGCCGAAGATGGCCGGAATGGAGTCGACCGCGAAGAGCAGGTCCGTCATGCCGATGGTCACGAAGACGATCAGCATCGGGGTGAACACCTTCTTGCCGTCGACGACGGTGCGGAGCTTGCCGCCGTCGAACTTCTCGGACATCGGCAGGACCCGGCGGATCCGGGCGATCAGCGGGTTTTCCTTGTCTTCCTCGTCCTCGCCCTCGTCCTGGGCCTGCTTCCAGGCGGTCCAGAGCAGGAAGGCGCCGAAGATGTAGAAGACCCAGCTGAACTGCTCGATCACGATCGCGCCGAGCATGATGAAGATGCCGCGGAGGATCAGGGCGATGATGATGCCCACCATCAGCACTTCCTGCTGATACTTTCTCGGTACCGAGAAGCGCGCCATGATGATGATGAAGACGAACAGGTTGTCGATGCTCAGGCTGTATTCGGTCACCCAGCCGGCGATGAACTGGCCGCCGAATTCCGGGCCGGTGAAGGCGAACATGGCGCCGGCGAAGACCAGGGCCAGGGCCACGTAGAACGCGACCCACAGTCCGGCTTCTTTCATGGAGGGCTCATGCGGGCGTTTGAGGACCATCAGCAGGTCGATGGCCAGAATGACGCCGAGGACGACAAACGAGCCGATCTCGAACCACAGGGGAAGCTCGGGCACGGGGGAAATACCTTTCGTAGGGTACAGCTCAGCGGTGTAAGTCTCTCCGACCGCCGGCGCATGACGCTGCCTGGCTGCCCGCTACGCCCGGCGCGGCATCGTAGCCGTGCGTGTTGACGATCGTAGCGTTTGGGATACTCCCCTACGTTTGACCGAGTTTACCCTAGGCGTGCCCCGCGGATTGCATTTGCCGCAATTCCTTCTTCAGCTCCCCCACCTCGTCGCGCAGCCGGGCGGCCAGTTCGAACTGCAGCTCCCCGGCTGCGGCGTGCATCTGTTCGGTCAGCTGTTCGATCAGCCCGACGAGGTCCTCGGCCGGCGCGGCGGCGAGCCCGTCCGCACGGATGAGCGAGGTGCCCTTGCCCTTGCCGCGGTTCTTCCCGGCCGAGGCCAGCAGCTCGCGGGTGTCCGCATCTTCCTTGGCCAGCTGGTCGGTGATGTCCGCGATCTTCTTCCGGAGCGGCTGGGGATCGATCCCGTTCTCCGTGTTGTACGCCACTTGGATGGCGCGGCGGCGGTTGGTCTCGTCGATGGCATGGGCCATCGAGTCGGTGATCCGGTCCGCGTACATGTGCACCTGGCCGGAGACGTTTCGGGCGGCACGCCCGATGGTCTGGATCAGGGACGTCGAGGAGCGCAGGAAGCCTTCCTTGTCCGCGTCCAGGATGCTGACCAGCGACACCTCCGGGAGGTCCAGGCCTTCACGGAGCAGGTTGATGCCGACGAGGACGTCGAAGACACCCATCCGCAGTTCGCGCAGGAGTTCCACGCGGCGGAGGGTGTCGACGTCGGAGTGCAGGTATTCCACCTTCACGCCGTGGCCCAGCAGGTAGTCCGTGAGGTCTTCGGCCATCCGCTTGGTCAGGGTGGTGACCAGGACCCGCTCGTTCTTCGCGGTGCGGGTCCGGATTTCGCCCAGCAGGTCATCGATCTGCCCCTTCGTGGGCTTGACGACGACCTCGGGGTCGATCAGGCCGGTGGGGCGGATGATCTGTTGGACGAAGCCGTCGGACTTGCCGAGCTCGTACTTGCCCGGCGTCGCGGAGAGGTAGACGGTCTGGCCCACGCGGTCCTGGAACTCGTCCCATTTGAGCGGGCGGTTGTCCATCGCCGAGGGCAGCCGGAAGCCGTGGTCCACGAGGTTCCGTTTGCGGGACATGTCGCCCTCGTACATGGCGCCGATCTGCGGCACTGTGACGTGGGACTCATCGATCACCAGGAGGAAGTCATCCGGGAAGTAGTCGATCAGGCAGTGCGGCGCGGTCCCGCGGGCCCGGCCGTCGATGTGCGAGGAATAGTTCTCGATGCCGTTGCAGAACCCCATCTGCTGCATCATTTCCAGGTCATAGGTGGTCCGCATCCGGAGCCGTTGGGCCTCGACCAGCTTGTTCTGGCTTTCCAGCACGGCGAGGCGCTCGGCCAGTTCGTCTTCGATCCGCTTGATCGCCCGGCCCATCCGTTCCGGACCGGCGACGTAGTGCGAGGCAGGGAAGACGTACATTTCGTTCTCGTCCCGGAGCACTTCGCCGGTCAGCGGGTGCAGGGTCTGGATATTTTCGATCTCGTCACCGAAAAACTCGATCCGGATCGCCAGTTCCTCGTACATCGGGATGATTTCCACAGTGTCCCCGCGGACCCGGAACGTGCCGCGGTGGAAGTCCATGTCGTTGCGGGTGTATTGCATGGAGACGAACTTCCGGAGCAGGTCGTCACGGTTCATCTCAGCCCCCTTGCGGAGGGTCACCATCCCGGCGATGTATTCTTCCGGGGTGCCCAGGCCATAGATGCAGGAGACGGTGGCAACCACGATCACGTCGCGGCGGGTCAGCAGCGCGTTGGTCGCGGAGTGGCGGAGCCGTTCGACTTCCTCGTTGACGGAGGAGTCCTTCTCGATGAAGGTGTCCGTCTGGGCGACGTAGGCCTCCGGCTGGTAATAGTCGTAGTAGGACACGAAGTATTCCACCGCATTGTTCGGCAGCAGTTCGCGGAATTCGTTGGCCAGCTGAGCGGCGAGGGTTTTGTTCTGCACCATCACCAGGGTGGGCCGCTGGACCTGCTCGATCAGCCAGGCCGTGGTCGCGCTCTTACCGGTACCGGTGGCTCCAAGCAGCACGACGTCTTTTTCGCCGTTCTTGATGCGCTCGGTCAGCTCTGCTATGGCGGCCGGCTGGTCACCCGCCGGCTGGAACTCACTGATGACCTCGAAGGGCGCCACGACGCGGTTGATTTCCTGGGCAAGACTCATGTACCTAATCTACCGCCGGGCTGTGACAGGATGCCCTGATTCAGCTTTGGGCAGTACCGGGGCCGGCGGCAGGTGCCGTTGCGGTGGCGCCGCCGGCGGTGCCGGCACCGGTGTCGTCTGCTCCGGCGTCGTCCGCGTACGACGGCGGTTGCCATCCCGTGCGCTGCACCCACGCTTCCATTCGGGGCCACGCATACTCGGTGAACCAGCCCTCCTTGTCGGCCGCGTAGCCGGCGGTGGACTTGTCGACGCCGTGCAGCCCGGCGACCCGCCGCTTTTCGGCGACATAGTCAGTCCGGGCTTTGGGATCGGCGCGCAGCCAGTCGCGGAAGCACAGCGCGTACCGCCAGCCCGGCGAGCCGGCCGCACGGAGGTGGAGATTCACCGGCCGGCCGGGGTCGGCGTTGCCGTGCAGCCGCTTGCCCCAGTCGGCAGGGTCCGGGTGCGAGGGCTTCGGGTTGTCGGCGATGATGCCGGGCCAGCGCGGGAATCCTGCATCGGCCAACAGCGGCGCCATCCGTTCCGCGGCGTCGAGATCCCGGACGCTGAGCTGGAGGTCGATCACATCTTTGGCGTCGAGGCCAGGGACGGCCGTGGACCCGAGGTGCTCGACGGCCAGGACATCCTGCGGGACCGCTGCCCGTAGCCGGGCGATCAGCCGGGCGGCCTGCGCGGCCCAAGCCGGATCGGCCGGGGCGAGGACCGGCCCCGCCGTCCGCGGGGCGATCCTTTGCTCCTTGAGGTTCAGTGCGAACGGCCTGACCCGCTCCTCCCACAACGCGTCGACCGCGTGCCGGAGGTCCTCCGGGGTGCCCGAGTTATCCAGCACGACGTCCGCGGCGGCCAGCCGGTCATCGCGGCCCGCCTGGGCTGCCATCCGGGCGCGCGCCTCGTCGGCGGTCATGTTGCGGTGTTCAGCCATGCGGCGGACCCGGACGTCGTCGGGGGCATCCACCACGACCACCAGATGGAAGTTCTTCCCCTGCCCGGTTTCGACCAGGAGCGGGATGTCCTGGACCACGACGGCGCCGGCCGGGGCGGCGGCGACCATCGCCGCGGCGCGCTCCCGCACCAAGGGGTGGACGATGCCGTTCAGCGCGGCCAGGCGCTCCGGATCGCCGAAGACAAGGGCACCGAGCCGGGCCCGGTCCAGCCGTCCTTCCGGGGTCAGGACGGCAGCACCGAACGTCTCCACCACACTGGCCAGCCCGGGCGCACCCGGTTCCACGACCTCCCTGGCCAGCGCGTCGGCGTCGACAAGCACTGCTCCGAGGTCGCGCAGGCGCGCGGCAACCATGGACTTCCCTGAGGCGATTCCGCCGGTCAACCCGATCTTCAACACCTCACCAGACTAAACTGAACCGGTGGCAGATGCGGCGGAAACCCCCGAGAGCAGGACGGCCGTCTACACCACCCTCGCCGCGGGGCCCGGGTTTCGGCACGAAATCGAGGTCAAGCGGTCCCGTTTCATCACTGTGCTGGCCCGCACGGCGGACGAGGACGCCGCCCGGGCGGTCCTGGGCAGGTTGCGCCGGGAATTCCATGACGCCCGGCATCACTGCTTCGCCTTTGTGCTCGGCCCCGACCGGGACATCCAGCGGTCCAACGACGACGGCGAGCCGTCCGGCACCGCGGGCATCCCCATGCTCGAGGCGCTGCTGAAGCGGGAGACCGCACCCGGCGTCGCCGATCTCAGCGACGTCGCCGCCGTCGTCGTGCGCTATTTCGGCGGCATTCTCCTGGGTGCCGGCGGCCTGGTGCGGGCCTATTCCGAATCGGTGTCCGGAGCGCTGGAGCTCGCTCCCCTCGTGCGGCGCCGCCGGCTGCGCATTTGCTCGGTGCCCGTCCAGCACGCCGTCGCCGGGCGGCTCGAGAACGATCTGCGCGCCGCGGGGTATGTCATGGCCGAAACCCGTTACGAGGCGCAGACTACTGTCCTGAGGCTGGCGCTGCCGGATGATCCGGACGAACTGGCCCGGGCCGCGGACCGCGTGGCCGCCATGTCGGCCGGCAGCGTGTCGCTGCTGCCCGGAGAAACGGAGTGGATCGATGTGCCCATCAGCTGAGCCCGTGCCGGCGGTCGCGCTGCTTGACGTCAGCGAGGACGTGCTGGAACAGCTCCTGGAACTTGCGCTCCGGGACGCCGACGCCGACGAGGTCACCCCGCCGCTGGGCACGACCGCCGGCTGGAACACCGACCGGATCAGCTGGTTCCGCGAATTCCACCGCGCCGCCGCAGCCGGCCTGGACGGTCCCGCGGGGCAGAAGACGTGGGCCATCAGCTGCGACGGGCAGATGGCAGGGTCCGTGCGGCTCAGGCGGATGGACACGGAGCCGGCAGCAGCGCGTGAGGGCTGGGCCGGTGGTGGCGCCGGGGCTGTTGGTGCTGCCGGGGCCGGGCCGGGGGGTGGCGGCGGGGCTGGGCCAGGTGGCGGCCGGGCGCTGGAAACCGGCATCTGGCTCGCCCGGAGCTTCCGCGGCCGGGGTGTGGGCCGCGAGGCGCTGCGCCTCGTAAAGGCTCGCGCCGCGTCAACCGGGGCAGCCGTCCTGGTGGCCGAGACGACGGCCGGCAACGTGGGAGCCCTCGCGTTGCTGAAGTACGCGGGCGCCGAACTGGTGACCGGTGCCGCCTCGCAGACGCAGACAGTGCCGGTCATCGCGAAGATCCCGCTGCGCTGACGGCATGGCATCCGGGGCCGGTTCCGGGCTCCCTCCCACCATTGGACATGCCCTCCGTTGTCAGGGCCTGGCTGCCGTCATGGAGCCTACATTCCATGGCGCGACCCAGTGCCTGTCCTGACAAGCAGGAAGCGCGTGCAACGGCAGCCCGGTGCCCAGGGCCAGGAATGGGCATGTCCGGCGGCCAAGGCACGATGCTGGCAGCCGGCGCTGGACATGTCCCGCGCCCAGGGCCAGGACTGGGCACAATCCATAAATGTCCACGGCCCGGCTCGAAAAATGGGCATGTCCCTGGAGGGAGGGCTTCAAAAGTGGGCATGTCCAGAGGACCGGGCAACCGCAGCTCATGTCCGGTGGACCGGGCAACCGCAGCTCATGTCCGGTGGACCGGGCAACCGCAGCTCATGTCCGGTGGACCGGGCAACCGCAGCTCATGTCCGGTGGACCGGGCAACCGCAGCTCATGTCCGGTGGACCGGGCAACCGCAGCTCATGTCCGGTGGACCGGGCATGGCGCCGGCCTCCCCCGCACCGGACATGTCCCGCGCCCAGGGCCAGGACTGGGCACAATCCATAAATGTCCACGGCCCGGCTCGAAAAATGGGCATGTCCCTGGAGGGAGGGTTTCAAAAGGGACATGTCCCCGGAGGGAGGGCTTCAAAAATGGGCATGTCCGGTGGACCGGGCAACCGCGGCTCATGTCCGGCGACCAGCGCACGATGCGGGCGCCCGGCGCTGGACATGTCCCGCGTCCACGGCCAGGACTGGGCACAATCCACACATGTCCACGGCCCGGCTCGAAAAATGGGCATGTCCCCGGAGGGGAAGGCTTCAAAAATGGGCATGTCCCCCCGGGGCACAAAGAAAGGTGGCCGCCCCCGAGGGGACGGCCACCTTCAAGCTACAAACTGCCTGGCCTCAGGGAGCGGACTCCTTGAGGAACACGGGCAATTAGTTGCCGGTCAGCTTCTCGCGCAGAGCGGCAAGAGCCTCGTCCGAAGCAAGCGTGCCTGCACCGGTCTCGGTTGCGGCCGGCTCGGAGGAGTAGCTGGTGGTGCCGGAATCGCTCTCGCCGGACGTCGCAGCTGCAGCGTCGTCGGCAGCGTGCTGGGCAACCTGCTTCTTGTGTGCTTCCCAGCGGGTCTGGGCGTCAGCGTACTGCTGCTCCCAGGCTGCGCGCTGGTTCTCGTAGCCTTCAAGCCACTCGTTGGACTCCGGGTCGAAGCCCTCCGGGTACTTGTAGTTGCCCTCTTCGTCGTACTCTGCGGCCATGCCGTAGAGAGCCGGATCGAATTCGGTGCTGTCGGCGTCGACGCCCTCGTTGGCCTGCTTGAGGGAGAGCGAGATGCGGCGGCGCTCGAGGTCGATGTCGATGACCTTGACGAACAGCTCGTCACCAACGGAGACAACCTGCTCGGCCAGCTCAACGTGGCGTACGGCGAGCTCGGAGATGTGGACCAGGCCTTCGATGCCGTCTTCAACGCGAACGAACGCGCCGAACGGAACGAGCTTGGTGACCTTACCCGGAACGACCTGGCCGAGGGCGTGGGTGCGGGCGAAGGTCTGCCACGGATCTTCCTGCGTAGCCTTGAGCGACAGGGAGACGCGCTCGCGGTCCAGGTCGACCTCGAGAACCTCGACGGTGACTTCCTGGCCAACTTCGACAACTTCGGACGGGTGGTCGATGTGCTTCCAGGACAGCTCGGAAACGTGAACCAGGCCGTCTACGCCGCCCAGGTCCACGAAGGCACCGAAGTTGACGATGGAGGAAACGACGCCGGGACGGACCTGGCCCTTTTCCAGCTTGTTGAGGAACGTGGAGCGGACCTCGGACTGGGTCTGCTCGAGCCATGCACGGCGGGACAGCACAACGTTGTTGCGGTTCTTGTCCAGCTCGATGATCTTGGCTTCGATCTGCTGACCGATGTACGGAGCGAGGTCGCGCACACGGCGCATCTCGACGAGGGATGCGGGCAGGAAGCCGCGCAGACCGATGTCGAGGATAAGACCACCCTTGACAACCTCGATGACGGTACCGGTGACAACACCGTCTTCTTCCTTGACCTTCTCGATGTCGCCCCAGGCACGCTCGTACTGAGCACGCTTCTTGGAGAGGATCAGGCGGCCTTCTTTGTCTTCCTTGGTGAGCACCAGGGCTTCGACCTGATCGCCAACGGAGACGACGTCTCCGGGGTCAACGTCGTGCTTGATGGAAAGCTCGCGGGAGGGAATGACACCTTCGGTCTTGTAACCGATGTCGAGCAGGACTTCGTCGCGGTCGACCTTGACGACGGTACCTTCGACGAGGTCTCCGTCGTTGAAGTACTTGATGGTGGCGTCGACAGCTGCGAGGAAGTCCTCAGCGGTACCGATGTCGTTAATGGCGACTACGGGGGTACCGGGCTTCTCGGTGGAGGTGATGGTCATGTAGTAGGGGCTCCGTTGTGGATAGTGAGTCGGTCAGGCAAACCGCTTCGCCGGCATTATGGAATGCAGGCCAAGAGCACGGCGTCACAGCAAGCGTTCCGCCGGGTCATCCTGATTTTGTGGATTGTAGATGCGCGCACGTAGTACGCGCCTGTTTAGTCTAGTCGTTTACGCGAACGCCGGTCAAAGCGCACGGGGCCGTCCGTGTCGCCTTCGGCGCCGGAATCAGACCGGAGGCCTAGAAGTGCGTGAGGCAGTGCGGTGAACGTTCGACGGCGAACATGAGCCGCGCTGTCAGCGCCGCCCCGGCCGTGTGCTCGGTGATCCGGCCGGCAGCTTTCAGCGTCACCGGACAAACGGCGCCCAGATAGATGGAGCCGAGGTCCGCGACATCAAGGGACAGGTCCGGCTCAGCCTCCGGAGCCGGCCTCACCGTGGCCTCTCCCCCGCAGACCGTGAGCGCGAAGGTGCCGGCCGCGAAGCCGAGACTGTCCCTGACCGCGAGAACGACCGTCCCGTCGGCCGAATAGCGCCGGGCCCCCAGCACCCGGGCTGGGTCCAGGACCCGCAGCCACAGCATGTCGCGGTGGTCCGATGCCTCGACGCATCGCGGGTCCTCAAGCGCCCAGGTCAGGGGGTCGTCCACCGGTGCATCCTGGCAGCTGATCCGGTCCACGAGGTCGATGCTGCCCAGGAACTGCCAGAGTCCCAGGTACGCGGCGTCATTCGCGGCCACGAGGTCCACGACCTCCATGGTGTACGGCTTGGCGTCCCACCCGGCGAACTTGTAGGACACGTAGCCGTCCACGGTTCCGGCGGCGTCGTAGTGCAGGGCGCAGCGGATTGCCTCGTCCTCGCCGCCGTCCCGGCCGAGCATGCCCGAGGACCGCAGCCGGTACGCTTCCTGCCGCGAGATGGATCCGGGCATGGAAGCGTGGACCTGGCCAAAAACCTTGGGTGCCAGTTCCAGCAGGACCTTGCGGTCCGCAATCTCCACGGTGCCGGCGGGCGCATGGCGCAGCCGGAAGCGCGGCCCGGTGTCGACCTTGATGCTGCGCTCGAAGGTGGCCACGCCGTAACCGAACCGCCCGTAGATCGAGGCTTCCGAGGCGGTCAGTGCCGCCAGCGCGACGCCGTCCGCCTTCGCCGCGGCGAGGTCCTCGGTCATCATCCGCCGCAGCAGTCCCTGCCGGCGGTGGGTCCCGCGCACGGTGACGGCTGTGACCAGCTGGGCTTCGAGCTGACGGCCGTAGCCGATGTTCAGGTCCTTGCGCAGGGTGGCGAAGGTCGCCACCGGGACGTCGGCCGCCAGCGAGTGGGCCGCGACGCCGTCGGCCTGGTAAACGCCGGTCATTTCACGGTTGTCCACGAGATACATGGCCATGATCTTGTCCACGAAGTCGTCTTTGCGCGGCTCCTCGTAGAAGCCGATCCCGACCCCGCGCAGCCACGCCGTGCCTTGCGCGTAGTCCCCCTCGTCGTTCGCGACCGCCCGGAACCGCCTGAGCTCGTACTTATCTGCCACGTACTTCTCCCCCTGAGAATTTCGGGTCCCGGCATAGCCGGAACGAAAACTGCCGGACCGAATAATACTTGCCGGACCGAAACCTTGCCGATACCGGTCCAGCGTTAGTGCCCCGCCTCGTACCAGCTGGAGCCGATGCCGATCTGGACGTCCAGCGGAACGCTGAGGTCCGCGGCCGAGCCCATTTGCTCGGTCACCAGCTTCTCCACGGCCTCGCGCTCACCCGCGGCGACTTCGAGGACAAGTTCATCATGGACCTGCAGGAGCATGCGCGATTTAAGGCCCCGTGCCGCCAGTTCCGCGTGCACACCCAGCATGGCGCGCTTGATGATGTCAGCCGCCGATCCCTGGATGGGCGAGTTCAGCGCGATGCGCTCCGCATTCTCACGCAGCTGGCGGTCGGTGCTGGTCAGGTCCGGGAGGTAGCGCCGGCGCCCCTCGATGGTGGCGGTGTAGCCGTCGATCCGGGCCTGGTCCACCACGCCGCGGAGGTAGTCGCGGACGGCGCCGAACCGGTCGAAGTAGTCCTTCATGAGGGTCCGCGCCTCGTCAACGGAGATCTCCAGCTGCTTGGACAAACCGAACGAGGTCAGCCCGTACGCGAGGCCATAGGACATCGCCTTGACCTTGGACCGCATGGCGCTGGTCACCTCATCGGTGGGCACATGGAAGATGTTCGAGCCCACGAACCGGTGGAGGTCTTCGCCGTCTTTGTAGGCCTGGATCAGGCCGGCGTCGCCCGAGAGGTGCGCCATGATGCGCATTTCGATCTGCGAGTAGTCCGCGGAGAGCAGGCACTCGTAGCCGTCGCTGACCACAAAGATGCCACGGACGCGCCGGCCTTCCTCGCTGCGGATCGGGATGTTCTGCAGGTTGGGGTTGTTGGACGAGATCCGGCCCGTAGCTGCGACGTTCTGCGCGTAGGTGGTGTGGATCCGGCCGTCTTCCGTGACGGACTTCTTCAGCGACTCCAGCATCTGGCGCAGCTTCGACGACTCCCGGTGCGCCATGAGCTGGACCAGGAATTCGTGCCCGGTCTTTTCCAGCAGGTTTTTGAGTGACGCGGCGTCGGTGGTGTAGCCGGACTTGATTTTCTTGGTCTTCGGCAACTGGAGTTCGTCGAACAGCACGGTCTGGAGCTGCTTCGGCGAACCAAGGTTGACCTCGTGGCCGATCGCGGCGAACGCCAGCTCCTGGGCGTTGTCGATCACCTTGGCGAGATCCGACAGCTGCTCGTCCATGCGGGGCATGTCGATGGCGATTCCCGCGAGTTCCATATCGGCGAGGACGCGGCTGACGGGCAGTTCCAGCGTCGTGAGCAGGTCCTGGGCTTTGCGTTCCGTCAGTTCTGATTCGAAGAAGCGGCTCAGGGCCTGGACGACGGCGGCCACGTGGACCAGCGCGCCGGCGGTGGCGGCGTCGTCGCCGTCGAACGCCAGCTCAAGCTGGCCTGCCTTGGCCGCCTCGGTGGACACCGAGATGTTCAGGTGGTGCTGCGCCAGCTCGGCGAGTTCATAGCTGCGGCGGTCGGGCTGGATGAGGTAGCCGGAGATGGAGGTGTCATCCACCACGCCCTCCAGCTGCAATCCGCGGGCGTGAAGGGCCTTCAGGGCAGCCTTGAACCCGTGCATCACCTTGGGCGCCTGGGCGTCCCGCAGCCACGCCGCCAGGACGTTTTCGGCGGCAGCGTCCTGGCTGGCCAGGTCGATATAGACGGCGGAGTCGTCGCGGACGATCGCCACCGCGGCGGCGTCCTCGCCGATCCGGCCGGGCACGAGATCGACCGCCACTGCGGAGCGCTTGCCGGCGCCGGCCGTGAGGAACGCACCGAGCTCTGCTGCGTCCGACGGGACCATGAAGCCGGGCGTTTCAAGGCTTTCCCGCTCGGCTTCCGCAACTTCACTGCCGTAGAGGGCAAAGAGCCGGGTCCGGATGGTCTTGAATTCCAAGGCGTCGAACAACTCCTCGAGGGCGGCCTGGTCCGGCCGCGGGTCAGCGAGTTCCTCCAGCGTCACTGGCAGGTCCAGGTCGGTGTGCAGCCTGTTGAGGCGCCGGTTGCGCTTGACGTCGTCAACGTATTCGCGCAGCGAGTCCCCCACCTTCCCGCCAATCGCGTCGAGGTTCTCCAGGACCCCCTCCAGACCGCCGTAAAGGTTGATCCATTTCGCTGCCGTCTTGGGGCCGACGCCGGGAACGCCGGGGAGGTTGTCCGCGGATTCCCCCACCAGGGCGGCGAGGTCCGAGTACTGGGCCGGGCTGACGAAGTACTTCTCCTGGATGGCGTCCGCGTCCATGCGGGGAATATCGCTGACACCCTTCTTGGGGTACAGGACGAAGACGTTGTCGGTGATGAGCTGGAAGGCGTCTCGGTCGCCTGAGACCAGCAGCACTTCGTAACCGGCCTTTTCCCCCATTGCGGCGAGGGTGGCCAGGATGTCGTCAGCTTCCCAACCGGGCATTTTGATGGTCTTGATGCCCCAGGCGCCCATGACCTTGTCGATGAGGTCGATCTGGCCGCTCATTTCCCGGGGGGTCTCGTTGCGTCCGCCCTTGTACTCGCTGTATTCGGCCTTGCGGTGCGTCGTGTCATCGGAGACGTCGAAGGCGACCGCCACGTGAGTGGGCTTTTGCTCCTTGATCAGGTTGATCAGCATGGACGTGAAGCCGTGGACGGCGTTCGTGTGCTGGCCCGTGGCGGTGGAGAACTTGTCCGCGGGCAGGGCGAAGAATGCCCGGAACGCCATGGAGTGCCCATCGAGCACGAGTAGCCGCGGCTGGTCGGTGATCGGAATCACGGGGGCCTCGGTGGCGGAAACCGACGCCGCGGCCCGGCTGGATTTTCCGGCACGCTTGGCCGCAACCCCTGAATCCGGCTCAGTTGCCAGGAGTTGGTCTGCCGCGGCGTCCGCGGAAAGGGGGGCTGCATTCTCGAGGACAAGGGCCGGTTTGGTAGTTTCACTCACAGGTGCCAGCCTAGTTCCCATGATGGACAATTTCACGCCCGGCCCCTACGCGGCCGAGCTCGCGGCGGCCGGTGTTCCCGAGGAGATGCACGATTGGCTGGGCCAGTACGGCGTCGGAGCCCTTGTGGTGAAGATGGGGATCCGCTTCCTCGAGATGAGCCCGGAACGCACTGTGGCCACCATGCCGGTGGCGGGGAACACCCAGGTGGCAGGCATCCTGCACGGCGGGGCCCACGTGGTCCTGGCCGAAACCCTGGGTTCTTTCGCGGCGGGCATGCATGCCGGGCCCAACCGTCAGGCGCTGGGGATCGAGGTCGGCGCGACGCACCACCGGGCGATCTCGGAGGGCACCGTCACCGGCACGTGCACGGCCATCCACCTCGGCCGGACTCTCACCACCCACGAGATCGTGATGACCGACGAGCATGGCCGCCGGCTCTCCACCGCCCGGATCACGAACCTTATCCGCGATATCGCGCCCTAGATCCGCGATATCGCGCTGGGCGACCGGCCCGGCGGCGCCGGATCCGGCTAGGGCCGGGCCGGGAAGCGGTAGCGCAGTTCCACGATGCCCCGGCCCAAGGTGCGGGAAGATGTCAACTCGAGCGGCGGCGTCGGGCCCGCCATGGGCAGCAACTGCTTGCCGCGGCCCAGGACCACCGGAATGACCGAGACAATCAGTTCGTCCAGCAGCCCGGCGTCAGCGAACTGCGCTGCGAGCACGCCTCCACCCACAACCCAGACGTTCCGGCCGCCGGCCGCTTCTTTGAAGTCGTCCACGAACGCGCCTACGGCCCCGCGCACAAACGTCACATCCGCGCCCTTCGGGGCGGCGTGCTCGTGGCGGGTGAAGACCCAGGAGGGTGTGCCCGGATACGGCCAGGTGTCCGGTTCATGCTCCCGAAGCCACGCGTAGGTCTCGCCGCCCATGACGATGCAGCCGACGTCGGCTATGAACGCGTCATAGCTGTCTTGTCCGCCCTCAAAGCCGTCGAACTGCAGCAGCCAGGCCAGATTGTCGCCGGCAGTGGCGATGAACCCGTCGAGTGAGGACGCCACGAAGTACTGGAAGCTAACCATGGCCCCAGCCTAGCCACTGCGGTGGCCGGTGTCCCATCCCCCGAAGGCACGGTCAGCCGACCCCCACGCGGCAGCCGGAAACTCACGGGCAACCGGACCCGGATGCGGGCAGCGGCTTACTTGTGGAAGTAAGGAATGATCAGGTAGAGCCCGAAGAGAATGGCGGCGCCGCACAAAGCGAAGCACGTGTAAGCGAGTGGTCGGGTCCAGGCCGCCGGGGAGGTCCGGGTGTCCCCCGCGATGGCCGTGAGGCGGACGCCGAGGGAGTAGAGAACTACCACGGTGACAGCGGACACAAGCGTGGCACTCGCCACGCTGAACAGTTCCAGCCATTTCATCGCTGGGCACCGCCGTTCTTGATCGACTTGGTGGCGGACTTTTTCTTGCGGAACTGCACGGCCTGGCCGACTTCCTCGATCTCGACGGCGTTGTTGCTGCCCACAGGCGACTTCCGTGAGCGCACAAACATATAGGCCACTGCGGCGGTGCCGGCAGTTGCCGCGATGATCACGCCTACGACCCCGGTCTGCACGAGCAGAGCCGTCAGCGCGCCCATGATTCCAGCGGCCGGCAGCGTGAACAGCCAGCCGATGGCAATCCGGCCGGCGGTTCCCCACCGCACCGTAGTGCCGCGGCGTCCCATGCCGGAGCCCACGACGGAGCCGGAGGCCACCTGCGTGGTGGACAGGGCGAAGCCCAGGTGCGAGGACGCCAGAATGGCTGTGGCGGTGCTGGTCTCGGCGGCAAAGCCTTGGGCGGGCTTCACTTCGGTGAGTCCCGAGCCCATGGTGCGGATGATCCGCCACCCGCCGGAATACGTGCCGATCGCGATGGCGAAGGCACAGGCGGTGATAACCCACCACTCCGGACCGGAGCCGGCAGGCTGGAGGCCGGCGGAGATCAGGACCAGGGTGATGATGCCCATCGTCTTCTGGGCGTCGTTGGTGCCGTGGGCCAACGCCACGAGGCTGGACGTGAAGACTTGACCAGTCCGGAATCCGCCGCGCTTCTGCGTGAGCTTGTCCCCGGTTTCGGGGTCATGGCGGGCGGTCAGGGCGTACGCCAGCCGCGTGCACAAGTAGGCTACGCCGCCCGCGATGACGGGGGCGAACACCGCGGGAAGAATGATCTTTTGGAGGATTGACTCAAAGTTGATCGCGTGGATGCCGATACCGGCAATCGCAGCCCCGATCAGGCCGCCGAAGAGCGCGTGGGAGGAACTGGACGGCAGGCCCTTGAGCCAGGTGATCATGTTCCAGAGAATGGCGCCCATCAGCCCGGCGAAGATGATGTCCGGGGTGATCTGGACCCCGTCCGAGCCTTCCTTGATGATGCCGCCCGAGACGGTCTTGGCGACTTCCGTGGAGAGGAACGCTCCCACGAGGTTCAGCACCGCCGCGAGGGCAACTGCTGTTTTCGGTTTGATGGCGCCGGTTGCGATGGGGGTAGCCATGGCGTTCGCGGTGTCATGAAATCCGTTGGTGAAGTCGAAGAACAGCGCCAGCGATATCACTAGCGCCACCATTACGGTGATTTCCACCTGTTGCCCAATCTGAAGTGTTCACGGTCGGCAGTTCCACATCCCCGTTGCTGCATGGCCACCACGTCCATTCGATGCCTGATCAGATGAATTCGGTGGCGCTAACGCGATTTGAAACCTTATCGATGGTACGTGGGAAAGACGGCTGGGCAAAACATGCCAGAAGTCCCTAAATTTAGTCCTCCTGTGCGGCACGGGCCTTCACCGCGGCGGTGCGATGCCGGTCACAGCTGGCACCGCCCGGCTCCACTGGAAAAGGCCCAGCTCAGACGGCCCGGCGGACGTCAGGCGCCGGGCCCGCGCCAAGCATCGAAGCGATCCTGTCCTCCAGCGCCGCGAGCGTCGCCTCGGGCAGCACGATGAGCCCGTCGAGTTCCCGGCGGGCGCGGCGGTAGGCCGTCTGCCGCTCGGCGGGAGTTGCGGCCGCGTCCGATGCGATCCGCAGAAGTTTCCGGGCTGTCTCGAGCCGCTGGCGTTCGGGACCGGTGAACTTGCTGTCCCTGATCCGTTTGGCTTCCCGTTCGGCGACGTCGAATGCGAGCTCAAAGCTGGTCACGGCCGCCCGGTACTCCGCGAGCCGCGCGGCGGTCCTGACTTCCGCCGGGGCGGCGGGGCGCAGCCCGTCGGCCTCGCGTTTGGCCCGGAGGAAGGCCACGGTGAGGGGCTCCCGGACATCCGTCATGACCGGGTAGTCGATCAGCTTCCCCACGTCGAGTTCGTAATCCAGCCAGCGCTTGTTGACAGTGTCGTGCGCCTTCATGAGGGCCAGCACATCGGTCTGGCTGGCCTGCTCTGCCTGCGCCGCCTGGTTCTTGAGCGTGTAAAGCTCCACGCGGCGGCGGTGCCGGCGTTCGGCGGCTTTGGACCAGGACCGCGCCCACCCGCCGGCCAGTCCGCTCAGGGGAAAGACGAGCCACCAAAAGTGCGTGATGAAATTGAAGAAGGGGTCCACGGCATCATCCTCCCATCCGTTGGCGGCGCCGGAAAGCCCCCTCCAAAAGGGGCCTCTCCGGCCCGTTCCGGGACCTTGCCGGCAACGGGGTGCTTGCCGGGCGGTCAGTCCCCGTGCTTGACCTTATGCACCTTCGTGACGATGGTGGGGCACGGCACGTTCAGGAGCACAGCGTGCGCCGTGGAGCCGAGCACTGTCCGGGAGAACCCGCCACGTCCGCGACTTCCGATCACCAACTCCCTGGCGTCGGCGGCGATATCCACGAGGGCCTTGGCCGGTTCGGTGTTCGTCTCAAGGCGCTGATGGACCACCAGGTCGGGGTATTTGTCGCCGAGCCCGGCGACCGACTCGGCGAGAACAATCCGGTCCTCTTCGACGATGCTCTCGGCGAGACCACTGGTCGGCAGCTGCTTCTCGACCCACCGGGCAGGGCTCTTGAACGCGAGGACCACGGTGAGCTCGTCTCCACCCCGATCAGCTTCGGCGGCCGCGAAGGCGACGGCCTGCAGCGACTCCTCGGAGCCGTCCACGCCGACCACGACGCCCTTTGCCCCGGTGGCCGGTTTCGCCGGCACGACGGCTACCGGGCATTCCGAGGCCGAGACAATCTGCAGGGCCCGGTCCGTCATGGGACCGCCGCCCATCCAATGTTTGTCATGGCCGCCAACCACGATCATGGCTGCCTCCTTGGAGACTTCCCGGAGCACCGAGCCGCCGCTGCCATGACGGAGCTGGATGTCCACAGTGACGTCCGGGGCCTGTTCACGGGCGGCCGTCTCAGCGTCCCGAAGCAGTTCCATCCCCGATTCCCGGATGATCTCGTGGTACTGAAAGTCCGGTGACATCCAGCGGTCGTCCACCGCGTGGACGACCGTGACCGGGAGCTTGTCCCGGGCGGCCCGGTCAAGGGCCCAGGCCAGGGCGGCGTTGCTGCCTGCGGACCCGTTGATGCCGACGATGATTGCTTTGCTCATGCTGATTCCTGCTTTCCTGGAATGCACACCGGCCTAGAATCCGGTGGGCTCGGTCTCGAACTCCGGTTCGCGGGGCGGGCCTTCATGGTGCACCGGACGCAGCGCTGCGGTGTGTTCCAGCCAGATGAGTGCGTCGTAGCGTTCCCCCATCCGGGTCGGAACGTAGTTTCCGGCGTCCCGTTCCGGGTGGTAGACGACGCCGATCGCCCGGTGTCCGAGCCGTGTCGAGAGCCACGGCCCGGTCCGGTCATCGCCGAAGACCAGCACTGAGGGCACCCCCAGGGCCTGATGCAGGAAGTCTTCGTGGCTGCCCGGGCGCGCTTCCGGCACCGTCAGGATGCGTTCGGGGCGGCCCCACCCGTCGGAGGCGAGCACGGAGCCGCGGTGGGCTGCGAAGCCGACCAGCAGCACGCCTTCGCCCGCGTGGCGTTCGCGCAGCAGCTGCCCGACGTTGACCAGGCCGTCCTGTGCCATGTCGGTGGCCCGGGCATCGCCGATGTGTGTGTTGTGTTCCCAGATCAGTCCCTTCGACGCCGGCCCGAGGTGCCTGCTGACCCGGTCGATGGTGTCGGCCATATGGTGGTCGCGGACGTTCCAGGACTGCCTGTCGCCGCGGACCATGATGCGGTAGTAGTGCTCGGCGTTGGCCGCGACTTCAGCGTTCTGGACGGCGTCGAAGGCGTCCTCCTCATGCCGGCCGGGGCTGAAGGCCCGGTTCCTGACCTCGGTCAGGAGGGCCACGACGTCGGGCTCGCAGGACTGCGGCACCAGCCGCGTGCTCCAGGCGTACTGGTGCGGGTCCTCGTGGTGGGGCAGGAAGCACTGCCAGGCGCGCTCCGCCGCGGGGACGGCGTCGGGAACGTTGGCCTGCAGCCAGCCGATGATTTCGCGCAGCGAATCCCAGAGCGAGTAGACATCCAGTCCGTAGAAGCCGACACGTTTGTCCAGCGGCCTGGCCAGGTTCCAGCTGCGCAGCCAGTCCAGGAACGCCGCGACTTCCTCGTTGGCCCACATCCAGGTTGGCCAGCGTTCGAAGCCGGCCAGCAGTGCGTGGACGCCCTGGTCCTTCCCCTCCTGGCCGCGGACCCAGCGGTTGATGCGCCAGCAGTCGGGCCAGTCCCCTTCCACCCCAATCCAGTTGTAGCCTTCCTCCGCGATGAGCCGCCTGCTGAGGGTGTCGCGCCAGGTGTAGAACTCGTGGGTGCCGTGGGAGGCCTCGCCGATGGCTACAAAACGGCAGTCGGCCGCGCGCCTCACGAGGCCGCTGAGGTCCCGATCGGTTTTCAGCGGCCGGGCGAGATCGTGGACCTCTTTCAACACGGTGGACCGTGTGACGGCCTCGGGGTTCATCGCGGATCCTCGATGTCGATCGTCTCCAGGTATTCGGGCACCCTGGCCCGCCAGCCGAGTTCGCGTTTGATCCTGACACGCAGGGCGTCCGACGCGTCCGGGTCACCGTGCGTGATGTAGGTCATGCGGGGCGCTGCTTCTGCCGTCCTCATCCACGCGATGATAGCGTCGCCGTCGGCGTGCGCGGACAGGCTTTCCATCTGGATAACCTCGGCCCGCACCTTGACGTCCTCCCCGTAGATGCGCAACTCGCGTTCGCCGGCAGCAAGGGTGGCCCCCCGCGTGCCGCTGGCCTGGTAGCCGCTGAGGATGATGGCGTTTTTCGGGTCGGGGCCGTACGCCGCGACGTGGTGCAGGATCCGTCCGCCCGTCAGCATGCCGCTGGCCGAGATGATGATCATGGGGCCGCCACGCAGGTTCAGCAACTTGGATTCGTCCACGGTGCGGGTGAGTTTGGCCAGTTTGTACATGTCCACGTACTCCTCCCGCTTGAGCCGGTGTTCTTCGGGGTGGCGCTGGTACATTTCGGAGGCGTCGATGGCCATGGGGCTGTTGAGGTAGACCGGGATGCGAGGAATCGCGCCCTTGCGCACGAGCCGGGAGATGTACAGCATCAGCGTTTCGGCCCGGCCGACGGCGAACGCGGCAAACATGATGACCCCTCCGCGTTTCGCGACGCGGTTGATGATCTCTCCCAGCAGCTTCTCCGGATCCTCCGTGGAGTGTTTCCGGTTGCCGTAGGTTGATTCGGTCACCAGGATGCCGGTTTCGCCGAGCGGACGGGGCGGATACATGAACGGGTCATCGGCCCGGCCCAGGTCCCCGGTGAAGTGCACGGACTGGGAGCCAACCCGGACGTGCACCTGGGCGGCCCCCAGGATGTGCCCGGCCGGCACGAACGTCAACTCCATGCCACCGCCAAGGTCAAGGGGAACATCAAACTCGACGATTTTGAATCTGTTGAGGGACGCGACGGCGTCCGCAGCCGTGTAGAGGGGCAGGGCGGGATCATGCGCGGATGACCCCCGCTGCGAGGCGTACCGGGCCTCCTCCTCCTGCAGGTGGCCGCTGTCCGGCAGGATGAGTTTGCATAGGTCTGTGGTGCCGGCCGTGGCGTACACGGGGCCGCCGAACCCGTCTCTGACCAGAGCAGGGACATATCCGGTGTGGTCCAGGTGCGCGTGGGTCAGCACCACGGCGTCGATGGATCGCGGCGGCACCGGAAAGGGCGCCCGGTTGCGCTCGCGGCTGCGCTTATAGCCCTGGAAGAGTCCGCAGTCCACCAGCACGCGCCCGCCGCCGGCGTCGATCAGGTAGCGTGAACCGGTCACGGTGTCGGTGGCACCAAGGAAGTTCAGGCTCGGCTGCTGGTGCTTCATGGCGCCCCCGTGGACCTTCTTCTTGCGTAAATTGCGCGTTGATGGCGCGCGGACCTGTGACCTGCGCAAACCTGTGACCAGCGTGAACCTGTGTCCTGAACGACCCCAGAGAAGTGCGCGGACCCGCGGCTCGCGGTGTACGCCCCAGCTTCCGCCCGGGCCTGCCGGGTGCCAAGGGCCAAAAGTCACCTCCGGGCCGGCGCCGGCCGCCGCCGGGGCCTCTGCGGCACGCGTCCAGGCGGGGCCGCCCCCCGGTAGGATTTCTTGACGGGCCCGGCCGGGCCCGAGGCCGGCAGCCCGGCACCGCCCAGCACAGCGCAGCCCAGTGGCAAGGACACACCATGAGCACCAAATCCGGAGGGCCCAAGCCTCCCGCCCGCCCCTGGACCCGCCACTACAGCCCCGGGGTTCCCGCCTGCCTCAAGCTCCCGGAAGGGTCCCTCGTCGACCTGATGGACTCATCCGTCCGGCGCTACGGGAAGAAGACCGCCCTGGAATTCTTCGGGGCGCGTACCAGCTACCGGGACCTCGGCACCGCCATCAACAAGGCGGCCGCGGGCCTGAGGAAGCTCGGCGTCCGGGCCGGTGACCGGGTGGCGCTGGTCCTGCCGAACTGCCCGCAACACATCATCGCGTTCCACGCGGCACTGCGCCTGGGCGCCGTGGTCGTCGAACACAACCCCTTATATACGGACCGAGAGCTGCGCCACCAGTTCGAGGACCATGGTGCCACCGTCGCCATTGTCTGGGACAAGGCCGTGGACAAGGTCCGCCAACTGCCGGCCGACGTCGGGCTGCAGAGCATCGTCTCCGTTGAGCTGATTCCGGCGATGCCGCTGCTGCAACGGGTCGCGCTGCGGCTCCCCGTGCCGGCGGCCCGCGCCGCCCGCGCCGCCTTGACCGCCGGCAAGCACACGCCCCGGCCCGTGGCGCAGCCAGCGCGCCGGACCGTGCTGGCGTGGAAAGACCTCCTTGGCGCAGGCGACCTGAAGAAAAAGCATCCGCGCCCGGCCGCCACTGACCTGGCCGTCATCCAATACACCAGCGGCACCACGGGCCGGCCCAAAGGCGCCATGCTGACCCATGCCAATCTGCAGGCCAATGCCGCGCAGGGCCGCGCCTGGGTGCCGGGACTCAAGGACGGCCGGGAAACCGTGTACGCCGTGCTGCCCATGTTCCACGCCTACGGACTGACGCTGTGCATGACGTTTGCCCTGAGCATCGGCGCGAAACTGGTGCTGTTCCCTAAGTTCGACGTCGACCTTGTGTTGAAGGCGCACAGGAAGTCGCCTGCCACATTCCTGCCGGCGGTGCCGCCGATCTACGACCGCATCGCCGCCGCAGCCGCCGAGCGCGGTATCGCGCTGGACAGCATCCGCTTTTCCATCTCGGGGGCGATGAACCTACCGACGGCGACGGTGGACACGTGGGAGAAGGCGACCGGGGGCTACCTGATCGAGGGCTACGGGCTGACGGAAACCTCGCCGATAGCCCTGGGCAACCCCTTCGGTCCCAGCCGGAAACCGGGAACCGTGGGGGTCCCGTTTCCCCTGACGGACATTCGTGTGGTGGACCCGCGGAACGTTCTCCTGGACCGTGCCCCGGGAGAGGAGGGCGAGCTCCTGGTCCGCGGCCCGCAGGTCTTTGCCGGCTACTGGAACCGGCCGAAGGAGACCGAGGAGGCGTTGCTGGAGGGCGGCTGGTTCCGGACCGGTGACATCGTCTCGGTAGATAAGGATGATTTCGTGACCGTCCGGGACCGGATCAAGGAACTGATCATCACGGGGGGCTTCAACGTCTCCCCCACGGAAGTTGAAGATGTCCTCTCCGGGTGCCCCGGTGTCCGGGACGTGTGTGTGGTGGGACTGCCCCGCCCGGGCGGCGGCGAAGACGTGGTTGCCGCCGTCGTCCAGTCCGCGGGCTCCGGGCTGGACCCGGAGGCGCTGCTGGCGTTTGCCCGGGAGAACCTGGCCGCCTACAAGGTGCCGCGCCGCGTTGCCGTGGTGGATGAGCTGCCGCGTTCGCTGATCGGCAAGGTCCTGCGCCGCGAGATCCGGGACACACTCGTGGCCGGCCGGTAGTCTGCCCCGGCCAGGGCAATTGCTTGCGGCGCTCCGATCAAGCTGATAGGCCTGACGGTAAGGTGCAGAGTGGCAGATCAGCACGCCGCCAATCCGGGTGGTGGTTGCAGAAGGGAAGTTCACGTGACTCGCAAGACTCCTCATATCGAGGAACCGTCCGAAAAGGATCTCGTCGTCGGGGACGGGCCGAAAAGCTGGGCCGCCGGCGTCCCGGGCGTGTACCACTCCATGAAGCCGGCCATCGAACAGATGGGACTGAACCGGACCCGCAAGACAGTCATGGCGATGAACCAGAAGGACGGCTTCGACTGTCCGAGTTGCGCGTGGCCGGATCCCCACCACCGCAAGGCATTCGAGTTCTGCGAGAACGGGGCCAAAGCGGTGACCTGGGAAGCGACCCCGGTGGTGGTTCCCGAAACTTTCTGGGCCGAGAATGCCGTCAGCGACCTGCGCAGCCAGACCGAGTACTGGCTCGGCATGCAGGGCCGCCTGACCGAACCGGTGTACAAGGCCGCCGGCGAGGACCACTACAAGGCGGTCAGCTGGGACGAGGCGCTCCGGCTCGTGGCCGACAAGCTCAAGGGCCTGGACTCCCCCGACCAGGCGGCGTTCTACACGAGCGGCCGGACCTCTAACGAGGCTGCCTTCCTTTACCAGCTCATGGTCCGCGGCTACGGCACCAACAACCTGCCGGACTGTTCCAATATGTGCCACGAATCCTCCGGCTGGGCCATGGGCCAGACCATCGGCATCGGCAAGGCGACGGTCAGCTTCGACGACTACGCCAAAGCCGACCTGATCATCATCATGGGCCAGAACCCCGGCACCAACCACCCCCGGATGATGACCGAACTTGAGGCGTGCAAGCGCAACGGCGGCGAGATCGTGGCCGTCAACCCGCTCCCCGAAGCAGGCCTGCGCCGGTACAAGAACCCGCAGCAGGTCAACGGGGTCGTCGGTCACGGCGTCCAGATTGCAGACCAGTTCCTCCAGATCCGGATCGGCGGCGACATGGCGCTGCTGCAGGCCGTGTCCAAGCGCGTGCTCGACGCCGAGGCCAAGAACCCCGGGACAGTCCTGGACCACCCCTTCCTGGCCGAACACTGCGAGGGGCTCGATGAGCTCAAGGAACATCTCGCCGGGCTGGATGAAGGCACAGTGCTTGAGGCCACGGGCCTGCGCAGCGAGGACATCGATGAGCTGGCCGCCCGCTATCTCAAGGCCGAGAAAGTCATCATCACCTGGGCCATGGGCATCACGCAGCAGAAGAAGGGTGTTGCCACCATCAAGGAGATCATCAACCTCCTGCTGCTGCGCGGCAATATCGGCAAGCCGGGCGCCGGCGCCTCCCCCATCCGCGGGCACAGCAATGTGCAGGGCGACCGGACCATGGGCATCTGGGAGCAGATGCCGCAGTCCTTCATGGAGGCCCTCGGCGAGGAGTTCGACTTCGAGCCGCCCCGCGAACACGGCGCGGACGCCGTCGAGACCATCAACAAGATGCGCGCGGGCGAGATCAAGGTATTCGTCGCCCTGGGCGGCAACCTGGTGGGTGCCATCTCGGACACGAACGCCGCCGAGGCTGCGATGCAAAACACGGAGATGACGGTGCAGATCTCGACCAAGCTGAACCGCTCGCACACTGTGACGGGCCGAGAGGCCCTGATTCTCCCCACGATGGGCCGGACCGAGATCGATATCCAGGAATCCGGTCCCCAATTCGTGTCGGTGGAGGACACCGTCTGCGCCGTGCACCCGTCCTGGGGCAGCGTCGAGCCGGTGTCCCACCATCTGCTCTCTGAGCCGGCCATCGTGAGCCGGCTGGGCAAACTCCTGGTGGGCGACAAGATCAGGGCCGATTGGGACGGCTATGAGAAGAACTACGACCTCATCCGGGACCACATTTCGCGCGTGGTGGGCGGCTGCACGGACTACAACCAGCGGATCCGGCAGGAAGGCGGGTTTATCCTCGCCCACGGTCCCCGCGACTCCCGCACCTTCCCCACGCCCACCGGCAAGGCCGTGCTGACAGTCAATGATCTTGAACTTGTCGAACGGCCGGAGGGAACCCTGATCCTGCAGAGCATGCGCTCCCACGACCAGTTCAACACCACCATCTACTCGCACAACGACCGCTACCGTGGCATCAAGAAGGGCCGCCATGTGGTGTTCGTGAACCCTGACGACATCGCCGAGCTCGGCCTTGCGGACGGGCAGTACGTGGACGTCCGCGGCGTATACGACGACGGTGAGGAACGCGTGGTGCGCAAGTTCCGTGTGGTGTCGTACCCCACGGCACGCGGTTGCGCTGCTGCCTACTACCCCGAAGCCAACGTGCTGGTGCCGCTGAACCACACGGCCGAAGGCAGCAACACGCCAGTCTCGAAGGCAGTCATCGTCCGGCTCGAGCCGAGCCTGGACCAGACGCTCGTCGGCGCGGCAACAGCCCCTGCCCGGGTGGCCTCACCCTAGGCACCCGCCAGCCGGGGCCGGGCCAGTCCGCACCACCGGACATGCCCCGCCCCGGCCCCGGCGAGTGGACATAACACCAACATGCCCGTCCCTGCGCCCCACCGCGGAGCATGTCCAGTGGCTGCGGACCGCGCGCATGGCGTGATCCCTGTGCATCAGGTCCCGCGTGCTTCCAGGGTGCTCGCGGGCCGTGCTACTGGGCCCTCTTGGCCCAGCCTTTCTCGTCCGGGCCGCCCGACTCGCCATGTTCGCAGAGCTCGATGACCTTGTTCGACGCGGCGTGCACGGCCTCCTGCGTGCCCTTGCGGCCCTTGGTGGACGCAGTACCCGCCGCGTAGCCCACGATGAACGCACTGATGGCGTCCGCATGCGGCCCGACGGCTTTGACCGATTCCTCTGCCACCTGGACGATCTTTTCGTGGTCGACTTCCAGGTCGAGGATCTGCAGCGCCTGGATCAGCCGGCTGCTCCAATGCCGCAGCGAGCTGTCTTCGTCTCGGGACAACGTCATTGCTACTCCTTCTCGCAGGGTGGATGGATCGTCTAACCCTCAAGGGGTAGCACCCGCCCCCGGCCTTGCGCAACGCGACACAGCGGCACGGCGGCAGGCGGCACGTCGGCGGCCCCTCAGCTCCAGAGCGCCACGTGGAACTTGGATCCCCGCCGTTCCAGCCCTCGGGAACCGCCGGGGGCGACCATGGCCGCGGTGGCGTCGGCGGTGCCGGCAAACCGTTGGAGGGTCCGCGCCATGGTGGTGGCCCGGCCGCGGTCCAGGGTACTGGCCCACCAGAGTCCGGAGATCGGCGTTCCGGCTACCGGCACACGGACCAGGGAACCGCTGCGGATTTCAGCCCGGACAATATGCCCCAGCGCCAGCATGGTTCCCTCTCCGGCCCTGACTGCGGCCAGGGCCTCCGTTTCGCTGCTCAACCGGACGATCTCCGGCGCCACCGACTGGGCGGCCAGCCAGCGGCCCTCCTCGCTGGCCGCCTGGATGCCGGCGGGCCCGGCAAACCAGGGTCTGCGCACCAGTTCGGCCGGCGCGACCGGCCCGTGGAGGGCGGCGACCGGATGTCCGGCGGCCGCCACGACGATCCGCTGGTACCGCAGGAACGGGACGGAGTCGATGCCGACGTCGCCAGTGCCGTTGGCAAGGGAGCCGTTGCGGACGGCGGGCCTGGCCCCCAAAGCGATGTCATAGACGCGTTCGAGCATCAGCGAGGCGATGTCCTCGGCTTCCTCCACCACCACATCGACGGAAGCCCCGGGAACCCGGCGGGTGAAAAGGTCCAGGAGGCGCCCCGCCGCGTGCTCGGCAAACGGCGCCGTCGCCACGATTTTCAGCCGCCCGGTCTCGGTCTGGGCATGTGCCACCTCCCACCGGGCCCGGTCCGCCAGTCCCACGATGTCCTGGGCATGTTCGGCGAGCGCCCGGCCGCCGGGAGTCAGCGCAATCCCGCCATGGGCGCGCACGAAGAGCGGGTCGCCCAGATCCTGCCTGAGTGCGGCGAGCGCCGTCGATACTGCCGGTTCGCTGACTCCGAGTTGGACGGCGGCCGCATGGAGGGAACCCAGCTTGGCCACCAGGGCGAACGTCCGCAACTGTCCCAATGTCATCGCCACGGCTTCATAACCTTTCGCTTATGACGATATTGACAGCCCCGCCAGGCCGCGGCAAGACTGACGTCAATCCGGCGCCAGGCAGCCGCTGCTCCACGCCGCCGGCCTTTCGGAGTGAGGTAGGGACTATGCAGATTCCGGCTCCATTTGACTACGTGCGCGCCACTACGGTGGAGAACGCCCTGGAACTCCTTGCCCGGTACGGACCCGAATCGCGGGTGGTGGCCGGGGGGCATAGCCTCCTGCCGATGATGAAGCTCCGCCTCTCCCGGCCCGAATGGCTGATCGACATCAATGACTTATACGAGCTCGATTTCATCCTCCGTGACGGCAACAAACTAAGGGTCGGCGCCCTGACGCGCCACACCACCCTGCTCGAGTCGGACGAGGTGGCCGGGATGTTCCCCATCGTGCGGGACGCCGAGCAGGTGATCGCCGACCCCGTGGTCCGCAACCGCGGCACCATTGGCGGCTCGCTCTGCCAGGCCGACCCGGCCGAGGACCTCTCCACGGTTTGCGGGGTCCTGGGCGCCGAGGCCGTGATCCGCGGACCAGGCGGCGAGCGCATCCTGTCCATGTCCGAGTTCCACCGCGGCCCCTATGAAACCGCGGTCGGGCACGATGAACTGCTCTGCGAACTCAGGTTCGGCATCCGTCCCCGGTCGGGCAGTGCCTATGAAAAGGTCGAACGCCGGGTCGGAGACTGGGCAGTCGGTGCCGCCGGTGCCGCCGTCACCCTCGCCGCGGACGGCACTGTCGATGACGCCGCCGTCGGGCTCACCGCCCTGGGCATCGACCACCCCCTGACCGGGCCCGCCGCGGTGCTCCGCGGCCGGCATCCGGACGAGGCGCTGTTCGCCGAGGCGGGCAGGCTGGCAGCGGAGGCCTGCGATCCGGTGGCTGACCAGCGCGGCCCGGTCGACTACAAGCGGCATCTCGCCGATGAGCTCACCCAACGGGTACTGCGGCGGGCCTGTGCCCGCGCCGCCCAGATGCAGGAAGGCTGAAGCCGATGCAGATCAGCATGACCGTGAACGGCACCGACGTCACGAGCGAGATTGAGCCCCGGGTGCTCCTGGTCCACTACATCCGCGAGGTCCTGGGCCTCACCGGTACGCACTGGGGGTGCGACACAAGCAACTGCGGGACGTGCGTGGTCCTGATGGACGGACAGCCCGTGAAGTCCTGCACCGTCCTGGCCGCCATGGCCGCGGGGCACGACATCCGCACCGTCGAGGGGCTGGCCAGCGGCGGCACCCTCGACCCCGTCCAGCAGGGTTTCATGGAAGAGCACGGGCTGCAGTGTGGTTTCTGCACCCCGGGGATGATGCTCACGGCCCGCGCGCTGCTGGATAGGAATCCGCACCCGGACGACGCCGAGATCCGGCAGGCCATTTCCGGGCAGATCTGCCGGTGCACGGGCTACGCCACGATTGTCCGCTCGGTGCAGTGGGCCGCCGCCCATCCGGCCGGCTCCGGCCTGGCCGACACGGACACCGCCGACACCGCCGTCCCGGATGTCGCGGCGGAGACAGAAGACACGGAGGTGAAGGCATGACCGTCATCCATGACCGGCAGTCAAACCCGGCCGCCGGCGACGAGGACCGCCCGATCGGCTATGGCCGCATCCAGCGGAAGGAAGACCCGCGCTTCGTGCGCGGCAAGGGCCACTACCTGGATGACATCGTGTTGCCGGGAATGCTGCACGGCGCCATCCTGCGGGCTCCGGTGGCGCACGCCCGGCTCGTGTCCATCGACACCACTAACGCCCTCGCGCATCCGAAAGTGGTCGCAGTCATCACCGGCAAGGACCTGCTGGGCCTGAAGCTCGCGTGGGCGCCGACGCTGTCGGCGGATGTCCAGGCCGTGCTGGTGACCGACAAAGTCCGGTTCCAGGGGCAGGAAGTCGCGTTTGTCGTGGCCGAGGACCGTTACGCCGCCCGGGACGCCCTGGAGCTGATCGACGTCGAATACGATGTCCTTCCCCCGCTGGTGGACGCCCGCAAGGCACTGGACGCGGACGCCCCGGTGATCCGCGATGAGATCGAGGGCCGGACGGACAACCGGATCTTCGACTGGGAGATGGGCGACAAGGCCGAAACGGATGCGGTGTTCGCCGCCGCGGATGTTGTGGTCAGCCAGGAGGTCGTCTACCCGCGGGTCCACCCCGCCCCGATGGAGACGTGCGGCGCCGTCGCCGATTTCGACGCCGTCAACGGCAAGCTGACGCTCTACGAGACCACCCAGGCACCGCACGCGCACCGGACCCTGTTCGCGATCGTCGCCGGCATCCCCGAGCACAAGATTCGGATCGTCTCCCCCGATATTGGCGGCGGTTTCGGCAACAAGGTCGGGATCTATCCCGGCTACATCCTCGCCGTCGTCGGTTCGATCGTCTCCGGCCGCCCGGTCAAATGGGTGGAGGACCGCTCCGAAAACCTGATGTCGACCTCGTTCGCCCGGGACTACATCATGCAGGGCGAAATCGCGGCGACCAGGGACGGCAAGATCCTCGCCCTGCGCACCCACGTGCTGGCCGACCACGGCGCGTTCAACGCCACCGCCCAGCCCACCAAGAACCCGGCCGGATTCTTCTCCATCTTCACCGGCAGCTACGACCTCGCGGCCGCCCACTGCTCCGTCACCGGCGTCTATACCAACAAGGCGCCCGGCGGGGTCGCGTACGCGTGCTCGTTCCGGGTCACCGAGGCCGTGTACCTCGTGGAGCGGATGGTCGACATCCTGGCCCGCAAGCTGGACATGGACCCGGCGGAGCTGCGGCTCAAGAACTTCATCAAGCCGGAACAATTCCCCTATGCCAACAAGACCGGCTGGGTCTACGACTCGGGCAACTACGAGGCCGCCATGCGCCTCTCGATGCAGCTCGCCGGATACGAGGACCTCCGCCGCGAGCAGGCCGAGAAACGCGAACGCGGGGAACTCATGGGCATCGGGGTTTCCTTCTTCACGGAAGTCGTCGGAGCCGGGCCCAGGAAACACTTCGACATTGTCGGCCTCGGCATGGCCGACGGCGCCGAACTGCGCGTCCACCCCACGGGCAAGGCCGTGGTGCGCATCTCGGTGCAGAGCCAGGGCCAGGGCCACGAGACCACCTTCGCCCAGATCGTGGCGGAAGAACTCGGCATCCCGCCGGAGGACATCGAGGTGGTGCACGGGGACACCGACCAGACCCCGTTCGGGTTGGGCACGTACGGCAGCCGTTCGACGCCGGTCAGCGGCGGCGCCGTGGCCCTTGTAGCCCGGAAGGTGCGCGAGAAGGCGAAACTGATCGCCGGGGCGATGCTGGAGACCCGCCCCGAGGACCTCGAATGGGAAAAGGGCCGCTGGTTCGTCAAAGGCGACCCGAGCGTCGGCAAGACCATGGCCGAGATCGCCATGGGCGCCCACGGCACCATTGCCTTGCCTGAGGGCGTGGACGGAAACCTCGACGCCGAGGTCACCTACGACCCGCCGAACCTGACCTTCCCGTTCGGCGCCTACATCTGCGTCGTCGACATCGATCCCGGCACCGGGCAGGTCAAAGTGCGGCGCTTCATCGCGGTGGATGACTGCGGCACGAGGATCAACCCGATGATCATCGAAGGCCAGGTGCATGGCGGGCTGACGGACGGTGTGGGCATGGCCCTGATGGAGATCATCGAGTTCGACGAGGACGGCAACTGCCTCGCCGGGTCCTTCATGGACTACCTGATCCCCACGGCCATGGAGGTGCCGGACTGGGAAACCGGATTCACTGTCACGCCCTCCCCGCACCACCCGATCGGGGCGAAGGGCATCGGCGAGTCCGCCACAGTCGGCTCACCGCCGGCGATCGTCAACGCCGTCGTCGATGCCCTGGCGCCGTTCGGCGTCACGCATATGGACATGCCCTGCACCCCGGCCCGCGTCTGGGCTGCCATGCAGGGCCGGGCCCGGCCGCCGATCTGATGGCCTCCACCGCAGGATCCCTGGCCGCCAGGGCCGATGAACTTGCCAGCCGCCGCGAGCCGTTCGTCCATGCCACGGTGGTCCGCGCCCAGCATCCGACGAGCGCCCACGCCGGGGACACCGCCCTGGTGCTGCCCAGCGGAGAGATCCACGGCTTTGTGGGCGGAAACTGCGTGGAGGAGTCGGTGCGCGAGTACAGCCGGCAGGTCCTGGCCTCCCAGGAACCCCTCCTGCTGCGGGTGCTGCCCGGAGAACCGTCCCGCACCGCGGAGGAAGGCGCCGTCGAGGTCACCAACCCGTGCCTGAGCGGCGGGGCGATCGAGATCTTCCTCCAGCCGCGGATTCCGGCGCCCCGGGTCGTGGTGGTGGGCACGACGCCGGTGGCGCAGGCCCTGGAAACGCTCGGCTCCGGCGTCGGCCTCGAAGTCGAACTGACGGACGGCGAATCCGCCGATCCCCGCGGGGATGACGCGGCCTTGATTGTCGCCTCGCACGGAAAAGCGGAAGAGCGCGCCCTGGAAGCGGCCCTGCGGGCCGGCGTCCCCTACGTTGCCCTCGTGGCCAGTCGAACCCGCGGCGCCGCCGTCCTGGAATCCCTCGACGTCGACGACGCCCTGCGGCGGCGGGTTTTCACACCGGCCGGGCTGCAGCTGGGCGCCCGGACCCCCGGGGAGATTGCCTTGTCCATCCTCGCCCAGCTGGTCGGTGAACGGTCCAGGGCGCGGCGCGCCGCCCCGCCCCTTGCATCGTCCGCTGCCGCGGCGGCCACGAGCTTCGGCACGGAGCCCGTACCATCGGAGCCCGCGCCATCCGAGCCCGCACCATCGGGGCCGGCGAGCGCGGTCGACCCGGTGTGCGGCATGTCCGTCCCGGCCCTCGAATCGTCCCTGCACCTGGTTCACGAAGGGGCCGCCGTCTACTTCTGCTCGCCCGGCTGCCGGGCCGCCTTCCGCAAAGATCCGGAACGCTATGCCGTTACGACCTGACCCGTTGCGGGCGGCAGGAAGCCCCGGACCCCGGACCGCCGGCATCATCCTGGCCGCGGGCGGTTCCCGGCGCCTGGGCCTGCCGAAGCAGTTGCTGCCCTACGGCGGGGGCGTGCTGCTCGATGCCGTCCTGGCGACTGCCCGGGACTGCGCCTTCGGCCAGACGGTGCTGGCCCTGGGCGGCGCAGCGGCCGAGGTGGAGCGCACCGTGGACACCAGCGGCTGCGATGTGGTGCTCAACCCGGACTTCGGCGAAGGGTGCGCGTCCTCGATCGCCACGGCGCTCGCCGTCCTCCATCCGGACACCAGCGCCGTCGTCCTGCTGCTCGGCGATCAGCCCGGTGTCCGGGCCGCGAGCGTCCGGGCCGTGCTTGGCGCCCTGCAGCCCACTTCTGCGCGCGCTGCCGGCATCGCGGTGTGCCGCTACGACGACGGCGTGGGCCACCCGATGGCGTTTGCCCGGCGCCTGCTGCCGGACCTGGCCGCCCTGCACGGGGACAAAGCCGTTTGGAAGCTCCTGGCACAGCGGGCGGACGACGTCGTCGAGGTCCGTACATCCGGCCCCGTCCCCCCGGACGTCGACACCGAAGACGACTACCGGCGTCTCCTTGCCGGGCTGCTGGGGGCCCTATGACGGCGGCGGCGCGGGCCGGCGCGGAGGAGGACGTGCGGCGCCGGGTCCCGGATGTCGGATCGCTGATGGCCGCGCTGGACCGGACCAACTACCTGGCTGACGTCGGACTGGCGACGGCGCTGTTCCTGGCTGTCCGTCTGCCGCAGCCCATCCTGCTCGAGGGCGAGGCGGGGGTCGGGAAGACGGAGGCCGCGAAGGCGCTGGCCGAGCTCCTCGACACCCCGCTGTACCGGCTGCAGTGCTACGAGGGAATCGACGCCGGTGAGGCCCTCTATGAGTGGAACCACCAGCGCCAGCTGCTCGGCATCCGGCTGGCCGAAGTCCGCGACACCGAGGTCACGGAAACGGACCTGTTTGCCTCCCAGTACCTGCTGCGGCGCCCGCTCCTGCAGGCGCTGGAACATCCCGGCCCGCGGCCTGCCGTGCTGCTCCTGGACGAGATCGACCGCGCCGACGCCGAATTCGAGGCCTTCACTTTTGAACTGCTGGCCGAATCCGCCGTCACCATCCCGGAGCTGGGCACAATCCGCGCCACCCATCCCCCCATTGTGATCCTGACCTCCAACCGGACCCGGGACCTTCACGACGCCCTGACCCGCCGCTGCCTGTATCACTGGATCGACTACCCGGGACCCGCCCGGATCGCCGAGATCGTGCGCCGCCGGGTTCCTGCCAGCAGCGGCCCGCTGGCCCTCCAGGCCGCTGCCGTCATCACCCGGCTGCGCACCCTGGACCTCGCCAAGCCGCCCGGGATCTCCGAGGCAATCGACTGGGTCTCGGCCCTGGCTGTGCTGGGGGTGGAGCGGATCGACCCCGGCACCACCGAGCAGACGTGGGGCTCCATCGTCAAGAACCGCGATGACCTCGAACTCGTCGGCTCCCGCGGCGCGGCCTGGCTCGTGGACGGCACCGATGGCTGAAGACAACGGCCCCGCGCAAAACAACAGTGCCACCGATCAGCCGCCGCAGCCGCCACTGGTCGAGGCGGCCGCCTTGTCCGCCGCGTTCGTCACGGCCATCCGGAGTGCCGGCCTGGCCACCTCGCCGGACCGGGCGGCGCGGCTGGCTGAGGCGCTCCACCTGATCCCCCCGGCCCGGCTTGAGCAGCTCTACTGGACCTGCCGCGTGGTGCTCGTGTCCGCCCGCGAACAGGTGCCCGTGTTCGATGCCGTCTTTGCGGCCGTGTTCCGCGGGAACGCCGCCCCCGCCCATCCGGGCAGCGTGCCCGGCGCGGCAGCGGCGCCGCCCGCACCGGCGCTCCGGACCAGGCCCGCAGCGCCAGGGAGCCAGACGCCGGGCCCGGCCCCCGGCACGCCGCAGCGGCCGCGCCCGGCCTTCCCCGGCCGGGACGGCTCCGCGGAGGACGGCCGCACGGACCGGGAGGCCGTCCTTGCCATGGTTTCCGCGGACGAACACCTGCAGGTGACATCCTTTGCCGAGCTTTCCGCCGAGGAAGTAGCGGAGGTACGGCGGCTGGCGGCGGCGCTGCAGCCCGCGACGCCGCTGCGGCTGAGCCGGCGCACGCGCACGTCGGCCCACAGCACGGCGAGCCTGGACGTCCGGGCGACAGTGCGTGCCGCCCGCCGGTCCGGGACCGACGCCCCGCTGCTGCTGTATGCCCGCCGGCGCGAGCAGCGCCGCAAACTGGTGTTGCTCTGCGATGTTTCGGGATCGATGGAACCCTACTCCCGGGTCTTCGTATCCTTCCTGCAGGGCGCCGTGACCCGGGCCGGGGCGGAAGCCTTTGTCTTCTCCACCAGGCTGACCAGGCTGACACGGCAACTGGCCCTGCGTGATCCGGACCAGGCCCTGGCCCGCGCCGCTGTCTCCGCGCCGGACTGGGCCGGCGGAACCCGGATCGCCGAATGCCTCCGGCGCTTCGTCGACGAGCACGGCCGCCGCGGACTGGCGCGGGGCGCTGTGGTGGTGGTGTTTTCGGACGGCTGGGCCTACGAGGATCCGGAACAGGTCGCGGCGCAGATGGCCCGCCTGCGCCGGCTCGCCCACCGGATCATCTGGGTGAATCCGCGCAAGGCAGCCCCGCAGTACCGGCCCCTCGTGGGCGGCATGGCGGCGGCCCTGCCCTACTGCGACGCCTTCGTCAGCGGCCACAGCTACAGGGCCTTGGCGCAGGTGGCTGCCGCCATTCGCGGCGAGGGGCCGCCTTCACGGGACACGCACGAACGAGCGAGAGGCAAGGAACCAGCCCATGCACATTGACAGCACGTTCTCGGTGGTCGCACCGATAAGCCAGGTGTGGGACACGCTGATGGACTTTGAACGGGTGGCCGGCTGCCTTCCGGGGGCCAGGATCCTGAACAAGCTCTCGGACGACGCCTACCAAGTGGGCATGACGGTAAAGCTCGGCCCGGTCACGATGCAATACAAGGGCCTGCTGAACGTCATTGAACGAAACGCCCCGGAACATCGTGCGGTCCTTGGCGGCAAGGCCCAGGAGACGCGCGGACAAGGCACCGCCGAGGCCACCGTCACCCTGGTGCTGGCCGAAGACGGAGCGGCCACACGGGGTTCCGTCAGCGCAGACCTGGCGCTGTCCGGCAAGGCAGCGGCCATGGGCAAGGGGGTGATTGGCAGCGTCACGGAGCAGATGATGTCGCTCTTCGCGAAGAATCTGCAGGCCATGCTCACTGAGGGAGCACCCCCTGCGCAGGAAGCCCCTGCCGGACCGACCCCGGCTCGGGTCCCCGCGTCGGCGGCGGAACCGATCCCTGTGCCTGTCTCGGCGGCGGCCGCGCCGGAACCGGTCCCTGTGCCTGTCTCGGCGGCTGCGCCGGACGGCAGCCTGGATGCGCTGAGCCTCGCCAAGTCAATCGCGGCGGAGCAATTGTCCAGTCCGGTGAAGGTTCTGGGCATTATCGCCATCGTGGCGTGCATCGCGTACTGGGCCGGCCGGCGTTCGGCGTTCCGGCTGCTCCGGCTGTGCGGCAGGCTCTGAGGAGAGCACCGATGCGTGATGTCCTGGCGGCCATGTTGCCCGACTGGCGAAGCGGTGCCACGGCAGGCCTGGCCACCGTCGTGAGCACATTCAGATCTGCGCCCCGGCTCCCGGGGGCGGCGATGCTGGTGACGGCCAGCGGCGAGGCCGTGGGATCCGTCTCCGGCGGCTGCGTCGAGGGGGCCGTGTACGAGCTCGCCACCCAGGTCAAGGACGACGGCGAGCCGACCCTGGTGCGCTACGGGATCAGCGATGACGATGCCTTTGCCGTGGGCCTGACCTGCGGTGGAATCATCGACATCTTCGTCGAACCTGTTTCCCGGCGCCGCTTTGCCGAACTCGACGCCGTCGCGCAGGACATCACCGCCGGGCGCCGCGTGGGCGTCGCCACGATCATCGAACACCCGGATGCCGGCCGCGTGGGGCGGCACCTGGTTGTCAGGCCGGAAAATTGCGAGGGTGACCTGGGCTCGGACCGGACCAACCGCGCCGTCGGCGACGACACCCAGGGTCTTCTCGCCGCCGGCCGGACGGGCATCCTGAACTACGGCGTGGACGGCGAGCGGCTGGACACCGGCATGCGCGTCTTCTTTGCCAGCTATGCGCCGCCGCCGCGCATGCTCGTCTTCGGCGCCATTGACTTCGCCGCGGCGCTGGCGCGGCTGGGCGCGTTCCTGGGCTACCGGGTGACCGTCTGTGATGCGCGGTCCGTATTCGCGACGCCGGCGCGATTCCCCGACGCCGCCGAGGTGGTCAACGCGTGGCCACACCGGTACCTGAGCGAGCAGTTTGCCCAAGGCCTGCTGGATTCCAGGGCTGTGCTCTGCGTCCTGACCCACGACCCGAAGTTCGACATCCCCGTCCTTGAGGTGGCCCTGCGCGGCAGCCCCGTGGCCTTTGTCGGCGCCATGGGATCCCGGCGCACGCACGAGGACAGGATGGCACGGCTTCGGCAGACGGGACTGACTGAGGCCGAGTTGTCCAGGCTTCACAGCCCTGTCGGCCTGGACCTGGGCGCCCGCACCCCGGAGGAAACGGCGGTGTCCATCGCGGCAGAGTTCATCGCCCAGCAGTGGAGCGGCAGCGGGGAGCCGTTGCGGCAGCTCGGCGAACGGATCCACCACGACGAGCAGTTGTGACTGTGTGGCCATGACGGCGGGCAGCGCCCTGCGCTGGACGCTGGCGGTGCTGCTGCTGGCGGCAACGGGCCACTCGGTCGGCCAAAGCTTACGCGGAGCCGGGCCGGCGGGTCGGGTCGGCTCCGCTGCCCAGGCCGCCTGACCGCCGCTCCCCCCGGCGCGTCGGATCCGACGCACCGGATTCCGGCTACCGCGCGGAGACCGACGCGGGAGCCAGCAGTTCGCGGTACCGGGCGGCGTGCCGGCCGAGTTCGTCGGCGTCCACCCGGGGTGCCGAATGCAGGACGAGTGGCTGGGCCATCTCCAGGCCGCACAAGTGCGCGGTAGCGTCGAGGGGGCGCAGGAGCTCCTCCATCGTGAAGCGGTTGTGTCCTGCCGGCGCGTAGGACGATTCAGGACCGCCGGTCGACAGCACCAGCTGGAGCCGCTTTCCGTGGAGGGCGTCGCCTCCTGCCCCGTACGCGAAGCCGTACGTGAGCACCTGGTCCATCCACTCCTTCAGGACCCCCGGGACGGAGTACCAGTGCCACGGGAACTGCCAGACGATGGTGTCGTGCCCGCGCAGCAACTCCTGTTCCCGGGCGGTGTCGAACCGCCGGTGCGAGTGGGCCGCAGAGAGGTCATGCACTGTCACGTTCTCCAAGTCCATGATGGCTGCGGTGAGGTGCGCGGTGATCCGCGAGCTTTCCAGGTCGGGGTGGGCAACAAGGACGAGCGTGCGCTGTGGGGTCATGGAAGGTTCGTGCTTCTTTCTGAGTCGGATTCGAGGCCGACCAGAGCCGAGCTGACCTGCCAGAGGCGGTCAATATCGGACTGGCTGTAGCTGCGTTTTGATGATTTCTTGGGGGTGCTGTTGGCAAAGTACTGGCCGGTGACGTTTTCGAGCTCCGGCGCCGAGGCAAGGTAGATGGAGGTCCGGGCGCCCTGCTCCGGGGTTTTCATCCACCGCTGAACCAGCGGTGTCAGGAACTCTTGCAGCCGGCCCGGATCTTCGGCTCCGAACGCCGTCGCCACGACTCCGGGGTGGAGCACATTTGCGGTGACGCGGGTGCCGGAGAGACGTGCGGCGAGTCCGTAAGTGAACAAGACGTTGGCCAATTTCGACTGGTTGTACGCCCGCTGCCCCGAGTAGGACCGTTCGGCCAGCAGGTCCGCGAAGTCCATCCGGGCCATGGCTTGGGCGCCGGACGAGACCGTTACGATCCGCGCCGGTCCGCTCTCCTTCAACCGCTTAAGGACAAGGTTGGTGAGCAGGAAAGGAGCAAGGTGGTTGAGGGCGAAGGTGTACTCAAGTCCATCCACGGTGACACGGCGGGTGTTCCAGAATCCGCCCACATTGTTGACCAGCACATCGAGGCGGTCCAAGGTATTCAGCACCTCGTCGGCCAGCCTGCGGACTTCCCGCTGGGAGGAGAGATCGGCGGTGAACACCTCTACGGGGGCCGACGCCACAGCCCGGATCTCCTCAGCTGCCCGCGATGCCCTGTCAGCATTGCGTCCAGTGATGGCAACCCGCGCACCCAGGGCGGCCAGACCCAGAGCCGTGGCCTTGCCGATCCCGCCGGTGCCTCCGGTGATCAGAACTGTCTTTCCTGCCATTGACAGCATTCGGTTCTCGCTCTCGGTGTTCGTTTGCCGCAAAGCTGCATGAGTGGGGTGCAGACAGGTTTGTCTATACCGGGAACGAAGGTATCAGACAGAACTGTCTGTGCACAAGCAGCGGCCGGCCCCGTTCCGCCGCGGGAGATTCGGGTCGGCTGACGGGCTCCGCTGTCGCCGTCCGGGCGGCCGCCGGGCGTATGCTCTTGGCATGGCGAGATACTTCGATGTGCACCCCGAGAACCCCCAGCCACGTTCGATCCTCCAGGCGGTGGACATCGTGCGCTCAGGGGGCCTGATCGCTTACCCCACGGATTCCTGCTACGCGCTGGGCGCTCAGCTGGGTAACCGGGAGGCCCTGGACCGGATCCGGACCATCCGGCAGTTGGACGGCAAACATCATTTCACCCTCGTCTGCAAGGACTTCGCCCAGTTGGGCCAGTTCGTCCAGATCGACAACGATGTGTTCCGCAGCATCAAGGCCGTCACGCCCGGCAGCTATACCTTCATCCTGCCGGCGACCAGGGAGGTCCCGAAACGGCTGCTGCACCCGAAGAAAAAGACTGTTGGCGTGCGCATTCCGGACAACCACGTCGTGCAGGCGCTGCTCGCTGAGCTTGGCGAGCCGTTGCTGTCGAGCACTTTGCTGCTTCCCGATGAGGAAGAGCCACTCACTCAGGGGTGGGAGATCAAGGAACGCCTGGACCACGTGGTGGACGCCGTGATCGATTCCGGCGACTGTGGTGCCGAGCCAACCACGGTGATCGACTACTCCAGCGGCGTCGCGGAAATCGTCCGGCGCGGCATGGGTGATCCGTCGCGCTTCGAGTAACAGTCGCGCTTCGGTTAGCAGAGAACGCCGGCAACGGCATCGCGCCGGCCGGCTGACAGTGCGCCGGGGCGGACCAGGCGGGACGGACTAGGCGGATTCCGCCGTGGCCGCCTGCCGGTTCCGCAGCCACCGGCGCACGAGGTCGATGGCGGCGAGAAGTCCGGCCAGGGGCGAGAGCACCGCTGCGGCGTAGACGAACATCATCCACGTCAGAGTGGTCACCGGGCTTTGGCGGGTGCTCAGGAGGGACAGTCCGCCGAAGAGGCCCAGGACCCAGAACAGGATGACTCCGGACAGCACAGCGGCTGCGGGGAAGTACTCGTTCGTGATGACTTTCTTCAAGGTTTCCATGGGCCCTCCTCACGCCCGGCGGTGGGACTGCCCGCCGGGGATATTCCCAGTATGGGGCCCGGTGCGGCGGAATTCCCGACGAATCCCGGCCACGTGACGAAGCTAACGCCCGCGTCCCGGTGGCGGCCCTCCCGGTCATCAATTTGGCGCCGCCACTCCACCGGTGGCGCCCCCGCGGGGGTCAGACCGCGGCCCGTACGCGCTGGAGGAAGGAATCAAGCACCCGCCCGGCGTTCTCATGCATGCGCCGGGACTCCGCCGCCGGCAGCTGCCGGCTCTTGGGCCCGTTCAACCGCTCGCCCAGATAGAGCAGCGCCGCCAGTACCTCGGAGAGTTCTGAGTTGCTCTCCGCACGCTGCCGCAGGAGCCGCAGATGAGCCTCCTGCAGGGCCGGACCGGGGCTGCAGCCGAGGTCGCGGTCGAAGAGGCGCCGGCAGCGGTCATACGCCGCGAGGCCCTCCGCCGGCAGGCCTGCCTGTTCATAGGCTGTCACCAGCACCGTCCAGGCCCGCTCGTTCAGGGGCTCCGCTCGAATGGCAGCCTGGACCAGGTTGACGGCATCGTCTGGTTTGCCCAGCAGAGCCGCCGTTTCTGCCGCCAGGATCTGCAGCGCCACCTTCTCGGCTGCATGGCGTGCGCGCGCCTCTTCCGCCCAGTCGGAGGCAAGTTCGAACCCGAGCAGCGGCTCGGCGGAAAGCACCAAGGCCTCGAGCATCAGGGGGTAGGCCTCCTCCGGGGGCAGCTCACCCGCGTCGCGGACCAGGTCATGGAACCGGAACAGATCGAGGTCCACGAGCGTAGGGTCCAGGACGTAGCCACTGTTGGCCGTGCGGAGCGGGCCGGTCTTGGTCTGCCCCGGCTGGATGGCACGGCGGATACCGCTGATATAGCTCTCGAGGGTCGCTACCGAGCCGTCACTGGCTCCTGCGCCCCAGAGAAGATCGATCAGGCGGGTCTTGGACACGGGCGTGCCAAGGTTCAGGAGAAGGATTTCCAGTATGTGCCGGGGCTTGCATCCGCCCATGTCGGCGGCGGTGAGCGCCACGCCGTCCCGGCGCACTTCGAATGATCCGAAGAGGCGGACCGAAATGGAAGGTGTTGTTTCCTTTGGGCTATCCACGATGTTCTCCGATTTCCCCAGGTAAAACGAACTCAATCGTCTATGGAGAGCCGGATCAACATCGAAACCAGGCCGTACTGAGGCTCTGTTCCCTCCGGCTTTCCAATGACACCGTGACACGCCCGGCGGGGCGCAACAAGGCATGCCGCTACCCGATCTTTCGCCCAAAGAAAGACGCGTACATGGGTCAGTACCGCTGAGTAAGCGCGCGGAGCGGAGGGCAAGTGATTGCGGCGCCAACCAAGTAATTCCGCGGGCCGCCGCCATGCGGACCCAAGTAGTTTAGCCGCGCAAGGATTTGGCCCCGGCGGGCAAATTCCAGCGGTTTGAAACCGCCGGTCCGGACCCGGTTCCCTACTGGTTATCGGTCATCTCGGCGGGCACAGCCACCAGTAGCAGGTCCGCGCCGTCCCGGAGCACGGCAAGGTCCAGCGGCTCCCCGATCGCTTCGGCGAACAGCAGTTTCTGCAGGCTCTCGGCGTTGGACACATACATGTGTCCAACCTTCAGGAGGATGTCGCCGGCCCGTAGCCCGGCCCGCTCGGCGGGGGAATCCGGGAGGACTTCGACCACGAGCAGGCCCTCCCTGCGGCCCGTCCGGACGACGGCGCTCGGCTGCAACTGGATCGGTGTGTTGACCAGGCCCAGGTAGGCCCGGCGGACGCGGCCGTCCTTGAGCAGCGACGCGATGATCCGCCGGGACGTCGCGTTGATGGGAACGGCCAGCCCGAGCCCAACACCGGCCACGGCCGTATTGATGCCGACGATCCGCCCGCGGGCGTCTGCCAGCGCCCCGCCGGAGCTGCCGGGGTTGAGGGCCGCGTCGGTCTGGATGACGTCCTCGATCACGCGGCGGCTCCGTCCGGACCAGACGGGGATCGAACGGCCCAGCCCGCTGACCACCCCGGCGGTGACGGAGCCGGCGAGCCCGAGCGGATTGCCCACGGCGATGACCAGCTGGCCGACCCGGAGGGACTCGGCGTCACCGAGTTCAGCCGGTGCCGCGGTGGGTGCCCTGCCGTGGACCACGGCAAGATCGGAGAGCGGGTCGGCGCCCACCACGTCAACAGCCGTGCTGGTGCCGTCGGCGAAGACTGCGCGGCCGGACTGGGCGCCGCCCACCACGTGGGCATTCGTCAGCAGATATCCGTCCGTGGTGAACAGCACGGCCGAGCCCGCACCGACCCTCACCCTGCCGTTGCGCCCGTTGCCGGTCACCTCGAGCGCGGCGACGTGCTGGGTGACCGCCTCGGCCACGCGGATGACCGTTGCGGAATAGGAATCCAGCGGGTCTTCGGACACATCGGATCCGGAAACCCTGCTGATGGACGCGGCCACGGTGCACCTCCTGCTAAACGGTACTCATCCAAGTCAACCACCGCCGTCCCGGGAGTAGTCCTGGCGGGCCTACGCCGTCAGAGAAATACGCAGGATGAAGCGGCGGTGGTTCAACAGTTCAGCCCGGCGCGGATCCGCGGCTAGGCTCGGACGTAGATCCGCCCGACAGCCCAGGAGAACCCACGTGACACCAACGTCCGCCTCCCCCGCCCCGCTGCCCCTGCCGGGTCTGACCTGGGGCATCAAACGCAGCTTTATGGATTACATTTCGGGACTCCCGGACGGCGCTGTTTCCGCGGCCGACGGCGCCACGGTCACTGCGTCCGGAGAGTTCTGTTTCGCTCCCGCCGGCTCCGAGTACGATCCCGCCAGCGGCACCGGAGTGCTGCGGTTCCGCGGCGATGTCCGCGTCGCCGGTCACCACGGAATGATGTTCGTCCGTCTGCTGGATCCATGGGTCGAGTTCGCGGCCGGGCACGGGGTCCTGTCCATCAGCACGGGCGACGGCGGCGGGACGGACCGCTCGGATGTCGGCACCCTGCGCACTGCCGCGCCCCGCAACATGGAAGGGTTTCTCGTCTGGGAGCGCGTCGAGGTCGCCGTCTCCCAGGCCGGTTCGGAACTGTTCGACGGCCAGTACGCCGACGGCCAGGCGATGGACCCCCTCGTCATCCGGGTGCCGGCTTAGTCAGGACGGCCCACGGCGCGGACGCTAGCGTGGACGCACCGGACGCACCCTCACCGGCGCGATGATCCCGATCAGGGCCACGGCGGTCATGGAACCTGCCGCCATGATCGAGGCGAGCACGACGATCTGGAAGCGGCCCGCTTCCAAGGGTGAAAGGCCGCCGAAGATCGCACCCACAAACGCCCCGGGCAGGGTGACAAGTCCCGTCGTCTTAGTCTGGTCGGTCGAAGGAATGAGGGCTGAATAGACGGCGCGACGGGCCAGCTCCAACGTTGACTGACGCCGCGTCGCCCCCAAAGCCAGCCACGCTTCAACTTCATCCCAACGCTCATTCACCGACTCGGCAAAGTGCCGGCCGGCCAGGGTGGCGATGGTCATCGCATTGCCGATCACGATCCCGCCAATTGCCAGCGCGTAGCGGGGCGTCAGGGCTATGGCGCCCGTGCCGAAAACGATCGCCAGGGTCACCAGGATGCCGGCCGCCATCGAGCCGCCCACTACCGCCAGGCGTCCCCAACTCCACCCCAGACGTCGCGCGGCCGTCACTGCGGCCACCGAAAACATCACGAGAAGTGCGGCACCGACCCAGACCGGACTGGTGATGACAGTGCCCAGTATGAGGCTGATGACAGCCAGTTGCACAGCCCCGCGCAGGATGGCCAGCGCCGGCGCGGTTGGGTGCGGGATCCGGAAAACAGCAAGCAACCCCACGGTGACCAGCATCAGGAGCCCGACGCCCAGCAACGTGGGCAGGAGATCAGTCAGAGCGGTCATCACGCCAGCCTATAGACCTTCCCGGCAGCACCATTGGCGGCATCGGATGCCGGCTGCCTTTCCTCGCCGGACACGGCTGCCGTGCTGGGCACCCGCGCGTCCTTCTGCAAGGATGTGAACGGTCCTCGCGCCGTCGGGGACTGAAACTGGTCAAAGGAGATGCTCCATGGTTGAACCCGCCCTTGTAGCCGACGGTGTCGACAGCGAGGCCCGCCGGCATGTGCTCCGGGCCTTGGCGGCGGGCACGGGCATCGGGTGGGACGGCGCGGACCGGGCCGTCTTCGAAGAGCGCTTCGACCGTCATTTCCCGGCCTTGTTCCGGCTGTTCCACGATCTCTACGGCGCACGGCCGGATTGGCTGGATCAGCTCACCGACCTTGTGATGCAGTCTGCCCGCTCGTGGGCCGAGAGGCCTGCCGCGCTCAAGGGCCTCGACGCCGAACGGGAACACAACAGCGGCTGGTTCCAGTCCAACACCATGCTCGGCGGCGTATGCTACGTCGACAGATACGCCATGGACCTCGAAGGCGTCCGCGCCCGGATCCCCTATTTCAAGGAACTGGGCCTGACCTACCTGCACCTGATGCCGCTGTTCCTGGCCCCCGAACCGCACTCCGACGGCGGCTACGCCGTTTCCAGTTACCGGGACGTCAATCCCAGGCTGGGCGCCACGGAGCAGCTGCGTGACCTCGCCGCCGAGCTGCGGGCGAACGGCATCAGCCTCGTGGTCGACTTCATCTTCAACCACACCTCCGACGAGCACGAATGGGCCCGGAAGGCGGCCGCGGGCGAGCCGGCCTACAGCGACTACTACTGGATCTTCCCGGACAGGTCCATGCCGGACGCGTTCGAGCAAACCGTGCGCGAAATCTTCCCGGACGACCACCCCGGCTCATTTGTCGACTTGCCGGACGGACGGTGGGTCTGGACCACGTTCCACACCTTCCAGTGGGACCTGAACTACTCCAACCCGGACGTCTTCCGGGCCATGGCGGGCGAGATGCTGTTCCTGGCCAACCAGGGCGTGGACATTCTCCGGATGGACGCCGTCGCCTTCATTTGGAAGCAGCTCGGCACGCCCTGTGAGAACCTTCCCGAAGCCCACACGCTGCTGCAGGCGTTCAATGCCGTGTGCCGGCTGGCGGCGCCGTCGCTGCTGTTCAAGTCCGAGGCGATCGTCCACCCCGACGAGGTGGCCCGCTACATTGACCCCGCCGAGTGCCAGCTCTCCTACAACCCCCTGCAGATGGCGCTGATCTGGGAGGCGCTGGCCACCCGCGACGTGTCCCTGCTCACCCAGGCCCTGGAGCGGCGCCACAATATTCCGGACGGCACGGCGTGGGTGAACTACGTCCGCAGCCATGACGACATCGGCTGGACGTTTGCGGATGAGGACGCTGCCGAGCTTGGCATCAATGCCTTCGAGCACCGGCGGTTCCTCAATTCCTTCTACGTCAACCGTTTCCCTGGCAGCTTCGCCCGCGGCGTGCCTTTTCAGGACAACCCCCGCACCGGCGACTGTCGGATTTCCGGCACCACGGCGTCGCTCTGCGGGCTGGAGGGCGGAACCGCTGCGGCAGTGGACCGGATCCTGCTGGCCCACTCGGTGGCCTTCAGCACCGGGGGCATCCCGCTGCTCTATCTCGGTGACGAGGTCGGCCAGTTCAACGACTACGGGTACGTCGCCGAGGAAGGCCACGGAACGGACAGCCGCTGGGTGCACCGGCCGCACTACCCGGCCGCAGAGTACGCGCGGCGCGCGGAGCCGGAAACCCCCGCCGGGGCGGTCTTTGCCGGGCTGCGCCGGATGGTGTCCGTACGGTCCGCGACGCCGGAACTGGCCGGGACCAGGCTGGTCGGGTTCGCCACGAACAACCCGGGAGTCCTGGGGTACCAGCGTCCCGGAAATGGAACGCTGATCCTCGCCCTGGCCAACTTCAGCGACGGCCCCCAGAAGGTAACGGCGTTGACGCTCTCCGGCTTCGCGGCCGGCGCCGTCGACGTCCTGACCGGCGCCCATGTGTGCCTCGACGCGGGACTGGTCCTGGACGCCCGGCAGTTCGTCTGGCTCCGGGTGACGCCCCGGCCCTGAGGCGCTGGCCCGCGACTCATCGGCATGGAGTATCGGAAGCGGCTGTTGTCGGCGCCCGCTGCGCCGCTTCGCCCGGGTGCCGTGTCCGGCCGCACACTGGTTGAGGAGAGCGTGCGGCCGGAATCTGTGGACGAACGGCCCATTGGCGGCCGGCGGCCGGTCTTCTGCGGCCTATTTCCACTCTCCCCCATCCCGCTGAGAAGAGACTGAGAGCAGTCTCTCTCCGTGGGGACGGGCGCGCATGCAGGAGCGCTCCGGCCACCGTCGGGGTGCCGGCCGGGCGGGCGGCGTCGGCAATGCGGCCGCGGTGGTTGTCCCGAACCGCGCATTGACGCATTCTTGGAGCATGGCACTGGGCAAACGGGCCCCCTCCGGCACCGGCACGGGCGAGATTCGATGGGGCGTGCGGAAGCGCTCGACGGCGGTCGCCGTCGGCGTCGTAGCCGTGGCGCTGCTGCTCGGCGGCCTTGTCCTTCTGGTCCTGCTGCAGGCGTCCCTGGCGCGGTCGAGCGACGCAGCAGCCCAGCAGAAGGCCCTGGACGTGATCGCCGAGATGGAGGACATGGACATCGAGGATGCCCGCGCCTACATCATCGACACCGCGCATGCGGGCCAGTTCGTCCAGGTGCTGGATGCCGCAGGGTACGTCCTGGCCAGCTCGGACCCCGAGGTCGCCAACGCCCCGCTGTCAGCCCAGCGACCCAGCCAGGGCCAGACCATGACCCAGGACGTCTCGAGCCTTCCGAGCATCGGAGACACCGACGACTACCACATCGTCACCGTGGGAGCACGGACCGGCACGTTGAGCTACACCGTGGTGGTGGCCCAGGCCTCACAGATACAGGCGGACACCATTTCCACCGTCGCGTGGTTCATGCTGGGAGCCACGCCGCTGCTGCTCGGGACCGTGGCCGTGTCCGTATGGCTCCTGGTGGGGCGTTCCCTCCGCCAGGTTGAGCGGATCCGTGGCCAGGTGGCCCGGATCAACGCCGAGCGGCTGGACGGGCGCGTCGACGTCCCGCCCACCAACGACGAAATCCACGCCCTGGCGCTGACGATGAACACCATGCTGGACCGGCTGCAGGCCTCGGACACCGAACAGCGCAGATTCGTCTCGGACGCCAGCCACGAGCTGCGCAGCCCGCTGGCCACGCTGAGGGCCGGAATCGAGATCGCGGCAGCGGACCCGACCGGGGCGATGTGGCTTCAGATGAAGGACGTCCTCTCCGAGGAGACGGCCCGCATGAGCTTCCTCGTGGAGGACCTGCTGACACTGGCCAAAGCCAATGACGGCGGCCTGCGCGTGGAGCAGAAGGACGTCGATCTTGACGACGTGCTGGACCAGGAGATCCGCCGGCTGCGGTCCACCAGCCGGAACCAGATCTCGGTGGAGCTCGTTCCGACCCGGATCCGCGGCGACGCCCGGCGGCTGGCGCAGGTCCTCCGGAACGTCCTGGACAACGCCGACCGCCACGCCCTGTCCCGGATCGCCGTGGATCTGCACACCGCCGGGGACCGGGTCATCCTCACTGTCGACAACGACGGCGACCCCATCCCGGAGGCGGACCGGGAACGGATCTTCGAACGGTTCGTCCGGCTCGATGGCAGCCGTTCCCGGGAAGGCGGCGGCAGCGGACTGGGCCTGGCCATCGCGGCGGGAATTGTGGCCGCCCATCATGGGAGCATCCGTCCGACGGACGGACCGGCGGGTCACTGCCGCTTTGAGATCACGCTTCCCCTTCCGAAACCTGTGGAGCCGGCCGACGTCACTCCTCGCGGCTCCCGGCAGCACGGGGTTCAGGGGTCGGGTCGGCGCTGAGCAGATAGCCCATGCCGCGCACCGTGGTCAGGCTGTGGATCCCGAACGGGACATCAATCTTGCGCCGAAGGTAGCCGATGTACACCTCAACGACGTTGTTCGCGCCCTCGAATGCCGGATCCCAGACGTTTTGCAGGATTTCCGCCTTTGAGACGATCTGGTCATGCCGGCGCATCAGATAATGCAGGAGCCCGTACTCCCTGGCCGTGAGGCTGATGAGGGTGTCGCCGCGGCGCACACTGTGGCTGACGGGGTCCAGGGACAGCGTGCCAAGCGTCATGATGACAGGCCTGGCTGGCGCTCCGCGCCGGATCAACGCCCTGATCCGGGCCACCAGCACCAGGAAGCTGAACGGCTTGGTGAGGTAGTCATCAGCGCCCAGGTCGAAGGCATCGGTCTGGTCGTATTCGCCGTCCTTGGCCGTGAGCATCAGCACCGGAGTCCACACCTTGCGTTGCCGCAATTCCTTCAAGACGTCGTAGCCGTTCATCCGCGGCAGCATGAGGTCCAGCAGGATGGCATCGTACGCGTTCTCCAGCGCCGCCGCGAGTCCCCGCACGCCGTCGTGGGCGACGTCGACGACGAACCCCTCGTTCCTCAGCCCGCGGCGGACTGTTTCCGCCAGGGCGTCCTCATCCTCCACCATCAGGATCCGCAATCCAGCCCCCTCCCTTTGGGCCAGTATGGCCCTTCCGGGGCCGGGCTGGAAGGAACCTCGCCGGTCCAGTGGGAGGGGATGCCCGTCGCAGTTCGGTCAGGCCTGTTGGGGAGGACCGAACAGCCACCCCGAAACGTCGCTGCGCAGGACCACGTGCGGTCCGCCGGTGGAACTGACGCTCCCGTTGGGGACGTAGTAGCCGCGCCCGGCTCCAGGGCCGCCGGCGGCGCGGTCGATGGCGTCGGTCAGGCGACGGGTCAGGTGCCCGCTGGGGCCCAGGGACCGCAGTTCATTGAGTTCGTCCTGCGTGAGCCGTCCCAGCACTGCAGCAATATCGGCCATGGTGAATCCTCCCGACGGATGGTGCGGATGGTGCGGATGGTGCCCAAGGTGGATGGTGCCTAAAGAATCAGGCTAGGGCAGCCAAATTAACGGCACGTGACGCCCCGGTGACCAGTGGCGAACAATGCAGGAAGGCCGGCGTCGCGGGCGTCCGCCTCCGGGTGTCATGAGCGTCACTGCCGCGACTGCCCCGGTCCCCAGCATTTACACGGCGTCATGCTGTACGGTTCAATCCCGGAGATCCGGAGATACAGAGATACGTAGATCCGGAGAGACTCCGAATCACACGCCCAGCAACTGAAATGAGTATCACCAGGTGGCAACCGATTATGACGAAGTACGCTCCGACGTCGCGGAATCCCGCAACGCTTCCCTGGAGGCGCTCCGTTCGGCGAATGCGCCTGACGCGCGAAGCGTTGTCCGCGAACTAGACGAGGCCGATACCTCCGAAGGCGTGGAACTGCCGGGGGCAGACCTGTCCGGCGAGGAACTGACCGTCACGGTCATCCCGCAAAAAGAAGACGAATTCACGTGCTATTCCTGTTTCCTGGTGCGGCACCGGTCCCAGCTGGCCAAGGAGAAGGCCGGCCACGCCTACTGCGCAGACTGCCTCAGCTAGAGCCCCCGGCAGGACCGGCTCAGCCGGTCCGGAAACGTACAGCCCGGCAGGTGTGGTTCCGGCACCGGACGCTACCCGCCGGGCCGCCCGTCGAATACACTTCTGTCACATGCTTCACAATAGTGTCGGGAGGCGGCAGGACATGACCAGCCGGGGCACGTTCGGCTACGCTCCTGTTTGACGATGCGGCGACGGCCGGCACACGGCCGGAGGCTGATCATGCGTAAATTCACCAGCAGCTTGGCTGACCCTGCTGCTGCTGCGCCGCCGTCGGCCGCCGACGCCAACGACGCCAATGGACCCGAACGATCCGACGGGCCGGCCATGCCGGCTGAAGGGCCAGCGGCCACCCGGACCCCCGGCACCGGCAAACCCGCCCGCGCAGGGAGCCTGCAGCGCGAATGGTCCAGGGCCTTCATCCTGGTGCTCCTTGCCCTGCTCGCCGGGGCCGCGGTAACCCTGGTCGGCGTCCGTTTTGTCACGGACCAAATCCAGCACGCCGCCGCACAGCACCGCGTCGAGTCGGAGGCCATCGCCGAGCTCCGGACCGGCATCGAGACCCACGAACAAGCCGGACTCCAGCTGTTGTCCGCACCCGCAGATCCGGCCGCCTTTTTGCTGCAACAAAAGGACATCTCCGCCCAGTTCGATGCCACCGCCCGGATCCTGCCGGAGGCGTACGGCATGCGGGCCACAGTCCGCGAGGCCCGGGCCGCGTGGCAGGAGGGACTGTCCGCACACAATCTCTGGGGAAGCCAGGTGGCCACTCTCCACGGCAACCGGGTGGCGGAGGCGCCGGCGTTCGCCGCGTCCAGCGCCAAGGCCCGCGCCCTGCTCGCCGACGTCCGTCGCGCTTCGCTCGACGCGCTGGACGACGGCGTCGCCCGTGGGGCCGGGCTTCAGCAGATGGTATCGACCGTCCGAACGGCCCTCTTTGCGCTGGCCGCGGGCGGGGTTTTCTTTTTCCGCCGGCGGATGACCAAGTACCTGATGCGCCCCGTGGAGGGTCTGTACCGCGGGGTCGTGAAGCTGCAGTCCGGTGATTACAGCCACCGGATCAGCGTTGTCCGCAATGACGAACTTGGCCAGCTGGCCGAGGCCTTCAATTCCATGGCCGCCACCGTGCACGACAACCACCTGGAACTGACCTTCCGCGCCACCCACGACCCGCTCACGGGACTGGCCAACCGGGCAGTCCTCACCGAACGCCTCACGGCCGCGTTCGACTCCGGGGCAAAGAACCCGGAAGCAGCTGGCACCGAGGTCTGCGACGGGCAGGAAGGCCTGCTGGTCATCGACGTCGACGACTTCAAAGACGTCAACGACTCGCTGGGCCATGAGGGCGGCGACGCGTTGCTCATCCAGCTGGCCCAACGGCTGCGGGGCTGCGTGCGCGGGCATGACCTCGTCGCCCGGCTGGGCGGCGACGAATTCGCGATCGTCGTGACGGATGAGGGCGGCACGGCGACGGACGACGTCGCACGGCGCATCCAGGACACGCTGCGGGACCCTTTCTGCATCGACGACGTCCGGCTGAAGGTAACCGTCAGCATGGGCGCCGCCCAGCGCAACGCCGGCACTGCAGATCCGGCCGAGCTGATGCGGCAGGCGGACTTCGCCATGTACATGGCCAAGCACGGCGGCAAAGGCCGCTACCAGCTCTTCGATGCCCGGGGATATGACGAAATGACCTACCGGGCCGCTCTCCGGTCGGACCTCGCCACAGCCGTGCAGGGCGGGCAGTTGCGCCTCGACTACCAGCCCGTGGTGAATCTCGGCACCGGTGAGATCGCCGGGGTGGAGGCCCTGGTCCGCTGGGAGCACCCGACCCTGGGCCGGCTGGGACCGGCCGACTTCATCTCCTTGGCCGAGGAAACCGGCGAGATTGGCCCCATCGGCTGCTGGGTACTGGACACCGCAAGCCGTCACGTCGCCGGCTGGCGCCGGTCCCCGGGCACAGCCGAAGACTTCTGGGTCTCGGTCAATCTTTCCACTCTTCAGCTTTCGAGTGACCGGAACCTGGCAGCCCTGGAGCGCATCCTGGCCCACCCCGCCTCGCAGGCCGACAAGGTGATCCTCGAGGTCACCGAATCGGCCCTGGCCACGAGCGCCGACGGCGGGGTCGCTGCCCTGAACCGGCTGAAGAGCTTCGGCGTCCGCATCGCAATCGACGACTTCGGGACCGGTTTCTCCTCGCTCAGCACGCTCGCTGCGCTGCCCGCGGACATTCTCAAGATCGACCGTGCCTTCCTGTCCGGGCTGCCTGGGGACGCCCCGGCCGCGGCGATGCTCGAGGGCATTCTGGAAGTGGCCCGGAAACTGGACCTGGCCGTCATCGCCGAGGGCATCGAGCACACCGGGCAGCTGGATCTCCTGCGCTCGCTCGGCTGCGACATGGGCCAGGGCTTCCTTCTGGCCAGTCCCAGCCCGTCCCCCGTTCTCGAGGCGCTGCTGGCCTCCGGGGCCCGCCTGCAGCCGCCGGCCGGCATGGACGCGAGGGCGGGCGGCGCCTGAGCCAGCCGAAGGAACGGACAGGCGGCCGGCGTTGTGCTCAACCGGCGGGGAAGTCCAACGAGGGCTCGTCCGCGGTGGCGAGTGTCAGCACGGCCTCTTCCACCGTGTCGTGGTCCTCAAGTTCGCGTTCAACGCGGCGTAGGGCCACGGCGACGTCGTGTTCCCGGAGATCTCCCTGTATGTCCACGGCCGCCACGACGTAGAGCTTGCGCGGGCCGACGTATTCGAGATGCAGGTACGTGATGCGTTCGATCTCTGGGTGTTCGAGGAGGCGGCGGGCCATGGAACCCTCGATATCGCCGGTCACGGCTTGTCCCACCAGGAAGCGCCGGTTCCGCTCGATCAGTACGACGGCAACCACGGCCAGGAGGATGCCCACCAGAATGGACCCCACGGCGTCCGGCACGGAGGACCCCGTGACCTGGTGCAGGAATATCCCGGCGAAGGCGATGAGCAGGCCAACAAGCGCGGCCCCGTCCTCGGCGAAGACGGCGCGCAGCGTGGGGTCGGAGCCCTTGAGGACCTGCTCCAGGGTGTTCCGGTCCAGCTCTCGCGCCGCCTTCCGGTTTTGCCGGAACGCCTGGATGAAGGACACGCCTTCAAGGACGAACGCGATGGTCAGCACCAGGTAGGCGATCCCATAGTCACCTGGCGGTTCCGGGGTGATCAGCTGCTGGATGCCGTGCATCACCGACACCACCGCGCCGGCCGTAAACAGGCCAAAGGCGGCGATCATTGACCATACGTAGGCCTCGCGCCCGTAACCCATGGGGTGGGCTTTGTCGCGTTTCCGCGCGGCTTTCCGTTCGGCGATGAGCAGGAAGACCTGGTTGCCGGTATCGGCCCAGGAGTGGGCCGCCTCGGCAGTCATGGACGCCGAGCCAGAGATGAGTGCGGCCACTGTTTTGGCTGCCGCGACGAGGACGTTCGCTGCAAAGGCAATCAGCACTGTGAGCGATGCTGACCAGGACTTCTTACGCTTCACGCAATTTTCCCTCCCTCGGCTGCAGGATGCATGCCAGTGACTACGCTATCTCCCCGGGCTCTCCCGGACCGGCGTTCGACGCCGACTGGTTCCATTCGTGCCGGTCAGGCGCACAATATAGCTAGTACGTTCATCCGCTCGTTTCCTCAAGCCGCTCGGGGTGGTGCGCAATGAATGCTCGTCGGAAGCTGTCGGCGCTGTTGGTGCTCCTGATCTTGCTGGGCACCGGCGGGTGCGCCGGCGGCAGCGGATCGCCGGCGTCGACGTCGGCGCCCCCACCCGGCCCTGCCTACGGAGCCGGCCCGACGGCGGGCACCGCCGCCGCCACCGCCATCACCATCAAGGACTTCGCCTACGGCGACCCGCTCACCGTGGCCCCCGGCGCGGCGGTCACCGTAACCAACATGGATGCCGCGGCGCACACGGTCACGGCTGACGAAGGCTCAGCGTTCGATGTACAGGTCAATGGCGGCGGCACGGCCACTTTCACCGCGCCGACGAAACCCGGATCCTACGCGTATCACTGCACCTACCATCCGGGCATGCACGGGACGCTGGTGGTCAAATGAGCGCCCAGAGCCCCGGACGGACCGTGCGGGTCCATACGGCCGGCATGACACTGCGAATCCTCACCGCCGTTGCCCTGTTCATTGACGCCGCCGTCCACATCCACCTGGCCCCGGGCTACCAGGCGGGGAACTCCGCGGGAATCGGCCAAGGGAACCTGTTCCTGCTGGAATCGGCTGCCGCTGTGCTGGCCGGGTTGTATGTGCTGCTGCGCGGCAGCAGGGCGGCCTTCGCCGTCGCATTCGTCGTCGCGCTGAGCGCCTTCGTGGCCGCGGTGGCATACCGTTATGTGAATATTCCCGCGTTCGGGCCTTTCCCGGCCATGTACGAGCCCATCTGGTTCTTCGAGAAGTCCGTCAGCGCCGTGGCCGAAGGCGCCGGCGCCGTCCTGGCAGCCATCGGTTTCGTCCGGGCCGGACGGCGGACGAACGGGCAGGGCGCCCAGTCCAAGCACTGACCAACCCCGGGCCGCGGACTTGCTAGCATGTGGGCGGGGTGGTTCAGGCTGAAGTCGTTTGCAGAAGGCACGAAACAAGAGGACACCGCGTCTACAGGCACGGGATCAGCAAACGTGCCCGGAAACCGGCCTGCAGAACCGACGACGGGCACCGCCGCCCCGGCGGCAGGGCAGACCGGGCCGGGATCGGCAGCCGCCCGCCGTGCCGTGGCGGATGCCGGCACCGCCGTCGGCGCCTATCTTGTGGTCTGGGCCTGGCTCGCCGCGGCGGTCCTCACGGATCCTGTTCCCTGGCTCCTGGCCCTGGCGGCGGGGGCCGCGGTGATCACCCGGGCCGCCGGCTCCGTTCTGCGACGGAAACCCCGTTTTTCCACCCCAGCGGACCGCGTCACCCTCGGCAGGGCCGGCATCGTGGCCTGCTGTGCCGCCGAAACGGTGGTGGGGTTGGTCGCCGGAGCCGGACCGAGCCTTCTGGTGGTGGTCCTGGGCACGGCCGCGTTCCTGCTCGATGCCGTGGACGGACGGGTGGCCAGGTTCACGGGCTGTGCCACGGCCGAGGGTTCGCGCCTGGATTCGGATACGGACGCCGCGCTGGTCCTGGTGCTGTCCTGCGCGGCGGCGGGAAAGTTCGGCCTGTGGCCCCTGGGCATCGGCCTGATGTACTACGCGTTCCTCGCAGCGGCCTGGTTCCGGCCGTCCCTGAAGAACCCGCTGCCGTCCAGCACCGTCCGCAGGGTCATCGGAGCCACCCAGCCGGCGGCCCTGCTGTTCGCCCTGTTGCCGGGGGTGCCTCCGGCGCTGGGAGCCATGGTGCTCGGGCTGGCGCTTGGGTTGCTGGACTTTTCATTCGGGCGGGACGTGGTCAAGCTGGAACGGCTCCGGGCCAGCCGCGCTTCGGCCGCCGACTCCCCCGCCACACGGGCCGGTTCACCCGCAGGAACCTAACGCGGTGCGGGTCTCGGTGCCAGGTCCATCGTCGCCGGGCCCTGGATGACGGCGCCGTCGGCGGCAAACCGCGAGCCGTGACAGGGGCAGTCCCACGTCGAATCGTCCGCGTTGAACGCGACCGTGCAGCCCAGATGCGTGCAGATGGCCGAGACGGCGAGGAGGTCCCCGGCAGCGCCAGCGTAGACGGCGGTCATTTCGCCGTCGATCTCCACGACGGTGCCTTCGCCGGGTCGCAGCCCGGCGACGGCCGGTTGATCCGGCAGCCGGTGTGGGGGCGGCTGGTCCGGTTGCTGCCGCACCCCGCCTGCCTGGCCGGCGGAAGGGCGGTTGGTATCGAAAACCGCGGCCCAGGGGTTGTGCCGGCCCGACAGGGTGTCGGCCAGGATCAAGGCCGCAGCGGTGCCGTTGGTCAGGCCCCATTTTCGCAGGCCGGTGATCACATGAAGGTGCGCCGCCGTCGGAGTCAAAGTCCCGGCGTAGGGCAACCCGTCGACGGGCATGTTGTCCTGCGTGGACCAGCGGAAGATGGTCTCCCCGGCGCCGAGGCGTTCCCGGGAGAAAACCGCGAGCCGGCGGTACCGCTCGGCGGCATCGCTGGCCTCGGCGGCACGGTGCCCCTCGCCGCCGGTGAGAACGAACCGGGAGCCCTCAATGTCGATCGCCAGGATGGAGCGCATCGGCTCGTCGACGCTGATGAAGGTCCCGTCCAGGGGCACGGCAGGTGCCCGGCTGGCAACGACGTAGGAACGGTGCAGGTAGCAGCGCTCGGCAAACAGGCCGGCGTCGCCAACGGGGACGTTGGTGGCAATGATCACCTCGCGGGCCCGGACGGTGCCGCTCCCGGTCCCGACGACGGCGGGCACCCCGTCGCGGACCGAGGTGACGCGCGAGTCCTCCAGCACATGGCTTCCGCTCCCGTCCACGGCGCGGGCGAGTCCTTGGAGGTACTTGACCGCGTGAAGTTGCGCCTGGCCGTCGAACCGGACTGCGCCCCGGGCACCGAACGGCAGCGGCACCTCGGAGGTAAAGACCGCTGGCAGGCCGAGCCGCCCGGCCAGGGCCGCCTCGCCGCGGACCCGGCCGAGGGCGTCGTCGGATTCGGCGTAGGTGTAATTGGATACCCTGCGGAAGTCGCAGTCGATGCCCTCCTCCGCGACGACACGCGCAATGTGCTCGATGGCGGCCTGGTTGGCCTGGCCGTACGTGCCCGCGACGTCCGGTCCGTGCCGGTCCGCGAGTTCGGTGTAAGCCAGCCGGTGCAGGGAGGTGACCTTGCCGGTGGTGTGCCCCGTGACGCCGGTGCCAATCCGGGCTGCCTCCAGGACCGCGACGGTGCTGCCGGCGCGCTTGAGGGCCAGCGCCGCCGTCAGGCCGGCGATCCCTCCCCCGACGACGGCGACGTCGACCTCAAGATCCGTGTCCAGGGAGGGATAGCGGGTGGTACCGGATGTGGCGATCCAGAGCGAAACCTGCCGTCCTTCGAGCCGTTCACCCACGGCGCAGCCATCCGATGAGCATTCGGACTCAGAGGCCCTCAGTAGCTTCCAGCCGCCCCGAGCGAACCGCATCGGCGAAGGCCTCGTAGTCCTTTTCGTTCTGGTCCGCGTACCGCTCGGAGAAGTCGGTGATGGAGCGTTCGAACTTGTCACTCTTACCGAGGTAGGACGCGATCGCGATGGGGTCGCCGGACCGGGCGTGGGCCCGCGCCAGCGTCCAGCCGCAGGCGTCGGCATAGAAGGTCATGCCGAGCGGCTTCATCCCTTCCACAATGGCTGAGCCCTTCATGTCACGCAGTTGGCGCCAATACAGGTACCGGTTGTCCTGTACCCCCTTGGTCCATCCCAGGAAGATGTCACTCGCGGCCTGCATCATCCGCTGCCCCTGCACCACGCGCTCGCCCGGCTGCTTGAACTTGCTCTTCGGCAAATGGTCCTCGAGCACCGACCTCGTCGCCTCCTTGACCTGCAGAAACAGCGGATCCTGCTCATCGCGGCCCTGGAGCAAGGCGATGAACGCCCGCGTGCCGACACTGCCGACGCCCACCACCTTGCGTGCAACGTCGATGACTTCGAAGCGCTCCAGCAAGATCCGTCGGTCGTCTGGCAGCGTGGCCCGGTAGGAACGGAGCTGCTCACGAACCGCTTTCTGGATCCCATCCGCAGACATGCCGAATGATTCACCCAGCTCCCGTGAGGGAATGACGATCGGCGGCTGGCTGACGATCCGGTACTCCCCGTCCACCCGCTCGGCGAGCTTGGAGAGTGCCTGCAGGCTGTCGCGGGTGTGGGCCTTGGCGACGTTCTGTTTCGCCGTCTTTTCCATGCCGTGGGCTGCCTTCTTGAGGGCCTTGCCCTTTTGAGTTGCCACGGCCAGCTCAATGGTTTCCATCAGCTGTTCCTCGGACAGACGGGCGTACCAGATGTCCAGGGTGCCCATCTGTGCGAACTCTGCCATCGCCTCGCGGTAAGCCCGAACGGCGGTGAGTGTCGCGTCGCGCGTTTCTTCCTTGGTGAACGCGTTGTTCCGCGCCGCGATGGTGAAGCTCGCGGCCATGCGTTTGACGTCGTACTCGAATGGGCCCGGCAGAGTTTCGTCGAAATCGTTGAGATCGAACAACAGGGTTCGCTCTGGTGAGGCGAAGACGCCAAAGTTGGATAGATGGGCGTCCCCGCACAGTTGGGACACCAGGCCGGCCCGGGGAGTGTCTTTCAGATCGGTTGCCATGATCTTGGCGGCCCCCCGGTAGAACGTGAAAGGTGAGACCAGCATCCGGCCGTGCCTCACCGGAACGAGGTCCTGTTCGCGGGTGAGGTTCTGTTCCTCGAGCAGCGCGACCGGATCCGGGCGGTCGGACGCGGGAACCCAGCCTGTGTGGCTGGAGACGGGCGTCTTTTCCCGGCGCCCCTTTCCCTTCGCAGCACGCTCCTCGACGCTCGGATGCTTGACTTTTTTGGTCTCGGCCATGATCGGCGACCTCCCTATTAGGTCCGGAACCGCCACCGGCACTGCTTGCCTGGGTCAGTCCCCGCCGAGCGCGCCAATGCGTCCCGGCTCAAGCTACTGCGATTCTGGCCCCGAACCGGCCCATCGTCAACGCATCGCTGATGGATCCCGCAGCGCAGGCTTAAAACGCCATCTGTTCCGCAGCCGGGCGACTGACCAATCGATTCATGCGGTTCGGGTGATGCCACCCCTGGTCGTGGCGGGTTACGTTCATGACGAGTCGGGCCGATCCGCTCACGTCGCGTCACTCGGCGCACAACACTGAAACCAGATGGAGACATAACCATGGCCGAAGAAGAAGCACCTGTTCTCGCCGTCCTCGCCGACATCACCGCCGTTTCGCTCGAACGCTCCACCCTTGAGCCTCGCGAACTGATGCTGGCCCGGATTGCGGCGCTCGCGGCGGTCGACGCCCCGGGCGCCTCCTACCTGTTCAACGCCGGTACCGCCGTGGACGTAGGCATCACCTTGGAGGATGTCCGCGGCGTCCTGATCGCCGTTGCACCCATCGTCGGCACTCCCCGGATCGTGGCGGCGACCACCAATCTCGTCCAGGCGCTGGGCTTTGCCCTCGAAATGGCGGAGGAAGAACTCGAAGCAGGGACCCGGGACTAGTACCCTTACTTACGAACCGCACGTCACGGCGTCGGCAGTTCCTCGTTGCATCTGCCACGATGCCCTGATTAAAGGCGGCCCATGAACAAGAACCGGCTGGAGGCCTTCAGCGACGGGGTGCTGGCGATCGTCATCACCATCATGGTGCTGGAGCTTCACGTCCCCGCCGAACCGACCTGGCCGGCCCTGCTTCACGAGCTTCCGACGCTGCTCAGCTACCTGCTGAGCTTCATCTATGTCGGGATCTACTGGAACAACCACCACCACATGCTGCATCTGGCCGGGCGGATCAACGGTGGGGTGCTCTGGGCAAACCTGCATCTGCTGTTCTGGCTCTCCCTCATTCCCTTCACTACCCGGTGGATAAATGACACGGGCCTGGCGGAGGTACCCGTCCTCGTCTATGGGCTGGACCTGCTGTTCGCCGCCATTGCCTACTACATCCTGAAAACAACCCTGATCCGCCAGCAGGGACGCGGCGGCGCGCTGGACCGGGCCATGGGGCAGGACTGGAAGGGCAAGGGATCGCCCGCGCTCTACATCGCCGGGATGGGGCTCAGCCTGGTGAACCCGCTCTTGGGGATCGCCGCCTATTCGGTGGTCGCCGCGATCTGGCTCATCCCGGACCGGCGTGTGGAGCGGTTCATCGCGCACACGTGAGTCCATAGGCGCATGTGTCCCGGGGCGGCTACTGCCGGACGCGTTGAGCCAGCGAGGCGCTCAGGAACCGCAGATGCGCCGGGGCCGGCGGTACCACGTGCGCCGCGTAGCCGGGGTGCTTGCTTAGGTACTTCTTGATGTAGGGACACACCGGAACGATCGTGAGGCCCGCGGCGATAGTCTCATCGAGTGCCTGCGTGGCCAGCACCCCGGCCAGCCCGCGGCCGCCATATTCCTCGTTGATCTCCGTGTGGTAGAAAATCCGCTGGCCCGCCCCGAGGTCGTCCACGTAAGCGGCCTGGCCGATCACGGTGCCGGCGTCGAGTACTTCGAAACGGCTGCGCTGCGGGTTGCTACTGATGGTGATCGTGGTCAATATGGTCTCCTTGAGCGGGCCGGATTGGCCCGGCAGTCGGGCTTACGGGTGCAGGGCCGGCGGGGCTTGCCAGTATGGGCCTGCCGGAATGGACAGGTCAGCCGCGGGGCCGGATGCGGGCATTCGGCAGGGCCGGGGCCGGGAGAGCGGCGGGGCCGCCGGGCGGGAACGGACCGAACCGCAGGTCGGATGCTCGGCCGCCGGCGTCCCCAGTGCCGGCGTCCGCGCCGATCTCGGACTGCCACTGGGTCCTGTACGCAACGATCTCCTCATGGCTGCGGCCGACGAAGTTCCACCACATCACGATTTTTTCGCCCAGCGGCTCTCCGCCGATCAGGAGAACGCGGGCTCCCTCGCTGCCCGCGACCAGGGTCAGGGACCCGTGGCCTACGGGCAGGTACGCGAGGTTGTCCTTCGGCACCGGCTGCCCGTCCAGGGCAAGGTTGCCCGAGTCCACGAGCAGGCCGTGTTCGAAGGACGCATCTGTTGCGAGCGTCAGCTCCGTCCCCGCTTCGAGCAGGAGCTCGGCACCGAGCAGGGGTGTGTGGGTGGTGACGGGCGAGACGGACCCGGCGAGCGAGCCCAGGAAGACGCGCACGGTCCAGCCGTTTCCGCTGACCGGCTCCGGACGGTAGTGCTCAAAGGTGGGGGCCATGTGGCGTGCCGTGTCCGGCAGCGCCACCCACAGCTGCGCGCCGTGCAGGACGGTGGTGTCCGGGGTGGAAAATTCCGAGTGGCTGATGCCGCGGCCGGCGGTCATGAGGTTCACTTCACCGGGCCGCACCGCTGCGTGGAAGCCGGCCGAATCCCGGTGTTCGATCTCGCCTGTGAACAGCCAGCTGACGGTTTGAAGCCCGGTGTGCGGGTGGCGCGGGACTTTCATGCCGCCGGAATCGCCGACCTGGTCCGGGCCGTAGTGGTCCAGGAAGCACCACGCCCCAATGAGGCTGCGCTGGCGCTGCGGAAGGGTGCGCCGCACATCCATCGCGCGCGGGCCGCCCAGCGGGACCTGCCGCGGAACCAGGAGTTCGACGCCGGCGAAGGTCCCGTCCGTTTCGCAGAGGATTTCCTGGGGCCCGACTTCGGTATTGCTCATGATGACAGCCTAGCTTCGCGCGGTCCGCGGGTCAGCCTTCGGCACACGGCCTGAACTTCCAGGACCGGGCCTCACATCCAGGCCGAACGGCGCAATGGGGGTTCCGCGCCGCCCGGGCGCTGGACCAGGATCTGGTTCACGCCCGTGATGCCGGCCTCGAAGCCGAGAGCGCTCGCGGCCATGTAGAGCCGCCACACCCGGGCCCTTCCCAGCCCGGCCAAGCGCACGGCCTCGTCCCAGTGCTCCTCCAGGTTCCGCACCCACGCCCTGAGCGTCAGGGCATAGTGGGGCCGCAACGCCTCGACGTCCATGATCTCCAGGCCCGCCGATTCGAGTGCCGCGACCATCTCAGAGAGGCTGAGCATCTCGCCGTCCGGGAATACATAACGGGGAATGAAGGAGTCAGGGTCCGGCGGGGTCGCGCCGGCGTTCCAGGAAATCGCGTGGTTGAGCAGCCGTCCTCCCGGCCGGAGCAGGCCTTGCAGGTGGGAAGAATAGTGCTGGATCTGCTCGCGCCCTACATGCTCTGACATGCCGATGGAGCTGATCGCGTCGAACGGCCCGTCGTCCACGTCGCGGTAGTCCTGCACCCGGATGTCCACCCGGTCCGTGAGTCCGGCGTCCGCCGCCCGCTTGCGGGCCAGGGCCGCCTGTTCGACCGAGAGCGTCACGCCGACGACGTCGGCCCCATAGTGTTGCGCGGCATGCAGCGCCAGGCTGCCCCAACCGCATCCCACATCCAGAACCCGCATGCCCGGCCGGAGCCCCAACTTGCGGCAGACCAGATCGAGCTTGGCGCTCTGGGCGGCGTCAAGCCCGGTCTCCTCCGACTCCCAGACCGCGCACGAGTACGCCAGGGAAGGGCCCAGGACGAGGGCGTAAAAGTCGTTCCCGACGTCGTAATGGTGGGAAATGGCCGCGGCATCGCGCCCCTTGGAATGCCGCCGCCCGTGCCTGCTCACGCGCGCTTCCTCCGGCGGCGGTGCCGGGTTCGTTCCGAGCGCGCCGAGCCGGACGGCTGTTTTGACCAGCGCGAACACCTCGCCGGGTGTCGGCGGCCGGAACGGGCCGGGCTCGGCGAACTTTCCCGCCGCGCTGATGGCCGCGAAGGCGGCGAAGATGTCGCCGGGTGCCTCGATATCGCCGGCCACGTACGCGCGGCTCAGTCCAAGCTGCCCTGGGGACCACAGCATCCGTCGAAGTGCCCGCCGGGAGCGGAAAACGACGACTGGAGCGTCTTCCGGTCCCGCTTCCGAGCCGTCCCAGGCTTTCAGCCGCAGGGGGATGGCGTCGGTGCCAAGGATGATCGCCAGCGCGTCGGCCAGCCGTGAAGCCGCATTCGTGGATGCCGTCATGTCCAGTGCCTCAATTCCAGTGCCTCGTCTCCGGTGGTGCGGGCTGAGCCGCGCCAGTTCCAAATCTAAGGGCATGACACGCCCGGCAACCAGAGCTTTGGTTCCGATTCCTTTCCCCGTCCCCTCCCCTCCTCCCTGCACACCACGCCTTCCCAAAGCATCAGCGGCGAACGGCTCTGGCGCGTGGCGGTGCTGTTGCCTATGGTGTGTCCTATGTCTGAGTCTTTCTCGTCCCTCGTGGACACGTTCAAGAATGTCGGTGTGTCCCGGGCCTACGGGCCCGCCGTGAACATCGCAGGAGAAGAGATCGTCCCGGTAGCGGTGGTGTCCTTCGGCTTCGGCGGAGGCAGCAGCCCGGAAGACGCCCAGCCCGGCAGCGGCGGAAGTGGAGGCGGGGGCGGCGGCTTCGTCTTGCCCCTGGGCGTCTACGCCAAGGGCTCCTCGGGCCGCATGACGTTCCGGCCCAACACCGTCGTCGTTCTGGTGGCGCTGGCCCCTCTGGTGTGCGCCGTTGGCGTGTCGATCCGCGGCATACTTCGCGCCGTCCGTTCCCACCGCTAGACCCGCGGCCGCAGGGCCAAGGATTCCCCAAGCCCGTCCGGGCATCGTTGTCTCTGGCAGCCTGGGTCTCGGGCAGCCCTGTGCTCGTGCGTCGGACGGACGTGATCGACGATGAACTTATTCAGAACTGCATGTGCAGCAAGCTTGGGTGCGGCGCTCCTGATGACGGGTTGCGGCGCTCCCCCGGCCATACCGGGCCCCACAACCACGGTGACGGCGACGGCCCCGCCGTCGGTAGTGGTCTTCGATCCGCAGACCAGCGGCAAGGTTCTGGCAGAACGGATCAAGGCCCGCGCCAAACCCACGGACCCCGGGGTCACGATTTCCGAAGTGGAGTGCAAAAACTTCCCGGACATCAGGGTCAACACGCATACGGATTGCCAGATGGTGGTTAACGGGGTCAAACGCGGGTACCGGGCGACGTTCACCGAGCGGGACGGCCACTACGAAATAAAGGCCCAGGAGCTTACCTGGTAGGGGGCGCGGCGTAGGACATGGCGGGTTCGCGGTCGTCGTCGGCGTCGACCCAGGCCGCGAAGTCCTTCAGCGACATGAAGCAGTAGTAGTCGCAATACCGCAGTTTCTTCTTCTCCGCCTTGCTCATGCACGTAATTCGAGGCGGGCGCGGCCACGGATGGGCCTGCGGCGGTTGCCCGTCCGCGCTATCAGCTTCAGCCGCTGTTGCGCGCCCGGCTGGGCTGCACCCGCGGCGGTTCCCCCGGCATCTTCGGGAAGTCCGGCGGGAACGGCAGCTCCCCCAACCCGGCCTCGAGGTCCCTGTTCCACCATTCCAGCAGAAGATCGACGGAGCCCGCGCCGCCGGCGTGCATGTCCTCCCAGGGATCGCCGGAGGCTTTGAGCCGCTCCGGAACGGTGGCGATCGTAAAGTCAGCCGGATCGACGGATCCGAGCTCCTCCCAGCGAACCGGGCACGACACTGTCGCGTTGGCGAGTGCGCGCGGGCTGTAGGCCCCCGCGATCGTGCGGTCGCGGTTCGCCTGGTTGAAGTCGACGAAGATGCGGGCGCCGCGTTCCTCTTTCCACCACGCGGTGGTGACCTGCGCGGGCATGCGACGTTCGAGTTCGCGGGCTGCCGCGATGACGGCGTGCCGCACGTCCAGGAACTCCCGGGTCGGCTCGATGGGGGCAAAGACGTGAAGTCCCCGGTTCCCCGAGGTCTTGATGAAGGCCTCCAGCCCGGCCTCCGCGAGTACGCGCCGCAGCTCCCGTGCAACCGGAACGGCCTCGGCGAAGCCGGTACCGGGCTGCGGGTCGAGGTCGATCCGCAACTCGTCCGGATAATCCGGTTTGCCGGCCCGGGAGGCCCAGGGGTGGAAGACCACCGTATTCATCTGCACCGCCCACACCGCGGCGGCGATTTCGTCAATGACCAGCTGGGGGTGCGTGCGTCCGCTGGGATAGACGACGTCGACCGCGCGGATGAAGTCCGGGGCCCCCCTGGGCGGGTTCTTGGAGAAGAACTGCTCGCCGTCCACCGTGTCCTTGAACCGCTGGAGCGTTACCGGCCGGTCCCCGTTCGCGGCCAGGAAGGCGTCCCCGACGTCCACCATGTACCGGGCCAGGTCCAGCTTGGTCAGTCCCGGGCCGGGCCAGACGACCCTCGCCGGGCTCGACACCCGCAACTCCCGGTCGCCGTGCGGACCGCTGACGGTGAGGTGGACTTCTTCCTTGGCCATGGGGACAACCTACCCCGGCGGCGTGAACAGTTGAAGAGCGGAACAGCCGTTCTACCCGGCATGATGGACACATGACAACGCCCGAGTTCCCGATCACCCTTGAAGTCGGCGACGCCGCAGTGTCGGGCGTCTTCGCCGGCCCCGAGGACTCCTCCGCGACCCTGGTTGTTGCCCACGGCGCCGGGGCGGGAATGGACCATCCGTTCCTTGTGGGCTTCACCCGCGCCCTGAACGAGCTCGGCGTGGCCACCCTGCGCTTCAACTTCCCCTACCGCGAGGCAGGACGAAAATTCCCGGACCGGCCGCCGGCCGCCATCGCTACGTGGCGGGCGGCCATGGACGCCGCCGCATCCCGTTCCGCCGGCCGGCCGGTGTGGGCCGCCGGGAAGTCGTTCGGCGGACGGATGGCCTCAATGGCCGTCGCAGAAGGCATGCCTGCCGCCGGGTTGGTCTATCTGGGCTACCCGCTGCACCCGCCGGGGAAACCGGAAAAGCTCCGCGACGAGCACCTCTACGGGCTGACACTGCCGATGCTCTTCCTGCAGGGTACGCGCGACACGTTCGCCACCCCGGAACTGCTGGAGGCCGTGGCGGCCAAAATCGGCCCGTCCGCGACCGTGGAGTGGCGCGAGGGCGGGGACCACTCCTTTGCCGTTGCCGGCGCGAAGCGCAGTGCCGACGAGGCGGGGGCGTCACTGGCGGCGACGGTCGCCGACTTCCTGAAGACACACGGCGATAATCCCGCGGCCGCGCTCCCCTGACCGGTCTGGCGTCACGGCCCGGCCTAACCGACGTCGCCGAACCGGCCCGCCCCGTGCTGCACACGCGCCTCGATGGCGTCGGCGGCAGCCACGGCTCCTCCCGCGTTGCGGACTATGTCGCGCATCGCGGCCAGGTTGTGCCGGACCTGCGCATCCGTATGGACCGCGGTGACCGCGGCCCGGAGCTCGTCGGACCCGACGTCCTCCGGCGCAAGGCGCATGCCGAGACCCAGTTCTTCCAGCCGGCGGGCGGTGGCCGCCTGTTCCGGCTGCTGCGGCACGGCCACCATCGGGACGGCGTAATACAGCGCTTCCATGGTCGAATTCATGCCGGCGTGGGTGATGAAGACGGCGGTCTGGCGCAGTACCTGCACCTGCGGGAAGAACGGCCGGACCCGGACGTTCGGCGCAATCGTTCCGAGATCGGCCAGGCTGGTCTGGTCCCCGACGGCCATCGCGACGTCCCACTCGCTTCCGCCGAAGGCATCAAGGCACATCCGGAAGAAGTCCGGCCGGCGGTTCAGCGGGGTGGTGCCCAGCGAAATGAACAACAGCGGTCCCGTTCCCTCACGCTCCCATTCGCCGTCGCTGTCCCGGCCGCCGACGCTGGGACCCACAAACCGGAACCGGTCATCGAAGGTCGCCCCCATGGGCTGGAATTCGCGGGGTAGGAACACGATGTTGAACGGCGCAGGCGGACCATCGAACATCCGCGGTGTCCGCACGCCCTGCCCGGCCGCGAACTCCGCCAGCAATCGGCCCATGGCCAGCGCAACCTTGGCCATCTCATCGGCGCCGTCCGGTGGCGGGGCAGGCATCAGCGATCTCAGCGAGAAGTGCTCGTTGGTGGCATAGGTGGGCATGAGGGCAATGGCCGGGGCGCCGATCTTTTCCGCCGCCATGCTGCCGCTGAGCGTCATCGCGTCAAAGCAGATAGCGTCCGGCGGGTCCTGGCGGAGTTGATCCACCAGCGCCGGAAAGCTGGTTCTGAGGTCCTCGAAGACGCGGTGCATGATCGGCAGCATGAGGTGCGCCTGCGCCCTCTGCCCGGGCCCCAGTGCGGGCATCGATGCCATCCAGTTCCCGCCGGACGCGTGAAAGTCCGCGCCGGCCTTGCGGATCAGCGGTCCGAAGTCGGCGGACGTGAAGTATGTGACCCTGTGCCCCCGGGCCACGAGCTCCGCCACCAGCGGCAGGGTCGGGTTCACGTGTCCGTAGGCGGGAATGGAGACGAACGCAAGGTGCATGGCCATCACTCTTCATCGCGTGGCTGATTTTTTATTTGACGGGCAGGTTTGACCGGCCCGGTTGACCGGCGCCCCGCGGGCCAGGAGGCCCGGCGGCGTCGTGCTCCTTCATCATGCCCCTGTTGCCCGGGCGGCGCGAGTGGTCAGTTGGCAGCGCCGGGCTGCTGGTCCGGCGTCAGTTCCGCGGCTTGGTCCGGGCGGTCGCGGGCGCGGTCCACGGGTCTTCAGGCCACGGATGCCGCGGATAGCGGCCGCGCATTTCGGCCCGGACCTGGGCGTAGGGCCCAGACCAGAAGGATGCGAGATCGTCTGTCACGGCCAGGGGCCGGCGGGCCGGCGAGAGCAGGTGGAACAGCACCGGCACCCGCCCGTCGGCCAGCCGCGGCGTCTCGGCCCAGCCAAAGCACTCCTGCAGCTTGACGGCCACTACGGGCCGGCCGGTGGCGTCTGCCGCGTCCGGGTAGTCGATCCGGATCCGGGATCCGCTGGGGACCGCCAGCGACTCGGGTGCCAGTTCGCCCAGCCGGGCCGCCTCGGGCCACGGCAGGAGCCGGCTCAGCGGGCCGGCGAGGTCGATCCCGCCCGTGGATGCCCCGCCCGCCAACGCCGCGAGCTCCGGGGCCAGCCAGTCCTGGAGCCGGGCGAGCAGCGCCGGCTCGGAAACGTCGGGCCATGCCCCGCCCAGCTCCCGGTGCAGCAGGGCAAGACGGCGGCGCAGGCCGTCCGCCGCGTTCGACCATCCGATAGTGGCCAGCCCCTCACTGGCCAGGGCGCGGGCCACAGCGGCGCGGCCCTCTTCCGCGGGAGGCCGTACCGGGGTGGACGAGAGCACGATCGCGCCCAGGCGGCGCTCCCGCCGGGCCGAGACCCGGCCCTGGCTAAAGCGCGCCTGCAGCGTGTCACTCAGGAGATTGCCGGCGGCGGCCTCTGCGCTGTCCGCGGTCAGCGGCGCCGCCGAGCGGATGACGGCACCGGTCCCCGCGGCGTCGCGCCCTTGTGCGCGGGACACTTCGGCCACTCCCAGCCATTCGTGCCCGAACAGCGGGCTGCCGGCCGGCAACCCGGCCCGGGTTCCGGAGGTCAGCAGGTATTGTGCCGGCCCCTGGCCCGGAACGCGGCGCGCCACCCGGTCCGGAAAAGCCAGGGCGACGACGAACCCGACGGCCTCCGCGGCACCAACGGCCCTAGCAGACGCAACCGGCGCGGCGCCGGATGGCTCCTGGTGGCCGACACCAGTGGATTCCTGGCGGGCGATTGACTCCATCCGCCGGACGTCCTCCGCCCAGCGCCGGGATCCGGGATCACGGCCCGTCCGCAGCGCGGCAAGCAGCCTGGTGAGGTCTGCGCCCGGTGCGCGCTGGTCCCCCGAGACCAGGGCGACGGCCTCGGCCGCCGTGCGGTAGCCCACCGTGGCGGCGCCGTCCAGCAGGGCGCGGGCCAGCCGGGGGTCAGTCGGGACCCGGGCCAGGGTCTTGCCCACCCCGGTTGCGTGACCGTCCGCGGTGACGGCGCCGAGTTCCCGCAGCACTTCGACGGCTTCGTCCATCGCGGCCCGGGGCGGCGCGTCCGGCAGTGCCAGTCCCCGGCCGCCGGGGGCTCCCCAGCAGGCCAGGACCAGGGCGGCGCCGGTCAGGTCAGCTGCTGCGATCTCCGGCGTCGGGTGCGCCGGGGCGGCACCAAAGGCCCTCTGGTCATAGCAGCGGATCACCGTGCCCGGGCCCTGGCGTGCGGCACGGCCGGCACGCTGGTCCGCGGACGCCCGGGAGCAGGACACCGTCACGAGGCCGGACATTCCGCGGCCGGAATCGCGCCGCGGCTCGCGGGACAGCCCGGAATCGATGACCAGCCGGACGCCCGGAACAGTGAGGGAGGACTCGGCGAGTGCGGTGGAAACGATGATCCGGGCAGTCCCGCCCGGCTCACGCCCGGAGACGGCGCGGTCCTGCTCCGCCGGCGGGGCCTGGCCGTGGAGTTCCAGAATCTCGGCGCGGCTCCGGCCGCGGAGCCGCGCGGCCACGTAGGAAACCTCCCACGCGCCGGGAACGAACACCAGGGCGTCCAGGTCCCGTCCGCCCGCCAGCGCGGCCGTGTGGCCGGCCGCTGCCGTGTCGGCCACGTGGTCCAGGAAGGCCCGGGCCACGCCCCGCTCATCCAGCCGCGGCGCCGACGCGGGTGCCCACTCCACGTCCAGCGGAAACAGCGCGGACGGACAGTCGATGACCGGTGCCGGGCGGCCGCCGTCGGCGTTTCCGTCCGCCGCCCCACCGATCAGCGCGTCTCCGATCAAGGCGGCGAAGCGGGGGGCATCGAGGGTGGCGGACATGGCGACGAGGGCGAGGTCGCCGCGCAACTGTCGGACTTCGGCGAGCATGCCAACGAGGAGGTCGGTCTCCAGTCCCCGTTCGTGGACCTCATCGAGGATCACGGCGTCCGTGCCCTCGAGCCCCGGGTCCGCGAGGAGGCGGCGAAGCAGGATGCCGGGGGTCACGAACTCGATCACGGTACCCGGGCCCGTCTGTCGTTCCCCGCGGACCGTGTAGCCCAGGCGGTCGCCGAGCCGTGTGCCGTCCAGGGCGGCCAGGCGCCGGGCGGCCGCGCGGGCAGCGACGCGGCGCGGCTGGGTGACCACGATCCGCGGGCGCCCACCCCTCCCGCCGGCGGCGAGGTTGGCCAGCAGCGGCGGCACCAGTGTCGTCTTGCCTGTGCCAGGAGGCGCCTGCACCACCGCGGACGCCCCCGCACCCCCGGCGTGCAATGCCGCCGTGAGGGCTCCCAGCGATTCCGCAAAAACCAGGCCCGCCCCGATGGCGCCGAGGTCGAAGAGCCCCTTCGGGCAGGCTGGGTCCAGGGGTGCGGTCGCGGAAGTCACGCCTCCATTGTCCCTGCAATGGAGTCCTGGCCATCCATCCGGCGCCGCGCCGCCGATCCGCCCGCCGGCGCCCTGCCGGCCCGGGCACGGGTGCGACCGCGTTCGTGCACGCGGGTGTGCCGGCGCTACGGGTGCGCGGCCAGGAGCGTCTTGCCGCTCGCGACGGCACGGATTTCAATGCTGCGGATACCGGCTCTCGGGACAACTGTGGTGGCCGTCGGTGTCGCCACTGTCCCCGGCGTTGCCGTCCAGGTGGCCACCTGGGTCGTGGCGCCGCGGGAGTCGACAACCACCAATCCGTACTCCTCCGGCGCGCGGAGACCACCCGGCAGAGCGTAGTCGGCCGGGGACGGCGTGTACGTGCACTGCCAGTCGATCTGCGTTCCCCACGGCTGCGTGGTCACGGATCCGGTGGCCACCATGGCACTGTCGGCGACCGGGGTGAAGTTCAGGGCCGTCGCGGATGCGGCCTGGATCTGGGCAGCCGGGGGCGGGGAGGCCGTGACCTCAACGTAAACCGCGCCCGCGGCGGCAGCGGCGCCCAGCATGATCCCGGCGACAGCCAGGCGGGTGCGCCGGCGGCCGCGCTGGACCTTGCGCGCCAGTCCGGGCTGCAACGTCGGTGTCCGCCGTTCGCCGTCAGTCCGCCCGAGGGACTGGGCTTCCTCGGGTGAGAGTGCTGCCAGCAGCGACGGCAGTCCGGCAAGTTCGGCGACGGCGGCCCTGCAGCCAGCGCAGCCGGACAGGTGCTCCTCGAACTCGTGCCGCTCAGAAGAGACGAGGGATCCCAGCACGTACGCAGCATCCCAGCGCCGGTACTCATCGGTTCCGTTCCGGTTCATGGCGTCACGCCTCCCTCCTGCAGGGCCAGCCTCATCGCCCTTAGCGCGTAGTGCAGGCGCGACTTCACTGTTCCCTCGGCCAGTTGAAGATTTTGCGCGATCTCGGCGGTCGTCTCCCGCAAATAGTACGAATGAATGACGACGGCCCGGTGCTCGGCGGACAGCCCAGCGAGCGCATCCGAGACAAGCCACCCGTCCAGGATCCTGTCGACCCGGTCCGCCTCCGGAATCTCTGGCAGCTGGTCGGTTGCCGTTTCGTGCCGGCGGCGGGCGCTGCGCCGGTCATCGATGACGAGGTTGCGGGCGACCGTGTAAAGCCAGGCCCGCACCGCCGTCTCCGGGCGCTGCAGAATCGCCGGGTGTTTCCACGCGCGGATCAGCGTCTCCTGCACGACGTCGTCCGCCAGGGCGCTGTCACGCGTCATTCCCATGACGAACCGCCAGAGCGCCGGGCCGTAAGCCTCCTGCAGCGATCGCAGTAATTCGGCCTCCTGATCGGACATTTCCGCCTCCTTGGAGGTAGGACGACGCCGGGCGGCAAACAGTTCACTTGCGCCCGGCGCGGTCAATGGCCGCAGCCCGTGTTGAACCTGCAGGCTGCCGGAACCGTTGTAGGGACAGGTCCGGCCGCCCCTGGCCGGCCATCCCTAAGGAGAGCACAATGAGGATTCTTCGCCCGGCGACTGCCGCCGCGGCGTTGGGCGCCATCCTGCTGCTGGGGGCCTGCTTCGGCGGGCACACAGCGACGCCGGCACCGGCCCCCTACACAGTCCCGTCAGTTCCTGCGACGGGGAACCCCCCGCCGTCGCCCAAGGACCCCGCCAGCAACGCGGCTCCGCCGTCGACCGTTGCCCCGCCCGTTGCGCCGGCCCCGCCACGGTACGCTGCCCCGCCCATTGCGCCGGCCCCACCACGGTACGCTGCCCCGCCCATTGCGCCGGCCCCACCACGGTACGCTGCCCCGCCCATTGCGCCGGCGCCCATGATCCGGCCGCCGGCGCCCGCCCCGCGGCGCGTCGCTCCACCGGCGCCGCGGCCCATGGTTCCGCCGCCGCCCGCCAGGGTGCCTGCCGGAAACGATCATGATGCCGACAACAACGGAGGACCGGACGACGGTGACGGCAACAGGTAGCAGCCACGGGGCGCTTGGGCCGGGCCCCGGCAGGGGGCTCCTGTTCGGGGTGCCGGCGGCGCTAGCGGCCTTGGCCCTCAGCGCGTGCGGCAGTCCGGCCGGGAACCAGACGGCGGCGCCTGCCTCCGGCCCCACCCCGTTCGCGTGGTTCCGTTCCGGACCGGCCCCGGCAGGATGGCAGCCGCTGGAGCTTCCGGACACGACAGCCGTGCTGGCCATCCCACCTGATGCCGCTCCCGTACCGGGCGACCCCGGCAGCGTGTCCGCGACCGTCACCGCACCCGACGGGGACCTCCATATCTATCTCAATGCCACGCCGCAACAGGGCGACGAGTCGCTGGCCAACTGGCCCGAATTCCGGCTGGCCCATCTCAGAGGCGAGAACGCCGCATCCGCGAGCCGGCTGCAGTACCGCGCCGGAATGGGGTTCCGGGGAGGCACCGGTTCCTGCGTGGAAGACACCTATGTAACGCGGATCGGTGCCCACAAATACCGTGAAATAGCCTGCCTCGTTGCAGGAACCCGGGGAAGCAGCGTCCTGGTTGTGGCCACGCCGGCCGATTCCTGGGACCGCTTCAGCCCCGTGCTGCAGCAGGCGGTGGACGCGTATGCCCCCGAATAGGGGTACGCCCCCATCCCGATCGAGCAGGGTGGCCTGAACCGATGGAGGAAGCCGGCTGGCCGTGGCCGGTTGGTTTAGTCAGAGCGAAGGCGGGAGACTGGATCAACTCGATCACGAAAGTGGGAACCACATGATCAATCTCAAGCAAGACGCCGAGGGGTTCATCCGCATGAACCGGCACTTCCCGGAAAAGTCGCTCATCAGCATCACGTTCACGGACGGCTCAGAACACGTCTATTCCGGGCACCGCCTCAACGGGATCTACGACGAGGCCCTGGCGGAGTACCGGGCGCAGAACCACCTGGATGCCAAGGGGTTCTCGCGGGCCCCCAAGAAAACGGTCCAGCCAGCGAACAAGATCGAGTTCGTTCCGGTGCACGCCGGAATGGACCCGTAGCGGCGCCCCTGGCCACCCAACGTCCGCCTGGGCCGGTCTGCCGCGGCCGGGTCGCCGTGCGCCCTGCCGGATCAGCCGACGCCTACCGCGCCCGGCCCGTGCGCCGGGCGGCGGAGGGCCCGGGCGCGGATCCGGAGGTCGTTGTCGTGCACCCGCCGGTCGACGCCGGGCACCGGCGTCGGAGTGCTTCTCGGCCGCGGTGCCGCCGGACTTGCCGGCGGCTCCGGGCACAGATCACTGATCAGCCCCATGCCGGCATACTCGCGCACCGCGGTGATGCCGGCAACCGCTGCCGGCTTGTCCGCGAAGCCCTTTGACACGGCCAGTACTGCCCCGTCCGGTGCCCTGAGCCGAAACCTGAAGCAGGCATCAGCGTCAACGAAGAGTTCAAATGTGCCGGCCATGACGATCCTCCCGATTCGCGGGCTCCCCGTCCGGGCATCATTGCCACCGGGTGAAGGGGAAAGCGTCGCTGCTGCCCGCTGGTTTGGTTTGTCCCTGAGGCTGAACGGATGACGTCAGCCCGTCATTAAAGTCTCGCTGCGGCCGTGGAACGCCCACAAGGCACGTCATGTAAATCCCAGGTAAATAGAAGCCAACAGCCGTGCGCGGGCAACCGCCGTCTGGGTCCTCCGCGGGCAGGAACACTGCCGCCTCAGCGGTACCCCTACAGGGGCGGCCAATGGTCGCGGCAGTAGTCACCGCGGCTGACGCCGGGAGATCCTTGCGGGATGACGCGGTCCCAGGAGGGGCCGACGGCCTCGCTCCGCTCTGAAGGCTCGGCTGCCGCGGTGCGGCCTGCGTCACCGGGAAGCCAGGTCATGACTGAATCGTTGGACAACGTACCCCCCATTGTTCTTGGCTGGAGGCGCACCGGCTCGCATTACGGACCGCCATGCGCCTCACGCAAGACTAGCCGGGAGCACTGACACCAAAACAGGGACTTTGGACCGTATCGGCGAAAGGCCGCGGACGCCTACCCGTGACCCCCGCGGGCCGCCGCCAACGGCTTCCCGGCGCCCAACAGCCCGGAGCGACGGGCAGAAGTGTTTCATCCATTGGAAATGGAGGTCGCCGCGGCGGAGAATCAGGGGCAGTCTTGGGGGCAGCCCGCGCTCCACAGACAGGAAAGAAGGATGCGATGTCCCTCAGCGTTGAGGAAATGAACAAAGAGCTCCCGTTGGCGAATGTGCTGCCGGGCGACGCCGTCCCGTACTACATGGCGTCGGGCGAAGGCGCCCGCTATGAGATCAACGGCCAGTTGGTCACGGTGATCGCCCGGGCGGCAGACACTGGCGGCATTTTCAGCGCCGCGTACATCTCCGGCGGCATGGGGGCCGAATCACCGTTTGTGAGCCACGCGGTGGAACACAAAACGCTGTACGTCTTCGACGGCATCCTGCACGTCTGGCTGCTGGGCGAAAGCCGCATCCTGACTCCCGGGGATTCCGTGGTGATCCCGCCGGGAACCCCGCACGCGTACCGGATGGCAAGCCACTACACCCGGTTCCTGAACTGGATGACACCGGGCGGCGCCGAGGCCTACTACGAACGCGTCGGCACACCCATCGATTCGCACGTCCCGCCTGTCACCCCGGGCAGGAAGCCCAGCCTGCAGGAGTGCGCGGCGGTGGGCGCCGAATTCGGCATCACGTTCCCCGACGTCGAACGGGTGGCACCGTCTTTCCGGCAGGACGCCGGGCTGCCGGCGGTTCAGAGCCCGTACTTCCTCAGTGCGGGCGAGGGCGAGCGGATGGTCAGCTACCAGACCATGTTCACGTACCTCTCCCGGCCGGCGAACACGGGAGCGAACTACTTCGCCGTCCACACCAAGGGCGCCAAGTCCCCCTACATTCCGCTGCACTTCCACGAGCAGCACACGGAAAACTTCCTCTGCACCGAGGGCCGGATGTGGATCTACGCCAACGGCCGCGAAGTGCTGCTGACCAAGGGCGACTTCCTCCACGCCCCGGCCGGGACCATCCACTCCTTCGCCTTCGATTCCCACAACACCCAGATGGTCGGGTTCCTGACGCCGTCGGTCTTCAACGGCTTCTTCGAGTACTTCAACAAGCCCACGGAGGATTACATGTACACCGAGGGCGGCGAGCCCTACATGGACATGGAGGGCTTCGGCCGGGCCCAGGCCGAGATGGACCTGACCGTGGTGGGTCCCCCGCCGCAGCGCAGGGCTGCGCTGGACATCTAGGCGGATCTGGGCATCTGGCCCGGTTTTCCGGTCCGGCTGCAGGTCCCACACGAATGGCCCGGAACCCCGCGGAGGGTTCCGGGCCATTCGCGTCGGTGGACGGCTTGTCAGCGGTTCATGACGCGTGTCCGTGCAGAGCCTGGCGCACCAGCTCGCGCCCGTAGTCGTTGCCGTTCGGGGTGCGCAGCACCGTGTGCATGTGGAACGGGGCCGGGGTGTCATTGCTGAGGAAGACGCCTGTGTGGTGGTCCAGTTCCATGACCAGCACGGGGCTTTGCAATCGGAAGTAGAAGGCGTCCTGCGCCTCCCATCCGCCGATCCAGCAAAACCAGGTTTCGTCCCAGTGGGCCGCGATTTCCCGTCGGCGGACGGTCCGCGGCCCGTCGGGGAGGAACGCGATGAAGTCTGCCACGAGCTGGTCCAGGATCGCGCGTGCCGCGGCGGGCATCGCGCTGACCGGGATTCCCTCGTAGGGAATCACGCGGTTGTCCTGGAAGCAGCCGGCCAGGTGACGTTCGTCCCCGGGGTGCAGCCTGCCCTCCGGCATGGCCGGGTCCTGCATGTCCTCGAAAAGCGTGGTCTCGTCCCGCAGCGGCCCGGGCAGGGCTTGCATGAGGCGCCGCGCCAAGGCGATCCGCTCCTTGAAAACGGCCACGCCCTGGTGCGGGCCGGCGTCGATGACGTCCGGTTCGGCGCCGAGGAACACCGGCGAGACCACCAGCCGGGTCCCGGCCACCAGGACGTTGAGCGCCACGTGGTGGCCGAAGAGTTGCCAGCCCCACGGGGACGTCTCCGACGGGTCACCGTAGAGGGCGAAGTTGTAGCTGAACTCGTTCATCAGCTCCGGCAGCTCCACCAGGTCGCCCAGGAATCCATTGATCCGCATCAGGTTCCGGACCAGCCCGTAGCCGGCCGGACTCAGGCTCGCCGCCAGGACGGCCAGGATCTGTTCGCGCACCTCCGGGTCCAGCTCGTCCAGGCGCAGGCCCGTGTCATGTTGCAGGAATTCCGGGTTGGCCCAGCTCTGCCATTCGTGCGCGTCCACACCGTAGCGGAGCTGTTCGGCCTGGGTCGGCGTGAGTCGTGCCAGCAGGTCCCGGGCGGCGGCCGTCATGGCGGCCGCCGGCGCCTCCTCCCCCGCCGGCGCCGGCTCGAGGGGGTACAGCCCGTCCCGGCGGACCCCGTCGCTGGTCACCCCGGTGAAGGGCTCGGGGTATTGGGCGGCCCAGCCTTGGATCATGGGACCCGCGAAGGGATCGGTCTTTGCCGCCTCGGCATAGCCGCGGGCATCCAGGCCACGGATCTGCGCCACCCGCGGGTGGTCGGGCGGGTAGAGATAGTCACGGAAGGACGGCACGGACACGTGTTCTCCTGTCGGGGTCTTCGGATGGTGTTGCCAGCGGCCAGCCGGCGGCCACGCCAATGGCCGCGGCGGCCCCCGCGGGGTCGGTCCCCCGCCAGGCGACGTGCTGGTCCGGGCGGACCAGCACCGCGGCGGCCTGCCAGTGCGTGGTCATCGGGGTTCCGTCCTGGTCGGGTCCGACGTCGACGACGGACAGCGGGATTTTGTGGATCGCGGCGGCGGCCACGACCGCCGCGTAGGCCTGCCCGGCGGCCGCGCCGCCCAGGCTGTCGCGGTCCACCAGGAGGGTGAAGCCGCTGCCCAGCAGGTCATAGAGCGACGTTGTCGCGTCGAGCCAGGCGTGTGGCAGCAGCGATCCCGGGCTGGCGGAGGGGACGTAGCTGACGGGGTCCTCGGCGGGGACGGGCAGGCCGTCCGGGACCACCAGAGGCGAGGAGCCGTACGTGTAGCCCAGCACCAGTCCCAGCGAGTCGAACTCGCTTTGTTTGACGGCCAGCGCATCCCTGGCGGCCCGCCGGGCTGCCTCGCCGTCCGCATCCGCCCGGCCCAGGGCCGGGTCCGCGAAGTGGTAGGCCAGCGACTTGCCGTTGGCGGCGGCGTCGCGGATGGTCCGGGCCGCGACGGGCCGACGCTCCAGCTCATAGCTGCCGGGCAGGGCCGGGCCGGCCCAGCCCTCCAGGGCGGCGGCGATCTTCCAGGCCAGGTTGGCGGCGTCGCCGATGCACGTGTTGAAGCCGTGCCCGCCCCAGGGCGGATTGAGGTGCGCCGCGTCCCCGATCAGGAACACGCCGTCGTGCCCGTAGCCCGGGGCGAGCAGCATGCGCGCCGTCCAGGGGTCGGTGGCGATGACCTCGACGTCGACGTCGGCCCCGACAAGCGAACGGACCAGGCGTCCGGCGTCGGGTGATCCGCTGCCGTCCACGCCCTGGATGATGGCCCACCAGGTGCTGCCGAGGTCCAGCCGCCCCACCATGCCCGAAACCTCGGGTCCCAGGACCCAGTACTGGACGGCCGGGTCCAGGGTGATCGCGGCGGCGAGGATGTCGGAACGGAACAGGACACTGATGTTGGAGAGCTCGGCGGAGCCCCCGGCGAGGCGGATGTTCAGCCGGCGGCGCACGGTGGAGGACCCGCCGTCGGCCGCGGCTACGAAGTTGCAGTCCACGGCCTTGCGCCGCCCGGTTGCGTCGGACACCGCCACCCGCGAGCCGAAGCGCGGCCGGCCCGGGCCCGGCGTGCCGCCGCCCTGGTTGATGTCCAGGTCTTCCACGCTCAGGCCGGTCAGCAGCGTGATGAGCGGGGATTCGGCGGCGGCCTCCCGGAGCACGGCCTCCATGACGGGCTGCGGGACCTGCTGCCCGCATTCCGGCTGGGGGCCATACCGGCCCGGGACGAGCTGGAAGGCCTGGCGGAACCGGGTGACTTCGTGGCCGGTGAGGGCGGAGCAGAAGATGACGTCCTGGGCGTAGGCGACCGGCAGCGGCGCGGCGTCGCGGAGTTTGTCGGCAAGCCCGAGGCGGCGCAGGTGCGTCATGGTGCGGGCGTTCGTGGTCTTGGCGCGCGGCCGGTCCGGGTCGATGGTGGTCCTCGGCTCGATGACGAGGCTGCGGATGCCGCGGTGCGCGAGGTCCAGGGCCAGGAAGAGCCCGCTGGGTCCTCCGCCGGCGATCAGCACCGGCACCCGGTCCGGGAGGTCGCCGAGGGCCGCGTTGTTGACGGCGGTCATCAGGCCCGGGCCCGCAGTGACGGCCCGCCGACGGGCGTGGTGAGCGTTCCCAGGGTGTCGATTTCCACTTCCACCGTGTCGCCGGGCTGCAGGAGCCACGGCGGGGTCCGGACGTAGCCGACCCCTTCCGGGGTTCCCGTGGCGATGACGTCACCGGGATGCAGGGTCATCGTCTGGCTGATCAGGGCGATGATGGCCGGGACAGAGAAGATCATGTCCCGGGTGTTGCCGTTCTGGACCTCGGTGCCGTTGACCCGGGTCCGGACCTGCAATCCCTCGCGAAGGTCCCCGGCCTCGTCGCGGCTGACCAGCGGGCCGAGGGGGCCGCTGAAGTCGCCGTTCTTGCCCAGGGTCCACTGGGCGGTGAGCTTTTGGGCCCGCCGCGCGGTGAGGTCGTTGAAGGTGGAGTAGCCGAAGACGGCTTCCGCGGCGGTGGCCTCGTCCGCGGATTCGACCCGCCGGCCCACGTAGGCGGCGACTTCGCCTTCCCAGTCCAGTCCGGCCTCGCCGGCGGGCACCGGCGCGGGGACGTTGCCGACCGACAGGGACGCGGTCCACCGGCCGAACAGCGTGGGGTGGGGAGGCAGATCCTGGTCCTTGTAGCTGCCTTCCGCGGCGTGGGCCTTGTAGTTCAGGCCGACGCAGATCACCCGCGCCGACGCGGGCACGAGCGGCACCTCGGTGACGTCGCCGCGGTCCACCGCGTCAACGTTGCGAGAGTCGGCTAAAAGGGAGTGCGCTTTCTCCTGCCAACCGGCGGCATCGGCCCAGAAATCCGCAACGGGGGCCAGCGAAACCACCCTTGAGCCGAGAAGGGCCGCCGCCCATGCGCCGCCGTCGTGATTGATTCCTATGTACTGCATTTAGTGGGGCCTTTCTGGTGCCGCCCGGAGAGCGGGGTTTGGTAGGTGGGCGCGGCAGTTAGAGGCCCCGCAGTTGGAGAACCTGCGTAGATGTGTTGGGGGCCGACTACTGGAGTGCGGTTGTGAAGTGGCCGGTCAGGTGGCCTGGGCGTCCGGGGGCCGGGATTGCCGTAGGAAGAAGGAGACGGTTGCTGCCATCGCCTTTTCGGCCGCGGCCTGGCTGTGGTCCGGGAGGATCCACATGTGGTCCGCTTCCTCAATCAGGAGAAGTTCGACGGCGGCGCCGGCACCTTCCAGCGCGGCAGCCAGCGAGGCTGACTGGGCGGGCGGAACGAAGCGGTCGGCGGTTCCGTGGGCCAGGAAGAACGGCGGTGCCGTCCGGCTGGCGTAGCTGATGGGGCTCGCCGCAGACGCCTTCGCCGGCTCGTCGGCCAGCACGGCACCGACAAGGAGTTCCTCCCTGGATCCGGGATCGTCGGCCCTGGCAACGGCGCCCGGCAGGCTCTGTTCGGCCATCCCGCCCAGGTCCGTGGGCGGGTACCAGGCTGCCACCGCGGCGACGGCATCGCCGGCATTGACGCCGTCGGCATTGGTGGTGAGACCCACCAGGCTGGCGAGATGGCCGCCCGCGGAGTCGCCCCACGCGTAGATCCGCTCCGGGTCCACGTTGTAGTCGGCGGCATGGTTCCGCAGCCAGCGGACGGCGGCTTTCGCGTCGTGCAGCTGGGCCGGGAAATGCGCCTCTTGGCTAAGCCGGTAGTCCGCCGATGCCACCACGAATCCTGTGTCAGTGAACGTTTGGAAGGCGCTGTTGCCGAATCCGTCCAGGACCGGGCCCAGGGAAGACCGCTCCCCCATGCGCCAGCCGCCCCCGTGGAAATGGACCACCGCCGGCCGGGGAGCCGCCCCGCCCTCAGGACCGGGAAGGTAGAGGTCCAGCAGCAGCGGGCGGGAACCGTCGTCACCCGCGCGGGCGAATTCGATGCCGCTCAGCACGCGACCTTCCGTCATCGTCGACTCCATCCGTTTTCCTGCGCCGCTTGGCTTGTGCACCGGTTCCGTGATGCCCGGCGTCTCCCCTAAGACTGTCGGATCACCGGACCGGCGCAAACCGCGGATTTCAATCATTGAAAGGGCTTTGCCGAGGCCAGTTCCGCCGCAAGGAATGCCAGCCCCTGCTGCACGATCCCCAGCGCCGCCGAGTGGTTGAGGTACCCGTGCGTCGCCCCCGCTTCCAGCCGGAAGGACACCTCGACGCCGGCCGCGCGGAGCGATTCCCGGAAGAGCTCAGCCGACGGACGCAGGTCATCGTATTCGCAGGCGATGACCGCCACCGGGGGGAGCCCCGAAGGATCGGCACGGCCGGGCAGGGCATACGAGGACGCCATCCCGGCGGGGCCGCCGATGTAGTTCTCCACCATTGCCTGGCAGTCGTCCTCGGTGAAGCGCAGGATCCGCGGCAGGCTGGAAAGCACCCTGCCGTCGGACACCGCGGCCGGCTTCAGAGGGGGAAGCGCGGCGTGCAGGAACGGGTACGCCAGCAGCAGCTTGGCGGGCAGTGCGAGTCCGGCGTCCTTGAGATACATGGCGGCGCCGACGGCGAGGTTCCCGCCGGCGCTGGCCCCGCCAAGGCACAGGTTTCCCGGGGCCACGCCAAGGCCCTCGGCGTGGGCTGCCGCCCAGATCCACGCCGCGAGCGCGTCTTCGTGCGGGACCGGGAAGTGGACGCCGTCGCCGGCCAGCCGGTAGTCGACGGAGAACACCAGGCCGCCGGTCCGGTCAGCTAGTTCCCGGGCGACCTGGTCGGACTCCCGCATGTCCAGCGTCCCTCCGGCGAACCCGCCGCCATGCAGCCACACCAGGCCGGGCAGGGCGGCCCCGGACGCATTCCCCGCCGCGGAACCCCGGTCACCGTCCAGCCGAAGGATGCCGGGGCCGTAGATCCGGACGGGCACGGGTCCGTTGGGCCCCGGCGCCTCCACCGAGCGGATCGGTACGGCAGGGGCCGTGTAGGGCAGATCCGCGCCGCTGAACGCCGCCAGCCGCTGCATCCCGGCAGGATCGGCGAGGAGATCGGCGAAGGAGCCGGCTTCAGCCACGTGGTGCATGAGGCCGGCCAGCTCCACATCCAGGCTCATGGCTGAAACACCGGCTCGCGGGCGCCCTCGGTTGCGGCTTCAGGAACTGCACAGCTGAACGAATGCGTCCCGGAACCGACCTCGACGCCGGTGGTCCCGCCGTCGGGCAGGTACACCGCGGCGGTGCAGCCGGCCGGGACCGACACGGACAGCAAGAACACGTCGCCGTCCAGCTCCCACCGGACCACAGCCTCGCCGTAAGGGGTCTCGTGCCGGGCAGCGGCCCACGCCAGCCCCCCGCCGGGCCTAGGCCGGATGGCGAGTTTCCGGTACCCGGGTTCAGCTGGTGCCAGGCCGGCCACAGTGCGGTGCATCCAATCGGCCACGGCACCCAGGGCGTAATGGTTGAAAGAAGTCATTTCGCCCTCATTGATGCTGCCGTCAGGGAGCATGGAGTCCCAGCGTTCCCAAATGGTGGTGGCGCCCATTGTCACGGGGTAGAGCCAGGACGGGCACTCGGTCTGGAGGAGCAGGCGGTATGCCGCCGTCGTGTGGCCTTCATCGCTGAGCGCGTCGCAGACCAGCGGAGTTCCCACGAACCCGGTGGCGATGCGGTAGCCGTCGGCTTCCACGATGTCGGCCAACCGGGCGGCCGCGGCAGGGTGTTCGGCCGGTTCGAGGAGTCCGAAGCGCAGTGCCACCGCGTAGGCCGTCTGCGTGGATGGCCGGAGCCGGCCGTCGTCATCAAGGTAGCGTTCCCGGAACACCGCCCGGGACCGGGCGGACAGCTCGCGCAACCGTTCCGATTCCGTGTCGTGGCCCAGCAGTCCGGCAGCCTCGCCCGCCACCGACCCCGAGTATGCCAGGTAGGCCTGCGCCACGAGCTGCCAGGGGGTGCGGGCGTCGCCGGGCGAGTCCGGCGGTGCGGCCGGGTCCAGCCAGTCGCCGAACTGGAAGCCGTGCTCAAAGCGCAGCTCCGGGCCGGCGGCCTGGGCCACGGCTTCCAGCCAGGCGATCATTCCCGGCAGCTGCCGGCGGAGGTACTCGAGGTCCCCCGTCCACTGGTACAGCACCCAGGGAACAAGCACGGCTGCATCACCCCACGCGGCCATCACCGGGCGGTCCGGGAATGGCGGCTTTTCGGCCACCACTTCCGGGACCACCAGCGGCGGCGGCCCGTCAGTCCCCTGCTCTGCGGCGAGGTCCTTGAGCCAGGACGTGGTGAAGCCGGGGATCCGGTACAGGAAGGACGCGGTGGCGGCGAAGATCTGGAAGTCGCCGGTCCAGCCGAGGCGCTCGTTGCGCTGCGGGCAGTCCGTGGGCACGTCGACAAAGTTCCCCCGCATCCCCCACACCACGTTCGAGTGGAGCTGGTTCAGCATCGGATCGGAGCATTCGAACGTGCCCGTTCGCCGCAGGTCCGAGTGGATCACGACGGCGGTGAACGCGTCCGGATCCACAACACCTGGCCAGCCGCTCACCTCCACGTAGCGGAATCCGTGGATGGTGAACTCCGGCTCCCACTGCTCGTCCCCGCCGCCGCGCAGGATGTAGCTGTCGGTCTGCTTGGCGACGCGCAGCGGCCTGACGCCGAGTTCGCCGTGCTCCAGAACCTCGGCGTGCCGCAGCACCACCTCGGTGCCGGCCGCACCGCTCACATTGAAACGCACCCGGCCCACCAGATTCTGGCCAAAGTCCAGAATGGTCTTTCCGGACGGCGTTCCCAGCACAGCTTTGACCGGCAGCTCGTCGGTGGCCCGGACGGGCGGGCCGTCGGGTGCGACCAGGACTGCAGGATCGAAGCCGCCAACTACGACGGCGGGCTGCAGCGAGTCGGTACCCGCACCGGTTTCCGCTCCGATCTCAGCCCAGCCACGGCTCCGGAGCCGCGCATCAAAAATTTCGCCATCGTACAGGTCTGCCGACAGCACCGGCCCCCGCCCCGCCAGCCACGACGCATCCGAGCCAATCACGCAAACTGCCCCGCCGGCGTCGGTCATTTCCAGCTGGGCGATCACGGCGGTGCGGTTGCCGTACGTGTTGCGCTTCCCCTGGAAGCCCAGATTGCCGCGCCACCAGCCATCCGCGAACTCAAGGCCGATCACGTTAGTGCCTGGCCGGAGATACTCAGTGACGTCGTAGCTCTGGTAGCGCAGGCGGTGGTGGTAGCTGGTCCAGCCCGGGGTCAGGATGTCCCGGCCCACGCGGCGGCCGTTGATGTGCGCCACGTAGACGCCGTGGGCGCTGGCGTAGAGCCGGGCGGACGCCACGGGCCCGGCCACTTCGAACGTCCGGCTCAGGCGCGCAGCCGGCTCGTTGGCGTCGCTTGCCTCGTCCCAGGCCGGGCGGATCATGGCTGCCTGCCAATCGGACGCGTTCAATAATCCCGCCTCTACGTAGGCAACGGGGCTCCATTCGGAGGGCGCGCCGCCGCCGTTGCCCCAGACACGGACGCGGACGGCGACGCGCTGGCGGCTCTCCAGCGGCGGTGCGGGCCAGGGCTGCAGGAGCTGCTCCCTGGTCTCGGTGCGGCCGTAGCTTGTCAGGCTGGCCTCATCGGGGCCGAGCTGGAGTTCGTAGGCGGCCTGGACCCAGCCGGTCCGGTCGGTGGTGACCTGCCAGGAGAGCCTGGGCCGGTCTTCGCCGATACCGAAGGGCTCCTCGTGGTGTTCGAATCGGACGGCGGAGGGAACGGCGGTCCCCGCGCGGGCGTGGTCCTGGGACGGGAAACGCAGGATGTTGGGAGTCAACGTCGGCTCGATTCATCAGTTGGAGGAAGCTCTAGGGCTCTCCCCAGCGTCCCGGGAACGGCAATGCGCCCGCTAGCGAAGTTTCATTGACTGGAAACCCTGTGCATGGAGCGGCTTGTTGGGCTGCCCGGCTGCCGCCGCCGCCGGGCGTGGCGAGTTGTTTAGTCCACGCAGAGGCAAAAGGGGTGGCTGGCCGGGTCGAGGAATACCCGGAAGCTCGTGCCCGGCTGCGAGTCGGCCTTGGTGGCCCCTAGCTCGACGGCCACCTTCTCGCCCTCATCCAGGTCCTGCACCATCAGGTCCAGGTGCATTTGCTGTGGCACTTCCTGGCCAGGCCATTCCGGGGCACAGTAGCCGTCCACCTGCTGGAACGAAATGCAGTTGCTGCCGTCGTCAGGGCGGATTTCGGCCCAGTCACCGTCGACCTTCACCTGCCAGCCCAGCAGGGCGCCGTAAAAGCCCGCGAGGGCCCCGGCATCGGGGCAATCAATGACGAGACCTGGGAAGCGTGCGATAGCCATAGCGGAATGCTACCGCCGGAAATTGAGCTTGTCGCTAAAGCTCGTGGGCGAAATATGCCACCGCTGAGCCGAGGATCCGGTCCAGCTGGCCTTCGGCGCCGAAAAAGCAGTGGTCACCGCCCCGGATGGTGATGAGTTCGTTGCGGACGTTCGCGTCAACGAGCGCGGCGGCGAGCAGTTCGCTTTGGGAGAGCGGAACCAGGCCGTCGCTGTCGCCGTGGACCAGCAGGAACGACGGCGCGTCCGCGGTGACGTATCCCAGCGGACTCGCTGAGGCCAGCAGGGCGGCGTCGGCGGTGCCGCCCACCAGCATGGAGCCGGGCTCGAGGGTCATGCCGTCCGGCACCGCCGCGCTCAACGGCCCGGTCATCATGCCCTGGGGAATGTTCATGGCCGGCATGTCCGGCAGCGAAGACACCCCGTAGAAGTCGACTACGGCGCTCACGGCGCTGGAGTGCCCTTGGACTCCGAGGCCACCCTCGAGGTCCTTCCTGGCGCCGGTCAGTCCCAGCAGGGCGGCAAGATGCCCGCCGGCCGACTCGCCCCACGCGCCGATCCGTCCGGCGTCGATCCCCAACATGTCTGCGTGTTCGCGGAGGTACCGGACGGCGGCCTTGAGGTCGTGCAGCTGCGCCGGGAACGGCGCCTCCAGGGCATGGCGGTAGTCCACGGTGGCGCACGCGATGCCGGCTTCGTTCAGCAGGCGGAACACTGAGTCCGGGGCGAAGGTAGGCGGCAGCTCGCGGCGGTCTCCCAGCTGGAACGCGCCGCCATGGATCCAGACAACCAGCGGCACCGGCGTCCCGGCAGCGTCGCGGGGCAGCCAGATATCCATGGCGAGCCGGCGGAAGCCGATAGCGATCGCGTAGCTGACTTCGCGGTGGACGGCAGAGTTTTCCGACACGACTTCGGCCGCGCCCGGGGGCAGGAACGCCGGGAAGGCCGGGGCCGGCAGCCCGGCCGGTGCCGCCTGACCTGTTTCGATGGGGGTGGTTTCCGTGGCTGTGGCGGCGTCCGGGGTCATGATGCACTCCTTGCAAGTTGGGGCTGGTGGTCATTGCCGCCGGCAGGGGCGGTGAAGGTATGGGTTCCGGGCCCGACGACGGCGTTCGGCCGGCCGGTGAGGCGGACTTCCGCTGTGGTGCCGGGCGGGACGGTCGCAATGAGGGTGATCTCGCCGTCGTCAATTGCCCAGCTGACCTCGATGGAGCCCTGCGGGCCCCGGTGCGACGTGGCCGCGGAGGTGATCCCGGCACCGGGGCGGGGCTCGATGATGATCCGTTTGTAGGCCGCGTTCCCGGGTGCCTGGCGCAGGCCGGCGGTGTAGCGGTGCAGGAACGAGATCACGGCGCCCTTGCTGTAGTGGTTCAGCGACTGGCGCGTTGTTCCGTCCGCGCCTCTTCCGTCCCAGGCTTCCCACATGGTGGTGGCACCGCGGTCCACCATCACCAGCCAGGAGGGTTCGGAGTCCTGCATGAGCAGTTCATAGGCGAGGTCCGGCTGTCCGTTATCGGCGAGCACAGGCAGCAGGTAAGGGGTGGCCAGGAACCCGGTGCCCAGGTGCGTGCCGGCGTCGCGGACGAGCGTGACCAACTGCTTGACCACCGCCGGCCGGCCGCCGTCCGGAACCAGGTCAAAGGCCAGCGCGCGCACGCAGTTGGCCTGCGTGCCACCGTCCACTGTTCCGTCGGCCCGCAGGTATTCCCGCTGCCACGCGCGGCGGACGTTACCGGAGAGCTCCCCGAGTTCCCGGGCTTTGTCCCCCTTGCCCAGGACGGCGGCAATCCCGGCCATGATGGCGGAGGAGTGCCGGTAGTAGGCGGTGGCCACGATGCCGTTGTCGGCGGACCGGGAGGCGAATAGGTCCGGCGCAGGGCCACCCGGTTCCATCCATTCCCCGAAATGGAAGCCGGTGTCCCAGAGATACTGCTCATGCGGGGCCGGCGTGGCGTGGGCCTCTGCCCTGGCCGGGTGCCGGTTGCCCTCCGCGGCGCTGCGGATGAAGCCGAGCCAGCATTCCATCGCCTCCCAGTTCTGTTCCAGGATGCCGGTGTCACCGGTGGCGAGATGGATCTCCCAAGGCACCATGACCACCGCATCCCCCCACCCTGAGGACCCATTCGTGAAGGCCATGAATTCGGCACTGGTTACCTCCGGTCCCGGCGAGGGAGAGATGTTGACCACCACGCCGTTGTCCCACTGATCGGTCCGCACGTCCCTGAGCCACTTCGCCGTAAAACCTGCCACGTCGAAGAGGTAGGCGGCGGTGGGTACAAACAGCTGCCAGTCGCCGGTCCAGCCTGCCTTTTCCCGCTGCGGGCAGTCGGTGGGAACTTCACAGGCGTTGCCGCGGAAGCTCCACTCCACAATGTCGTGCAGCTTGTTGAGCCGGTCGTCGCTGCAGTTGAAAGTCCCCAGGCGTTCCAGCTGGGTCTGGACCATGCAGCCCACGATGTCCGCCGGTTCCAGGTCTGCGTCCAGGCCCTGCACGGCGACGTACTGGAAGCCGTGGGTGGTGTGGCGCGGCTCGAAGACCTCGCCCGGGGCGCCAGATGCCACCACGGAATCCACCTGTCCGGCGCCGAGGAACTGCCCCGGATTTCGGAAATCATGGGGACGGAGGTGTTCCTGGGTGACGTCGCCGTCAGCGCCCAGGGCTTCGCCGTACACCAGCGTGACAGTCTTCCCTGGGGCGCCAAGCCGGCTCAGGCGGATCCAGCCGTTGATGTTCTGGCCCAGGTCCACGATCTGGTTACCGTTGGCCAGTCGCGTGATGGATACCGGGCTGAGTTTTTCCACGATGCGCGTGGGGGGCGCCACGGGGCCGGAGAGGGTGGTGAAGCTGCCGTCGCGGAGGACTGCGTGCCCGGTTGCCCCATGGCCGCGGCGGAAATCTACTCGCTGGCCGGCCATGAGATCGGCGCTGACGATCTCCGTCGCGGAAACGTCCCACGAGCCGTCGGTGCCGACGACTGTTCGTTGTCCGCCGGACTCCAGCTCCAGCTGAGCCAGGAAGGCCGTCTGCGGTCCGTACATGTCGGCGTCGCGCGTGTACCCGAACGTGCCGCGGTACCAGCCGTCGGTGAGGACGGCCCGGACGGTGTTGGTACCGGGCCGGAGCATGCGGGCGATATCAAAGGCCTGGACCTGGAGCGTGCTGTGGTAACTCGTCGAGCCCGGAGTGAGCTGTTGGTCCCCCACCCGCACGCCATTGATGAAGAGCTCGTAGATGCCGTGGGCTGTGGCATAGGCGCGCGCCTTTGCGGGCGCTTCGTCCAGCGTGAAGGTTTTTGACAGAGCATGTCCGGGGCGCTCCCCCGGTTCCGGAACCGCCGGTTCGTCGGGGCCGATCCACTGCGCGGTCCAATCCTCCGGGTGCAGCAGGCCCAGTTCCACGGCCATCGGCTCGGACCAGGCGGACAGAACTTCGGTGCCGTCAGAGGCCACGTTCCAGGTCCGGACCGTCCAGTCGAAGCGGTCCCGCGAGCCGAGGACGGGGCCGCCGTACGGCACGAAGCCGTGCGTGCCGCCGTCCACCCGGCCGGTGTCCCAGCCATTGCTGGCTGCCAGCTGGTAGGCAACCTGCCGGACCGTGCCCTGCGGCGGCGTCCAGCTGAATCCAGGCAGCGTATTGGTGATCCCGAAGGATTCGCTGAGGTGGTCCGTCCGAAGGTGCGTGGGGTGGTTCATGCGGGGAAGCTCCCTGAAGTTGGGCTCAACTTGTTTGAGGCGGACCTGACGCTGGGCTGCGCGGGGTCAGGCGTAGTGGCAGGCGACGTCGGCGGCGCCCACCCGCCGAAGGGCCGGACGCTCGGCGGTGCAGAGTTCGGTGGCGAGCGGGCACCGCTGGCTGAAGGGACAGCCTCCCGGCGACCCCGCCACTGCAGCGGCCGTGCGGACGCCAAGGGATTCGCGCAGCATCCTCCGCTCGGCCTGTTCCGCGGGCCTCGGCACGGGCGAAGCAGCCACGAGGGCCTGGGTGAACGGATGCTTGGGCGACTCCGTGACGGCTGCCGCCGGCCCGCTTTCCATCACCTGGCCGCGGTAGAGGACGACAACGCGCTGCGCCAGGAACTGGACCACCGAGATGTCGTGGGCGATGAACAGGTAGCTCAGGCCAAGCTCGTCGCGGAGGTCGGCCAGGAGGTTGAGCACCTGGGCCTGGGTGGAGAGATCCAGGGCACTGACCGCCTCATCGCACACCACGAGCTTCGGTTCGCAGATCAGGGCACGGGCGACGGCGATCCGCTGGCGCTGGCCGCCGGAGAACTGGCTGGGGTAGCGGTCCACGGCCTCACGGGGCAGCCCCACGCGTTCGAGCATGGCTTCGGCTTTTTCGCGCGCCACTGCGGCCGTAACCCCGCGGATCCGCAGCGGCTCCGCCAGCGAAGCACCGATGCTCTGGCGCGGGTTCAGCGAGGAGTTGGGGTCCTGGAAGACCGCCCGCAGTTCACCGCCGAGGGCGCGGCGCTCTGCAGCACCGGCATGGGTGATGTCCTTGCCCTGGTAGCTGATGGTGCCGCCGGCGCTCTTCTGGAGGCCAAGGATCGCCTTGCCGATGGTGGATTTTCCGGAGCCGGATTCCCCCACCAGGCCTACGGTCTCGCCGGGACGGATGGAGAAGCTGACGCCGTCCACCGCTGCCGGGGCTGCTGCAGCTTTCCGGCCGCGGCCGTACCGGACCAGCAGGTCCTTGACCTCCAGCATGGGCTGCTCCGGCGCAACTGGCGCCGTGTCCTGCCGTTCTGCCGTCTCGATGCTCATGCCAGGTCCTTTTCGACGATTTTCAGTACTCGGTGAGTGGGCACTTCGGTGGCAAGCCATTCCAGGCCCTCCACCGCCAGTTCGTCCGCCTTGACGCAGCGGACCAGTCCGTCTTCGGAGCCGGAAGGCAGCAGCGGCACCGGGGCGGCGCACGCGGAGCCGGCGAACTGGCAGCGCGCCATGAAGCGGCAGCCCGTGGGCCAGTCCTTTGGCTGCGGAACCTGGCCGCTGATGGTGGCCAGCCGTTCAGGCATGTCCGCCGCGGTGTTGGCGTGCGGGTCGGCGGCCAGAAGCGCCAAGGTGTAAGGGTGGCGGGGGTTGTCGAGAATATTGGCGGTCCGGCCGCTTTCCACCACCTGGCCGGCGTACATCACGGCGACGTTGTCGCAGATGTCCGCCACGACGCCGAGGTCGTGGGTGACCATCACCACGGACATCCCGGTGTCCTTCACCAGGGAGCGCAGCAGCGAGAGGATTTCGGCTTGCACGGTGACGTCCAGCGCTGTGGTGGGTTCGTCGGCCACCAGCAGCCTGGGCCGGCCGGACAGTGCCAGGGCGATGGCGACGCGCTGGGCCATGCCGCCGCTGATCTGGTGCGGGTAGGTCTTGAGGATGCGTTTGGCGTCCACAATGCCCACCTTTTCGAGCAAGCTGAGGGCTTCGGCATGTGCCTCGGCCTTGCCCACCTTCCGCAGCCGGCGGATGGCCGCGGTGAGCTGGTAGCCCACGGTGAACATGGGATCCAGGGCCCGCATGGGTTCCTGCGAGATCAGGGCGATGTCCCGGCCGCGGATGCCTTCCATCTCGCGCTCCGTGGCGGCGGCCAGGTTCTTGCCATTCCACAGGATCTGGCCGCCGGTGGCGGAGACCCCGGCGGGCAGCAGGCCCAGCAGCGACAGCGCGGTCATGGTCTTGCCGCAGCCGGATTCCCCCACCAGGCCCAACACGGTTCCCGGCCCGACGTCGAACGAGACGTCCGTGACCAGCGGAGTCCCGCCGTCGACCCCTGCAGAGAGTCCGCGGACGCTCAGGTGGCCTTTGGCCGGGATGGCTCCCGCCTCGGCCACCGAGGCCGCGGCGCCCGCTGCAACAGAACGCTGGCGGCGCGCCGCTGCCGACGGCAGGTGCGAGACGCCAGTGTTCGGCGCCTTCCCCAGGGCGTTGCCGATCGCGTTGGCGGCCAGGACGGTCAGGGCAAGGACCGCACCGGTGGGAACCATCAGCCACGGGGCATCGTAGACGTGCTGGGAAGCGCCCTGGATCATGCCGCCCCAGCTGGGTTGCGGGATGGGCGGGCCGAAGCCGATGAACGCCAGGCCGGCCTGGATCAGCATGCCGACAGCGAAGATGAGGGCGGACTGGACCACGATGGTGTTGGTCAGTCCGGGCAAAACGTGGCGGAGGCTGATCCCCAGGGTGCTGACGCCGTCCACCTTGGCCGCGTCCACGTACAGCTGGGACTGGAGCGACTTGGCCTGGCCCAGCATGACGCGGTAGATGCCGGCGGAAATGAGGACGCCCAAGATGGCCATGATCAGCGGGATGTTGGTTCCCACGGCACCGATAACTGCCAGGATGATGACGGTGCCGGGCAGCGACATCATGACCTCGGTGACGCGGCTGATCCCTCCTTCCGTCTGGCCTCTGCCGGCGGCCACCATGGCCAGGGCGGTTCCGAGCACGACGCCGACAATCACCGTGATCAGTGAGGTTCCCAGGGTGCCTGCGGCGGCAGCGAAGATGCGGCTGAGGAGGTCCCGGCCGAGTTCGTCGGTGCCGAGCCAGTGCGCGGCGGTGGGACCGGACAGGACAGCGGTGAAGTCCTGGTCCTCCGTTTTGTAGGGTAGCCACCACTGGGCAGTCAGCGAGGCAACCACCAGGGCTGCCAGCCATACGACGCCGGCCACGCCGCCGGGCGAGGCGAAGAGCCGGCTTGCGGAAATTTTGCTGAAGGCGGCCCGCTGGCCGGACTTGGGCTGCACAGCTGCGGCAGCCGTGGCTGGCGCACTGTCGGCAGGAGCGGGGGCGACGTTGGGGATCATGAGGCACGCAACTTCGGGTCGAGGAACTTGGTGGCGAGTTCCAGCACGAGATTCACGGCCACCACCACGACGGTGGCGATGACCACCACGCCCTGGACGGCGGGAGCGTCGTGGGTGCTGACGGAGGTCTGGACGGCCTGGCCCAGGCCGGGCATGGCGAAGAGCTGCTCCGCGATGACGGAGCCGCCGAACAGGCCGATGAACTGCAGCGCGATGCCGGCCACGATGGGGAGGCTGGCGTAGCGCAGGGCGTGGATGTAGAGGATTTTCCAGGTCGGTGTGGCCGTGGCACGCAGCGTCCGGATGTGCTCCTGCTGCAACGCCTCAAGCATCGAGGCCCTGGTCTGGCGGGCGATGAAGGCCGCGCCGCCTACGGCAAGCGTGATGACAGGAAGGGCCAGGGACATGCCCCAGTCCTGCGGTGAGACCTCGAACGGCACGTAGCCGGTGGCGGGAAAGACCGAGGACTGCACGGCGAACAGGTACACAAAGATGATGCCGATCCAGAAGGCAGGCAGGGCCACGGCCAGGCCGCAGATCCCGCCCACGATCCGGTCCACCAGGCCACCGCGGACCGCCGCGCTCACGCCCAGGCCGATCCCGAGGATCGCGCTCAGGACGGTGGCGCCAGCCGCGAGTGATGCCGTCACCGGAAGCCTGTTGCCCAGGTCCGGGCTAACCGAGCGGCCATCGATCAGGGACGTGCCGAGGTTGCCCTGGACGGCGTCGCCGAGCCAGCGGAAGAACTGGGCGAGGAGAGGATCGTTCCAGCCGAGCCGCCCGTTGACCTCGTCAATCGCTTCTTGGGAGGCACCGGCGCCGAGCGACACAGCGCCGGGGCTGCCGGGCATCGCGTGCACCAGCAGGAATGCCAGTACCGCGACCACAAGCACGGTGGCCAGCGCCATCAGCAGACGCTTGGTGATGAATAGTGCCATGGTGACCTCCATCGGTCAGGACCTGCCGGACGGCTGCCCGTTCCAGAGTCGGGGTGGCCGTCCGGCAGGTTCGGTGATCAGCTAGCCGGTGCGTAGGACGAGAGAAGCGGGTAGGCGTTCGAACCTGCGAACTTCACCTGCTGAACCTTCTTGGTGTTGTAACCCTGGTTGGTGAGTGACTCATAGAGCGGGATCATCCAGCCGGATTCCACCAGGCGGGTGTTGAGCTTGGTGAGGGCGGTCTTCTTGGCGGCGTCGTCCTTCGCGGCCGCGGCTTCGCCCGTAGCCGCAGTCAGCTGCTCATCGGAGGCCTTCTGCACATTGGTGAAACCGTTCAGGACCACCCCGTACATCAGCCCCACCGGGTTGTCCCAGCCGAGTGCGGCGTAGCCGAGGGGCGTGGTCGCGACTGCCGCGAAGGCTTCATCGGTGGAGGACGCCATCTTAATGTTCATCTTGATTCCGACGGCGGCCAGATCCTTCTGGACGGCCTGCAGGTCCGTCTGGGTTTCAGCGCTGCCAACAATGGTGAACTCGAAGCCGTTGCCGTAGCCGGCCTCGGCCAGCAGGCTCTTGGCCTTCGCCGGGTCGTAGGCGAACTTGGTGTTCAGCTCATGGGTGAAGCCCGCGGAATCCTTGGGAAGTGCATTCCAGGCCGCGATGTCACCCTTGTGCAGTGCGTCCACCAGTGACTGGCGGTTGATGGCGAACTGGAACGCCTGACGGACTTTCTCGCTGGCAAAGGCGGGAGCGGTCTTTCCGGTCTTGTCGAAGGAAACCATGGTGTGCAGCGTTCCACCGATCTGGGACACGCCGAGGCCCTTGGACTTTGCGAAGTCCACTGTGGGGGAAGTGAGCATGGCGACGTCGGCCTGGCCGGAGACGAGAGCGTTGGCGCGCGCCTGAGGATCTTGGATGACGCTGAAGGTGATCTTCTTGTAGGCGTAGTCTGCGGCGTCGGCGTTCTTGTCGTTCTTCACCATGACGTACTTGTTGCCCTTAACCGTGGAGGGGTCGAGCGTGTAGGGACCGGAGCCGTCCGGGGTTTTGCCGAGGCTGGCCGTATCGGCAACACCGCTCTTGCCGACAACCATGCCCATGGTGGAGGCGAGGTTCTTTTCGAACCCTGGCTGCGGCTTAGCGAACTTGATGGCCACCTGCGTGGGACTGACAACACTCACCGAAGTGATTTCCTGGGCTCCGCCCTTGGCGATTGCGGAGTAGGCACTGAGTGCGGGGTCGCTGCGGCGGTCCAGGTTTGCCTTCACCAGAGCCGCATCCAGGGTAGCGCCGTCCGTGAAGATGACGCCTTCCTTGAGGGTCAGCGTAAGGACCGTGTTGTCCGCGCTGTAGCTGAACTCCTTGGCCAAGCCCGGTCCAACGGAACCGTCCGGTTGCAGGGTCATGAGGTTTTCGTAGAGGCCTTCAAAAAACTGCCGCTGCGCGTCGGCGACACGCAGCGGATCGAAGCCGAAGGAAGCGCTGTCGCTGTCGACGGCGATGGTCAATGTGTCTTTGTTGACGGCGGTTGCCGCCTGGGTCCCGCCGCCACAGGCGGTGAGCGAACTCATGAGAAGCGCCCCGGCCAGAACGGCCGCGCTCCGTCGTGCGGTGGAGTTCAGAAGTTTCATGTAGTGCGCCTTCGCATTCTTTCTCAGCAAACGGGGGTCAACATCCGTGGGGAGCCTGGCGGCCTGTATACCGATCGTCCGTGACCAGCTTCCGGGCCGTTGCGCCGGTGCCCCTCTCGTCAGATGGGTCTCGGCGACCGGCTCACTCAAGGATCACGGCGACGCCTCAAACGGAAACACGAGAATGTCATTGATTGGAAAAGTATTGTGGTGAGGGTCACTCCGGACGGGTCTCGAATGGACGCGCAATGTCCGCGGGACCAGCGATGAGTCTTTCAACCAATGAAAACGGCCGCCCTCCCCTGGCATTGACCGCGGAGGATGGACAGTCAGCCCATGCACAGTCGCTTGGCGCTCAGATCGAAAGGAACCAGATGACCGACTCTTTTGCCTTCCCGCACGATTTCCTGTGGGGCCTCGCCACGGCAGCCCACCAGGTCGAGGGAAACAATGTCAACAGTGACTGCTGGTTCCTGGAGAGGCTCCCCGGAACGATCTTCGCCGAACCGTCCGGGGACGCCGTCGACCACTACCACCGGTACCGCGAGGACATTGCCCTGATCGCCGGCCTGGGGTTCACGAGTTACCGCTTCTCCTTGGAGTGGGCCCGCATCGAGCCCGAGGAAGGCTACTTCTCGGTGGCGGAACTCAACCATTACCGCCGCGTGCTGGAGGCCTGCCATGAGCACGGGCTCATCCCGGTAGTCACCTTCCATCACTTCACGTCACCCAGGTGGCTCCTGGCGGCCGGCGGCTGGGAGGACCCGCAGACCCCCGAACGGTTCGCCCGCTACTGCGACCGGGCCATGAGGCACCTCGGCGATCTCATCGGCGTCGCCTGCACCCTCAACGAGCCCAACCTCCCGTGGCTCCTCAAGGAACTTGGCCTGGGCGGCGAGGCCCCCGAACGCAGGGCAGAGGTGCCGCTATGGGCGGCCGCGGCAGACCGGCTCGGGATCGACGCAAGCCGCGTGGCACCCTTCCAGTTCACGGTCTCCGAGGCTGGCTTCGACATCAAGCTTGCTGCACACCGGCAGGGCCGGGCTGCCATCAAGGCGATCCGGCCGGAGCTCCCGGTCGGGTGGACCCTGGCCAACACCGACATCCAGGCAGCCGAAGGCGGCCAGGACCGGGCGGACAGGATCCGTCGAGAGGTCAACGAACGCTTCCTCGTGGCGTCCCGCGACGACGACTTCGTGGGGATCCAGACGTACGGCCGGACGGTCTTCGGTCCGGACGGGGTGATGCTGGCCCCCGAGGGAGCCGCGACGAACCAGATGGGCGAGGAAATTTACCCCGAGGCCCTCGAAGCGACCATTCGGGAGGCAGCCAGCGTCGCCGGCATCCCTGTCATCGTCACGGAGAACGGCCTGGCGACCGACGACGACTCTCAGCGACTGGCCTACCTCCGCACGGCGGTCGCCGGCGTGGCGTCCTGCCTGGCCGACGGCATCGATGTCCGCGGCTACATCGCCTGGACAGCCTTCGACAACTTCGAGTGGATCTTTGGCTACGGTCCGAAGTTTGGACTCATCGCGGTGGACCGGGCCACGCAGGAACGGACCCCGAAGGAGAGTGCCAAGTTCCTCGGCAGCCTTGCCGGGACGAGGGTGACTGCGTCCGTTTGAACCAGCGCCGGCGCAGTCGACGCCCCACCCCAACAGTGCCGCAGCCATGGAGTACCGGCTAGGAGTTTCATTGGGCGAAACACTACTGTGGTGGGGGTCACTGGCGACGAACTAGGAACGGTTTGAAATGACAGCAGCCCAGGAAAGGGATCCGGACAGCGCCGGGCCCGGAACCCCCGCTCCCGCGCGCGGCAAGCGGCCCAAACAGGGCGAACCGGTGATAGACCGGGCCCTGAGCCTGCTCGCCGTCTTCACGGACCGCCGCCGGGCGCTGACCCTGTCAGAGATGGCCCGTTTTGCGCAAATGCCCGCCCCGACGGCGTTGCGCCTCATTGCCCGGCTGGTCGCCTGGGGCGCTCTGGAACGGCTCGACGACGGACGCTACGTTGTGGGCGTCCGGCTGTGGGAAATAGCGTCCCTCTCCCCGAGGGGCCACGGGATCCGCGAAATCGCGTTGCCCTACCTTGAGGATCTCTTCGAGGTGACGCGCCATCACGTGTTGTTGGCCGTGCGGGATAAAGACCAGGCCGTCCTGATCGAACGGCTTTCCTCCAAGCAGGCCACGGAAGTCGCCTACCGGGTGGGCGGCCGGCTCCCCCTGCGCTCCACGGCCGTCGGCCTGGTCCTGATGGCCGGCTCGGACGCGGCATTCCAGGAAAAGATCCTCAGGGAACCCGCGGAAACTGAACCGGGCGTGGCTCCCATGCCGGAGGGCCAGCTGCGGCGCACCCTGTCCGACGTCCACCGGACGGGGATTGCCATGATCCGCCGGTCCGCGCCGTCCCTGACTGTTTCCGTGGCGGCGCCCGTCTTTGATGCCCAGGGCACGGTGGTGGCCGCACTGTCGATCGTGGTACCGGACGGGACCACCCCGCCCAACGTCCTGGCTCCGGCGGTGATGGCCACCGCGAGGGCAGTCTCACGAAGCCTTGGCTACCGGGCTGCCCTGGCCGAGGACGTCCGGACCCTGTCGGACGGCTGACCGCGGACCTGCCAACCGCCGGCCCTGCCAACCAGCGGAAAGGCCGCCGCGGCGTTGGGATCAAGGCTCATCATGTTGAGCCTGCGGGGCACGCGGGTCCCCGGACCCCCGCCTGCTTCCGCGAGCCCTTGACACACCCGGTGGCGGCGTCTAGGACTGGCCTTGTCCCGTCCAATCCACCAGCCTAGGAGTTGTTATGGCCACCACGCCCTACGGAATCGTGCACTTCTTCCCGGGAGGCACCAAGGAACAATAAGAGGCGTCGCTTGCAGCCGTCCATCCGGGCGCGGGGCTCCTGCCCGAGGGTCAGATCTTCCACGCCGGCGGGGCATCCGAGGGTGGCTGGACGGTCATGGCAGTCCACGAATCGAAAGAAAGCTGGGAAAAATTCCGGGACACGATCCTCCTGCCCCGGATGCAGGCGGGTATTGAGGGCGGCTTCGCCGCTCCGCCCGAAGAGACGGTGATCGACCTTTACAAGGTTCTGCCCTAGCAGCACGTAACCCACACAGCCGTCCTCGTCCCGCAATGCCAACAGGCGGGCACCCCAGCCTTCGGTCGCTACCGCGCGCGCTCTGCGGTAACGGCCTCGGGCGCGGCGTTGCTGAGATCCTGCAACACCTGCCACCGAAGTGAAGGATCTGAATCCATCAGCCAGTCCAGGACGGTCATACGCCGACGGTAGCCCTCCCGGCTCGCTGGCATCGGGTGCTCACCACCGAGCAGGCACGCGGCACTGCCGCCGGATGTCCGTGCCAGCGGCCCGGACGCTCAGGAAGCCTTCGGCCGGATCACCAGGACAGGGCACGGAGAGTGGCTGGCCACCTGGGCGGAGACCGACCCGATGTGCAGCCCGGCGAAACCGCCGTGGCCGCGGGAGCCGACGATCACCAGGTCGGCTTCCCGTGCGGCCTCAAGTATTGCCGAGGCCGCTGAGTCGTTTTTGATGGACCGCGTCACGACATTGACACCCACTGCGGATTTCGCCGCCTCGGCGCCCAGCGCTTCAGCCTGCTGCTCCGGTGAGTCCTCCGCCACGATTTCGCCTGCCGCCGTTTCCAGCATCGCCGGATACCACGCCATTGGCGCCTTGTTCCAGACGGTCAGGACCCGGAGCTCCGCATTGCGGTACCGGGCCTCTTCAACACCCCACGCCAGGGCCTCATGTGATTGCTTCGAGCCGTCAAATCCGATCACGATCACAAAGGGATCAACTTTTTTCATGGTTCCAGACTTTCACTGCCGGTTTGAGGCGGCTAGGGGCCTCTGACCCCATCCGGGACCGGTGCCTCACCGCGAAGACCATCAAGGCTGCCGCGGGGTTCAGACGATGCCACGCTTGGCGGCCGTCTTGAGCGCGTCGCGCCTGCTTACCGCCCCGAGTTTGCGGTAAATGGACCGTTCGTGGGTCTTGACCGTGTTCACGGAAATGTACAACGCCTCGGCAATTTCAGCAGCGGTCATGATGGAGCGCATGTAGGAAAGGACTTCGCGTTCGCGCTCGGTCAGGTTCCAGTAGGACTGCGCCCGAAGGCGGGTCTCACCCTGTGCCTCGCGTGCCATCAGCGCTGCGATGAACGACTCGTGCGCTGTGCCCCACACAGCGTGCTCCACGAGCAGATCCGCCAATTCCTCTCTCCGTTCGGCGAAAGGACGCAGGACGGTTTCAGGCCCGGCACGGAGGACAGCATGTTCAATCCGCTCGTGTGCCGCCGCGGCATCGCCGGCTCCATGGGCCATGATCGCCTCGGTCAGGCTCAGGCAGGTGTCAATATATGAGCTGCCGCGGCGTTCGGCCAGTGACTCGGCACAGCGTTGCGAAGCGGCGGTGTCACCTTCGCGGCGCAGCAACTCCGCCAGCAGCGTATCCGCCAATGCGCCGTGCCCCCCGGCACCCAGTGGTTGGACGGTCCGCAAAGCTCCGTCCCGGTCGCCCCTGGCTTCGGCAATTTTCGCCACCGCGATGGTCTCCAGGGCATTCCATGACACGGCGTACCGTCCCCGCCCGTGAAAGGATTCCAGCGCCGCACCGGAGTCGGCCAGGCGGGGCAGGTCGCCGGCGGCGCAATCAACCAGGACCCGATAGATGGCGCTGAGCGGACCCGTCGGTAACAGCTCGCTGCCCAATCGCTGTGCTTTGGTAAGGCAGGTCCGCGCAGCCTTCAGATCATCATTCCAGTAGCACGCGATGCCCCGGGCCAGCCAGGCCGGAGCCATCCGTTGCCGCGAATTCCAACCCAGGGCCTCTCCCCGTTCCAACGCCGCCGTGCCAAGTTCGTCGGCGCTCACGAGGTTACCGGCGATGGCGTGAGCCAATGCGAGCTCGGCCTGGGCGCAGATTTCCACGGCTTCCAGCTGTTCCGGGTTGCCGGTGGCCGCCGTTGCCTGGAGCAGCGCCGTCGCAAGTTCGCCGGTGCGGTGCAGCCGGAACTCTGCCTGGGCCAGCAGGAAGAGTCCTGTCGAGAAGGAGCTGGAGCGGCCGTCTCCTGAAATGTCCGTCGTCGACTGGCCGTCGTCCGTCTCGGTGTGCGGGTCCAGGCGGCCGTCGGCAGGCAGCGGCTCGTAGAGCGCCCGGTAACTCTCCAGTCTCCGGCGTCGAATTGCGTCCAGCGCGAAGGTCCGCGACAGCGCCCGGTCGGTGAGCTCGGCTGCGGCGGTGCCGTCGCCGGAAAGGGCACGGCAGACCGAACGGATCATCAGGATCTCCGGATCCTCGCCCCACGGTGCGGGGAGATCCAGGCACAGCCGTTCAAGGGTCTGCACGTCGTTTCCGAGCAGGAATTCGAGCCAATGGGCGCCGAGGGAAATCACGGCTTGCCGGGGTGCGCTTCCTTGCAGCGCCTGGGCGACGCCTTCGACGACGTCGACGTCCTGGTAGTACCTCGCCGCCACGCGGTGCAGACGCTCGGCGAGCAGAGGGTCGCGCCGCTGCAGGATGCGCCGGCACTGCGCCGCGAAGAGGGAATGCCACCGGAACATCGATTCGCCCGCACGGTATTCGTGCTCCTCGATGAAGAGCCCGTTACGGAGGCATTCCTCAAGCAGCACGCCGCCGCGGGGACGGCCTTCGAGTTCGACGGCGAGCCGGCGGCCGAGCCAGTCACTGGTAGTGGCCCTGAGAATGAATTCGGCCAGCGACGGTTCGATCTGGTCGAGGATCTCTTCTGCGACGTAGTCGGCGAGCGGGACGTGCGTCGGCGCGGAGCCTGGCGTTGCAAGCGGCACGTTGCGCGCCTGCGCCAACGTGACCAGGCTGGCGTGGACTGCCACAGGCCAGCCGGCAGTCATCTTCCAGAGCGACCCGGCGTCGAACGTTTGATCCTGTCCCAGCGCACTGGCGAACTGGGCAACTTCCTCCCGCGTGAAGGCCAGTTCGGCGGCGCGAAGTTCACCCAGTCCCTCGCCGTACCGGAATCTTTCGAGCTGGATGGACGTATGGCCGCGTCCCGAGAGGACCAGCCGCAGTGAGGGGGGTGCCGATGCTGCGAGCACCCCGACGATTCCGTTCGCCAGCCCAGGTCCGGCCAAATGGACGTCATCGATCACCAGGACAATCGGTTCGGTGAGGTGCTCGAGTGCTCCGAGGAGAAGGTCGTAGGAAGCCGCCCGGTCATGGGCAAGGCTCGGGTCAAGAGCCAGGAGGGCGTCGGTTCCGGGCAACGGCAGTTTGCTCGCCGCGGACTGGATCGCCCCAACGACACCGTGAAACAGCCGCGCGGGCTGCGTGTCGAACCGGTCAAGGGACAGCCATGCGCACGGCAGAGCGCACTTGCGGACCCAATCACCCAGGAACGTGGACTTGCCGTAGCCGGCCGGGGCCGCAACGAGGGTCAGGCGGTGCGAATCTGCGGCCGCGGACAGGGCGCTTTCCAGACGTGGACGCTCCAGCGCTCCGAGACCGCGCACAGGCGGGCGGATCTTGAACTGTGGGCCCGGTACCCATTCGGCTTCTAGCCTATCTCTCACATTCCACATGCTAGGTGGGGGCAAAAGGGCACCAACAGGGCGCAAAGACCCCTTGTGCGCCGCTCCATAGCGCGACAATACGGCGATTTGGACGACCCGATTGCGGCACGGCACAAATTGGGTGCCCGGCTGTATCATCAGTCATGCCTATGAAGCACGGCAGCCCGACAGACCCGATTTTCCTTCATGACCTCGACAAGGCCGACCGCAGGCGGGTCATTATTTTCGCGATTGCACGTCTCATCGCATTTTCGGTTGTGGTCCTCGCCCTGTATTTCTTTATTCCCGTCGGGGGATTCAATGACGCCGATCCCGCGGCCGCCTGGATCCGTCTGGCGGGTGTCGTGCTGGTCTTTTTCGCAGTCTTGGCAATTCAATTGCGGCTGATACTCGTGGCGCATATTCCGAGGGTTCGGGCGGCCGCGGCTGTCGCCGAAACCCTGTTGATGTTTTTGTGTCTCTTCGCGCTCCTTTACACATCAATGTCGATCACATCTGCGGCGGCGTTTAGCGAGCCCCTGAGCCGAACCGATGCCCTTTACTTCACCACTTCCACGTTTGCCACCGTCGGGTTCGGGGATATCACGCCGGTAAGCCAGCTGGCGAGGGGTGTCGTGTCCGTCCAAATGATTGCCGATTTAGGTGCACTCCTATTGATCGCAAAAGTTGCGTTCTTCGCGGCCGGGCGGCGTCTGGGCGGCGAATCCTGAATCCGCCGCCGTCATCACCCAAAACGGATGACAGCGGGCCGGCTGGCTGAAATTTCGCGGGCAGTGCCGGGATTCGGTGCGCCACTCTGCACGTCCGACGCGCGGCGTCCAGCCCGTAGGGACGGCCGTGGCGGGCCCTTCCCCGGCGTGACAGATCACCCTGTGTGGGTGGGGCTGGACCGGCACGCCGAGTGAACAATGAAAATAGCCGTGAAATGCCCAGCCGCGGAACACAAGCTAAGGCGGATCCCCTCATGTCGCTGAACGATCAGCCCGCTGGCCCCGCTAGCCCGGAACAGGAAGAAATTCTGCGGTTACGGGCCGAAGTCGCCCGTCTCCAGCAGGAACGGGACACTGCCCGCAAGGCCCCGCCCAGGCCGGCCGTGCGGCATACGGGGCTGGCCCGGCGCATTGTGGCAATCGTGCTGGTGGTTATCACTGGCCTGTTGGCCTTCGCGACAGTTCCGGCCCTTTACCTGCGCAGCGAAGTCATCGACACCGATCGCTACGTCGCCACCGTCGCACCGTTGGCCTCGGACCCTGCGATCCAGGCCGAAATCGCCGACAAAGTCACCCAACAGATCACCGACGCAGTGGATTTCCAAACCATCACGCGCGATGCCCTGAACGAGCTCGCTAAAACGGCGCCCCGCGTGGCGGCAGTGCTCACCGGGCTGGCCCCGATGCTTGCGGAGCAGACTAAAACGCTCATCCATACCGCCGTTGCCAGATTCGTGGCGACACCGCAGTTCCAGGACCTTTGGATCCAGGTGAACCGGGTCGCGCACCAGGGGCTGGTCAACCTTGCCACGGGAAGTACGGGAGGCACGGTCAGTATTGATGAGAACGGCACGGTGTCGATTTCCACGAAAGAGATCATCGCCCGGGTCAAGACTCTCCTTGTCCAGCAAGGGGTGGATATCGCCTCGAGGATCCCGGAAGTTGACGCGCAGATCGCCCTGTTCCAGTCGCCTGAACTGGTCCGTGCCACGGAAACCATCCGGACCCTGGACCGGCTCGGCCCAATACTGGCGTGGTTGACGGTGCTCAGCGCCGTGGGCGCCATTGCCGTTGCCCCCCGGGGCCGGAGACGGAGCACGACGAGCGGCGTGGGGTTGGCCGTGGCGGTGTCGATGGCGGTGCTGGCGCTGTCCCTTGTGATCGGGCGAAGCTACGTCCTGAACTCGATTCCGACGAGTGCTGTCTCCCCTGCGGCGGCCGAAAGCCTGGTCGAGGCACTCTTGGTACCGCTGCGCACCAGCCTGCGCCTTGTCTTCGTCGTAGGACTTCTGATCGCCCTGGCAGCTTTTCTGGGCGGCCACTCGCGTCCCGCGGAGTATGTCCGGCACGGCCTGGCGACGACGGGCGACTACATCACCGGCAAGATCGGCGGTGGCCAGGCCAAGCCATGGCAGCTCTGGTTGGCCCGCTACCGGCGGATCATCGAAGCCACCGTCGTCGGCATCGCTGTGCTGGTGCTGATCTTTTGGCAGGACCCGACGGCGGCCGTCGCCATCTGGACGGCCGTCCTGGCCGTGCTGGTCATTCTCGTGGTCGAACTGCTGTGCCGGCCGGCCGTAGCCGGCGTGCCGGGCGCCGAGCCCGGAGTCGAGCCGGGCGTCGAGCCCGGCGGTGAGTCCGGCGGCGAGCCAGCCGGTGAGCCGGTCACGGCGGGCGGCCCTCCCGATGACACGTATCCCACGACTCCCATCCCCCGGGCGCCCGACGCCGGAGGAACCGGCGCGTGAAGGACCGGCGGGACCGGACCACCAGTTAGCGCCGCGCCAGCCGGTGCTGCGCGGCAGCGGCACCCGCCGCAGACCCTGAGGGGGCCGCAGCCGCCGGCACTAGGGGGCGGTCGGCGTGAACGGGAACAGGTCCTCGCCGGCGCCGTGCACCACCACGCAGGTGGCTTCGGGTACTTCCCGCCACGCCCCGCGGAGATCCCCCAGCGGTTCGGAGACGACCAGGCGCGCGTTGTCCGCCAGGTCATGAAGCAACGGGTTCTCCGGGTACTGGACGCGAAGGGTCGCGACGTCGGTGCTGTGGAACAGCGACCGGGACTGCCGTTCACTCGAGTAGCGGAACGCCCAGGTGGTGTCGCCGTCGGTCGTGGCCACTGTCATCTGGATTGGCTGCTCGATCCCGTGGCGCCGGCCGACGTCTTCAATCAGTCCAACCGCGGCAGCTACGGCCGCCCTCGGGTCCTGCTCCAGCCCGAAGGTCAGGGCGAGGAAGAAGAAGAGCTCTGAGTCCGTGGCTCCCTCGATCAGCGGAAAGAGCGATGGCTCAACGGCCATGGCCAAGTCGCGCTTCACCGTCGGGAACTCCCGGATGAGTCCGTTGTGCATCCACAGCCAGCTGCCGTGGCGGAATGGATGGCAGTTGGTCTGTTGGACCGCCGATCCGGTCGAGGCCCGAATGTGCGCGAAGACCCGGCCGGCCGACGCCTGGGCCGACAACTCGCGGAGGTTGCGGTCATTCCACGCGGGCTCCGTGCTGTGGAACAACCCGGGATACGGCGCGGATCCGTACCAGCCCACGCCGAAGCCGTCCCCGTTGGTGGTTTCAACGCCCATTCGAGCGTGCTTGCTCTGCATCACGAGCGAGTTGGTCGGTTTGTACAACAGCTCCTCCAGTTGCACCGGCGAACCCGAATACGCTAGCCAACGACACATGGCATCCTCCCTCAGTTGTGGACTGCAGTCCATCACGGCGACGGAGCGGGCACATCATCACCCCGGGGTGATTCGGGCCGCGGGGTGGGAGGTAATGGGGTCCCACCCGTGTTCGATAGTTCCGGCGTCGCGTCCCCGCTGGTCAGCGGCGTGCCTGGCATGGGGAGCGGCGTGAAAGGATCACCCGCGGCGGGTGACGCGCAAGCGGGCCCCTCACCCAACACTGGTGGTACCTGCCAGTGATTGGGCTGCCAGGCGAAAGCCCATGGAGAGGTGAGTCCAATGTCGACACCAAGACCAGTCCTCGCGCGAATGTCTGCGCTCGGGGCGGCGGTTGCGCTGCTCGCCGGCTGCGCCACCTCGGGACCCAGCAGCAGCCCCAGCGCGAGCCCGACGCCGAGCGTTTCACCGGTTTGCGCTGCGGCCACTGGCTTTTCAACAGCCCTGACGAATTTCAAGGACTCCCTCAAGCCAGGGGCCACGATCGGCCAGATCCAGGCGGCCCGGGATCAGGTTCGGAAGAGCTACGACGATCTGGTCAACGCTGCCAGCGACGCGGCCAAAGATCGGGTTGATGCCGTTAAAGCTGCCCAACAGAAGTTCACCTCCGCTGTGAACTCCGTTCCCGACGACGCCACCCTGACGCAGGCGGCCAACTCGCTCAAGGACGAAGCCGCGAACGTGCAGGCCGCCATCAGCGATCTCTCGAATGACGCCAAGTGCTAGCCCGAATCTTCCGGGATATCCGCGGTGAAACCCATTCCCATCCAAGGCTGCGTTCGTAGGCGACGCCGCACCAAGCGAAAGTAGGGAAGCCAAAATGAATTTCTTCGAGAACTTTTGGGATATTCTCTGGTGGTTGTTCATCTTCTATGCGATTATCGCCTTCCTGTATGCAGTGTTCATGGTGATCGGCGACCTCTTCCGCGACGACGAACTCAGTGGCTGGTGGAAAGCCGTCTGGATCGTCCTTCTGGTCTTCATACCGTTCCTGACCGTGCTGGCATACATGATTGCCCGGGGCAAGGGCATGGCGGAGCGGTCAATGGCGCGGGCCCGCAAATCCCAGCAGGAAACCGATGCCTACATCCGCAGTGTCGCCACGGCCAGCCCCACCGAGGAGATCGCCAAAGCCAAAGCACTCATGGACGCGGGAACCATCAGTGCAGAGGAGTTTGCCCAGATCAAGAGCAAGATCGTCGTCTGACTCCGGGTTGAGGCGCGAGGAGCAGGCCTGGCCAACTCGCTATTCATGAGGCCGTGAGGCTTCTAAGATATGGCTAGGCTGAACCAAGGAGGGCTCATGGAGCCGGAACCATCGGAATCCAATCCACGTTCGGCCCTCCCCCGCACCGTAATAATCCTGCTCGCCCTGGCCAGCGCGACGATTGCAGCGTTCGGCCTCGGCGCGATCCAGGGAATAGTCACCCCCGTCTTTTTTGCCTTCGTGCTGACGCTTTGTGTCCACCCGCTGCGCCGCTGGATGCAGGCACGGGGAATTTCCCGGGGCATCGCCACCGGGACCACCATCGCGGCTGTCTTCGGATTGCTGACCGCCTTCGCCGCAGTCCTGATTGCCTCACTCGCCCAGTTCTCCGCGCTGCTGCCGCAATACGCCCCCCAAATGGCCGAGTTCGGCGCAAGGATCTCCGCGATGCTGGAATCTGTAGGATTTGGCCCGGAGCAAACCCAGGCAGTCCTGAACGGGTTTACGCCGGGCCGCATCGTCGGGTTCCTCGGCGGCCTCCTGGGAAACGTCGCAAGCCTGGTGACCAGCCTCGTGATAATCCTGACGATGCTCATTCTTATGGCGATTGACGGCTCGCGCGTGCCGGCGCTCTTGATTCATCTGAACTATCACCGGCCGGCACTGGTTTCAGCGCTCAACGGCTTCGGAACCGGTGTGCGCCGCTACATGGTCGCCACCACGGTCCTCGGAATCGCGCAGGGGTTGTTCAACTGGCTGGTTCTGGTCATCCTGCAGATCCCCGGCGCCCTGCTCTGGGGGCTGCTGTCTTTCATCTGCAGCTTCATCCCCAACATCGGGTATTTCATCGCCATCATCCCGCCGTTGTTCTTCGGCTACCTCACCGGGGGCTGGCCGACCGTCGTGGCAGTCATCATCATCTATGGCGGAATCAACAGCATCATCCAGTCGATCATCCAGCCGAAATATGTGGGCAACGCGGTGTCGCTGAGTGAGACGTTGACCTTCTTCTCCGTCCTCTTCTGGGCAGTGGTCCTGGGTCCTGTCGGCGCCGTCCTCGCCGTCCCCCTGACGCTCTTGTTCCGAACCATCCTGCTCGATTCCGACCCGACACTTTCATGGTGGCGGCCGTTAACGGGCGACAATAAGGACCTCGAACTGCTCATCAAGGAAGAAGACAAGGCGATCCGGGCACGCCGCGGACGACTGAAGACGGGCCGCCCGGACACCGGAAGCGGGCCGAAGGCATGACATGCCGTCGGGGTGCTGCCGGGGGAAGGTGAGGGGAGCATGCTGAGCACTCTCAGCAGCCTGGCTCTCTTCGCCCTGGCCGGGGCTCTCAGCACAGTGCCTGTCAGCGTGACGATCATGATTCTGCTCTCGCCAAGTCCGCGCCGCGGCGCCCTTCCCTTCCTGATCGGCAGCCTCGCGGGTTCGATCGTGGTCGTGGGCCTGGCGGCGGTCGGCCTGCAATTCCTGCCCGTCAAGCCGCCGCGCCTGCGTAAGGACGAATGGGTGGCACAGTTTGCCATTGTGATCGGTGCGCTTCTGGTTGCGTACGCCGTGTACCTCCTCGTGAGCAAGGGCGGCCGGGACAACGCCATGCTTGGCAAGATGAAGTCGCGGTTCCGCTCGGCCCGGCCCTGGGAATTCGTCGTCCTGGGCCTGGGCTTTAACCTTCGCCCGAAGGCACTCCTGCTGGCCGTCACCGCCGGTGCCGTGATCGGTGTCCAGGAACTGCCGCCGCTGCCAAGCAGCCTGCTTGTCCTCGCCTACGCCGCCGTGGTCCAGTCAGCCGTCATCATTCCGGTCGCTGTGTGGCTGCGCTCCCCCGAACGGGCCCAAGTGCCTTTGACCGCCCTGTTCAACTGGCTGCAGCGCAATGGCCGCAGGATCGCAGCGATCGCGACGCTGACGATTGGGATCTTCCTCGTGGGCTACAGCCTTCTCCAGCTCTGATCGGACTACCCCGAAACCACGCGCCTCACGGATCCCGGGGAACTTCGCTGTCAGGGGTGCACCTGGACGCTCGCCGCTGTGGACTTCAGCCCAGGACGCTCCCCTCGCCGGTGCCGGCGGGCTTGGGGTCAGGGATCCGAATCATGCGGAACGAAGTACCCAGCCCGGCAAGGCCGGCAAGGATCGGGACGAACAGTGCAATCTGGAGGGCCAAGGGCCGTGCCTCCGTGTTGATGCGGATGATTTCGTTCTGGATGTCCTCCGGCTGGCCGGCGATCTGTTCCTGGAGTTGCGCGTCGCTCATCACCTGGGCGTCGTCTTCCAGTACCGTCGCGACCTGCTGCTTGTCGTCGGGCGGGAGGACCGTGCTGGCATCGGACAAGCCGATGAAGATGGTCGAGAGCGATGCCAGCATGATGCCGCCGGCGAACGCAAGTCCGAAGGACAAGCCGAACGATCCCGCGGCCGAGTTCACGCTGGCGGCCTCGCTGACCCGCTCGTCCGAAATCGGGGACAAGGTGTAGTTGTTGAGCTGGGATACCAGCAGGCCCAGGCCAAAGCCTGAAATGATCAGCGGGATCAGCAGCCACCAGCCGGAGTCAGCTCGCGGCACGATTGGGACCAGCACCAGCAAACCCGCGATCAGAAACAGAAAGCCCCAACGTATGAGGCTGGCCGGGCGCCGCCTCCCGGACCTCTTCCCGACGATCATGGCGACAGCGAACATGGTCAGCGAGAGCGGGGCGATGGACAGACCTGACTGCATCGCGTTGTATCCGAGCACCATCTGAAGGTAGATGGGCAGCACGATCATGGTGCCGCCCAGTGCGATCTGCTGGAGCATTTGTCCCGTGGCACCAAAGCGGAAGGCTTTTGCTTGGAACAGGTCCGGGTCCAGCAGCGTCGGCTTGTTGCGGCGTTTGCGCTGAAGGAGCCAGTAGACCAGGCCGCCCAGTCCGACGGCACCCACGGCCAGGAGTGCGCCCACTGCCTCGCCGCCTTCCTGCCAGACCAGGATTCCGAGCACGACGCCGCCCATGCCGACGATGGACAGAAGTGATCCGAAGATATCCAGTTCCCGGGGCCCGGTGTACGGCACGTCTTTGACGAGCTTGATTCCGGACAGGACGACCGCGATGATGAGGGCCTCGAGCAGGAAGGCGACGCGCCAGGACAGGAACGTGGTGAGGAAGCCCCCGAGCAGAGGCCCGACGGCGGCGGCGATCGCGGCCGACGCGCCGACCAGGGCGTAGACCCGGTGCTGGGCATCTCCCTCGAAATTTCCGTGGATGAGCGACTGCATGGCGGGAAGGAGCAGCGAGGCGCCAAGGCCGCCGATCAGGGCCCAGCAGATGATCACCGGGAGGAGAGTCTGGGCGAGCGTCATCGCCACGGCGCCGACGGCGTAGCAGGAAAGCCCAATGACGTAGGCGCGCTTGCGCCCGATCAGGTCGCCGATCTTGCCGCCGATCAGGATAAAGGCCGCGGATACCAGCGCCTCGAGGGCGATTGTCGACTGGAGGCCGCTGACGGTCGCGCCTATGTCGTCCACCACGGCGGAGATCGAGACGTTCATGATCGACGTGTCGACAACCAGCACGAACATCGCCATGGCCAGCAGCAGCGCCAGCCTTTGGTTGAACTCCACCGGCGGGGTCCCGGCGTCCTTCGGAGGGTTCATCGCGGTCCGCCTCCCACACTCGTTGGCTCGCTCGGGTCCACCACACAACCGGACATGTTGCCTCCTCTGGAGCAGACCGGGCAGTTCACGCATGAGCATGGTCCTGCAGGCACATCCCATCAGCGCCCACCGCAATGCGATGCTGATGCAAAGCTAGCTGTCCGGCCTCGAGACCGAATCATGCCCAGCGGGTGAGGTTGCTGCCCCCTTCCGCCGGCGACGAGCGGGGCTGCGCTCCAGTGTGCCCGTATTGGCCTAACGTAGAAGGCTGCCCGGGTTTCGTTCCCGGACAGAAATTCACCACCCACCGCCACAGACTGACGCCCGGAGGAAATCCCCGATGCTGGAACAACTGGCAGCCTTCGTGCTGACCTGCCTGGTCGTAGTGGTGGTGCCCGGACCTGACTTTGCACTTGTCCTCAGGAATGCGCCCCGCGGCACACGGGCGGCAACCACAGCCGCCGCCGGCATCATGGTTGGCAACACGATCCTTGCCGTGCTGGCGGTGCTCGGTGTCACGGCGCTGCTGGGGGCCTCGGAAGTCGTCGGGACCGGGATCAGAATTGCCGGGGCCGCCTACCTGCTCTACCTGGGCCTGCGCGCCTTCGCTGAGGCGTTCGCCAGAACACCCAAACCCAGCCAACCCCCGGCACCGGCAGCAGAACGCCAACGCGGCGGGAGCTCGCCTTTCGTGCAAGGAATGGTGAGCAACTTGCTCAACCCGAAAGTCGCCGTCTTCTACTTGTCGCTGTTCCCGCAGTTCACTGTCGCCCCGTTGCCGCCCCTCGCCCAGCACGCATTGATGGCGGGCATCTTCCTGCTGATCGCGTTGGCCTGGTACGTGCTGCTGCTCAGCGCGCTCAAGAAAGTGACCGGAGTCCTCGCCCGGCCCCGGACCGGCCGGATCGTTGTCGGGGGTTCAGGCGCGGTCCTGGTCGGGGTTGGCGGCACCATCCTGACTCAGACGCTGGCCTCCGCCTAGCTGCCCGGGCAGCTCCCGCGCAGCGTTCCCGGGTGTCTGAACTCCGGATCAACCCCGGGGGCGTTGATAAGCGCCCCCCCGGGCGGGATGATCAGCACATGCCGGCAACCGTCACCGAAGGAGCCCGACCGTGAGCGCCGCAATCACGACAACCGAGAAGCTGATCATCATCGGGTCCGGTCCCGCGGGGTACACCGCGGCGATCTACGCCGCCCGGGCCGGGCTCAAGCCGCTCGTCATCGCCGGTGCGGTCACTGCCGGGGGCGCTCTGATGAACACCACCGAGGTGGAAAACTTCCCCGGTTTCCCGGGCGGCATCCAGGGCCCCGAACTGATGGACGGGCTGCAGCAGCAGGCCGAAAAGTTTGGCGCGCAGGTGGTGTTCGACGACGTCACCGAGGTGCGGCTCGCCGGGCACCTGAAGCGTGTGGTCACCGCCGCCGGGGCGAGACATGAAGCGCCCGCCGTCATCCTCGCCACGGGCTCGGCGTATAAGGAACTGGGCCTGCCGGAGGAGAAGAAGTTCAGCGGCCACGGACTGTCCTGGTGCGCCACTTGCGACGGATTCTTCTTCCGCGACCAGGACATCATCGTGGTCGGCGGCGGCGACTCGGCGATGGAGGAGGCCACGTTCCTGACCCGCTTCGGCAAATCGGTGACCGTGGTGGTCCGCAAGGGCGAACTGCGCGCCTCCCGGATCATGGCCCAGCGGGCCAAGGACAACCCCAAGATCAGGTTCGCCTGGAACTCCGCCGTCACCGCGATCCACGGCAACGGCAAGGTCACCGGAGTGACCCTGACCGACACCCGCACCGGCGACACCCGGCAGCAGGCCGCCACGGGCATCTTCGTCGCGATCGGGCACGTGCCCCGGACCGAGCTTTTGGCCGGCCAGATAGACCTCGATGCCGACGGCTACATCCAGGTCGAGTCCCCTACGACGGTCACCAACCTGACTGGCGTCTTCGCCTGCGGCGACGCCGTGGACCACCGCTACCGCCAGGCCATCACCGCCGCCGGCACCGGCTGCGCCGCGGCCCTGGACGCCGAACGCTTCCTGTCCGCGCTCGAGGACGCCGACAGCATCGCCACCGCGCTGGTCGAAGAACCGACGCACTCCTAGGCGAGCCTAGGAGCGGCCCTTCCCGACGGCACCCCCGGCGTCGGCACTTCCGTCGTCGGCAGGCCCCTGCGGCAATTACTGGTCGGGCACCGCGCTGTCTGTTGCGGAAACTGGCCGGTTCGCAGGCTCAGCCGGCGATGGCGGCGGCCGGGCAGGCAGGTTCGCCTCAAGCTGGTCGGCATTGACGGCTGCGAGGTTACGGATCAGGATGATGAGCCAGGCGAAGATCAGCGACGCGGCGATCAGCTCCACCGCGGTCAGGTTGTAGTAGCCCACCGGGAACCACAGCACCGCGGCGACGACGATGACCGCCAGGAATAGCCACCCAAGCGCAGCGAAGGTGGCCGAGACGGACGGAACCAGCGTGCGGATGCGGACAATAAGGGACGCGAAGACCACCACCATGCCGGACGCGACCAGGGTGTGGAGCCCGAAGCGCTCATCGACGGGGAACAATCCCACGCAGGCGAGGAAGACGCCGATCAGGGCGATCCCGCCTTCGAGCAGCCTCACCCGATGCAGCGCGGACGGGGACTTCGCGGTCGCCGCGAGGGTCGCCGTCGCATATCCCGCCAGCGTGGAGATGACCACGCCGGCGACGATCAGGGTGAAGTTGAACGCCACTCCGGAGACGTCGGAGCTCATGCCGAGGGCACTGAGGTTCTCCTGCCACCACAGTGGATCCTGTGCGGTGAGCATGCTCGTGAGCAGGCCGGTGACCAGGAAGCCGGCGAGGAGGGCCGCGAGCCGGTAGGCGGTCATGCTAAGCGCGGACAGGTAGGCGATATAGGCGCTGATGGCTCCCGTGGTCCCGACCAGGACAGCGGCCGCGAACGGGTAGACGACCGCACCGATGAACGCCTGCTGGAACAGCGAAAAGAGCGCCAGCCAGCCGAGCAGGAAGATGCAGGCGTGCGCCAGCGCGAGTGCGGCGATATCGATGGACGTGCGGATCCGGCCTCCCCCGCGGGCCTCCGGTGCCACAGCCGGACGACGTTGCAGGCAACCGGCCACCACCGCCCCGGCGCCAAGCACTGCCGTGCCGATCGAGGCAATGTCACCGACTGAACCCCGTCCGGACAACGGGACCGGTTCCCGCCCGATCAGCAGAAAAGCGATGCCGCCCAGCACGAGGAAGGCGGCGCTGCCGACGAAGAGCGCCCGCGCCTCTGACGTGACGGCTGCTGGCTTGTTCGGGTCTACCATCACTCACTTCGATTCGCTGGCGTTGACGGCTCGTGCAGTTCCGCCGTCAGCGTCAGCCCCTTGTGCTCCAGCAATCTTTCGCATCCCGGGCGCTCGCACACCGGCGGTACTCCAACGCTATGGCCGCGGCGGCCCGGGGCCGTCACCCGGAACGGATGAACCCGCCCCGCCGGCCTCAGGTTTGTTGGCGCGCTGCTGGCCCGCTGTTGGGCCGCCGTCGGTGGACGGAACGCACGGCCGGCGCGTGCGTCACTGACCCGCGTGCGGAATGACCAGTACTGGCCTGCCCTGCAGACGGGTCAGGGAAACGCTGACCGAGCCCTCCAGGAGCCGGCCCATCTGGGCAATCCGCCCAGGCCGCTGCCCGCCGACAATCAGCGCAGCCGCGTCCGCGCTCTGCGCCAGCCGGTCCAGGGCGTGGGCAACTTCGCCGTTCAGCACCCGGAAGGACCATGCCCCGCCGGGAGGACCGAGAATGCCCTCAAGGCAGCTGAGCAGCTGTGAGGCCGGGTATTCGGCTTCGACATTCGGGGCAGGATCAAGTGAGGTGCCATCCAGGACTCCGGCGGGCTCCCACTCGGTGAGGTAGCTCGCCGGGTCCACGAACGCGCAAATCAGGTGCACTCCCATGATCGCGGCGAGCCCGGCGGCGGCCCGTACCAGGCGCTCGTCGAATTCCCACGGCACACCGAGAACCAGCGGGCCGTCCGACCATTCACCGGCCCCGGCCTGCTGAAAATCACCGGGAGTTTCCATGGGTCCTGTCAGTCGAGGCGCGCACCCGCAGGGTGTCTATGCCCTGCGGGCGCAGCGGGAATCCACGCCTTCATTATGCCCACTCCCGGCCTCCCGGTCTCGCTGCCTCCTTGGGCAGTGCGGATTAGCTCGCGGCCGCCGACGTCAGAGCCTGCAACAGCGGCGTCGTCGGCCGACCGATCAGCCGGGACAGCTCGCCAGTGACGGTGGCCAGCAGGCCCGCCTCGGTGTCCGCGTCCAGGGCGGCGAGGAATCCCGCGGTGCCCGCGTCGAGGCCGGCCGCGGTCAGGACCTCAACCAGTTCCGGGGCGGAGACGGGCTGGTAGACAACTTCCCGGCCCGTGATCCGGGTGATCGCCGTCGCCAGTTCCTTGAAGTCCCAGGCGTAGTCGCCGGAGAGTTCGTACGTGCGGCCCTCGTGCCCGGTGGAGCTGAGCACCGCCGCGGCCGCCGCGGCGTAGTCAGCCCGCGTCGCGCTGGCCACCCGGCCGTCACCGGCAGCGGCCACGACGGCGCCCGCCTGCTTGGCCGTTGCCACGGTCTGGGCGTAGTTTTCGGTGTACCAGCCGTTGCGCAGGATGGTGTTGTCGAGTCCCGACGCGCGGATGAGCTCCTCTGTTGCCTTGTGCTCGGGCGCCAGGATCAGTTCGGTGGTGTCCGCGGCCAGGACGGATGTGTAGGCGATGAACCCGACGCCGGCGGCCCTGGCCGCGTCGATGACGTTGCCGTGCTGCGCCACCCGGGAACCCACCTCGCTTCCGGAGACCAGCAGGAGCCTGTCAACGCCCGTGAGCGCAGCCTCGAGAGCCGCGGGATCGGAGTAGTCAGCGACGCGCACCTGGACGCCACGTGCAACCAGCTCCGCGGCTTTCGCGGCGTCGCGCACGATGGCCACCAGCGAATCCGGTTCCTGGCTGGTGAGCAGTTCATCGAGGACGAGCCTGCCCAGCTGTCCTGTCGCACCCGTTACTGCAATCGTCATGTTGCGCTCCTCATCAGTGGTCAAGCCACGTCACGTTCTGGTTCGCCGGCGATCCGGCGCTGGCGGGCATAACCGGACCCTGGTCCGGTTCATTCCCCGTGTTACGTTGTGCGACTGCTACGTCAGGGTCCACGACCGTTTGGACAACCCGAACCAGAACCCGTCGATTGCTGTCCTGGCCTGGATGTCTCCCGAGCCGTACGCAGCCCCGAGGGCAACATAGAGCGGAGCCCAGTGCTCACTGCGGGGGTGCGCTTCCCGGGCGGCGGGCGCCTTGTTCAGGAAGTCGAGGATGGAGTCGACATCGCCGCGGGCCATGGCCTCCTCCGCCCAGTGGTCGAATTCACTGGAGGCCGCGGGAGGGGCGGAGTCCGGTCCCCCGGCGGGATTGAACCAGCGCAGGTTGTGCGTCGTGAATCCCGATCCGACAATCAGCGTGCCCCGCTCCCGCAAGGGCCCCAGCGACATTCCGAGGTCGAACAACCCCTGCGGATCAAGCGTCGGCATGGACATCTGCACGACCGGCACGTCGGCGTCGGGGTACATCTCCTTCAGCGGAACGTAGGCGCCGTGGTCCAGCCCGCGGCTTTCATCGCGCTCCACGTGGTGGCCGTGGCCGGCGACGAGCTTCTCGACTTCGGCAGCCAACTCGGGTGCCTGCGGGGCGTCATAGGCCACCTCGTAGTACTTCTGCGGGAAGCCGCCGAAGTCGTAGACCAGGCCCGGATCCCGCCCGGTTGCACTGAGCGTCACGGGGGCGTTTTCCCAGTGGGCGGAGACCATGAGGATGTCCCGGGGCTTGCCGAAGGTGCCGGACCAGTCGTGGAGTTCGCGGGTCCACGTGGAGTCGTCGGCCAGCGGCGGTGCGCCATGGCTGAGGAAGAGAACCGGGGGGCGGTCAGTGGTCTGAGTCATGGGATCATCCTAATCCATTTTGATTGAAGCTTCAAGCTTTCAGCTAGAACGAGGGCACACTGAACCCAAGACCCAGGAGGCCCCGGCCCGCCTGCTCGAGAACCGGATCCCTCGTCAGCGCCGCATGGTTCATCAGGACATTGACGTCGCGCTGGATCCGCTGGAGCGGATGCGACAGCCGGTGCACACTCCCGCCGGATCCCAGCATGATCACCCGAACCGCCTCGGCCGACGCCTCGCCGCTCAGGGCGAGGGACAGCCGGTACTGCCCGCGGTCCGGCTCCGTCATGGTCGAAGGCCCGCGCGCATGGGCGGCAGAGACCACCCGGACCGCCTCCTGCCAGTGCAGCCGCGCGGTGGCCACCAGCCCGAAGGCGTGCGCATACCGGACTTGCGCGAGCGGGGAGTCCGCCTGGCGGTTCTCCACGGTGTGCTTGACCTTCCGGACCATGATCAGCTCGCGGAACAGGTCGAGCGCGTATTCGGCAGACCCCAGGGCAGCGGCCGGGGCCACCATGTTCAGCAGCGCGCCCATGGGGGTGTGGATCAGCGGATCCGCGTGGAGCAGGCTCCCCGGATTGGTTTCCGCGCCCAGGAGTTCCCAGTCCAGACTCCGATGCTCCGGGACGAACACGTCCCCCGCCCGAATGTCGTTGCTCCCGGTACCCCGCAGGCCGGCCGTCTGCCACACGTCGAGGAGCTCGACGTCGGCCAGCGGCACCAGGCACTGCAGGCGCACGTCGCCGTGCTGCGCGGCGAGCAGCGCCCACCGGGCATGCATGACCCCGGAGGCAAAGGTCCACCGGCCCGAGATGCAGTAGCCTCCGGGCACTTTCCTGGCCACTCCTGCCGGCGCCCCGGTAGCGGCCGCCAAGGGAGCCGGCCCGTTCGCGAAGACCTCGTCCTGCGCCTCCCGCGGCCACCGCGCGAGCATCCAGACATGTTCGATCAGATGGCCGGCGCTCCACGCCGTGGAGGCGCACCCCCGGGCAAGCCGGCGCACCACCTCCCCATAGGTTTCCAGCCCCATGCCGAATCCGCCCACCCCCTTCGGCGAGAGCAAGTGGAAGACTTCGGCCGCGTGCAGCTCCTCCATGGTGGCGTCCGGAATGCGCCGGAGCTCCTCGGTTTCCGCGGCCCGCTCGCGCAGGCCGGGCACGAGCCCCTGGACCCGGGCGAGCATGTCGTCATGGGTCGGGACGGCCGCCGCCGCCCGGGCCCCGGCCCGGGACGCAGCCCCGACGTCGCCAGGGGCACCGCCGGGGGCACCGCCAGGGGCAGCGCCGGGCGCACCGGCGACGGGTCCGGCGTCGGACGGGAGCACGAGCGTGTGGCCGGTATGGTCGCGTTTTGCGGCCAGGTACCGAAGATTGGCCGCCGAGGCATGGACGCCGGTGGCGACCTGCCCGGACACTTCGAGGCCGAGGCCGGTCAGCTGGGCTGCCTTGTCCGGGTTGTTGCTGAGCAGCCGCAGCGTGCCGGCACCCATTGCCTCCAGCATCTGGGCCGCCGCCGTGTAATCCCGCTCGTCTTCGCCGTGGCCCAGGGCCAGATTCGCGGCGTAGGTGTCCAGGCCGCCATCCTGCAGTGCGTAGGCGTCAAGCTTCGAATACAGGCCGATGCCACGGCCTTCCTGGCGGAGGTAGAGCAGGAAGCCTCCCTCGGCGGCAATCCGCTCCACGGCCTCCCGCAGCTGCGGGCCACAATCGCACCTCTGGCTCCCGAATACGTCCCCGGTAAGGCACTCGCTGTGCAGCCGCACCAGCGGTCCGGCACCGCCTTGCGCCGCGCCCTGCAGTGCAGCCTCCCACTCGCCGAGGGCCAGCAGCAGGTGCTCCTTGCCGTCGGTGAGCCCGCTGAAGCTCAGCACTTCGGCAACGGCTTCGAACCCGTCGGGGAAGCGCAGCGGCACGAAGACCCGGCTGCGCACGGCGGCCGAAGGTGCTGCGGCCTTCGGCGTTGCAGGGGTTTCTGGCGCAAGGGTCATCTCGGGTCCTCAGGTATGGGGCAACAGGTACTGACGTCGGCGGGGGCGGAGCCGTCAAGCCAGTCGGCTTCGAGCGGCACAGCCTTTCCGGCCAAGTTTACTTGAACCTTAAAGTTATAGGCCCGGGTGGCCGGTGATGCAAGCGATGACCCCGCATGACGGCCGGGCGGGCGCGTCGGCGCGCACCGGCCCGGATAGGCAACCAGCCGGTGCCATCATGAGGGCGTGACTATCCCGAAAACCATCCTGTTGTTCGTCCTCGCCGCCGTTGCCGAAATAGGTGGGGCCTGGCTCGTCTGGCAGTCCGTCCGTGAGGGCCGGGCCTGGTGGTGGGCCGGGCTGGGTGTCGTGGCGCTGGGCATCTACGGCTTTGCCGCGACATTGCAGCCGGACGCACACTTCGGGCGTATCCTCGCCGCGTACGGCGGCGTGTTCGTGGCCGGCTCACTGGCCTGGGGCATGATCTTCGACGGCTTCCAGCCCGACCGGTGGGACGTCCTGGGTTCGGTGATCTGCCTGTTCGGGGTCGCCGTCATCATGTTCGCGCCCCGCGAGGCCGGATGACCGCCGCTGTATCCAGGAAGGATCCAGTAACCATGACCCGATTCGTGATTGGCCCGGACGTTGCCCTTCATCTTGCCCTCGAAAGGCCGGCGGTTTCAGACGGTCACCAGCTGGTGGCGCCGACGCTCCTCCGCTCGCAGGTGCTCTCGCTCCTGTACCAGTCAGTCCGGCGCGGCGACGTGACGCGGGCCGATGCCAATCGTCAGCTCGACTACATCCGGGGCCTTCGCATCCGGCTCCTCGGCGACCGCGTCCTGCAACGCACTGCGTGGAGCCTCGCCGAGGAACTTGGCTGGGATGACACCCTCGACGCCGAATACGTGGCCCTGGCCCGGCTTCAGGCAGACGCCTTTGTGACGCTCAACGCCGGGCTCGCCCGCTCCGTGCAGGGCCTCGTGACGCTCGCGGCACCTGAGGCGCTGCTCACGCCGGCGTAGCGCGGCGGCGGCCGACTACCGCCCGGCGGTGCGCTCGAGCACCTGGCCGAGGATCCGCGCGCCTTCCCGGAAAGCGCCCGGATTGGGTCCGGCGAAGTTCAGCCGGATGAACGGTCCGGCCGGTTCGGCCGGGAACCACTCGGTACCGGCCGCGATGATGACCCCCGCGGCCTCGCAGTCCCCCACGAACTGGTCGACGTCGGTCCCGTCGGGAAGGCGGGCCCAGAGGTTGAGCCCGCCCGTGGGCACGTGCTCCACATGGGCCAGCGGGGCCAGTTCCCGCAGGCTGCTGAGCATGAGATCACGGCGGGACTGGAGCTGCAGCCGCAGTCCGCGCAGGTGCGTCTGCCATCCCGGCTGCGTTACGACGTCGAGGGCGGCCGCCTGGAGAACGCCGCTGACATACATGGACTCGGCGCCCCGGTCGGCCAGGATGCGATCACGTGCCGGGCCGCGCGCAATCACCGCGGCAATGCGTATGGCCGGGGACACGCTCTTGGTCAGCGAACGGAGATAAACGACATGGCCGGAATCGTCGAGGCTGGCGACGGGCGCCGAATCCGTGGTGATGCCGAAGTCATGGGCCCAGTCATCCTCCACCAGGAATGCACCGTGTTCGCGCACCACGTCGAGCACCTGCTCGCGCAGGCGGGCGGGCCATTGCGCCCCGGTGGGATTCGCATAGTTCGGCTGCGCGTAGAACAGCCGCGCGCCGGTCTCGTCAAAGGCGCGGGCCAGGTCCTCGGGGTCCGGCCCTTCGGGACCGCTGGGTACCGGAACAACCCGGACACCGGACTGCGCCGCGGCCTGGAGCGCCCCCCAGTATGTCGGGGATTCCACCAGCAGCGGCTGCCCACGGCCGACCAGCGCCCGGAACACGGAACTGAGCCCGCCCTGGCTCCCCGGGAGTACGATCACGTCGCGCGGCGTTGGCGGGGCAACGCCGGCCCCGGTAGCACCCCGGAGCTCGTGCGCGAACCAGGATTGCAGGTCGGGCAGGCCCGCGGCAGGCGGACGTGACAGGGCAGCCTCACCCCGGGCAGCCCGGGTCAGGGCTGCCCTGACCAGCCGCTCGGGCAGCAGTTCCCGGTCCGGATAGCCTGAATGGAAGGCGATAACGTCGTTTGGGGCGCTGCGCATCGCAGTGGAGACAGGGCGGAGCGGCGCCCGGGGCGATCCCAGCGCCGTCGTCTGCCAGCCGTAGTCCGCCGGCCGCGCTGTTCGAACGGCCCGCACGAACGTCCCGACGCCGGGGCGGCTCTCGATCAGGCCCTGCGCGGAGAGGGTCCGCAGCACCTTTTGCACGGTCACGGGGCTGGCCTGGTACTCGGCGACCAGGGAACGCGTGGAAGGCAGCCGGGCGCCCGGCGCGGCGGCCGCAATCCATTCCCGGAGCCGCGCCGCCATCCGCGTGGTGCTATCGTAAGACATGAAAGACAATAGTAGCGCTACTCAGGGAATCAAACAACCGTTATCGTCCCGGCCGGCAGCCGGACTGTGGTGGGGGTTCGTCGGCGTCGCCGCATTTTCCTTCACACTGCCGTTCACACGGGTGGCGGTTGCGGGGTTGTCTCCGTTGTTCATCGGATCGGGCCGGGCTGTTGTTGCGACCGTTCTCGCCGCGTTCGCCCTCACTTTGACCCGGCAGCGCCTGCCCCGGGGCGCCCAGTGGGCGCGTATTGCGGTGGTCGCCGGCGGCGTGGTGGTCGGATTCCCGCTGCTGACCTCCTTCGCCCTCACCTCGGTTCCCGCCAGCCACGGCGCGGTTGTTATTGCGCTACTCCCCGCGGCGACCGCAACGATGGCGGTGATCCGCGGCCACGAACGGCCGCCCAGGTCTTTCTGGATGATCACCGGCGCGGGCGCAGTGGCGGCGATTGGTTTCGCCTCTGCGCAGTCCGGCGGCATCGGGCAACTGCAGTTGGCCGACCTGCTGCTGTTCGGCGCCGTCCTGTCGGCGGCAATCGGCTACGCCGAAGGCGGCCTGCTGGCCCGCGAACTCGGCTCGTGGCAGACCGTCTCCTGGGCCCTCGTTCTGTCCTCGCCGCTCATGGCCGGCATCGCGGCCTTTTCTATGGCCAGCCAGCCTCCCTCCGCTACTCCCGTGCAGTGGGCGGCCTTCGCATACCTGGGCGTCGTGAGCATGTTTTTCGGCTTCTTCGCCTGGTACCGCGGCCTGGCCATCGGACCCATGGCGCAGGTCAGCCAGATCCAACTCGTCCAGCCGGTCTTGAGCATCTGCTGGGCCGGGCTCATACTGGGCGAAGACTTGACCTGGGCGACCATCATCGGCGGCACGGCGGTCATCCTCTGCGCCGGCCTGGCCGTCCGCTCCCGGCCACGTGCGGCGAGGGCGGCGGGAAGCAATGCGGACGTGCTGGACAGCCCCAGCCCCCAGGACAGCCCGAGGAACAACGCGAAGGACACCGTGACAGTGAAACAATCCGGCTGATCTGATCACCTGCCCCGCCCCCGAAACCGCCCAGCCCCAGACCGACCCGCAATCCGAATGGAAGTTCCGTGTACATCCCCGCACATTTCGCCGCCGGCCCCGATGCAGTCCGGCATCTGCTGACGCGCCCGTCCGCGGCCAACCTGGTCACCGCCACCGCGAAGGGCATGCTTGCCACGCTGCTGCCCTTCGTCTTCGACCCCGCGGCCGGTGAGCACGGTGCCCTGCACGCGCATCTGGCCCGCAACAACCCCCAATGGTCTGAACCCGCCCTCGGCGAATCGCTCGCCATTATCCAGGGCGCGGACGCCTACATCTCGCCGCGGTGGTACGCGTCCAAGGCGGAGCACGGACGCGTGGTTCCCACGTGGAACTACTCCACGGCCCACGTGTACGGCACCCTGGTCATCCACGACGATCCCGCCTGGCTCGCCAGCCATGTGAGGCGGCTGAGCAACCACAACGAGGCCGGCTCCGAGCAGCCCTGGACTGTCGAGGATGCCCCGGAGCGCTACATTGCCGGCCAGCTGCGCGCGATCGTCGGCGTCGAGCTTCTCATCACGAGGATTGAGGCGAAGCACAAACTCAGCCAGAACCGGCCCGGTGCCGATGTTGACGGTGTGGTGGCCGGGCTGCGGGCCCGCGGTGACCTGGAAAGCGCCGCGGACGTCGAGAACGCACGACAGGGCCGCGAGCAGATCCGCTGCCCGCACTCCGACTCCCCGGCCGGGCCCCCGGCTACGCCTGCATCCTGATGGTTGAAGGCTGACCCAGCCACCTGGGCCCGGGCCGGCCGGGGACCGCCGGAACACACTCTCAATGCCCGGCCGTTTCTGTAGGTTTTCGCTACGAATTCGGGCCGGCGCCGCGGAAAAGGTCAGGCGCTACGGGGATACCCCTAGCGCCTGACCTGTGGCGTGTCACGTGTCCGTTTCCGTAGCTGAATCCTGTGCCATCTCGTGGCCGAGGTTCATCACCCGGCGCGCCAACTCCCCCGGGTCCGGTTCCCCGGCGCCCAGCGCCCCCGTGCCCAGTTCACCCGTGCCCGGTTCACCCGCTCCCAGGTCCCCGGCGGCACGCAGGTCCTGCCGCTGCAGCCCCGGCCTGCCCCATAGGACAGTCGACCACAGCGCTTCCACCGTCGACACGGCTTGTATGGCTCCCTTCGGTCCCGCGACCAGCCAGCCGCTGCTGGTCGCGGCCACTTTCGGGGCTCCCGGCCAGGATTGGCAGGCCTCGTTGATCGTTTGTGCGACGATCAGGTGCTGCCGCAGCGTCCTGGTCGGGCCCAGGACGGGATCGCTCACCACACTTCGTCCGCAGGCACCGCACATGTGAGCGTCCCTCCTAGGGCATGACGTCGCCGGAATTGGGCCCGAGTGTCTGCCCGACATACAGGTTGCCGCCCGGATCGCTGGCCAGAAGCAGCGCCGTCGGCGCCACTTCGGCCGCCAGTCCGAAGCGCAGCAGCGGCAGCCCGGCACGCTTCGCGGCTTTCCACTCCTCCGAGATGCCGTCAACCAGGGGCGTTTCGATGGGTCCCGGCGCGATGCTGTTGACCAGCACGTTGTCGGCGGCGGTTTCCAGGGCCAGGGCCTTGGTCAGCCCCACGACTCCGGCTTTGGCGGCGCTGTAGTGGCTGAGCCCGGTGCCGCCCTTGATGGCCAGCTGGGAGGCGATGTTGATGATGCGGCCCCACTTCCGCCGCCGCATCTCCCCCACCACCTCCCGGCAGCAGAGGAAGACACCGGTCAGGTCCACGGCAATCGTCTCGTTCCACATGGCAAGCGTCATGTCCTCCAGCGGCGATTCCGTCAGCAGGCCGGCGCTGTTCACGAGAATGTCGATGCTTCCGAGCTGGGAGCGTGCGGCGGCAAAGGCCGCCTTCACGCTCGCTTCGTCTGAGACGTCGACGGCGATGCTTCCCGCCGCGCCCGACCGGTCCAGAACGGCGACTCTGTCGCCGTTGGCGGTGAAGGCCTCGGCGATGGCCTTGCCGATGCCGCTGGCTCCGCCCGTGATCACTACAGCGCGGCCCTCCGTAGTGCGGGAGGCGTCAGGGTTGTTCATGCTTGTCCTTCCGGGGCTTTTCAGGCGCGCATCTTGATGGTGAGGCCGCCGTCGACAATTACGGACTGGCCCGTGACGTAGACAGCGTCATCGGAGGTCAGGAAGCCGATCACGCTGGCCACCTCTTCGGGCCGTCCGACGCGGCCCCAGGGGATTTCCAGACCGGCGCGCTGCAGGCCCGCGGGCCCGAGGGAGTTCACCGGATCCAGGGACTGCGGGGTTTCGATCAGTCCGGGGATAACGGCGTTGGCGCGGATGCCGCGCGGTCCCAACTCAGCGGCCACACTGCGGATCAGCCCGAGCACGCCGGCCTTGGCGGCTGCGTAGTGGGCATGTTCCTCCCACCCGTAGACTGCGCCGGCAATGGAGGACACGGCAACCAGCGCTCCGCCGTCGGTCATCTTCGCGGAACCGGCGCGCAGGGTCCGCATCACGCCGGTGAGGTCGACGTCGAGCATGTCGTGCCAGCGCTGATCGGTCATTTCCTCCAGCGGTGAGTTGCGCAGGATTCCGGCGTTGGCCACCGCGTAGTCCAGGCGGCCGTATTCCTCGACGGCGCGGTCGGCGAAGGCATCGACTGACGGGGTACTGCGGACGTCCACTTCGTGGATGACCCCCTGGCCGCCGGCGTCCTTCACCAGGCGAAGGGTTTCCTCCGGGTCGTGCGGGTCGCCGGGAAAGGTTCCGATGACAGAATGCACGCCGCGGTGGGCGTAGTGGACCGCGAGGGCCCGTCCAATGCCGCTGGCCGCTCCGGTGATCGCGGCGACCCTGTTCTCAGGCGTCATGGGGGTGGTCCTCGAGCAGGGCTTCGACCGGCGGCTTCGCGGCGATCATCAGCAGGCCGGAGAAAAGGGTTCCGGCCGCGCCGACCCACAAGGCTGCAGCACCGGTTCCTACGCTGGCGGCCGCTAGCGTGAACAGGAAACCACCGAGAATCGTGCCGGGCTGGCTCATTGCGCCGATAAAGGCTGTGCCGGTGGCACGGCAGCTGACGGGGTAGCACTCCGCCATGAAGTACTGGATCGCGGCGTACGGTCCGACCAGGAAGAACAGTCCGGCGCCGTAGGTGACGATGATCATGAAGGGGTCCGTGGCAAGGGGGCTGAGCATGATGGCGAAGGAGATGCCGGAGATAATCCAGCCTCCGATGATGGTCCGCTTGCGGCCGATCTTGTCACCGAGCCACCCATGGAAGACATAGCCGAAGTACGCCAGCCCGTTGATGACGATCAGCATCCAGAAGGCGTCAGAAAGTTCCACACCCTTGGCGTTCTTCAGAACAGAACTGCCGAGAATGCTGAAAATAAGGATGCCGAAGAAGTTGAAGATCCAGGCCAGCGACAGGACGATCGTATTCCGGCGCAGGTGCGGCTCCCAGATGCGCTTGAGCGGGGCTGCGGAGGAGTGCTCGACGCCAAAGGCGTGGGCCAGGGAATGGGCTTCCTCGGTCTTGCCGCTCTTCTCGAGTTGGGTCAGTTTGTGGTGCAGTTCGAACTGCGGCGTCTCCTTCAGTTTCTTGGCGATGACCCACACGATGATCGCGGCCGGAACGGTCGCCATCAGGTATAGGGCACGCCAGCCGAGGGACGGGAGGAAGACGAGGGCGAGGGCGCTGGCAAGCAGGAAGCCCAGCGGCCAGCCACCCTGGATGAAGGAGTAGTGGAAGCCGGGGCGCTTGCGCTTATCCGCGACTTCGGTGACCTGGTAGACCTCGTTCATGTAGGTGGCGTTGACGGCCTGCTCCGAGAACCCGAGCCCGCCGAAGGAACGGACCAGCACCAGCAGGCCGTTGCTGAGGAACGGGATCCCGGTCGGAATCAGGGCCGTCAGGCCCGAGACAATGGCGGTCCCGCCGATCGTGGTCATCATGCCCTTGCGGCGGCCGAGCCGGTCAATGACCGGGCCGATTCCGAAGCAGACGATCGCGGTGCCGACGGCGATCCAGGTGTTGATTGCGTACGCTTCAGTGGCGGTCCAGCCGAACTCCTGCTGCATGGCCGGCAGGAGGGTGCCGAAAAGTCCGAAGTCGAATACGGCGACCGTCCAGGCACAGAGCGCCAAGACGGTGGCGACGGTTGTGTGGTGCTTGGAGAAAACCGGGAAGCGGCGTTTTTCGTCCGGTCCGGGTTGCGTCAGATCGACGGCGGGCTGCTGGATGGTCATTACTGGTTTTCCTTTCGGGGACTGCGTGCGAGGAAGGAGTCCGCTATCTGGTCGAACTTCAGCCAGCTGACGCCTTCGTGGGAATTGATGTGTTCGATGAGGCGCTCAAGCATGAGCAGCACTTGGGGGCGGCCCGAGACATCCGGATGGATGGTCATAGTGAAGACGGCCTGATCCATTTCCCGGTACACCCAGTCGAACTGGTCGCGCCACATTTGTTCGATATCCCGGGGACTGACGAATCCGTGGGAGTTCGGGGCCGCCTTGATGAACATCATGGGAGGTAGGTCGTCCAGGTACCAGTTGGCCGGGATCTCGACGAGGTCGGTTTCCGTGCCCCTGACCAGCGGCTCCATCCAGGTTTCGGCAGCCTTGGTGTAGTCGATCTTCTTCCAGCTGTCGCCGACCCGGACGTAGTAGGGCTCGAAGTCCTTGTGCATCAGGGAGTGGTCGTATTTGATCCCGCGTTCGAGCAGGATCTCGTTGGTGACCGGGGAAAATTCCCACCAGGGAGCAACGTAGCCCGTGGGCCGTCGGCCGGAGACTTTCTCGATGAGTTCGATTGACCGGTCCAGGATGGCCGTCTCCTGCTCGCGGGTCATGGCGATGGGGTTTTCATGGGAGTACCCGTGCACGCCGATTTCGTGCCCGGCGTCGACGATCATCCGCGTCAGGTCCGGGAAGGTCTCGATCGAGTGGCCCGGCACGAACCAGGTGGCGGGCAGGCTGTACTTCTCGAAAAGCCGGATGAGGCGCGGGCCGCCGACCTCGCCGCTGAACAAGCCGCGGGAGATATCGCAGGGCGAGTCCTCGCCCCCGTAGGAGCCGAGCATTCCGGCAACTGCGTCCACGTCCACGCCGAACGCGACTTGGATGTCCTTAGTCATGAGATCAACCTTTCACTGCGCTTTTGTTGAGGTTTGGCTTCTTGTTGAGGTTTGTCTTTGGGCTGTGGTTTGTTGGTGAGGCCTGGCTTTGGGCGGGATGAACTAGTCAGGAAGCGTGCCCCGCAGGGCGAAGGTCTCCGCGATCCCGGCGGCGGGAGTGCCGAGCCTGAGCAGAAGGCTCAGCAGGACCAGCGACTGGGATGGCCTGAGCAGCCCGGCGGGGATGGCCCCGGCAGCGCGCAGATCCTCGCCGCCGCCGTCGCCGTACCGGGGCACTACGGCACCGGCTTCCACGCGGGTGCTCGTCACCACCACGACGCCGGCCGCGGTGGCGTCGGCGACTTCCTGGCACAGCACACGGTTGGCGTTGCCCGTTCCCGTCCCCTGAAGCACGATCCCGGCCGCCCCAGCCTGGAGCGCGGCCCGCAGGAGGGTGGCGTCTGCTCCGGGGTAGGCAGCAACGAGGTCCACGCGCGGCGAACCGGCGCCCGCGCCCGGCAGCGGCAACGGGGAAAGGCCGGGCCGTACCGCCTGGATTTCGACCTCGCCGGAGTCGGACACCGATCCCACGGTTCCAAAGTCCGGGTTGGCGAAGGCATCGAGGCTGGTTGTGTGGCGCTTGCGGACGCCGGCCGCAGGGAAGATGGTCCCGGCAAAAGCCAGCACCACGCCTGTTCCCCGCGCCCGCGGCGAACCGGCGACGGCGATCGCGCGGGACAGATTGCCGGGTCCGTCCGGAGAGTCGGCGTCGGCCGCCTGCTGCGCTCCGGTGAACACGACCGGGCGGGGATCATCGTGGGTGAGGTCAACGAGATAGGCGGTTTCCTCCATCGTGTCCGTCCCGTGGGTGACCACGACGCCCAGCACCTGTGGGTCGGCCAGGGCTTCCCGGATCGTCGCAGAGATGGCGATCATGTCCTCGACCGTCAGCAGGTACGAACCTTTCCGGAAAACGTCGACCACGCGGACCGGATGGGCCGCCGGCACGCCCATGCTGGCGAACACCTGCTCCCCCGTGTCGGACGCCACGGCGGCTCCCCCGTCCCCGGCCGCACGGGAGGAAATGGTTCCTCCCGTGGCCAGCAGCACCACGTGGGGGCCGACCAAATCTGTGACTGTCATTTCCACTCCGTCTGTTCTGCATCTGTTTCCTGATGCGTACCCAATCGATTGGGTTGCTGGCTAAAAGTTATCCCTGCCATGTTTCCTGCAGATGCTCCCGGAAGTTTCAGGGGGGAAAATACTTCGCCGCCGGCTCCCGGGATTCCGTCTACCCAATCGATTGGGTAGGCCATGCGATTGACTATAGAATGTGAGGTGCGACACGTCAAGGGAGCCTGGACGAGAGATCCGCGCATCATCAGGCACCCTTGGTGATGACGACCTTTTGAGCTGAGGCAGGGGAATGAATGGAAGAGAGCACGGCCGGTGGCCGCACAGTCACGCTGAAGGATCTCGCGAGCGAGCTCGGCATCCACCCCTCGACCGTGTCCAGGATCCTGCACTCGGGCTCCGAGGTGGCACGGGGGGCAGCTTCCGTAGCTACCGCCGAACGCGTGCGCGAGCTGGCGCGGAAGCGCGGCTACTCCCCCGACCCGCAGGCCGCCGGCCTGCGGACACGGCGTACGCATCTCATGGGCGTGATAGTTCCCCGGCTTTCGGACCTCGTCCTGGCGATTATGTACGAGGGCATCGACGAGGCCGCGGCGGAGCTCGGCTATTCCACGTTTGTCATGAACTCGCGCGACGACCCTGAGGAACAGCGCCGCAAGACGGACTCCATGCTGGCCCGACGCGTGGACGGGCTGATCATCGGCGACGCACATCTGGACAGCGGCCTGTTGCGGGAGCTGGCCGCCCGGAAGGTGCCGTTCGTTCTCATGAACCGCCGCGTCCCGGGCTTCCCGTCGGCCACCTGCGACGACGTCCTTGGCGGCGAGCTTGTGGCCGACCACCTGTGGGGCATGGGGCACCGGGACGTCGCCGTGATCGCCGGCGAGCCCTATGCCAGCACGGCCGTCGACCGGACGGCCGGTTTCGTGGACCGCTGGCGTGCGCTGGGCGGGAAGATCCCCCCTAACGCTGTTGTGTGGTCCCGATTCGATACCGGCGGAGGACGGGAAGCGGCCGAGGCCATCCTGGCTCACGGCAACTCCCACCCGACTGCACTGTTCGCCGTCAACGACTTCGCGGCCATTGGCGCCATGGGAGCCCTGCGGTCCCACGGCCTCGGGGTCGGCCGCGACGTGGCGGTGGTTGGCTTCAATGACACCTCGCTCGCCGCGGAACTGCCCATCCCGCTTTCTTCAGTCCGCTCGCCCATGCTGGATATCGGGCGGTCTGCGGTACAGCTCCTCAAGGGCGTCCTGGACGGCCGGGAGGTCGAATCCGTCAGACTGAAGCCGGTACTGTGCGTGCGGGAAAGCAGCGCCTTCAGGACCACGGTGTGACACTGCAAGAGAGTCCTCCAGTCAGTCGACTCAGTGGGTGGAATCGGGAGGCCATACGGGCCGGCCCGCACCGTCCGTCAATCCATAGCCCAACCGTGGGGACCCCCCCGAGTTGAGGAGCCCATGAGTTGAGATTAGTGATCCGCCTCACAGTGTCACATTGGCATTTCTCCCAAGATTGAGACTGCTTTTCGTGCAAGCTGCACATTCGCCTTAGCGGGCGGACGCAACAATCCCGAGGGCGAGCATGCATGTGGCGCGGACTTCGCCATCGGACAGGTCCAGTTTCAGCAGCTCCTCGATTTTCCGCAGCCGGTAGCTGAGCGTATTCCGATGAATAAAGAGCTCGTCGCAGATCTTCGCGGAGTTCCCGCTGTGGCGCAGGTACGCGTCGAAGGTCTCCCGCAGCGCACTGCCGCCGTCGGAGGCCAAGGGAGCCAGCAGCCGCTGGCACATTGCCACCAGCCCCGGGCTGGGCAATCCCTGCACAATGCCGGCGAGATCGGCCGTTGGCGCCTGGTGCACGCCGGGCTGTCCCAAGTGACGGCGGGCGAGCTGAAGCGCGAGCGGCAGTTCACTGAGGCCCGCGGATTCCGAGACGATAACGGATAGTTCCGGGACGTCCGTAAAGAACGCCCGGGCGGCATCCAGCAGGTCGGCCTGCGCGTGCCCCTGCTGCAGCAATAGAGTCGTGAGCCCTGCTTCTTCCATGAACCTCACCGTGCCGAACCCGGCCTGCAGCCCCACCCGGGCGCGCCATGCGATGGCGCGCAACTTTGCGGGGGCCACCTCTTCTGAGGTGCCGATGAGCACCGCACCCCAGTCGGTGTCAGGATCGAACCCGGATTCGAGGGCGTAGCGGCGCAGCGGCACGGACGGCTCGCCGCGGTCCTCATAGAGGGCTTCCATAAAGCGTGCGGCTTCCCGGGAATGCAGGGGCGAATGGGACCCGAGGGTGTAGCTAAGCTGCATAGCGATGACGGCGGCCACGGGGCCCAGAATGGGCTGCAGCACAATGTTGCTCCCGATCCCCTCGATGGCAAGCCTGAACTGCTCGGATTCGCCGCTGGGCAGGCGCAGCGCGGTCCGCGCGGTCCCGCCGTGAGCCGCGCCCGCCGAGACGAGTTCGAAGGCATTCTGGTCGATCACGGCCACCCTCGCATTAATGGCGTCCGCAACCCTCGCCAGCACCTCCGCCAAGGAATGTCCGTCGGCCGCCAACCGGGTGCATTGGTCCGCCAGTTCCCAGCCCTTCCGCAGTTCCTCATAACGTTCGGCGGCAATAACCCGCTCCACGTGCCGCATGACCAGCACAAAGGGCACCTGCGGCGGGAGCTCCAGCAATGGCAGGCCGTGCACCTCGCAGGCACAGAGCAGGCCGGCCGGCAGCTCGCTGTGCGCCGCGCCCAAGCCGAACGCCAGTCCGGAGACGGGGACGGAAACCAGCCGTTCCACATAGGCGTCCCAGATCCGGAAGTCCTTGACGTTCAGGCCCATGCCGTTGGTCAGCACCAAGGCGTTCACGCTGAGGAAGGGCGTGGGGTCCATGTGTTCGGTGGGGGCGCACCAGGTGATGGGCCGGTCCAGGCGGCCCTCGCCGCCGGCAACACGGAGTCGGATGTTGAGATCGGCGTCGTCGGCTAAGTCTGAAATGCGCACGGAACCCTCCAACTATGGCGGAACTCCCCGCCACGCAGTGCAATAACCATAATTCATGCCTGCAGATTCAGCGACCTGCACAATATCGGGCGCGTGAATTGCTGAGTAGCGTTGCATCCATGCAAAACAATGTGACCCCCGACACCTCTCCCGAGGCCTCTCCCCACACTTCAGGGCGGGTGCTCTTGAACTCCGATATGGGCGAAGGCCTCGGCCTTCACGAGTTCGGCAATGACGAAGAACTCATGCGCATCATCGACATCGCCAACGTGGCCTGTGGGTATCACGCCGGCGATCCCGACGTCATGGAACGGACCGTGGCGATGGCTGCAGAGCACGGCGTGGCAGTCGGAGCGCACCCCGGCCTGCCGGACATTGTGGGGTTCGGACGCCGCCGGATGGTGCTCACCCCGGCGGAGGTGGAGTCGATCATCCTGTACCAGACCGGGGGCCTGACGGCGTTCCTCGCAAAGCACGGGCTGGAACTGAACCACATCAAGCCGCACGGCGCCCTCTACGGCATGCTGGCCGGCGACGAGGAACTAATGCAGGCCGCCGCCGGCACAGCCTTGCAGTTCGGCGTTCCCTTTTTCGGGCTCGCGGGGACCGCCCACGAACGCGTGTGCCGGGCCATGGGGGTGGACTTCGTGCCCGAACTCTATGTCGACCTCAACTACGGCCCGGCCGGTGAGCTGCTGATCCAGCGCCGCCCGGCGCCCACCGACCCCGACGCCGCCGCCGAGCGTGTCAGCAGGGCGCTGGCCGGCAAGCCCGTCCTCGCCGTTGACGGCACCGAACTGGACATCCGGTTCCAAAGCATCTGCGTCCACTCCGACGCACCCAATTCTGTCGCAGTGGCCACCGCAGTGCGTGCGGTCCTTGGCTGAACCGATCTATCCAAACCATCTGAAAGAGAGCATCCCGTGGCAACCATCGTTTCCCCGCTCCCCGGCGTCTTCTACCGCAAGCCCGGCCCTGGCAAACCGCCTTTCGCCAATGAAGGCGACGCCATCGAGGTCGGACAGACCCTCGGCATTATCGAAATCATGAAGCAGTTCACCGAAATCCAGTCCGATGTGGCCGGCACCCTGGAATCGTTTGAGGTCAACGAGGGCGACATGGTCAACCCAGGCGACGCAATCGTCGTCGTCCGGGAAGGATAGCCATGAAGAAACTGCTCATCGCCAACCGCGGCGAGATCGCCGTTCGCATCGCCCGGACCGCCCGCGAGATGGGCATCGAGACATTCGTGGTGGCCAGCGAAGCCGACGTCGAATCCTTGGCTGCCCGGTCCGCTGACCACGTCGTCGTGGTGGGCCCGGCGCCTGCCACCGCCAGCTACCTGAACCAGGACGCCATCGTCGCCGCGGCCGTGGACAACGGCTGCGATGCCGTCCACCCGGGCTACGGGTTCCTCTCCGAGAATGCGGACTTCGCCCGAAAGGTCGCTGATGCGGGCCTGATCTGGGTGGGGCCGCGTGCAGACGCCATCGCGATGATGGGCAACAAGTCCTTGGCGAGGGAATCGGCCCGCAAAGCTGGCGTCCCGGTGCTCCGCGGCTCGGACGGCCCCCTCGATCCGGCGGCCGACGCCGTAGAAATCGCCCGCGGCATCGGCTACCCGCTCGTGATCAAGGCCTCCGCCGGCGGCGGCGGCCGGGGCATCCGTTTTGTGCACAGCGAGGGCATGCTTCTGGAATCCATCGAGCAGACGCGTGGCGAAGCGGCGGCCGTCTTCGGCGATCCCACCGTTTACCTGGAACGCTTTGTGCAGCATGCCCGTCACGTGGAGGTACAGGTCCTCGGCGACGGAACAAACTTCATTCACCTTGGCGACCGCGACTGCTCCATGCAGCGGCGCTCCCAGAAGGTCATTGAAGAAGCACCGGCGCCGGACCTCCCGGACCACGTCCGCCAGAGGATCCGGGAATCCTCCGTGGAACTGGCCCGCGAGTGCGGCTACAGCGGCGCCGGAACGGTCGAATTCCTCTATGACCCGGTCAACCATGAAGCGGCGTTCATCGAAATGAACACCCGTATCCAGGTTGAGCACCCGATCACCGAGCAAATCACGGGCGTCGATCTGATCCGCGAACAGCTGCAGATCGCGTTCACCGGGGCGATGTCCCTCCGCCAGGACGACATCGCATTCAATGGCCACTCCATCGAATGCCGTGTCAATGCGGAGGACCCGGACCACCACTTCTTCCCCAGCCCTGGCCTCATCACGGCCATGGACTGGCCCGCGGGCGCAGGCATCAGGGTGGACACAGGGGTGGAGGCCGGTTCCACGGTCACTCCGTACTACGACTCCCTGATGGCCAAGCTGATTGTGCATGCCGACACCCGCGAATTGGCCATTGAGGCGATGCTGACGGCCCTGGATGAGACCCGCATCGAAGGGGTCAAGACCACCATCCCGGTGCACAAGAAGCTGCTGAGCCGGCCCGAATTTGCGGCCGTCACCCACCACTCCAAATTCCTTGAAACCGTCCCCGATCTGATGGAGGCACAATGAGCAGCAGCCCGGAACCCGCCGTGTTGGAGGCCCGCTACACCTGGGGCGGAGACGAATTCCTGTTCGTTGAGGTCGCGGAGTCCATGAGCCTGGCGGCCAACTTCAGGGTGATGTCCATAGCAGCGAAGCTTTCGGCCATGCAGGTGCCCGGCATCGTGGACGTCTGTCCCGCCAACGCCTCGCTGCTGGTGAGGTTCGATCCCGATGTCCTGCCGCCGTCGACCCTGGAAGAGACCGTCCGGACCATTGAAGGGGATCTGGCGCACCATCACGACCATTCGCTGGAAACCCGGATCGTCGAGGTCCCGGTCTGGTACGAAGACCCTTTCACGGCGGAAGTGGCCGAGCGATTCCGCGAAGGATTCCATCAGGAGCCCGGCGGCACCGACATTGACTACGCAGCGAAGGTTAACAACCTCAAGGATGCCGCCGAATTCATTCAGCGCCACCATGAGCAACCGTGGCTTGTCTCCATGGTTGGGTTCGTCGCCGGCCTGCCGTTCCTCTTCCAACTGGTGGAGCGGGAGAAACAACTCGAAGTGCCCAAGTATTTGAGTCCCCGCACCGACACCCCCAAACTGACCGTGGGCCACGGCGGCTGCTTCGGCTGCATTTACTCCGTGCGGGGTGCCGGCGGCTACCAGATGTTCGGGGTCGCTGCCGCCCCCATCTTCGATCCGGCCCAGTCCCTGGCCGATTTCAAGGACTTCATGGTGTTCTTCAAGCCGGGCGATATCGTGAAGTTCAAGCCCGTCACCGAGGCCGAATACAACACCATCCAGTCTGAGATCTCCGCCGGAACGTTCCGCTACCGGCAGGTGCCTGTGACATTTGATCTATCCAGGGCGCTGGCGAATCCCGCAGGCTACAACCAGGAACTCATGGAGGCCCTCAATGGCGTTTAACATCAGGAACCCCGGGCTGGCCACCACGGTCCAGGACCAGGGACGCACCGGCCACTACAACGTCGGCATCCCGCAGAGCGGTTCCCTGGACCAGTACTCTGCCGAACTCGGCAATGCCCTGGTGGGCAACACTGCCAAGGAAGCCGTCCTGGAATGCACTTACCTGGGCCCAGTACTGTCCACCGACCAGGATGCCCTCATCGCCGTCACCGGGGCACCGGTTGAAGTCAAGGTCAACGGCGAAGCCCGGCCCCAGTGGACCCGGCTGCAGCTGAAGGCTGGCGACGAACTCAGCTTCGGGGTCATCCAGGGCGGCACGCGGTATTACATCGCGGTCCGGGGCGGCATCGATGTCCCCTCGGTGCTCGGCAGCCGGTCCACCTACAGTCTGGGCGCAATCGGCGGATTCCACGGGCGCAAGCTGGAGGCCGGCGACCAGGTTCCAGTCGGTAGCCCGCTGGACGGCGGAGCCGTGCCCGACGCCGATACTGTTCCGGAAGAATTCCGTCCCGCCTTCTCCAAGGAGCAGACGGTCAGGATCGTCCTGGGCCTCTATGACCACCGCCTCACCGACGAGGGACTGGACAACCTGCTCAACGGCGAGTGGAAGGTGACTCCGGTGGCGGACCGGATGGGATTGCGGTACTCGGGTCCCGGAGTGCAGTGGAAAGAGCGGGAACAGCCATTCGGCGCCGGTTCCGACCCGTCCAACATTGTTGATGCCGGATACGCTGTCGGGTCCATCCAGATTCCCGGCGGCACCCAACCGATCATCCTGCACCGCGATGCCGTCTCCGGTGGCGGTTACGCCATGGTGGGCACGGTCATCAGCGCCGACATGGATCTGGTGGCCCGGGCCGCCCCCGGCACATCCACCAGGTTCGTGGCAGTCAGCCTGGACGAGGCCCTGGTGGCCCGCAAGGAACTCGCCGAGCTGAAGAGGAACGCCCGGGCGGCCATCGGCGCCGGCGGCTGAGCAGCGGATCGGCAGACTACGGCAAATGGCCCCGAAACAGGAGCCTTGTGCTTCTGCGCCCGCGGGTCCTTACTGGTGGGAGGAGACCAGGCCGCCCGCCACCAGGGCGCGACATCGCAAGGATCCAGCTCCCGGTCCAACGTTTGGGGCGGCAGGCGCTCCAACCGTCGAACCTGGAACTAGGAGGATGCACATGTTCGCTCGCGTCAGCACGTATCAGCCCGGCCCGGACAGCCCCGGGGCACCGTCGGAGGACACCGTCAACCGGGTGCTCCAGCTGCCGGGATGCCTGGGCATCTACTACCTGCTGGGGAAGGACAGCAAGTCACTGTCAATCACGCTGTGGGTTGACGAGCAGGCCCTCGCCGGCAGCCAGGAGGCCGCAGCCAAGATCCGCACGGAGACCAGCGCGGAGCAGCACATGCAGATCCTGGGCGTGGAGGAATTCGAAGTGCTGACCAGGCAGCTCAAGGATTGAGCGTCAGGACGGGGCGTAGCCAGGGGCCAGGGACGACCTGCTGAAGTCGGTCTGCCACACGTCCGTGTCCTGCCCGTCGGCGTCGGTGAGGACGTAGTCGGGCCAGCGGTCAAACGCGGAACAAGGATGGGAAATCCCGAAATCCACCATGTCGGTGACATCCACACCCGACACCCCGGTGAGCACCGCGTGATGGTCGAAGAGATTGCGCACCGCTGCGGTTGCGCCGGGCTTGAGGGCTCCGTCCGCGGTCCGGACCGAGAGGACGCTGGGCAGTCCGGCGTCGTAGGGAAGGTCCCGTTTGCCGGCGCCGACGACGGCCAACCCGGCTTCGGGCGTGGACAGGACGATCGCGCGAACGGAGAGCGCCGGCATGAGTCCCGGAATGGGGCTGACGGCGGCATAGGTGCCGTGGTCGTGGGTGACGTAGCAGCCCGATCGGAGAAGAATTCGCGTTCCGGGCACCTGGCCGCGGTCGGGAAGGAACTCAACCACGCGGTCCGGAAACGCCGACCCACCCATGGAGTAGATGGGAGTGGCGGTCTCAAAGAACTCCGCCGCTTCCAGATAGACGTCCCGCACCAGCCGGCAGTGCCGGTCAACCGCAGTGACCGTATCCTCAGCGCGGCTGTTGGGCACGACGCCTTCATACCCGGCAACACCCACCAGCCTCAGTCCCGGCGTGGCACGGACCAGCCCGGCCAGGCGCAGACCCTCGGACAGGCTGCGGATGCCGGTGCGCCCGCCGGGGGTTCCGACGTCGATCAGCACCTCCAGGTCGGCCGCCGCGCCGTCGAAGATCTCGGCCGCCACCTTCACCCCTGCTGCCGAATCGACGAAGCAGCGGATTTCCCGGGCGGGATCTTCCTCCAGCCAGGCACGGACACGCGTTAGTCCGGACCTGTCGACGATCTCGTTGGCGACGAGGATGCGCTGATAACCCCAGCGCAGTGCCGAGGCGACTTGATCGACGGTGGCGACGGTGACGCCGACGGCGCCGGCCCCCAGCTGCCGCTCGATGATCGGTGCCGACATCGTTGTCTTGACGTGCGGTGCGAGGTCCACGCCCCGATCCCGGCACCACGCCGCCATGACCCGGATGTTGTTCTCGAGGGCAGCGCTGTTGAGGCGCAGTTGCGGATACGCCGGCGCCGTGTGGCGCGTTGCCGCGAAGTCCGCATCGGTTCCGTCCGATCTTTCGCCCAGCCTGCTCACACGTATCCCCTGTTCTTTGGTCCCAAAATGCTGTCTCGACTCCGACAAATCTACTTCAGTGACGTGCCTCTGGCGGCACGCCCATGGCCCGGGCCGCCTAAACGTCCAGCGCCGGGTTCCGTTCGAAGAAGCCGGCCGGCTTGAGCCAGAACGCGACAGTGTCCACCGGCATGACCGGCCACTCCTCCGGCCGCGGGATGTGGTGAATGCCGAAGACGTACCAAAGGACGACGTCGGTGTTTTCCACGGACCTCCCCTGCCGCACCCATTCGGGCATTCCCAGCCCGCCTGTGCCCTGGTTCACGAACTCGCCGGCCGGCCAGCGTTCCGCGGCATCGTTGGGCGTCACCCATACCGTGTGCCCGATGACCTCCGCACGCTGGAAAACCGGAGATGCCGGGTCAAAGAACGACGGGAAAGCTGCGCCGGGCACCAGCTTGTACGACACCGGGGTCCCGAGCCCGTTGACCGAGTTGTCGTTCGTCACCGTCCAGGCCCGCTGGGTCTCCCAGGAGTAGTCGTCGTGCCCCTCGGTCGTGATGGGGGTCTTGTTCTGATGCAGGGCGAGCCCGTAGGGATTGTCCGGACCCATTGGGACCATCGCGGTTTCCGAACGGTAAACGGCATTTGCGGTGCCGTCGATGTCCAGGTCGAGCCGGGCCACGAGGAAGTGCTGGTGGAAGGGTGCGTAGGTGCGGTTGTCCACCAGCGTTCCGCTCGGATGCTGCTGGCCCTCGCCGAAATGGCTGACCACCATGATGCCGGTGGCCCTCACCTCACACTCAATGTTCCCGTCCTGGTAGAAGCGCCAGTACACCAGGTATTCATAGTTGGCCACGGTGACATGGAAAGAAATCACCAGTCGACGTATCCGGCGCACTTCCATGCCGCCGTCGTGGTCGATGTGCTTCCATAACACCGCCCCGTCCTCTTCGTGGATGCAGATGGCGTTCCTGATGGTGTAGGGCTCCCCCGCAGAATTGTGCATGACCACATCTAAATACCGGATTTCCCCGAGGCAGTCGCAGCCCAGTTCCAGCGACGTTGTCATGAATCCCAGACCCCATTCGCCGACGTCGAACGCGGTGCGCCGGTAGTGGTCATCGCTGGGATCCCGGTAGGGAACGGCCATTTCGGCGAAGGACAGGCGGTTCGCGATCGGCCGTTCGCGGCCGCCGTCGCGATAGCTGACCCGGTGCAGCGTCAGCCCTTCGCGGTAGTTGAACCCGACGCGTATGGACCAGTTCTGCCAGCTGATCCTGTTGCCGTCCATCTGAAAGGAAACGCCTTCGGGCTGGACAATGTCGAGCGGTTTGAGCGGTTCGCGGGTGCTTGCGTCGCGGAGCCGGTCCGGGATCAGCGCCGGGACATATTCGCCCATGAGCCCGGGACGGTCCACCGCAAAGGTGTCCTCGATGTCCAGCAGTTCCATGGAAGCCAGGTCAATGACGCAGTGGAACCCGTTGACCGGCCCCGCATAGGGGTTGGCGCCCGCACGGGCACGGACCCACGTGTCGGACCAGCCGATCCGGTGCCCCTGGTACTTCTCCGGGATCATTGACAGGCCATAGGTCCACACGTCCATGAAGACCAGGGACAGATCAGTGATGCCGCGCTTGGCAAGCGCAGCGATCACCTGCGGGTGGCTGCGCAGCGCTGCGTCAGCTTCTTCCCACTCGTCGACGGTCATGTTCGCCTGAACGCCAGGGATATGGGTGAAGGAGAGGACAACCCCGAGAGTCAGCGATAGCCGCGCCTGGTAGGTCTTGTTGGAGGACCGTTCGAAGCAGTTCACGCCGACGATCCGTTCCGGAGCCGGCGCGTCGGCATCGGCTTCGAAGGCGGCGACGGCAGCCTTTTCCGGTTCGATCAGCTCGATTGCGGCAAGCCGCCACGCCGGAAACGTGACGCCCTGTGCGCTGGCGAGCAAGGACGCAGCTGCACGGAACTCGTCCTCGCCCAGCGGATCCAGCGGATGAGACGGGGCTGACCTTCTCACTGCGCTCTCCTCTGCGAGATCACGTTCACGGCCCGCTACGGCTTCTCTTCCTCGGCGGCCTCGGTGAAGAGGGCACCTTGCGCGGCTCCCGAGCCCGACCTCCCGCCGCCCGCTCCGCGCAGGATGAATGCGATACCGACGGCGGCGGCCGCGCCGACCAGCGGCCCGGCGACATACACCCAGTAGTCGCTGAAATTTCCGCTGGCGAGATCCGGCCCGAACGTTCGTGCCGGATTCATCGACGTGCCGGAGATGGGGCTGCCCCACAGGCCCGCCAAGGCGATGTACGCGCCGACCCCGAACGCCCCAAACAGCCCGACGTTCTGGGCCCCGGAGGCGGTCCCGAGGATGACGCTGACCAGCACCATCGTCAGCAGTGCCTCCATCAGGAACGCGGCGCCGGCCGTATAACCAGCCGCCGGATAGTTTGAGCCGTAGGTGGCGGAGACCCCGATCACGCCCTGCAGCAGCAGGCAGGCGAGCGTCGCGCCAATGAGCTGAACGACGATGTAGCCCGGCACCCGGCGCCACGGGAAGTCGCCGCGGAGCGCGAACGCAATGCTGACCGCGGGGTTCAGATGCGCGCCCGAGATCTTGCCCATGAACAAGATGATGCCCATGACCATCAGGCCCGGAGCCACCACGGCCGCCGTGCGGCTGATGACACCGGGGAACGCCTGGCCCATCATGCCGCCGCCGGCCGCGACGACCACGAGCAGGAACGTGCCGTACAACTCAGAGAACAGGCGCCGCCATTCCTGGCGCGGATCATTAAAATCCTCAATGCGCTGCACGACGCTTTGCTCTACTGTTCCCAGTACGTTGGGGATGACGCGGTGATGGGCGTGGCCCTGGTTAGCGCCGTCTTTGTCCTGATTTGCCGCCATGGCTGTCCGCCTCCGCAGGGTCTGGCCATGTGGTCTGCCGTGCCCAGCCTCGGTCTGCCACCTCAGAAGGCCAATGTACCGCTGCCGGCGACAGTTGTCAGCGCTCCGCGGGTGGCCCGCTGCCAGCTGGTGGCTGGCTTAGGGACAGTGTGGCAATTTCGTAAGGACATCCGCGGGACAAAGTCCTAGCATTCAGCCATGAGGCAAGAAACCTGGCAAAAGTATTCCGAGTGGCCCCTCGTCGGTGCGGCTTTTGTTTTTCTGGCGGCCTACTCCATCCTCGTGATTGCCGAACCGCCGCAGCCCTACGCCGACCTTCTCGAAATCGTCGTGGGGTCAACGTGGGTGGCCTTCGGCGCCGACTACATTGTGAAGTTGCTCCTGGCGCCCCATCGGGGCCGGTGGTTCGTCCGCCACCCCTTGGACCTGCTCATGGTGGTGCTCCCCGTTGCGCGGCCGTTGCGGCTCCTGCGTCCGTTCACCTTGCGCCGGGTCATGGAACGGGCACCGGGCACCGCCATCAGGACCCGCGTCCTGGCCTACGTCATTGTCGCCGCGATCCTCCTGCTTTACACGGTCGCCCTGAGCGTCTTCAATTTCGAAAAGGGCGCACCGAACGCGAATATCACCTCGATGGGCGACTCGTTGTGGTGGGCAATTGTCACCATCACAACGATCGGCTATGGCGACTACTACCCCGTAACCGTTCCGGGCCGGTGGGCTGCGGCCACGCTGATGGTCGGCGGGTTTGCAGTCCTGAGCATGGTCACGGCGGTGGTGTCCTCCTGGCTCATTGAAAGTGTGACGGCAGCAACCAATCTGCGGAAGCGGTCGGACGAAGCCATCGGCAGCGAGGAACGTGACCGCCTCGTGGCCCAGATCAGCAGGCTCCATGACCAGCTCGCCCAGGGACCGGGCGATTCCGCCAGTACCCCGGCCCTCGGAGGGACACCCAAGGAACCGCCACAGGGGCATTGACGCTGCCTTCGTTGCGCTTTGACTTTCCTGACGCCATGGCCGCAACCGGCCGGAGCGGGTACAACTGATTCATGACCACCCCTTCCCTGGTGCTCGGCCCAATGGTGCGGTACGTGGATGAGACGTCGGCGAGTGTCTGGGTGGAGACCCAAACCGCTGCCCGGGTTTCCATCCGTGCCGGCGGCCGGGGCTGGGAGGCCCGCACATTCGCAGTTCACGGCCACCACTACGCGCTGGTGGAATTGGACGGGCTGGAGCCCGGCACGGTGACGCCGTACACCCTCGATATCAACGGAACACAAGTCTGGCCCGACCCCTCATCCGGGTTTCCGCCGTCCATGATCGCCACACTGGCCACCGGCAAGCCGCTGCGGATGGCCTACGGTTCCTGCAGGACCAGCGTCCCGCACGATGCATCCGGCAACCGGACCCATGGCGTCGACTCCCTGCGCGCCTATGCGCTGAAGATGGCCTCCGGCGGAGACCTGCCGTGGCCGGATCTGCTGGCCTTCCTCGGAGACCAGGTGTATGCCGACCTGACCAGCGAACAGATGCAGGAGTTCATCCGCGGCCGGCGCGACATCAAGGCACCCCCCGGCGAAGAGCTCAAGGACTACGAGGAATACGCCCACCTGTACTATCTGGCCTGGTCAGACCCCGCGAACCGATGGCTGCTGTCCACCCTGCCCAGCGCCATGATCTTCGATGACCACGACATCCGCGACGACTGGAATACCTCGCTGAGCTGGAAGAAGAAGATGGAGGCGACCTCGTGGTGGCATGGGCGGATCGTCGCGGGACTGGCCTCGTACTGGGTCTACCAGCATCTGGGGAACCTGTCACCGCAGGAACGGGCGGAAGATGCCGTGTGGCAGCGGATCATCGGGCACACCGGCGGGGATGGGCTCGATGTGGGCGCCGAGCTGGACAGCTTCGCGGAGCGAGCTGATCGGGACCCGAAATCCTACCGGTGGAGCTACTGCCGCGACTTCGGCGACACCCGGCTGATCGTGGTTGACTCCCGCGCAGCACGGGACCTGACGCCGGACGACCGGGCGCTGGTTGACGCGGTGGAAATGGCCTGGCTGGACGACCGGATGCAAGGCGGCTTCCGCCACCTGCTCGTGGCGACGTCCCTGCCTTTCCTGTTGCCGATGGGCCTGCACTACGTCGAGTCGTGGAATGAGGCCGTCTCTGAAGGTGCATGGGGAAACCGCGCCGCTTGGGCCGGCGAGAAGCTGCGCCAGGCGCTGGACCTGGAACACTGGGGCGCATTCCAAAACAGCTTCAGGGAACTGGCGGCCATGGCCAGCGAAGTGGCCGACGGCAAGCGCGGCCCGGCACCGGAAACAATCACCTTCCTCTCCGGGGACGTCCACTACTCCTATGTGGCGGAGGTGGAGCGTGCCTCGGGCAGCCGGATCCTGCAGGCCGTCTGCTCCCCCATCCGCAACCCGTTGCCCCGCCTGATGAGGTCTTTCGCGGCCGTAATGTCCTACGGCCTGGCCACCCCGGTAGGCGCCTTGGTCGCGCGCTCGGCCAAGGTGCCGGACCCGCCGTTCCACTGGTCCGGTATCCGGGGGCCCTGGTTCCAAAACAACTTGGCCTACCTGGAAGTGGTACCGGAAGGGCTGAAATTGTGGTGGCAGACCGGGGTGGTGGACGACGGCGACCACCTGCATCCGGGGCTGGAACGCGTCGCCACCCTCACGGTGTCTCCGCGGAGCGCGCAGGACCCCGTCCAGGGACAGCAGGGGCAACAGCGAAACGCATGACGTGAGCGTCTTGTGATCCCCGCATCGGCGCAGACGTTCTACCGAAGGTCGCGGTCAGCGGCTGCCACGTTCTCGATGGCGACCGTTTCGATGATTCTGGTCGACGGCTCACCCACCAGCGCCGGCGCCGTCACACCCGTTTTCCACGTATCGTTCTGCAGCCGGCCCAGAAAGTCCACCGCCGCCGCCTGCGTATCGAAGTCCATCTCCAGCATCACGTAATCCTGCTGGTCAAGCGGGCGCGAGATCCGGAATGACCGCACGCCCGACGCGGCGCGGTCCAGCGGATCGCTGTCGAAAGCCCTCCGCCACATGTCAAAATCCCGGACCTGGTGTTCGATCTGCAGGGTAATCACTGAGGCGCTCCTGTCGACGGTTCTACACGCCCACTGTAGGCCCCGAAGGCCCCGCCAAGTAAGGAGCGAGGCCGAAGTGTTATTCCGGCTGGCGTCTTACGCCGGCTGGGTTCCGGTGTTGGTGCTGGTCGGGGCGTTGGACTGATCGGCCTGGTGGCGTTGCCGGCGGCTCGCCAGCAGGAACGGCACCGCGATCAACTCGATCACGCCGCCGATGGCCAGCGACGCCGCGTAGCCGTACACATCTGCCGCCCGGCCGAGCAGCGGCTGGACCACCACGCCACCGCTTGAGCCCATGAGTGAATCGAAGCTGAGCACTGTGGCGCGCTGCTTCGAGGCGATCATGTCGTTCAGGTACGCCTGCCGCACCGGTATGCCCGCCGATGACACCACTGCCCAGAGCGCCAACAGCACCAGGGCCACCCAGAACACGTGGGTGAACCCGAGCACCACCAGGATCACCGTGTCCATGACGCTGCTCAGGATCAACACGGTGGTGCGCCGACGGACAAGACGCCGGATGCGCGGAGCCATCCAGCCGCCGAGCACCTGCGCCGCGGCCACGATGGCCGCCGCCAGGCCCGCGACGGAATACGCGTGGGGGTCCCCATAGAGCTCGAGCAGGTACGGCTGCAGGGCGTAAAACACATAGATGGCGACGCCGGCGGTGAACGGCGCGGCCAGCATCACGTAACGTACGGGCGGATTCTTCAAGCCGTTCTCGATCGAGGCGGCGAGTACAGCCCGGGTCGCCTGGAGGGGATGGGTCGAGCGTTCGGGGGTGAACCCGACGTCGCGCATGAGCCCAAACGCCACCGCGAACATGGCCAGCAGCACGCCCACGCGCATCAGGAACGGCACGCCCAGATTGGTGGCCTGCGCGATCACGCCGCCGGCGACAGAGCCGGCGAGCATCGCGACTCCGGCGACCATCTGGCCCCGCCCGAGCACCGCTTCCATCCCGCCCTCGAACCCCGAGAAGCGAAGTGCATCGACGAGCCAGGCCTCCACCGCTCCGGAGAAGAAAGTGAAGCCCAGGCCGAGCAGGACCGACACTACCGCCCACCACCAGAACGGGGCGGAGAACTGCCAAAGCAGGTAGTAGAAGTAGGTCGAGACGGCGAGGGTCACGGTTCCGAGCAGGAACGAGACGCGCCGGCCCCAACCGTCGGCAACCACTCCGGTGGGCACCTCGAACAGCACCATGCCGGCCGTGAAGAAGGCATTCGCGGCAAACGCCTCGAAGTTGCTGAGTCCGGCGTCGAGCAGGAAGAGGGTGTTGATCCCCCAGATGAACGAGGCCGCAAGGGTATTGCCCAGCGTCAACGTCAGATAGATGCGCTGAATCTTTCGGGCGGCGGCGTTCATCGCGTCGCCGTCCCCGCCGGGGCGAGGAGGGAGCACGAGCCCATTCTCGTCTCCGCTGCCGGCGCGCGCCAGTGCACACCAGGCGCAGGGCACGACGCGAACGGTCGAGCCGACGATGCCCGGTCTGCTCAGCTGCCCTGGTTCGTGTAGAACGACCGCCGGCGGGCGTACTCATGGACCCTGTCCAGGGTGGCGATCTGGTGGCGAGCCGTGGTGGCCAGGCCGTCAAACCTGGCACCGTCCAGTCCCAGATCGCCGGAGAGGTCCCGCAGCGTCTGCCACAGCCCCAGCTTTCCCATCACCGCTGACCGCATGACCTCAGACTCCAACACCAGCGTCAGCGGCGAGCGGCGCACCACCCGCCCGTTGAGCTTGAGCCGGCCGGCACGCTCCGCGACCCACGCCGCCGCCCTCCGGGGAGTTCGCCGTGGCAAGCCAAAATCCCCCGCTAGTCCTTTCAGGTACTCCCGCTCCTCCCGGATCTGGGTGGCGAGCGCTTCAAGTTCTGTGCGGAAGGGAGTGTCCGTAAAGTCGCGCGCCATTCGCTCGATGCGGCCCTGCCCCGCCGTGGCCCCCGCGAGGTGGTCCGAGAGGTAGAGCCCAAACAGTTTCTTATCGATGTTGCCGGAAATCTGCGGTGCCATGAAAGCTCCACTCTGATCGAAGGGTTGCTTCGGGAACACCACCCTGCCGGAGCGCAAGCGGGTCCCGAAGTACTATCGGGGCGCGGAGTCGTCGCGCGCCGGCCGCACTGACCCGGCGTCGGGGTCCATCGCCACGAGTCCGGTGTCGTCCTTCACCTCCGTCATCTCCTGCGCGACGTCAGGCTTAAGCCAGGACGCCACCACGCTGACGCCGCCTCCCTCGTCGCGGTCGATCGCGACGTCGATCTCGGAGGCGGCCGCCCCCATGCGCGAGAGCTGCTCGCGGTATGACGCGACCAGCATCTCCAGGCTTTCCTCGGTCCACTCCCCCGGCCGCATCCGCGTTGAAATTTCGACCGGTTCAGGCTGATAGAGCGTCATGAAAGTCCTTCCTCTGGGTTCGATCAGGGGTGAGCACGACCCCATTCTGGCCCCCCTGCGCCGGTGTGCGCCAGAGCAGGGCCGGGACACCATGGCTCCGGGGCGTTCCGAAGCGAACGCACCGGTGGCAGACTTTGTCTACCGGAGCTGTAGCCATAAGGAGGATCCCGGTGTCCGAGATGGTTGAGGCCCTTTTGCATGACGGCACGGCAATACCCGTCCTGGTGAGCGGTGACGGCCGGGCGCTCCTCATCCCTGCCAATGTGAAGCCGCGGTCCGGGCCGGAAGCCCAGACGATGCGGGAGTGGGGCGCGGACCCGGACCTCGGGCCCCATCTGGTGTCGGGCCTCGCGCAGTCCTATCGGGTAATCGCGGCCGACTACGAGGGGCACCGGATGGCGCACCCTGCGCCCGATACCCTCACCCCGGAGAACGTCACCGCCGACTTGCTGGCTATCGCTGATGCGGCACGCGCCGAGACCTTCGGATACTACGGCTATTCGTGGCTGGGCCTGTGCGGTTTGCAGTTGGCGATCCGCACAAACCGGCTCTGGGCGCTCATCATGGGCGGATTCCCGCCGCGCGAGGGCCCGTACAAGAGCATGTTGGCGGTGACGCGGGCGGCCCACTCGGCGGCGGCCAGGTCCCCGGAACAATCGCCGGAGGTGAACCTCCCGGTCAAACCCGGCGACTGGGATGCCGCCACGATACAGACCAACGAGACACAGACCCGCCAGTTCCTCACGCTGTACGAAGCGCTCCAGGACTTCGACGATTCAACTATTGGCCTGGCGCCGGATCTGCCCCGGCTGGCGTTCGCGGGCGCCGCCGATCACATCGCTTACGGACCCCGCTGGGGGGACGTGACGGTGCGGATCGGCGAACCGCTGGCTGCCCATGAGCGCGAGCTCATCGAGGCCGGGTGGGATGTGCAAGTACTCCCTGCACTCGATCACCTGGGTGCGATGCACAGTGACGTCGTCGTTCCTCTCCTGCGGGCCTGGCTGGGAAAAGTGGGCCGGCAGCAATAGGAACACCTCCCCGGGACCGTCGCGGCGCCGGTTCCTACGCGCTGAGGCGGAAGACGTCGGCTTTGATCGCGTGGCGTCCGGTCTTGCGCTTGCCCGACGGCGTCCCATACAACACCAAGGCCGACCGATCGTCGTCGAGAACGGTGATCCCCTCGGCATGGTCCTCGTCCTCGCCGAATGGCGCGTCAAATTCGCAATGCAAGTCGTCTTTCGGCAGGACGGCCTCGGCCTGCGACGTCAGCGCGCCCCGCCAGCGAAACACGGCCGCGCGCCCGTCGAGTTCCATGGTGGGTCCTGCCAGGACGAGCAGGTCCTGTCCGTGCCGGCACAGATCCCGCACGCCCAAACCATGCAGGCGAAGGAAATGCTTGCGGTAGCGACGATTCCCGGGACCGATCGCCTGCGGCTCCAAGCCGGGCCCGCCACCAACCTGGAGCTCTATGATCATCGCCCACCCACGCAGCACCGGCCCGCGCAGACCGATGAACACCCGGTCGCCCGCTACGGCGAGGCCCTCGCAGTCAATGCCGTTGTCCTTGCCCGGGATCGGGCGACCGGTCGTCGAGGACTGGATGAAGCTACCAAGATGTGGGTCATCGGCCAGCAGATCCACCAGGTCCGTGCCCCGGCCGAGGCCCAGCACGGCGGGGCGCTGCTGCTGCCCCGTCCGGGGGCCGCCCGGATCGAGGAGGTCCTTAGTCGAAAGCCGGGCCAACACCCGACGGCGCTGGCTGACCTCCACTGTCGCCAGGGAATCCTGCGCTTCTGCGGGCGTGGCGTTGTTCTTGACCTGTTTGCGGGCCGAGCTGTGCGATCCAAGCAGCCACAGCGTGTCGTCCTCGACATCGAGGCCCTCGATGTCCATCTCACCCTTGTCCCCGGGCAGCTCAAGGAGGTGGGTGAGATCGAAGCTGCGGTGGGTGCGGGCCTGGTCGCCGGCCTCCAGGGTGAGCCGTTCGAGGCTGGTCGTCTCGTCATTGGCGACCCAAAGGTGGGAACCCTGCCGGGCGACCGCGGACAACCCGTCGCGCAGGTCAGCCTTCGGATCCAGGGTGCTGCGCTGGTCGAGTACGAGGCTGATTTCACCGGAGGGCTCGTCCGGCCGTGGCCATCCGCTCACCGCGGCACACCCATCCTCGTCAGCGGTGATCGGCAGCTCATTCCCGCGCTCTCCGTTCGCGCAGCCAAGGGATGAGGCCACCTGCCAGGAGCATGTCCACCTGACGGCTGGAGAGACTGTGCCGCACGGGGTAGACCTCGCCGCGGGTCCGGTTCTCCACGAGGATCTCCTTGCCTGTGAGCAGGGCGTCGTGTATCCCTGTCAGCGCGAGCACATCGTCCTGTTCGATGCGGTCATGATCGGCCGCATTTGTGAACTCGACTGCGAGGACGCCGAAATTGGCCAGGTTCTGCCAGTGGATCCGCGCGAACGAGACGGCCACCACTGCGCGCAGCCCGAGGAAGCGCGGGGTGATAGCGGCGTGTTCCCGTGAGGAGCCCTGACCGTAGTTCGTGCCGCCGACCAGGATGTGCCCGGTGGAGTCGCGGGTACGGGCGGCGCGGTCGGCATAGGTGGGGTCGAGCTGGTCGAAGGTGAATTCGGCGAGTTTGGGGATGTTGCTGCGGTAGGGCAGAACGCGGGCACCGGCTGGCAGTATCTCGTCCGTCGAGACATCGTTGCCCACCACCAAGGCCACTGGTGCCTCGATGCGGTCGGCGAGTGGGCCGAAGACCGGAAGCGAGGAGATGTTTTCGCCCTTGACCAGTGCTACTTTGCCGGCTTCTTCCGGCGCCAACGGCTCCTCGAGCATTGCCACGTTCACGCTCGACACCGCGGGAAGTTCGATCTCGGGGTACTCAAGGTCGAAGAGCTCCGTCAGGTCCCGCGGGTCGGTGATAATTCCGGTGAGCGCAGCAGCCGCGGCCGTCTCCGGTGAGCACAGGTAGACCGAGTCCTCCTTCGTGCCCGAACGGCCGGGAAAGTTGCGGGGCATTGTGCGCAGGCTGTTGCTTCCGTTCGCGGGGGCCTGTCCCATCCCGATGCAGCCCATGCATCCGGTCTGGTGCAGCCGGGCTCCGGCGCGTATCAGATCAAACGTGGCCCCCATCCTGGTGAGGTCCTGCAGGATCTGCCGGGAACTCGGGTTGACGTCGAAGGACAGTCCCGGGTGGCACTGCCGTCCCTTCGTGATGGCGGCGACAATTGCGAAGTCGCGCAGGCCCGGGTTCGCAGAGGACCCAATCACGACCTGCGCCACCGGCCTACCAGTGACCTCCCGCACCGGAACGACGTTGCCGGGTGAGCTGGGCAGGGCGATGAGCGGCTCGATCGTGGCCAGGTCGATCTCGTCGGTCACGTCGTAAGTGGCACCGGAATCGGCGAGGAGTTCGGTGAAATCGTCCTCGCGCTGTTCGGAGCGCAGGAAGGCCCGGACCTGGTCATCGGCCGGGAAGACCGTGCTCGTCGCACCGAGTTCGGCGCCCATATTGGCAATCACGTGCCGGTCCATCGCACTCAGCGTGGCGAGGCCGGGACCGTAGTACTCGATGATCCGGTCCTTACCGCCCTTCACGCCGTGCCGGCGAAGCATTTCGAGGATGACGTCCTTAGCACTGGTCCATGGTGGCAGCTTGCCGGTAAGCCGCACGCCCCAGATCTCCGGCATCTTCAGGTAGAGCGGCTCGCCCGCGATGGCCAGGGCTACCTCGGTGCCGCCGACCCCGATTGCCAGCATCCCCAGCGACCCAGCTGCCGGGGTGTGACTGTCGGAACCGACCATGGTCGTGCCCGGACGGCCAAACCGCTGCATGTGGGTCGGATGGGACACCCCGTTTCCGGCCTTCGAGAACCACAGACCAAACCGGCGGCAGGCCGAGCGGAGAAAATCATGGTCCTCAGCGTTCCTGCTGTCGGCCTGCAACAAGTTGTGGTCCACGTACTGCACGGACACTTCAGTTTGTGCCCGGTCGAGCCCGATGGCCTCCAGTTCAAGCATGACCAGCGTCCCGGTCGCGTCCTGGGTGAGGGTCTGATCGATATGCAGGCCAATCTCACGGCCGGGAATCATCTCCCCGGCCACCAGATGGGATGCGATGAGCTTTTGGGCCACGTTGTAGGCCACGGTGGGTTCCTTACTCCATGGCGAGGCCGGATGCCTCAGCCGGCAACGAGCCGGGCACCGGGCGCTCCCCTATATCCCCAAATTAGCCCACTCCGGGCGCCGGGAACAGTGGGGATTTGACGCTCATCGTGGAGCTGCCGGCCCCGGGACGCTCCTGGTGTTCAACGAGCTGAGGAAAGCGAGGGCCGCTGCCAGTCCCGCACTCAGCACGACGGCTCCCAGCCACATCGACACTGGCCATTGAATCGATGCCGCCAGGGCGATCCCAGCCAGTTGGCCGGTCCAGATGAGTGCCGCCAGCACGGCGGTGACCGCCGGCAACCTGCGCCTCAACCACGGGCCCGGCCGTCGGGCAAGCAGCAGATCCGCCGCTGCCGCGATGATCGTGGCTCCTGCCGCACCGGCGACCGCGGCCGGGCGCAGCCCCGACATGGCCAGCGGCAGCCACGCCACCACGGCGACCAGGATGGTGGCAATACCGAAAGGCGGCCTTCGGGCTCCTGAGAAGGTGTAGAGGAAGGGTGCGATAATCAGCGCTGTCGTCACCAAATAGCTGGCCAGTCCGAGGGCCGGGGGCAGCTCCGCCTGGGTGTGCCCGGGGCTCCCGATCGGCGTCTGTAGATAGGGGACGGCCGGCGGGGTCCGGACGAACGCCGAGCAGTAAATGAGGAAGAAGGCTCCCAGGCCCGTCATCAGGGCGAGCGACAACAGCGCAGGCGGCGTCCAGTTGAAGGCCTCTGCGCCGGCGGCGGCCCGTGCGCTGCGGATACCGGTGCCGAGGATAAGGAAGAGGCTGAACCCCAGCAGCAGGTGGGTGGGGCTCACCAGCGCATCGAGGGAGACTTCGATGCCCAGGATCTCGTGCCAGGCCAGATCCAGGACACCCGCGACGGCGAACAGGACCAGTCCGATGACCGTGCCCCGGTAGCCGGCCGGCACCGACCGGGTCAATGGCCGCCCGGGCTGGCGGTTCCTCCAGATCACGCTTGCCGTCCACGCGGCGGTGGCCACGAGGCCCGAATAGAGTGCCGCGTGCCAGGGGGTGAAGAAGGTTTCCAGCCCGGGAACGTGCAGGTGGGCCCAGCCGTCCAGGAACACAGCCAGGAGGAGCCAGATGCCCAGCAGTTGCGTCACAAGGTCGTTGCGCGCCCCGGCCCGAAGAGTCTGCGCTGCCGTGTCAACCATCGTCACTCTCCTCGCACCCGCAGTGCCGTCACCCTCGCCGTGCTATCACCCTGGCCGTGCAGTCCAGGGAGGCCGGGACGCCCACACTTGGCCTGCGTCGAATGTTTAAAGCTTGGACCTCCCGGTGTCCGACCGCCAGTGCTGCATTCCCTCAGCCCGTCACTGGTTGTGCCGACGGGTTATGCCTGCGCGGTGGTGACGTTTTCGAGCACGACGGCGAGGCCCTGGCCGACGCCGATGCAGATCGCGGCGACGCCCCAGCGCTGCCCGGAGGCCTGCAGGGACCGGGCCAGGGTGCCCAGGATCCGGCCGCCGGAGGCGCCGAGCGGGTGGCCCATGGCGATCGCGCCGCCGTGCCGGTTCACGATGCAGGGGTCGATGCCCCAGGCGTTGATGCAGGCCAGGGACTGCGCGGCGAACGCCTCGTTCAGTTCGACGGCGCCGACCTGGTCCCAGCCGATGCCGGCCTTGGCGAGGGCCTTGTTCGCGGCCTCGACCGGGGCGTAGCCGAAGTACTGCGGGTCGTTGGCGTGCGCGCCGCGCCCGGC